>CAYHCG010000046.1:355-2599 GCA_964355135.1 Candidatus Woesearchaeota archaeon | reverse complement strand
AACAGATAATTTCTTCAGGAGCCAGCTCAAGATTTGCTCTTGATTTAACGAATTCTGGTGGCTCCATTTTCCTCCGTGATGCCGAGGGGAAGTTGGTTGCGTGGAAGGGAACATAGTTCTAAGAGCGTTCGCTTGAATTTTTATAGAACCAGAAGGGTACAGAAAAACTCAGATAATTGCTAATATCCTCTTTTCTTCCTTGGTAAGAAAAAAGTCAAAAAACCACAAGTTTTTCTTGTTTGGTAAGAATTTTTCATAATTCAGTTATATACCCTTTATTTTGGTTATAACAAATAAAAAAGGGTAGAGTTAATATCTAGATATAACTTCCAATAGATAATCATAGGTTTTATCTGCTTGTTCTAGCATGAATTGATGGTAGTTCTTTGTTCTTTCAACTTTTTCTAACGCGTTAAAATAAGCAAGTTTGTTTGATTTGTAAACAATTATTGGAAAGTATCCTGAACTCATTAAAATTTTGTTCATAATTAATCTTCCAGTTCTTCCGTTTCCATCCAGAAAAGGATGAATCATTTCATATCTCCTATGAAACTCAAAAGCCAGAACTAGGGGATGGATATTGTTTTTGTTTAGTTTATACCATTTTAAAAGTTCTGTTAATTCTTCTTCAACTTTTTCGGGGGAGGTGGTTTGAGAATTCCCTACGATGTTCTTTTCTTTCTTAAATCCTTTTGGATAGGCAAGGTTCCCCTCTCTAAACAGATTTTTTGTTAAGATATAATACAATCTTTTAATTGAGCCTAAATTGAACTTGAAGGATTTTTGAAGGTATTCAAATGCCAAGATAGAATTTTGAACTTCCTTGACCTCGTTTCTTTCCGCATATTTTGTGTCGCCCTTCTCTATTATTTCTCTTACTCTCTCTGGAGGAATCTTTGAACCTTCAATATTATTTGAGTTAAAGATAAATTCTTTTGCAAACTCAGTATTTGCTGATTGTTCACATTTTTTGCCCTCTAAAAGATTATTGATTTTTATGGATTTAATCTCTATGCCTTCAGGCAAATTTTTATTATGAGACAATATTCCTTTTAAGGGGATTAAAAACGTAGACTTAAACCTGAATTCTTCGTTCGTCAAGGTGTCTAAATTGTCCAGTATGTATTTTTCTTTGCTAATCATGGAAGGATTGCCCATATGTTTTTTTATAACAAAGACTTTATTCATAAAAGAGACTCTTTTAGTAAAGTAAAAGTAATTTTTTCCATTTATTGTTCTTTTTTCTATATAACTCATATTAATTACTGTCTTTTCTGTTTTATAAACTTTACCTTTTTAGCCACAAGTATTTAGACTTTTATCCTCTAGATGAACATTTTTTAGACGTTTTTAGCCACAAAATGTGTATTTTTTTAGACGTTTTTAGTCACAAAAAGATTCAAGGTGTTCTGTTTTGAGCCTGAGTTTTAGTTTGCATTTTATTTCCCCCGTGATGCCGACGGGAAGATGGTAGGGTGGAAGAGAAACTAATTAATAGTCTTCTGTATAAAAAGTAAGAAGTAAAATGGAAATTCCTATAATCATAGGCTCAGCAATTACAAGGATAAACCAAAGTGAAGATAGGTGGAAAGCAGTTTATATGGCAGTTTGGGGATATTATTTCCAAATACGAGATAAATTTGAAAACACACCTTATTGGAATAAACCTTTGAAATTTGGATTACCTGCATTTCCAAAAGGCTTTCATCCGTATACCCCTTCAGAATTATGTTCTATCTTGACATCAAAAGATGAAGGAATAACTTTTGAGCATTTAATAACGCTTTTTTCTCTATTTGAAGAATTACTTAATGAATCATCAAAGATTCTTTGTTCAAAGGAAATAAATGCCAGTAAAAAACAAGGTATGAATAAATTCTTTGAAGAGAATAAAGATATTATTTCTGAACAAGAATTAAAAGAACTTAACCTTGCTAAAGAAACAAGAAACTGTTATATTCATAATAATGGAAGAATAGACCAAAAATGGATTGACGCATATAAAGAAGCAAGAGGAAGTTCAAGTGCTTCAAAGAGGGAAGGATTAGAGGTAGGTTTCTCAAGTCTCTTTCATCAGGTAGAGGAATGGCATAAACTTATAGTTAATTTGGCTCTTGGTATAGAAAGCAAGATAAAACTTTCTGTTAAAAAAGTAAGCTAAAAAGAAGACTTATTTAACAAAGCCACCTCATTAGGCTTTGCGTCAAAAGTCAATCTTTTAGTCTAGAATAATAACTTTGTTTT
>CAYHCG010000046.1:0-345 GCA_964355135.1 Candidatus Woesearchaeota archaeon | reverse complement strand
GAGAGCACACGACTGAAGCTCGTGGTGTGGAGGGTTCGACTCCCTCTATCCCCACTTAAATTAGTTTTATCTTATCTTTGGTTGGGTAAAAAATGCAATTATTCCGTGAATTACTACAAAGATGGCACATGCCTGGTACAGTGTAATTCCAAAAGAATTTACAAAAGATTCATTCATACTAGAGAGATAGGGTGTTAAAAAGATTATAACGCCCAATGAAATTGAACTAAGTGCTCCAATCCTGCTCATGTCCTGAACAGAACAAAAGAGTTTAAAAAATTTTGGGTAGTAACAGCTTTGCGTCAAAAGTCAATCTTTTAGTCTAGAATAATAACTTTGTTTTCT
>CAYHCG010000045.1:0-2899 GCA_964355135.1 Candidatus Woesearchaeota archaeon | reverse complement strand
TTTTGATTTTTCTAAGTTATTTTAGGGTAGGACATATGTCCTGAACCTATACACGTATAATTGTATCTATGCCAAGAACGAATATACTTAATATTACTGAAAAAGTGATTAAGTTGCTATCTGATGGCAAGGAATATTCTGTAAATAATATCTCTGACAGGCTTAGGCTTCAATGGAAAACCACTATGAAAGTTCTTGGGTTTTTGAAGAAAATTGGATTGGTAAAAGAGAGAAAAGGAAAAACAACTTATAAGTCAGAGAGGCTGTTTAGCCTAAAGGGGGATAAAGCTATAAAAGAAAAATAACAAATTTTTAGGCGGTGATTTTCTTTCTATATTTTTCAGTATGAGCTTTTTCAAAAGATTGTGCTAACTTAATCATATCCCCTTCAGATACATATTCTTCGCCACAATGAGGACAAGTAGAAATGTCTCCTTCACAGAACACATCTCCAGGGTTACTCAAAGTAACCTTGACACTTTTCTTCTTCTTTTCTTCTGTAAATAAATTTCCGCAAGATACACATTTCGTTGTCATTTTTTCTGTTTTTACTACTTTATCTATAGGGCTTACTTGGATATAAACTTTTTGGTTTTAAGCAAATCCTGTTTTATAATAAAGAGGTAAAGATTGAATCCCTCTTGTCCCGCCTATCTCATTATATTTATTTATATACCAATTAGGGTTTTTCTCATCTTTTTTCACATCTTTTAATGTTAAAATTATGATGTGGGTCTCATTGATAAAAAGAGGAATAGCTATCAGTTCTCCAAAGTCAGTTAAAAAGATAGCTATATAATTGCTTTTATTACCATCCCTTCTTTCATCTGGGACAATAACACATCTATTAATATCCCTTATGCAAGTTTGCGTTTCTATAAGCATGTCATCCACACATTTATTGCCAAATAGCCCCTTTCTTTCATGGAATCTTTGAATTACATGATTAGGGTTAGTATATTTGAACTCTCTTCTTGTCCTATCTTCTGCTGAAATACACATTCAATAAATAAATAATCCCACTTTAAAAATTATATTGCCATACGCTGCCATATACCATATGTCTTATTTTTTGATACTTTTTAGACCATCTAATTTTTTCTATTTGTGTAAAGCTTTTGAAAAAGTAACCTATTTAAGTTTTAAATAACTCTGTTTAGCATGATTAGAAAAATAATTTTCTTTATTGCAATATTTATTCTAATTATTCAATTAAATTCAATTAGTGCGAGTTGTATAGAAAATATCCATATTCATATCAAGGCATATGAAACATATTCAAATCAAGAGGGCTATCTCTCTTATAGAGAAAGTCCTTATCAAATAATTAGCCCTGACAATTTTTTTAGAGAAGGAGACTCTTTATTTATAGAAAAAATAAGAGCTTCAATAAAACCAAATTGTAGTTATAAAGCGGAAGTTATTCTTTTAAAGTTTAAGAGACCTGGTGGTGATGAATTTGGAGAACAAATTGATTTGCAATTAAAATTTGAAAACTCTTCTTATTACGAATTGGAGCTTTCGGATTATAATATACCAGGAAATTTTAAAGATTCAAATGGAAATAATTATGGGATTACTGGAAGCAAAAAACTTAACGAAGTTGGAAAATGGGAGTTAAAGCTTTTTCTCTTTAATCATACTGAAATAAAAGATTATTCCTTCATTAATGGAATAACAAAAAAAGGTATTTTTATTGTAATCCCCAGGGATGAAATTAATGTTCTTGATAGGATTGCTGTAACAGAGTTAGAAACATTAAGACAAATCAAGGAAGATAGCAATAAAACTTTTTGGGTATCTTTAATTATAATAATCCTAATTGGAGTAGCCCCCTTGATATTTCATTGGATATGGGACAAAAAAAGAGAAGAAGAAAGACAAATTAGTCTTCTTGAATCTTTATATTCAGAGTTAGATGCAATAAGCAGCAAAGAAAAGAAAATTAAACTCATTAAAAAAGAGATAAAAACCGAGGGTAATCTACAATGGGTTAAGGAACTCTTTGGGTATGGTCTAATACCCGCTCATAAAATTTGGAATTTGAACACTCAGATTTATGTAGGAGGTCTTAATAGCGAGATTAAAGGCGAAAAAACAAAGTCACTAAAAAGCTCTTTGATTCACATAAGCCAAAAGATAGAACTCATTGGAAATTATATCCTTCAATATAATCAAATTCCAGAAACAAATAATCCTCATGTAGATAACAGAAAAATATTAAGAGATAGTGTAATAAAAATTGTTGATGAAGTAATTGAACTCGTAGAAGAGGCTAAAGAGTTCATTAAAAATAAATATGGCATATCCTGATTGGCAAATTTTAGCACAAATACTAACTGCAATAATAGCCTTAGCAGGTTTTTTCTTATCTTTATATTTAACTTTGAAGAAAAAGCCTTCTTTAAGTATAGAGAAAATAATGGCAGAGAAAAAAGATGACACTTCTGTCATTTTTTATTTTTATTTAGACAATAATGGCGAAAGACCGACAACTATAAAAGAAATATCTTTTCATACTGACGAAAATTTCTTGCCAAGAAGCAAGATAATAATTGTAAGTGAAGAAACAATTCCAACCCATGGAAATACGCTAATAAACAAGAAAGTAAAGGGGTTTGAATTGCCTTATCATCTTATGCCTTATACTTCTTTAAAATTAAAGGCAGAATTAGATTTCAGTTATAAGCATGAAAGGGATAAAGCTATAAGTCCTAATGATGGAAAAGGACAAATTCACTTTAATATTATAATAAAACATTCTAAAGGGTTGTTTAAAGATAAAATATAAATGAATTTGGACAGTCTTCTTATTTATTGGACGGAAGCAGATTTATTGGACTATGTTATCCAAGGCAATAAATTTATATATCTATAGTGTTTATTCTTGTTAGAAAGC
>CAYHCG010000044.1:0-3123 GCA_964355135.1 Candidatus Woesearchaeota archaeon | reverse complement strand
CCCCCCCCCCCCCCCCCCCCCCCCCCCCCCCCCCCCCCCCCCCCCCCCCCCCGCTACGACTATACGCGAAGTTCTATAAGAACTGAGCGTTTAATGAGTATTAGGCGAGTAAAGTGCTTAAATGTTTTAAGCGACTATATGTTTTAGGGCTATTCTGCCTTGGGTATAATAATTATTGGAAAATAATATGCCTAATATACCTAATATACCATATTCCACTTAGTCTCTTTATATGTAAATTAACCTAACATACCTATATTACCCATATTAGGTATATTATTTATAATAAAAACGCCCTTAAAAATCAAAGGGCAAAGTAAAATAAAATTTAACTATACTTTAAGCATAAGTCCTTTTCTATATCTAGCTGTGGTTGTCTTTTCCTCGCCAAAAGCTTCATACTTGATATTTTTATTATAAACTTCAAACTGCTTAATAATCGGGGATTTCCCAAACGCATCTTTATGTATCGTTCGATGTCCGTTCTCATCTAAATAGGTAATAAATGCACTATATAAATCATCAACTGAAACTTCAGCATTAGCATCCATAGTACAACATTCCTTCAAAAAAGGTTCAATCGGCGAACTTCTAGCAATATACTTAGCTGTCTTCTCCGTAATACTTCCCTCATTAGTAAATGTTCCATTCTCCAATAGAGCGTGTAATATTAGTGGAATTTTAGCACAGAAATTTTGCATTTCTTCTTTAGTGATAAAAGACAAAACATTCTGCTTCTCATTAAAGGTATTAGGAAAATCCACAATACACCATCGCCTAAAAAATCCAATAGTTCTATCCGTTGTTTCGGGTAGTTTATTCGTGGCTATTATAGGTTTAGCGTAGTTATGTATATCAAACCCGTTCTTGCCTTTAAATTCAATCGGCATTAAGTCATCTCCACTTAGAGATTTTAATACAGCCGTCTTACTAAAAACGCTTTTATCAATCTCCCCAACCACAACCGCAGACTTCCTATAAAGTTTGGCTGTTTCAAAACTTCCCCTAGTTAATCTGTCAATACTGCTTGAGGTTATATTCTCCTTCCCTATCAACCTCTCAATGAATTTTATAAAAGTGCTTTTTCCATTGCCGCCTTCTCCACTCAAACAGAATATCCTATGTAAAGGCATATCCGCTAAACAGCAATACGCACATATCTCATATAGAGTTTGCTTATAGTCCTCGCCTACCCAATCCACAAACAGCTTATCAATTATAGGTGTATTAGTGTTATAGCCCATTTTATAGGGTATAGGGTTTGTTATGAAGTATTGTGGAGTAGCTTTAAACTGCTCTCCGCTTTCCACATCTACAATAACATCATAAAACTGCACCCAAGTTTTTTTAGGTTCTTTAGGTGTATGCTCTCGTCCTATTATTTTCATAGCTTCCAATATTTGATTTTTTATTTTTGAATTAGTAATTGCAGAAGATTGGGTGATTTTGTTAATAGACACTAAAATATCTGTTTCATCTACTAATATCCACTTAAACTCCTTAGAATTCCAGAACCACCAAAGACAATTTGTATTATAAAAATATGGCTGTTTAATACAAAACTCTTTAGCTAATACTAAAAAATCTATACCTGGGCTAAGAATTTGTGAAAATTTTACAGGATTTTTAATGTCCTCTTGATTATCTGCCCTCTCCAGCTCTAATTTAGCTTTCTGCCAAACAGCATAAGTATTATCCCGCGTTTTTGTCGCTTCCTCAACCCTTATTTTTCTTCTCTTCTGTTCCAGTTCTCTTTCATCTGCCGTAGAATTTATTGAGTATGATTCCTTCTCATCCTTAAAAGCCCTCTCGAATTCCATATCAGCTAAAAGATAATCGTTGTTTTTTTCATAAACAATTAATTCCTTCTCGCTCATATTCTCTAACGCTTCCTCTCGGTCTTCTACTAAGTTAGTTATTTCTACTTCCTCCTGTGTTGGATAATAAGCAATTCCTCCTTCGTAATTAGGAATTACTCCCTTTGGAACTTTGTCAGGATAAAATGCCTCGCATCCACTTGTGCAATACAAAAGAATATGTGTTTTGCTGTCAAAAACCGCATCATGTTCCCCTATTAATAATTGAGGGGTTAATTTTCTTGGTGTTTTAGTTTCTTCCTCGCTCAATACTTCCATATCATCACTTCCAAATATCACTGCGTCCATAGAGTTAATAGCCATTGTCCACATTAAAGATAAGAATTTCTGGAAGAGAAATAATCATCTCTCCATGCTTGATATCCTTAAATTTTAAAGCATCCTCTGTAACATCAAGCAAGACGCCTCTATAAAAATAGTTGTTTTTCAATCTTAGGAATATCTTTTTTCCTATGTTTGAAATCAAATCTTCTCTTCTCATCTCGTCACCTCCTTATATTTATATTACCTGTTAATTTTTAGTTTTGTAAAATTCCAGCAACCTGTTTAAAATCTCGTCGTAAGTCTCAAGTTTTGAAACCTTTAACTGCTTTATTTTAGTTGCTGTCTTCTTGTCAATACTAATCAACATAATATAATCAATAATGACCCTTTAATAATGGGCTATGTGAGCACCTATATAGTTACGATTTGAATTTTTATTATTCTGTAATAATAAAAATTATTGGTGTTTTAGGAGATAAAATTATTAATTTTTCTTTCTTAACTCATCTAAAATAGTGCATTGCCTTCTGAAATCTCGCAACTTTTTTTCCAGTTCAAATAAGTCCTGTTCGGATAGCAAACTGCCCTCGTCAAACCCTTGTTCTTGATATAACTTAACCATAGCAGACATTTTTTGCATTATGTCTTCTTGCATTTTGTGTTTCAATTTCAATGCTTCATTGACTTGCTTTTCTTTTTTCATTTTTTAGTATCCTCCTTACACTTATAATTGCCTTCGTTAAACCATCCAAGGCGTGGCTTGTATTAGAAATTTATGTCCTATTTCCGATGTGGAGTTGGCGGACGTACTTGTCTTAGTGTCTATTAGAAATTGAAGCTTTTAAATTTATCTTCGATAAAATCATTATTTTATAGTAGCATTCGATAAAATTAGCTTTTTGCAACACCTTTTATAATCTATTTTTTTTGCACCGCGAAACTCTTGTAGATTCCTTCAAGAATATCAGTGCCAGCATAACCA
>CAYHCG010000043.1:0-3203 GCA_964355135.1 Candidatus Woesearchaeota archaeon | reverse complement strand
CGAAAACAAGAATATTATTCTAGGATGTGAAGGGGACTTTTGACGCAAAGCCTTTGATGGGGAACAATTTAAAAATAATACAAATCTCATAAGAGATATGCTACGTAAGAAAGATTGGCTAATAATTTTTTCAATAATCTATGTCATCTTAATTATCGTAATTTTAATATTTTTTAGTAATTCAACTTATAAGCGAGAAGTAGCCATAATCACAATTAATAATAGTAAGATAGAAAATGTTCAATTCGGATTTCAGACATTAACTCTCATGCAGGGCTTCTTTAATTTCGCACCTAAGGGTGACTTACGTATATATTATGCTATAGAAGATAAAGATTTGAAACAAATCTTTGCTGTTGGAGAGTATAATAACATAGGAAATGGTACAATTACCTTAACTAAATTGAAATTCCCTACAGATGGCCTTTGGGAAGCAAGATTTGAGCTTAGTGACAAAAATCTATCTAAGATAGATGAAATATGCGCAAGAATTAAATTTGAAACAAGAAATGATGGTCTCCAAACAGTTTCACAAACAGACTGCTAAACTTGAGAAAATGGATAAAGCAGATTCTGACTATTTAGGGTATATACTTACATTTGATGGCGTATTGCTACTTTTATTTGCAGGATTAGTTAATTATTCTTTAGGGGTAGTTGGAAATATATCCTATATCATAATCTTATTGTTTTCATTATTATTTTTATACACTATCGTGATAACTTTCATTGAAATGTGGCAGAAAAAGGGAAAATATTTTAAGAGAATATTGATTTGTTCTGTAGCTTTACTAACCCTGCTTATAATTTATGGGATTATTTATGCGTCTATTGCAGGAAATTTGAATTTTAATTTCAGTTTCGGAAATTCAAACGCTTCAATATCTCCAAGCACATAAAATGAATGGAAAATATATTTTTACAGGTATTGTCGGTTTAATAATAGCTTATGCTTTTTGGGATTCAATAATTGAAATTTCCATATTCACCGGATTTCTGGGATTGGTTTCTATAATAATTGGTTTGTTTGAAGACTAGTTATATTAACAAATTTCCTTTATCACGGGCAAATCTCCTATTAGGTATTTTTGTAAAGCACAAATTGTTAATCTGTATTTCCCAGCCCCTAAAAGATTTGTTAATGAACTTTTTCCATAATATTCTAAAATAAGCTTAGCCATATCTTCTTTTAGAGCCTCATGCTCTTGTTGTAATGTTACATAAGAACGGTTTAATTTATCATAATCTTCCTGACTCACATAATTATTATTGTTGGGGTGCCAAGCCATATAAGTAAAAAATAAAATTATAAGTACTCCCATTAGCATAAAGCCAAAGTCTTGTGTATTCATTTTTTTCCAATAAAAAATCTTTCTTTTATTTTTTTATGAGCAAAATCAAATTCTATCACTATTTCATTTGGGAGGGTTTTTTCAATATCCTTTATAATTTCAACAGGAAATTCAAAGAATAAATGCACTTCATCCCTATCTCCTGCAGAAATAGTTATTGGATGGAAGCCCCTAACTCCGGGTGCATAATTCGTTTTATCTTTTTGTTTATAATACGCAAAAATATTTTTTAGATTTGCATCCCTATATCCACTATTTGATATATCTAATATAAGCTCCTTTACTCTAAATCTTTCTATATTATTAAGTTCTCCTCTTTCAGCTTTTTGGGCATATTCTTTATCGCTTAGCTCTTCTCCTATTTTGTGGTCTAAATATAGTTTTTTCTTTATCCTAATTATTGGTTTATCTTTCGCGTGTTTTATCCATAATAACAAAAGATTAAGAATACCCAAAATAAAACCCCCAATGCCCAAAAACTCTATTAATGTCGTCATTTTTCAAAATTCATGTGCTAAAAACTCCACTTTCATTTATTAGCCTTTGCTTTAAATTTTCCATCTGAGAGGATATATAATACTTATCTTTGTTGACTCTTTTTATAAATCTAAGAGTTAACATCTTATAATGTGGGTAAAAAAGAGGCAATATTGGCCAATGTTTCCAACCACGTGACCTTGAGTAGCTAAGATGTGCGAGAAATTTATGAATTCTTTTATTCCAAACATTTATTTTACTTTTTTTATTATGCTTTCTCTTATTCCACCCGACATAATGTCTCACATTTGCGTTCTTTTTATTAACTTTCCCATAAAAAAATTCATTCAGATTTCTAAAATGGATTAAAAGTTCGCACATAATAGGAGAATCCCATACAACTCGTTTACTAATAGGATCGTAGACATAAATTTGAGGTTTTGTAAAAGTGAGATTTCTTTGTCTTTCTAAAAGTTTGAATATCATATCCCATTCATGATAGAAATGAACATTTAACATTTCTTTCATTCTTCTGAGGGATACGGGAGGAACGGGCTTACTCATTTCACTTTAAATAATCTTTCGCTTCTATAAGTAGTTTTCCCTCTGCTTTCTTCAACTAAGCCGATATCCTTTAGAAATTCTAAAGATTTTATTGCAGTTTTCCATTGTATTCTTAACTGGGAAGCTATTTGATTTATGGTATATTCATTCTTTTTTAATAAATTCAAGACTCTCTTGGTAGTCTCTAAGATGCTACTTTTAGGCATCTATACAATTATACCTATAAACTTAAATACGGCTTCTGTCTAATTATACCTAATAAATAAAAATGGCAAAACCTCAAGAAGAAAAGGTTTTAACATCTTTGGCTGGTGAATTCTTAGTAGCAGGAAAACTTTGTTTAATGGGCTATAATTCTTCTTTAACCCTTAAAAATTTCCCAAAAACAGATATCTTTGCATTTAATCCAAAGAATAACAAAACAATATCTATTCAAGTTAAAACAAAGAGGGGTGGAAAAGAATATTTTGTTCCAGAAAAAATCGATGAGATGAACATACCCTTTGTATTTGTTTATATTAATAATGATAATTCTATAAGCTATTATGTTGTGCCTTCAACTGATGTTGCAAAAATAAGTCATAAACAAAGAGAAGATTATACCTCTAAAAATCCGCATGTTAAAAAAGAACAACCAAGAATGATTCATATAAACACTATTAAGGAATATAAAGATAGGTGGGATTTATTAGGACTAGAATAGAGCTACTCTTTTATGTACATTTTATGTACAGTTTATAGTTTATGTACTATATTTAAGAATCACACAAATATTATTTCTTCAGCTTCATCTTCGCCTTGAACTTCGTC
>CAYHCG010000042.1:0-3861 GCA_964355135.1 Candidatus Woesearchaeota archaeon | reverse complement strand
GTCGTAGCAACAAAGTACAAGTTGAAGAAGGGCGCAACGGAGTTTTATAGCAAGTGAATAGGCTTAAAGGTTAAGAAAAACCTAAAAGAATATGGAAGGTCAACATTATTCAACGCCTAGATACAAAAAAGATTTAAAACCGTTTTCCCTATTCTTTCTATGGACATTTCTCCAGTAAATTTTAAAATTTACAATCCCATAAAGATATTTAATAATTCTCAAATCGACTATAAAAATCGGCTAAAGACGGAGAAATATCTAAAGAGAAATATGTACTACACTCTGTTTTCAAACAAGCCGAACAAGACGTTAAAAAAAAGGTTACCCCTTTTCTTGAAGCTGAGTGAGATTGTAAGAGATTATCTTAACAAAAATTTTTCAAACTTAAAAATACTCAGTATATCTGTATTCGGTTCTTCCTTATACTTTGAAAATAATGAAGATTTTGACTTCTTAGTAATTGTTTCAGGCAATGCATTCGATAATACACAAAAGAAATTTAGGGTAAAAAATAAAGAGTATTCTGTCGGTATCTCGATTAAAGGTGAAGAAAATTTCGTTAAGGGTGTATTGAGCAAAAATAAAAATTTCAAAAAAAGCCTCCAAAAGAAGATAATTAATAGAACATCTGTATCCTTGCCCGTCAGGCATTTACCTTTATCGGGATTTGACTTTAGGTACAACGAAAGATTATTTCTGAATAACTGCTTCGCTCAGGTTTACGATCTTTTAATTAACTCTTATGAACTTTATTATAAAAGGAACAAAAAATTTGGTTTCAACTCAAAAAAGAGATCAAGAAAGATGCTTTCAAGGATATTCGAAGCATCAAAGTATCTCTATTACGTTAGACCTTCTCCGGGTCTACAAGGATTAATAAGAAGAATATACACTTTAAGACACAATAAAGCCGGGTTGAGACAAACCAAAAGAGTCTATAAAGAATTTGTGAGACATTATAACAAATTAGTTTAAGGGATTAATACTTTTTCTCTCCTTCGACCAATTCTTTTGGCTGATGAGATACATCATTCCAATATTTGAGTCTCCAATTGCCAAATTTAGACATCCAATATATCTCTGAAATTCCTGTTTCAAGTAATCTAAACCTAATAAGGTTCTTTAATTCTAGTTCTAACATTATGGCTAAAATTAACCTGTTTGTTATTCCATGGGCTACAATTAAGATTCTTTTGTCTTCATCTGCACGATTAGTAAGACTAGAAAGAAATTTCCTTAAATTGTTATAATGGAGCCTACTTTTATCATCCCAACTTTCTTCATTTATCTTCAATAAATTTGACTCAAATTCATTTAAGGATTCTTCAACTATCGGCTTTAATCCTATTTCATCACTAACAAATTTAGCAGTTTCTTTCGCCCTATTAAGATTACTAGTATATATTTCATCAAATTTCTCTTTACTCAATCTTTTAGCGAGACTTTTCGCTTGAATTATTCCATTTTTAGATAGTCCTAAGTCTTCTTCCCCTTTTTCTTTTTCTCCATGTCTAATAAATACAATATCCATTTTAAGATAATTTATTAATAAGACAAATATTTAAATAATTATCTAAACCAGATTTTTATGCATAAACTCTCCAGGACTAGAAATAGTGATGAGATGAATTTTTATAGAGTTAACGATAATTTGGGTTATGTAAGAGGAAACATAACTTTTTCTGAGAATTGTTCAAATAACTTAGTGGTTTCTGATGAACCTGAAACAACCATTGATAACTTACGTAATTCTCTAATAATGATTCAAAGTGGAAATAGGGATATTTATCCTATTGAAAATTTTCAAGAATCATATGAAAGATTTGTCTCCCGTTTAAATGGAAAAGCAATAAAATACAATATCCCAGAGAGAGTATTCAAAAGAGAAAATTTAATGAGAAAAAATCTAGAAAATCTAGAAAAACTTCTTTTGGATAATTATGGTTTTCTTCCAAGAGAAATAAGGGAAATAAAAGGGAGAGTAAAGAAGAATGGAGTTTTTCAAGTTTCAAATGGAGAGAAAGGCAAAATATTCAAGTATTTTGGGGATAATAAAACAAGAGTAGAATCAATATCCGAAATTACAAGGAAACTTTATCCCTTATTTCCTTTAATTGAGAGAACAAATTCTGGAAAACATTACGTTTCTTTGGAAGATGGGTTATATATTTTGGAAGAATTTGTCCAAGGGAATGTTAACCTAGAAAGAAATTCACAATATTTTAGTAAATTAGGCGAAACTTCGGCATTAATGCATGATAAATTACTTCAACTTATTAAAGAGAACCCTAATTTGGGAAAGGAATTACTTTCAGATACAAAATATCTTAGCGAAAGCAATTTAATTTCTTTAGCAATTGATTTATCGTTACAAGGACATTTTGACATTTCTTCAGATTTTCAAAGATTTGAAGAATTAAGAAAAGGAATGGAATCCTTTCCAGGTTATTTCATCCATGGAGACCTAAATAGTTCTAATGTAATAGAAACTTCAGGGGGATTAAGGTTTATTGATTTAGAAAGAATAAAAAAATCAAAGAGGGTTTTTGAATTTGAATCTCCTTTAATTTTTGCTGGAAATATGGAGGTTCCAGTTTATGTGTCTGGAAGCATGACAAATTTAATAGGAGGTTACAATAGAGGATCTTCAGAAGAAGTAAAAGATTTTGAAAAACATTTGATAGAAATGTTGCTAGAATGTTCTCTGATAAAGAACTTCGTGATTAGAAATATAAGAAGAAAAGAAAAAGAAAATACTAAAGAAAATCTTTTGGAGAATCTTTCTTTATTGAGAAAGGAGCAATCATAAAGATGAGAAAAATATTATTTATTCCTCAAAGAGGAATAGGGGATTTGATACACGCCCTTCCTTTAATGAATAGCATAAAAGAAGGAATTCGTGATTCTAGGATAATAATCCCAATCGTAGATAAAAGACAAGAGGTAGATAGTTATTCTTTTGGAAATTTATTTAACGGAATCGTAAAATTTGACTATAGGAAGATAAACAATTCCTTTGAAGAAAAAAGAATTTCTCTGTATAGAACAAAGGACTTTCCTGAAAGATATAAATTAGATGAAGAAAAAAGGAGAGAATTTGAAAGAGAGATGTATGAATATTATCTAAAAGGAGAAAAATATGATCTCGCAATAGTTTTAAGAAAATTTAATTTACAAGGGATTGATTGCGAAGAGAATTTAAATTTAGGTGATCTTAAAAGACTAGAAAGAGAGCATGTTGTTGATAGAAATCTAAGATTCGCGGACATTTTGGGAATTCCAAGAAGATATAATTTTGGATTAAAGGTTGAAAAGAACATTCAAGATAATAAAAGTAGAGATATAATTTTTATTTTAGATGCTGGGAGACCAAATAAAAAATGGAATTCCGAAGGATACGAAGAGGTAGCTAATTTCTGTTCATCAAAAGGTTATAACCCTATTCTAATAAAATCTAAAATGGATTTGGAAGATTTTTATATAATAGCTAAGAAATCAAAAGTAGTTATTGGTCCTGATACAGGATTAACACATTTAGCAGATGCTTCGGGAACAAAAGTGATAGGTCTATATGGGCCTACCCGACCATATAAGTTCGCTCCGTATAATAATAGAGATTTGGTAATTTCAACAAACGATTCAACAAAAAGAGTGAGCGATATCTCCTCTAGCCAGGTAATATCTAAATTGGAGAATTTGTTGATCTAGTAAGTTTATTACACAGAAGTAGATGATGAGAACATCATTCCACTACATTCGGCAAAAGTCCAGCATATGTATTCTCAACCAGGAAACCTCAATGCTTGTTTGAGTGTTGAAGACAATAAAGGATTGAGAAGTCCACAATCTTGTAAACAAATA
>CAYHCG010000041.1:0-4007 GCA_964355135.1 Candidatus Woesearchaeota archaeon | reverse complement strand
CTTCTTCAGAGATTGTATCCTTCATGCCAAGAAGTTCGCTGTAATAATGGATCTTATCCGATTTCTTCCACCCAAACCTATATTTCAAAGCACTTTCAGATTTGTATCTTGGAAGCCAATAACAGCAAGAACAATGCCTGAAGTCATACATTGTCAGTTTGGCATAAGATTCTCCCGCAAGGCTCTTTTCTTCTCCTAAGACCCTTTTAGCTAGTCTTTGTAAGTACAAATTAGCGGTTGCAGGTTTTATTGAAAAAATATAATCGTCTTGCCCAAATCCTTCTTCTAAGATATATTCTTTTACTTGTTGGGAACAAAGCATTAGCTTTATCTTTCTTCCAAAGGTCTTGCTAACCTCTTCTCTTATTACTAATTCTTTAAAGTCATTATAGAAATCTGAGACTCTTATGTTTACTAACTCGGTAGGAGATCTTATTCCCGTGTCAAATAGGAACATTATAAGCACTTTATATTTCCACTTAGAGTTATTACAGAGTCTCTTTACTTGTTCTTCTGTTAAATATACCCACTTAGGCTTATCTCCTCTAGAATCTAAGTCAAGGGTTATGTCTGGAAGCTCTACACCTTTCTTTTTATTGATTATATGATACCAATGCCAGAAAGACTTGAAGACTTTGACAAAATAAGGGGTAGACTGATATATTTTCCCATCATTTCTAGTTATTTCTCCTTTTCTCATCTTGGAAAAGAAAAGAACTAACTGGTTCTCAGTAATTTCTGTAATACATTCTAAATTGTAGATCTCTTCAAACTTTTTTGAAAAGAAGCATAGTTTTTCTCTCAGGGTATTTAGTCTAACATAGCTTCTTCCACCCTTAACACTTTTTAAGGAGACATTTAAGCCATGCTCCATATCATTTAGATATTGAAGAGTTATCTCTGAGTTTCTTTTAGAAACGTTAGGAATCCCTTTGATTGAGACTTGGGCTTTCCACTCTTTGTATCTTTTTTCGTGATTGTATGGATCAATTTTCATGAAAGAAGAAATTTAAATTTCTTTATAAGAAACAGCAACAGGTTCTGAACATGTTGTGGAGTTGAACAGCAATACCACAAATAAGAATATTTTTATACGAATATCTTCTTGATTAGCCATGAGTAACAAACTTGCTTTGATGATATTTGTCTTGCTAGTTTCACTAAACTTTATTTCTGCAGAGAATGATGATTTTAGAATAGGAAATATAGAAATCAAAACTTCTGCAGAGTATCAAGATGGTTATGCTGTTATGAAGGTGAGAATAGATTCTTTAAATAGTGTTTGTCGTCAGGAATGCACTTGGTCTGCCACGGGAGGAGATGCAGGATCATTTACTTTAAACGCTAATCCAGACTATAAGCCTTTGGAGTTTAACTCAAATGCAATTTCGGGACAAGGGTATATTAATGGAGTACTAGAGGTAACTTGCATTGAGTCTAATTCTTTGTGTGGCTCTGCGGATAGTGATAGTAAACAATTTTCTCATAATTATACCTTTCTAGGAGATAACCTTTGCACAACTTCAAATAACCATGAAAATTGTGTTTTGGCTTTAGGAGATTGTCCCTGTACAACATCTGGAACCTCATGTAAAAATTCTATTGGCTCTGGACAATGGGAAGGCAGAATTCCTGATGATAGACAATGTGTAACTTACTGTGGAAATGGTGTAAAAGAGTCTTCCTATGAAACATGTTCTTCTTGCCCGATAGATATTGGTCGATGTGATGGTTATGTTGGTTGCACTTCTGGAAATGAGTGTGAAGGCGGATTCTGTGTTCATGAGACATGTTGGAATAAGGCTTGGAGAGAAGGGGACAACCTTTGCGATTTAAATCAGGGTGAAAATTGTAAGAACTCACAAGATTGTGGTTGTGGGAATAATGGACTGTGTTCAAATGCAGGAATTTGCGAAAAACCAGAATCTAATAAAGAAGAAATAATCAAGGCTGTTGAAAGTGGAGTTCAAGAAACACTAGAAACTTCAAAAAGTAGACAAAAAAATGTTACAATTGGAGCCATAGTGTTAATCTTTTTAGTTATTATAGGGTATCTTTTTTATAAATTTAGTAAAGACAAGAAAGCGAATAAAAGCAAACCAATCAAAAAAGGAAAGAAAAAATGAAATTCTCTGAAAAAGAGATAGTTATCGGCGTAGTTTTATTTGTAGTTATTGGTGCTTTGTTATTGAATTTATTTTGGGCAAATCCCTCAAAAATTGGCTTTTGTGGAGATGGATCTTGTTCTGGGAAAGAGACTGGAAAATGTAAATTGGATTGTAATTGGTGTGGAGATGGATCTTGTAATACCGACGAATGTAATTCTGGGTGTAATGAAGATTGTAGTATTTCTCAATGTGAAAATAGAGTCTGTGAATTAGAAAAAGGAGAGAACTGTTTAAACACCCCCAACGATTGTAAGTGTACTGGGGGATATTGCAACACAGAAACAGCCCAATGTAATTATGAAAGTTGTGGAAATGGGATTTGTGACGTTGGAGAAAATAGTATAAGTTGTCCTAATGATTGTTATGGAGAAGAATATCAAGAATCAGATAATTCTAACTTAAATTATCCAATTATTTTTGTGCACGGACACTCTATGACTGAAGGGGACAGTTCTTATAGCTTACATGCTTTTTCAGAGTTTCAAGATGAATTGGAGAAAGACGGATTGTATGAGGATAGAGGGTATATCTTAGCTAGCAGTGAAAAGAACAACTTCAAAGAAGGGCAATGGGCTAATACACAAAAACCACTTTCATTTAGAACCACCTATTATTTTGGAGAGTATAGTTCTGTTACAGATTCTGTTTCAAGTGATGATAACTACCCTATTTCAGAATATTCAAAAAGGTTGTCTAAGGTGGTAGACAACATTCTTTATTCAACTGGAAAAGATAAAGTAATAATAATTGCACACAGCATGGGTGGGTTGGTGTCTAGAGAATACATAAAAAATCAGGAAGGAGCATCCAAAGTGGATAAGCTTATTACTATTGGCACTCCTAATCACGGGGTCTATGATTATATTGCTTTTGGGTGTCAAAGTTTTCTTGGGGATCTAGGCATCGCGGGAAGAGGATCTGGATCAAGTCCAGAATGTGATGGTATGCAGTATGATAGTGAATTTATCTCTTTATTAAATTCAGGAGATGAAACTTTCGGAGATGTAAAATATTTAACTATATCAGGAAGTTGTGGTGGAAATCCAGAAAATGATGGGGTTGTTAGAGTTTCAAGTGTAAATTTAAATGGGGCTGATAATTCTATTTTTTCATGTAGTGGTTTGTCCTATGATGAATCAACTTTCCATTCTGCTTTAATTCACCCCCAAGAAGTTCCAAAAGCCTATGAAGAAGTTATTAATTTTTTAAGTAATTAACAATTTCTATTAACGCCCACATAAACTCTACAAAGTTTAGGGACGCCCCGACCGCACTTTTCTAGGGCTTTCTACATTTTAAACAATTCGAGACAATTATCCCTAAGAAAACCGCTAGAAATTTCTATTTTATTTCCACTTCTCATATTCAATTCCCTTACAGTTATATCTATTTCGCTAAAACCTTGGTTCTTTGAGTCTTCTAATGTTGCCCCAAAAACAATTTTTGAAATGTTTGTAATCCAAGCCATATAGAAGCACATTGGACAGGGTTCACAAGTAGAATAAAGAACACTTCCAGTCAAATTTCTTGTTTTTAATTTATTTGTTGCTTTAAGAATTGCTTGGGTTTCAGCATGGTATCTTGGGTCTCCAATTGGTCTTTTTCCCGCCTTAGAGATTATTTTATTTCCTTTGACTACAATCGCCCCAAAGTGATGCTTATATTTTTTAGCATCTTCTATTGCCTCTTTCATGAAAGTCTCTTTTTCCATAACAAAAATAATTGTTAAAACATTAAAAAACTATCTTTTGAGAATAGCCCACCTAAACTCTACAAAGTTTAGGGACG
The DNA here is from genome assembly GCA_964355135.1 of Candidatus Woesearchaeota archaeon. GTDB lineage: Archaea > Nanobdellota > Nanobdellia > Pacearchaeales > GW2011-AR1 > UBA73. The sequence continues at coordinate 51 of CAYHCG010000041.1, read as the reverse complement.
CCCCGACCGGGAGTCGGACCCGGGTTTCCAGCGCGACAGGCTAGCGTCATA
>CAYHCG010000040.1:0-4245 GCA_964355135.1 Candidatus Woesearchaeota archaeon | reverse complement strand
AATTCAGAGTTTAAACTTATCATCTTAGACATTCTCAAAAATTGAAACTAACATCGGGGTTAAAGGAAGTTTAATTTCCTCGTAAATTTCTACCTCGTGAGGATTTTTCCTCTGGAACGAGCTGAAAAATCCGATAGAGTTGGAGAAATTTACAGAGCTGAAATTGAATTTGGGTGTAGTGAGGTGCAACCGAACGAAACCCTTTAACCCCTGTTAGTTTCTCCTGAATACTTGGAGGGATTGATTTTTAGTGCAACGATGCCAAAGGCAAAAAATCAAAGTTGCAAATTCTCGTTTATAATATTTGAGAGGACACTTCAAGGATGGTGGGAACCATCAGTTTTTTAGAATTAAGAGTTTGTCGCTTTAGTAGTGGGGGGAGTTCCTAGTATTTTTTGCTTCTTTTTTCTAAAAAGAAGATGGAATTTCGCCTATTTTTCATTTAAAATTAAGTATACCTATATTGTATTTAACTTGTAGTATCTATATTTAACTTTCTTTTATTTTTGTTTTTGTATGGAAGATAAAGTTTTACATGGTTTCAAAAAAGATTTTCTTGTTGTAAAATCAAAGGGATTTATTGAATCTCACAGAACGCATAATACTGGAATTGGAAAAACATTTGAAGATGCGATAGGAATAGTAGAAAATAATAGCTCTCTTGCAGATTATCAAGGGATTCTAGAGATTAAATCAAAAAGAGATTTATCAAAAAGTATGCTAACATTATTTACAAAATCGCCATCAAACCCAAAAGGTGCTAACTCTTATTTGAGAGAAACTTATGGGCATCCAGATAAAAATAATATGAAAATATTACACACAACCATATCGGGTGTAAAATTCAACACGTTCTTTTCAAAGATTGGATTTAAATTAGAAGTTGATGAAAAGGCAGAAAAAATATTCATCTTGGTTAAAGATTTGACGACAGACAAAATAATTGACAATTCTATCTATTACACTTTTGCAGACCTAAAACATATTATTGAGACAAAATGCGAACAGATTGCTTTCATAAATGCAGATACAAAAATTGAAAATGGAAAAGAGTTTTTCTATTTCAAAGAAGCTACTTTGTTAAAAGATTTGACATTTCAAAGATTTATCCAATTTGTAAAAGACGGATTAATTGTTTATGACATTAGAATTGGTGTGTATGGGACAGGTTCAAGCAAAGGAAAAACGCATGACCATGGCTCAGGTTTTAGAGTTTTGAAAAATAACCTTAACAAAGTTTTCAAAATGGAAGAAATTTAAATATTCTTAATTTCTAAAACCTTTCCCAAAATAATTGCGTATTCTCCATTTTCTTTTGTAAGCCCTTTCCATTCTATGCGCATAAAGGGAGCATTTTTAGAATAACCATTTTTGAAGTGTATTTCATCAAACTCTTTTCCAACTAATCTCTTGTTCCAATAAGGTTTAATTTCTCTGTATTCTTTTGTCTTTTTACCGGAAGCAATTAAATCAAACCATTTTCTAAGTAAAGTTAAATGAAGAATTCTTGTTTCTTTCATTGTTTCTCAATTATCACTATCCATTCCTCGTTCATAGTTACTGCATGATTGCCTGAAATATTTGTAGGAGAGTTTAATTTAGGCATTCTCTTATGAGGAATATTTCTAATAAATGTGTTGTGATGATAATAATGGTTTTTTGCTTGGAATAATTCTAAGATTATTTCATCTGTTGGAATTTGAATACCTTTAACTGTTCTGTTTCCAACGACAAAACACATGAATGCACCTTTTTTAGTAACTCTGTGCAATTCTTGAACACATTTATCAAAATCAACATAAAAACTTAAAACATCTCTCGCACGATAAGGGTCAATTTTTGCAATTTTATCTAAAGTTTGCTTTAATGTTGGAGAACCTAAATCATTCTTTAAATCTTTAGTGGGTATTCCTCCTAAGCTTATTTTATCAATATTGAGAACTTGGTTTTTATCGTAACCTAACCATTGTAATCCCAACCTGGAAAATTGCCCATAAGCTACCGTTGTCCGACTATCTCCATACGGGGGAGAGGTAAGAATTAAATCAACACTATTCTCAGGAATTGAAGTTAAATTTCTAGTGTCTTCTGCTAAGATATTTATTTCACAATTTTGTTTTTCTTTAACATAATCTTCCATGCTGTAAATATTTTCTTTAACTTTTTCTCTAAACTTTCTAAAAGTGTCTGGATTGTGTTTTTTTAGCATTTCCTCATTCATTCTGTAAAGTTTGTATTCTCTATTTCTTGTATTTGAAACGTCTCTGACGGTTTCCGAAAACGCGATTAAGAAAAAATCTTTAATGTCTTTATCTTTAATTGAATTTATATTTTCTTTAATAATGCATAAATCTTTTATAACTTCTGGCTTAAACCAAAATTCAATATTAAAAAAATCTGGTTTGGCAATTTGCTTTTTATTTTTTTTATCTTCTAAACTATTTTTTACAAGATTATGATATTCATCCCATAATTTTTGAGGAGGAATTGCTGTTGTTTTAACTTTAGAAATTAATAATGCAAGAGGATTAATGTCTATTCCATAAGCTTTTTTGAAATTTTTATGGAGTGTTGCCTCTAAAAGTGCTGTTCCCGAACCAACAAACGGGTCAAGAAGAACTTTTTTATCTTTACCATACATTTCTATTAATCTTCTGGCAATTTGAGGAATCATCATGGCAGGGTAAGTATGAAATCCATGATTACTATATTTAGTAAATTCTTTTCTAAAATCCCATGAAGTATCTTTAAACTTCTTCTCTTTTGGCTTATCCATATTTTGCAATTGCATTTTTTCCTAACTCCGTTAATTCGTATAGACGACCTTTTTTAGTTTCTTCATTTAAACATTTAACCAATTTTTTCTCTTTTAATTCTGCAAGAACCATACTAACATGATTTAGTCTTAACTCTACTTTTTTGGCAATTTCTGAAGGAGTTATAACTTCATTTCCAATTGCATTTAAGACTTTATGTCTATATTCACTTGATTTAATTAATGAAATTGCGTCTATCATCCCTTTTTCCATAAACTATCATTGGATACAACAATATATAATGATAGCTACATTATTAATACAAGATAGATACATATAAACCTTTCGGTTTATTCTTGATTTTTCTTCTTTGCCCTGTCTAAAAAATCAATTATTTTCTGTCTTACTCCATGCAAAATTCTCTTGAAAGATTGAGGATTAACTAAATATGGAACGGACTCGTTAGGATTAGCACCCAAATCTTTCACCATAATCTCCATTGGTGGAGCATTCATTATTATTTGATTTTGGTTAGAATATTTATTCACCCAATCTTCAATTTGTCTTAATGATTGGGAGATGAACATAGGAATATCAAATTTTTCGATTTGCCCGTTTTTTAACCCAATATTCAGCTCTGCTTCAATTCTCCTATGTTGATTTCCTTTTTCTTGTTTCTTAAATTTTAGTCCAGTTTTACCTTCTTCATCAGGATTCAAATATTCTGAATATCCTTTTACTTCTTGTTCTAACCATTTTTCATCTTCTTTCATTTCTAGTTTTTTAGCAAGTCTAAAGGACATTTCAGCTATTATTGAAATTGATTTATCCTCATCTAAATATTCTTCTATTTTATTAAGAAGTTTTTTAGGATTATCTTCTTTTTCTACAATTTCCTCAGAAAAAGCAGTTTCTTTCTTGATTCCTTCTCTTAAATTATTAATATTGACATTACCATGGGCTTGTATGATTTGAGAATTTGGAGAGTTAACCATAGAAGCTTTTTGATTTTTATTTATCTGGAATAAATAATAAACCGCACCGCCACTTAACAATGCAAGGATTATTTCAATTATCTTATCTGCAATCCATTCTTCAATAGTCATAAATTTGATATGTTTTAGCTGTATTAAAAGATTGTGTAAAACTCCAGAATAATATCAGAAAAATTTGCGTGAGCAAAAGCGAACCTCTTAACCTTTGTTAGAAGAAGTGCAAGGCATTTTTTGAGTTTGTTTTTATGGGTTAAGAGAAGTTTTTCTGCGAGGCGAAGCCGAGACTATCTGTCCGAAGGACTAAGGAACTCCCCCCTCGTTTCGGTTTAGTTTTTTAGTTTAGGCGACAAACTCCAAACTAGGGGCGGGTGGTCGGGGGAATTGAAGTGCCCTCTCCTATCTTTTAACTCAACAATTAAGAGAATTTGCAATTGAAAATAACATCGCGATTAAGAGAAGTTCCGAACGAAGTGAGGAATTTGGGAAAGCGAAGT
>CAYHCG010000039.1:0-4278 GCA_964355135.1 Candidatus Woesearchaeota archaeon | reverse complement strand
AAAAAAATTTCCTTTAAACATTTAACCACTTTAACCGCCTAAAAAAAATTAAAACCTAATTTCTTTTATTATTTTTTTTTTTTTGTTTTTCCCCCCCCCCCCCCCCTCCCCCCCCTTCCGTCGTCGATAGTGTTTTAGAGTTAAGCGTTCAACTCACTAATAATTGGCGGTTTTTTATGGTTTTTCCTATATGAATTCTTAGAAAACAACGATTTAAAGTGATGTGCTGGGTTCCTTTCCCTCCTATCCATTAACGTCAGGGCATTATATACTACAACATATATTTAGTAAGACTATATAGTTTTTATTACAGCCTTTAAATACGTTAAATGGTTTATAAGATTAAGATTAACAAGGAAAGCTTTCCATTTTAATCCTAAAAGTAAAATTTAGATAAATCCTGCTAGGCGTTATTGCTTAGATTATATGTAAAAATTACGAGGGGCTAAAGCAGAACCCTTTAGCTCTTTATATTCACAACATGACAACCAAAAAAATGATACAAATAAAAGAAACAGATTGGACAAAGTTAAATGAAATTAAGCATAGAAACAAACTAGAAAGCTATGGTGATGCTGTATCATTTTTGCTGAATAATAAAATCGTTTACACATTTCAACTAAAGGAGGCAGAAAAATGTTAAAATCACAAGAACGAATGCTACAACGACCAAGTAACGCACCCATAGAAGAAAACGTTGCTAGTGGCGATAAAAAGGCACGACTACAACGTTTAGTAAATAGTTTAACTGACGCTAGTCCTGAGAGATTATTTGCGACGTGTTTATTAGAGTTGTATAAATTAGTAGAAGATGGCACGACCAAAAGGTAAGGGTAACACGCCACTAAAATGTGTGTTCGTCTATCCAGATGTTAAAGAGCAGTTGGATAAAATTCAAATGGAACACATGACTAACTACAACGACATCATAAAACGTTTGTTAGCGAATGGCGGATATAGTAAAAATAGAGGATTTCATATTGCATGAAAAAAGTTGAAGAATTAAATTTGGAGGAGTTATTGGAGTTAGCAAATGGAAGTGGATACTTCGGGCACGAGCACATACAAAGAACGCTAGTTTTAATTTATACTGCGATATTAAATCTAAATGCAAGAATTGATGGACTACAAACTAAAAGAATTGGAGATTAGAGGCAGAATGCAAGAGCATCGAGACGCAATTACTAGATTGGAGAAAGAATTATGGGCATTAACACATGACAGAGATAAAAATGGCGTATAAGAAGGACAAAGACGGATTTTATATCATAGCGGAAAACGTCGGAGTTACTTTAAGTGGAAACTTGGAATTTAATAAAAATAATTTATTAGAAGCTCTAAGTACAACTAAGGCACGAGTAAAAGGAGTGGCAATTAAAGAAGGGCTTTCTAAAAATAATATTTATTACACTTCGGAAGAATTACATAAGGCTGTTCCAACATTTAGAGAAAAACCAATATTAAAAAACCATTCTAACGATACTGATAACATGGTAGGTAGACTAGAAGATGCAACGAGCATTAGTTACGGAAAGCAAATTAATTATAGTGGTTGGGTTAGTGATAAAAAAACAATTGAGGCGATAAAAGAGGGTTTGATTAAGGAAGTGTCCATTGGTGCAAGGTGCCAAAAACTTGTGAAAATAAAAGAAGATGATGATATTAGTTATGCAAGAGGAATAGAAATATTGGAGTTAAGTTTAGTTGCGATGCCTGGCGTGTCTGGAACTTCTGTGCAAATTGCTAATGAAAGTTATAACAATCGAGATGAATTGATAAAAACTTATCTCAAATTAACCAATAGCTTGGGCGTACAGGCGTTAAACACTTCTAAGTTAAGCATTGATACTATCAAAAAGTTAAACGAGTTTTTGTTATTAAATCTGAATACTAAGAAAGAGAAAGAAATTAAGAAAGTTGAGACAAAGACCAGAATAGTAACCGAGCAGAATAATGATGCGGTTGAGAGGTTTAATGGTTACATTATCGAACCTAGCAACTTAGGCGGTTATGCTTTTTATAAAAAGTAAAGGGGGTGTATAATGAGAACGACAAAACAAAACTTAATGTGGTCAGAAATTCTGAAAAAACCTCTTAACGTTGTTGAAGAAATGACGCAAGAGGAGATTAAAGACGCTCTCGCCTTGGAATTGCTTAAAGATAATTATATCGTCGAGAATATAGGTGGAGGGCGAATTAATTTTTATAAGGATTACTAAGATGAAGGAAGAAATTAAGAAACAAGTCATATCTAAGAATTCAAGAAAAGATATAATAAAAGATTTAAAAGAGCAAGTTAAACTCCAAGAAAAATTATTAAAGACGCAAGAGCAAATCTCTAATTCTTATTTGAAAATATCACTTAATGATAAGGATAAAATTATCGCTTTATTAGAAGAACAAAAAGCTATAATGGTTCCTTTGATAAAACCCTTACAACCTCAAATTTCTAAGTATAGGAACTACATAGGATGACAAACCCTTTACGGATAAAAGACTTTACCTTTCCAGTAGGAAGCCTTACAGCAGACGCTAATGGTTTGTTTGATGTTTATAGCACAGAGGCAGTTAATGGAGATATTAAAAAAATCTTTTTTGCGTCTAATAATCATACATCAACAGGTTCATTATTAGTTTTTATTTCAGGTACCCAAGAGTTAGTATTACAAATACGAGCTGGAAGTGCACCAACTACAATCTATCCTTTTACATATTCTATTGATGCAAATGGCAACATAGGAAGCCCAGATAACTTTGTTTTTAGGGTTGCAAATGATATTTTTAGAATTGTAGGTAGCGGACTTGGTGATGGAACCTCAGGCAATCTCCTTAAGATTTACTATGTATGAATATGCAGGAATGGCGTACTGAACAACGCCGAAGAACATTAGAGAGGCAAAAATTAAAGGTCGTCGTACCAAAAATTTCTAGAAAAGAGAAAATAAGGGCATTAGAAACAATTGAGTTTAGTACATTGGATAAAATGCCGTGGGATAATATGGGCGCTAAGCAGATTAAGAGATTGTGGCATTTGGAGAAGAAACTTAGAAAAACAGAAGAGAAAGGTTAGTTGCCTTTTTGTTTTTATTTTTCTAAAGGCAAGACCTCATAATCAACTACTTTGTCATTCTCATCTAAATGAGGCAAAAGCATCATTTTCCCTTTTGTTATTTGATTTATAATCTCCTCCAACTTCTCAATCCTATTCTCTAACTCCTTCTTCTTTTCAACAGGCAAATCCTCTGCTTCAATATGTATCCTCTTCATTTGCTCTTTTATTTTTTCCATTGAGAGATTGTTATAGGTCTCTTTCATGCTCACGCTATGTCCCATTTGCTTCGCCACTAAATCGTCCTTCAAATCATCTCGATTATAAAGTATAGTGGCTATGCTGTGGCGTAATATGTAAGGATTAACGTGTTTTCCAAATACTCTCTTAGCTAAAGGTACTAAATGTTGCCATACTCCGCTTGTAGTCATTGGTTTGTCTCCAACAGGAATGGCTTCTCCTTTTTTTGGTGCTACTTTCATCTTAGTCCTTTTTGTAGGAAATACGTATTGTGAGTTATTAGTCATTAGTTTTTTAAGATAAAAGCAAACGTTTTCTGGAACATACTTATCAAAATTCTTTTTTGTTTTTGGCGCAAGCAGAGTAATGAAAGCTCCACCATCTGCATCAAAAGTAATGTCCTTCCATTTCAGATTACATACCTCTCCAGGTCTAAAACCGCCATAAAAATAAAGCATGAAAAACGCTTTCCACCTAACTTCTTCTTCAGTTTGTACTAATTTCTCTATATCTTCCTTGCTCAACATCTGACTAGGGTTATAAGTTCGACCTTTCTCCATACCCTTACAGATTTTATCAAGATTTCTAAATCTTACCTTAATATCATCATATCTCCAATACAAAAAGCTCTTCACCAAAATCTTCACATCATTCATACTGCCGACTTTGTAATTTTTAGCCATCTTATTCACCGCCTCAATCACATCTGTCTCCGTGATATCTTTTGTATCCTTATTTATCTGCTCTAAAAATATTTTTAAAAAATAGCGATATCTGCCTAGTGTCCTTGTGTCGCTGACTGACGTCATCTTAAAATTTAAGTAGTCCTCTATCTTACTTTTATTCTCATGCTTAGTACCTCTAATAATCTTCTTTTCAACCATGTTATTTATAATAACCTTCCATTTAAATACCTTTTGTATTATAAATGTTTTGCGGTGCAGAAGACTTACAGCGCTCCGAAGAAGAAGTAATCATGACAAACGCAG
>CAYHCG010000038.1:0-4442 GCA_964355135.1 Candidatus Woesearchaeota archaeon | reverse complement strand
ACTTAATTTTTTTGCTGGTGGCTTAAGACCAATGCTAAATGTTATTTTGAGTTTTCTCCAAATCCTAAAAGCCTAACCCTTCTCCATATAGAAAATCTTAAGAAGTTTGAATAAGTGAGGTTTTTATGGCTAAAGATGAAGTAAGAAATATACAAGAGATTAAAGATTTTGTGAAGAAATATTGTGAGGAAAGAGACTGGGACCAATTTCACAACGCAAAGGAATTAGCAATTGCTCTTAGCTTAGAAGCATCGGAATTATTAGAGCCATTTAGATTTAAATCTGAAAAAGAAATTGAAGAGTTGTTCAAAGATTCAAAAAAGAGAGAGGAAATTGAGGATGAAATGGCGGATGTTTTGTACTTCTTAGTTAGGCTGGCTCAAAAGTACGATGTAGACTTATCAGAAGCTTTTGACAGAAAAATGGAAAAAAGTGCCAAAAAATATCCAATAGACAAGGCTAAAGGTTCAAATAAAAAATATAACGAATTTTAAAAATGATTGTATATCAAAATAATAAAAAAGGATTTCTGGAAGATGCTTCAAATAGTATAGAAGAAATAATCAGGTCGCGTATAAAAGAAAAATTAAATATTGATATAAAACCCAACAGTTCTGAGTATATATCTTGGCAAAATTCTTTAGGCAGAGCAATGTATCATGTATTAAATACAAAGACTATTCCAGATGATTCTGGAGTTGCGATTGAGTACTCTATTGCTAGAACAAAAAATAGGATAGATTTTATCATTACTGGTCAAAACGAAGCAGATAAAGAAATAGTCATAATAATAGAGCTTAAACAATGGACACATATTGAACTGACAGAAAAAGATGCTATAGTCCTAACTCGCTTTAAGCATGGGATAAGCGAAGAACTCCATCCATCGTATCAAGCATGGTCTTATTCAACACTTCTTCAGGGATTTAATTCAGCAGTATATGGGGAAGGAATGATCCTCTTACCTTGTGCATACCTACATAATTGTACGGATGAATCAGTTATTAAAAATAAATTTTATGAAGATTATTTAACTAAGTCTCCTGCTTTTTGTAATAAAGATAAAGAAAAATTACAAGAGTTTATCGCTAAACATGTAAAATATGGAGATAAAAAGAATATACTTTATAGGATCGAAAACGGAGAGATAAAACCCTCCAAAAGTCTTGCAGATAGCTTAGTATCGATGATAAAGGGGAATCAAGAATTTGTAATGATTGACGATCAAAAAGTAGTATATGAAGAAGCACTAGCCTTGGGGAAAAAATCAAGTATAGATAATAAAAATGTACTCATTGTTGAAGGTGGGCCTGGTACTGGAAAATCCGTTGTTGCTATTAATCTGCTAGTTGCTCTAACAAAACTAGGCCTAAATACTAGGTATGTTACTAAAAATTCAGCCCCTAGAGATGTTTTTGAAAGTAAACTTACTGGAACCTTGAAAAAAACACACATTTCTAATATGTTTACGGGTTCAGGATCTTATACTGATTGTAAAGAGAATACTTTTGATTCCCTTATAGTAGATGAAGCGCATAGATTAAATGAAAAATCTGGAATGTTTAAGAATTACGGAGAGAATCAAATAAAAGAAATAATAAAATCTGCCAAATCTTGTATTTTCTTTTTAGATGAAGATCAAAAAGTTACTTGGTCAGATATTGGAGAAAAAGAAGAAATAGAAAAGTGGGCTAATAAGTTGGGAGTAAAAGTTCATTATTTAAAACTTGAATCTCAATTTAGATGTAATGGATCGGATGGGTATCTGGCATGGTTAGATGACGTTCTTCAGATAAAAGAAACAGCAAACAAATCTTTAGCTGGAGCAAAGTATGATTTTAAAATTGTTGATTCCCCTAATGAACTAAGAGAATTAATTTTTGAAAAAAATAGGATGAATAACAAGGCTCGTCTTGTTGCAGGATATTGTTGGGACTGGGTTAGTAAGGCGAATAAGAATTCTTATGATATTGTTATGCCCGAGTATAAATTCGAAATGAAATGGAATTTAGCAATAGACGGAAACCTTTGGATTATCTCCCCAAGATCAGTAAGAGAGGTGGGCTGTATTCATACCTGTCAGGGTTTGGAAGTAGATTATATTGGAGTCATTATTGGTCCAGATTTAGTTGTAAGAGATGGAAAAATAATTACACTCCCAAAAAAACGTGCTAAAACCGATAAATCCTTGAGTGGATATTATCGAGATTATAAAATAAATTCAAAAAAAGCAGATGAAAAAGCAAATATTCTTATAAAGAATACTTATCGTACACTTATGTCTAGGGGCTTAAAGGGATGTTATGTTTACTTCGTAGACAAAGAGGTAGAAAATTATTTTAGAAGTAAGATTGACACTGGTTAATGATATTTCTTCTTAAATTCGTTAAGATTCATGTCACCCATACTTCGGTTACAACTTTTGCATATTGGTCTTAAATTGCTTATATTATCGCTTCCATTTTTTGAAGCAGGTATTACATGACCAGCCTCAAAATTTTTTGTATCTATTTCTTTCTTACAAACAAAGCATAATCCTTGATATTTTTTTCCGTTATAGTTCAACCATAACTTTTCCTTTACGGAAGAGGGTATAGACTTTCTTGCACCAGATTTATCCTTGTAATAAGTTGGCTCAAAACCAAAACTTATCTCGGGGGCTTTTGTAGAAGTAGTGATTTTATTGGGGGCTGTTACTCTTAACCAACTGTCTTTGTTTGTAAAGACATCTCTGGTCTGATAGGATGTTTCATTACAAACCCCACATTGAAATCCGTCTTTATGTCTTTCATACTTTGCAATAAAAGTTTTAGTCTGACCATTTTTTATATCTTTTTGTGTAAAACCATCAGAATAATAATAAATTGTTTTTTCATTATACTGCTTAGGTTCATCCCATTCTTTTATTACTTCATCGGATATTTTCTTCAAGTGAAAAACCCTCTTACATTTTGGGCATTGATTTTTATACATTAAAAAAGTAAAACCACCAGAAATAAGTAAAAGGGCTAAGCCCCAATTCTGGAGTGTGGAACTAATCTTCAGGAAATATAAGATAGAAGTTATAACAAGCATAATCAAGCTTACCTCGGCACCAATAAAAACAGGGTTCTTTTTCGATTCTAAAGGTTTTATCTGGGTTTCCACTTTTTACTTAGCCATAGGAGATTTAAAGTTCTTTTGGATTCTTCCCCTTTCTCTTCCTCAAAAACTTTAAATATTCTAGAAGATTAAAGAGGTAATGGAAACTGAAGAGATAATACAACTTCTTAAAAAATCGGATATTTATGCAGAGCATCCTGGTTGCGGTGGTGAATTTAAGATTTCTGATGCTTTACTCTTTGATGGTACAAAACCTTTTCCGTTTAAAGCAGTAGAAGTCCAGAAAAATCTTCAAGAAGCGTTAATCGCAAGAGAAAGTGAGTTAAAACAGAAAATGAAGAGAGCCACTACTGGCGCACAAACTACCGCAAAATCTGTTAATGTTGGTAAGTTATTAGAAAAAGTTTTCCCGACCATGAAGGATTTCAAATGGGAGTTATCAGATTGCAGATTTTTAAGTGAACCCATAGACCTTATAATTTTCCATGGTCTAACAGCAGGAAAGGTTGAGAGTATTAGATTCTTGGAAGTCAAAAGTGGAAAAGCAGTACTCAACAAACATCAGAAAAGTGTAAAAGAAGCCATAGAGAAAAATAAAGTGAGATATGAGGAATTTAAATGACTAATTTATTTGAAGAATTTGGTGAATTAAGGAAGATACTATGTATCTGCCCATGTTGTGGGGAGATAGTTAGGGTTTCAGATTTACACCTGAAGGTAAAAAAACCAACGGTTAAAACCTGGTTGGACACTTATGAAGCACAGATAATTGTAATGAGCGAAAAAGAAGGAAAATTTGATGAGAAGGAGGAAAAAATTAGAGAGTTGGCAGTTAAGAAAGGAAGAGATGAAGCTGAAAGAATAGTAAGCAAGGTTGTTTTACCAATATTCAGAACATTAAAACTCAATCCGTTTGATGTTAAACCAGTCCTTAACCCTGTAGATTTTTTAGTATTTAATGGAATGACAGACAAAGAAAAAATAAAGGATATCATCTTCTTATCAAAAACTTCAAAAATAGAATCTTTAAACTTAATAAGAAAACAAATCAAAGAAGTTATTTCTAAAAAAAGTTATGTTTGGCAAGTTGGTAGGATAGATGACTCTGGCAGTCTTACTTTTGAGTAACCCCCTTCCTTCCCTTCCTCCCACCTCAAAACCATAAACAAAAAATAAACAAAAAAAAGAAAAATCAAAATAAACTACTTATTTTCTACCGAACCAGCCCAAAAACATAAAATCAAAAATCAAGCTTATAGCTCATCGTCAAAGGTAGCTGTGAGAGTTAACAATTTTCTTAAGCATTATATGCAGGTGCCCACAATCAGCCCAACAACAAG
>CAYHCG010000037.1:0-4688 GCA_964355135.1 Candidatus Woesearchaeota archaeon | reverse complement strand
AGGCAATAGCCTACAATTTAAAGCTAAAACATTAGAGATTTTCAACAGAGCCGCTCCAAAACCTAAAGTTAATAAACCTCCATCCATTAAAGTAGAAATGGCAATCGAAGAAATTATTACAGCTCCTTCTGATGTTCTTCTTGCAGTAGGTCAAATTGGCCTCTGGTTAAAGGCAATAGGGGCAGTAGTCATCTTGTGGCTTATCGTTCACGCCATAAGCGTTTTCTTCAATACTAAAAGGATGAAAGAGATAAAAGTCATAAAAAGTGATATAACGCGCATTGAAGAAAAAATTGACAAAATACTGTCAAACACTGAAAAGAAATCCAAATGAAGAAGAAAATAATTGTAATAGTAATAATACTGATAGTGATTATAATTGGAATTTTTATGATTCGTACCACAAGAGTTCTTATTCAATCAAAAATAGGTATGTGCACAAGTATGTCGCCAGAAAATTGTGATAAATCTTGCATAGTAGATTCTGATTGTGATAATACCTGTTATTGTGGAATAATAAATAAGGACGAAACTTGCAGACGAGGGAATATATTAGTCGATTGTGGATTTCAAATGCCTCAAGAAACAGCATGCATTAATAATGTTTGCACTTTAAAGAGTTAATTTACATCCCTAAAACAATATCCATTGTGGATATGTTAGTCCGCTTGCCTTCCGCCTCAAAACTCTCGCTTGAGATGCTTATACTCTTAACTTTGATATTCTTCTCTTCAAGCGATCTCTTGGCAACTTCTGCCACATCTACTGCCTTAGAAATAAACTTTCCTCTTGATTTGATTATGACTTCTTTTGCATCCCTCTTATTGAATTGTGTAATAACTCCTCTTATATAATTAACAAGCGGTTTGCTTCCGACAAAAATAACATTATTATTCTCTGACTCAAATGTCTTCGGTTTGTTCTGGTGGTTGTTCTCGTGGTGTTCCATGTTCAATTTCCCTCTTAGCTTTCTTAGCCTTTTCTTTTTTAGCTAAATTCACTAATTGGCCAGCTATCTTGTTTCTGGTTGACTTAGAAGGCATATCATTGCTTAAAAGTTTTTTGTTATGCTCAAAGTCACTACTAAAAACATCGACTCCTTCATAAAGCTGTGTTGCAGCTCTCTTAATCATTGAGGATTTGACTCTTCCCATTCAATAGTCTAAAAAACTTCCTATTTAAAGATTTCCCCACTCTCTTCTAAGGTATTAGGCCTAGAACTCAAGTTTCTCAAACTTAACAAGATTGTTCCACATCTTGATATAGTCCTTCCCCTTCTTGTTGAGTTCCCCTAAGGACATAACTATTGCAGGCATTTTCTCAGCCTGAGCGTTTTGCAAAGCTACAGTTAAGTCATTGTCTGAAACATTCTTCTTGTCTTTTGCAATCAGAAAATGCTCCTGTTTACCAAAAATATGATCTGTCCTTATCTTTGCGATAAACTCTTTCTTTTTATCCATTACAACCTCTATAAGTTCAATGTCTCTTCCTTCTAGATACTTCTTAACCTGTTTCCCGAAATCAGTTTCAGGCATTTTCTTCTCTGGCAAGACAATTATCTCTTCAAGCTGAGTTTCTTCATCTCTAGCTTCTTCAGTAACCTTCTCGACTTTCTTCTTTTTAGTTTTTTTAACACTCTCTTTCTTTTCTTCAACTTTCTGCTCCTCTCCTTCTTCAATCTTTTCTTTTACTTCTGTTTCTTCCTTAATTTGTTCTCTAGTCTCTTCTTTCTTATCTTGCTCTTTTTCAGTTTCTCTAATAACCTCTTCTACTGAAGCTTCAGCTTTCTCTTCATTTTTCTCTCCTAAAATCTTTTCTCTAAACAAACTCTCAAATTCAATATCATTAACCGAAAAATGCTTCCAGAATATCTTGTAAACTTCTCCCACTCTTACCTTTAAAGGAATAGCAAAATCTTTTATAGCTCTCAAAGCAACCCTATTAACCGGAGTTTGTTCTTCATCGCTTAAGATTTTCTCATTCTTTAGTAAGTGAAACGCCTGCCTTTCTTTAGGGTTAAGATGCTCAACAAAGTTTTCTAGCATAGCTTCCTGCCCAGGCAAGTAATAAAGTGGCGAACTGCCCACTTTCATATCACTTATCTTGATTTTTTCTTCGCCCTTTAATTCAGAAAGAAAGGCGGATGCAAATAAAGGACTTATGCCCACACTTTTAGCGACTCCTACGGGCACGCTGGGACCCCGCAGTTTCATATTTGAGAGTATTCTCTCCTTATCCCTATTCATTTTGATAATATCGACCATTAATGTACTAGAAAAAGCCTTGTTATAAATATTATTATGAATCAATACAATTGGTACATCTAAAAGTCCCGTCTGAATGTCTTTCCACTATAATAATATCTTCATTCCAACAGTTCGGACACACTAGTTTGCTTAACATTTTTTTAAGGACTGCTATATGTATGAGGAGGAGCATTAGACTGGCAAACCTGATAACCTTCAAGCCCTGCCGCAAATCTATCTCCCTCTATACAAAAGAAATCGCCAGTAGTCATATTAGTGAAACATGCGCTCTTTTCCCCCTCAGGAAGATGGGTTGAATAAAAGTGCTGTTGTTCTTCAGCGCTCATACTATCCCAATTCTCTACTTCATCGCATCCATCATCATAAGCTTCCACACGTCCATTAGTGGCGCAGATCTTTATCCTTCTTGGATCACCAATCTCAATATATCTACAACTCAAGTTATCAGCTACGCAATTTGCTCCTGTATTTTCGTTAGTTATAATATAATCTGCTAAAACCGCAAAGCCATTTCCAGCATCAACAACCAAATCCTCTAATTTTGTGCAGTGGCCCTGTTGGTGTCCAGTGCTGGTATTATCATTGCCATTCATATTATCATTATGATTGTAGTCATGATCATCATTATGATTGTAGTCATGATCATCATTATTAGTGTTGTCATTACTATTCGAGTTGTTATTTCCCTCTCCAGGATAACCGTCCGGTAAATGATCAGGATGGTACCACACTCCACCAATAAAAATGTAAATATCTTGATTAATTTCTTGATCTTGATTTTGATCTTGTTCTTGCTCTTGCTCAGTATCATGACTTCTGTCTGATTGTGCATGCTGTCTGACACTAAAGCCGCCACATCCCACATTATACAAAGAAGAAGTAATGAGTCCCGCACCCATAAGCAAACGTGGTAATAATTTGTTTCTCATAAATCATACAAATAATGCTTTTATTTAACTCCATGTAGTCAAGAATATACGTCAGTCTTTGTAAAATAAATCTCCTAAGAAAATAAGTTTAGAAAATACTACGCGCCTATTTATACTAAATACGACTATAAAACATATGAAAAGCAAATACAAAAAGAGCAAACCTTCAAGAACAGGCAACAGAAGAAACATCTCTAAGAGATCTAG
Organism: Candidatus Woesearchaeota archaeon; assembly: GCA_964355135.1. Lineage (GTDB taxonomy): Archaea > Nanobdellota > Nanobdellia > Pacearchaeales > GW2011-AR1 > UBA73. The sequence goes on along the minus strand of CAYHCG010000037.1, from coordinate 1,285 downwards.
AGAAAATAAAATAGCCACTGACTTCTTATGGGAAATCTAATTTTATTTTTTTCTTTTTAATTTTTTTATATTTTAATTATTAATTAACTAGGGCCTTTCCCATTTAACTTCATAATATGTAACGTCACCTTCTTCATCAACAATCCCAATTAATAAATTCTTTTTTGTTGAATGCGCAACTCTGTTCTTGGCAGAGAAATCATGCCAACTCATATTTTCATTTTCTCTGGTTGTATACAAAATCCATTTCGCGTGATCGTCTCCTGGCTTCACTCCTTTTTCATAAACTCTGAATTCTGCTCCGAATTTCAGTGCAGTCTTGACAATGTAACCTTTCCCCCTTAAATCAGAAAAAACTGCATATTTAGTTTCAATTTTCTTATCTGCCTTCTTGATTTTTTTCAGTAGTTCTTCCTCACTAACTTTCTTACTTCCTAGAAAAAGTTCCATTTTTTCTTCTGAAACTAAGAAAAGAGACTCCACAAAAGAGTATTCTATCTTTCCTTTGAGCTTTTCTCCAAAGCGAGATCTCTCAAAAAGAGAAAAAGCTTCATCCGAGGTAGAAGTTATTTTATCTCCTGAAAAATATGCGGTTATCATTATAATAAATATAAAATTATCTATTTAAAACTAATCTTTAAGGATATCTTACATCAAAGAAAGTTAACTCTCTGTTTTTAACTCGTGCAGCAGCAATTCTTTCTAAGTCTCTGACGACACTGTCATGGTAAAACTTAACCGTTTGATTTCCCACACTATCCTGTACAAAATTACCATGCTGGTCAAATGTGTGCCTCTGAGCGAGTTCTCCTGCTATACTTTCCCTCAAACTTATTAAAGCAATCTCTTCTTTTCTTGCCCAATCCCTATAATCCAAAAAGTCGACAATTCTGGCCGGCCCCTCCCCAACAATGATAAATCCAAAATCAATAACGTGACTAGGGATAACTCTCCTTTTCTCCCTTTCCACAACATCAAATGGCCTGTCTTCACCTGCAACCTTTTTCATAATATCAAGTTCTTTTGCCCCAAAAATATCTTTAATAACAAAACCAAAATAAGAATTGAAAGAATCATACGGACAAACAACAATAATCCTGTCGCTCTCCTCCCCATATTGAAGTCTGCCAGAACGTGCTTCTGTTGCATTTTTCTCAGCTATATCCTCTACGGTTTCATATGCCATAATAATTCTTCCCCAGTTCCGTATTTAAATTCTGCGACCCAGACGGGCTCTGTTGAAAAAGTCCTCAGGGTAAAAGTTAATCTACCCTGAGAGTGTTAA
>CAYHCG010000036.1:0-4756 GCA_964355135.1 Candidatus Woesearchaeota archaeon | reverse complement strand
CAGACTTATAGCTTTATCCCCAAGGCAAGACCTTGGGGTATTACTGAGAATAAATACAAGATTGATAACTTGGGAATAGTTTTCATTGACTGTGATACTTATAGTTCTTCAAAGAGTGTCCTAAATTTCATTGCACCACTAATTAAAAAAGAATTAATTATATGCCTTGATGATTGGAAATTAAATGATCTGGACGTCAAGGGAATGGGAGAATACAAAGCCTTTAATGAATTCCTAGAAGAAAACCTTCATCTAAAAGCAACCCCAATAAAATCTTACAATCGAAAATCAAAATCTTTTCTAATAAAACCAGTAGTACCTAATCAAAATCCTTAAATACCTTAATGTAGTGCCTAAATGATGTCTTTCATAACTAAGAAAAAAATCAATAACACAGACTACTATTATCTCAGAACCTCTAAGAGAATAAACGGCAAAGTAAAAGCAGTGACTCTTGCATATTTAGGCAAGGACAAAGCAGAAGCAGAAAAGAAAGCCTTAGAATGGCAAAGCAAAACTTTAAAGCCCTCTACTTCTAAAGAAAACATTATGAAAGAAAAAACTCCTCCTGCACAAGAAAGTAAAAAAGGAGAAACAAAAGAATTCGCTAGTTTCATCCAAGAAAGTGGTCTTATCTGGGGGCCAGAACCAGAAATCTACGGAGGTTTTGCAGGCTTCTATACTTACGGGCCGCTAGGCAAACTCTTAAAAAATAAAGTAGAAAACTCGGTGAGGAAAGTCTTTAATTCCTATGGCTTTAGAGAAATAGAAGGTCCAACCGTGATGCCAGATACAGTCTGGAAAGCATCAGGACATCTGGATACCTTCAAAGACAGAACAATAAAATGTTCCAAATGTAGTTCAGTTTTCCGCGCAGACAAGTTAGTAGAAGAAAAATTAGATGTCTCCGCAGATGCTTACTCTAATGAAAAGCTCTTACAAACCATTAAGGAAAATAATATCAACTGCCCTTCATGTAAATCTCATTTTGAAAACAAAATCGATACACAAAGCCTGATGATGAAAACAGTTGTTGCAGGCCAGGATGCCTCCCTAAGACCAGAAACTGCAACAGTCACCTACTTGCCTTTCCTAAGATACTATAATTATTTCAGAAAGAAAATCCCCTTTGGAGTTTTCCAGATAGGCAAGGCATACCGAAATGAGATCTCTCCTAGACAAGGAGTCTTAAGAGGAAGAGAGTTCACCCAAGCCGAAGGCCAAATATTCGTAGATCCCTTACAAAAAAATTCCTGGGCAGAATATGAACTTATTAAAACAGAACTATTGCCAATCTGGAATTATCAATTACAACAAAAAAATCAAGACCCACAAGAACTCTCCCTAGAGCAAGCAATAGAAAAGGGTTACATAAAAAGTCAAGCCTATGCCTGGTGTTTATATCTTGCTTTCATGCAGTTCATTAATTTTGGGATACCAAAAGAAAAAATAAGACTACGTCAACATCATCCTGAAGAAAAAGCATTCTATGCGGACGATGCCTGGGATATTGAAATACAGCTTAACACCTTCGGATGGACAGAAGTATGTGGAGTTCACGATCGAACTGACTATGACTTAAAGCAACATTCAAAACATTCAAAGATAAATCTTGAATCCCAGCGTGAAAATGGGGAAAGATTTACTCCTCACGTTCTAGAAATAGCCTTCGGCACCGACCGCCCGACTTATGCCTTAATAGACATGTTCTATGAAAAGAAAGCAGAAGCAGAAGGCAAAACTTCTTTCTCCATACCTTATCATATGGCCCCAATCGACGTTTCAGTTTTCCCTCTAATGAAAAAACCAGAATTAACAAAACTAGCCAAAGATGTTAAAGAAGAATTAGAAAGAGATTTCATTGTAGAGTACGATGAATCCGGAAGCATCGGCAGACGTTACCTCCGCTCTTCAACTGCAGGCACACCATTCGCACTAACAATTGATTTTGACTCATTAACAAACCAAGACGTCACAATCCGAGACCGTAACTCTGCGAGTCAAATCCGTGTCCCAATAGCAGACTTAAGAAAAATCATCCATCACTTAATTAACCAAGAAATTGAATTTGATAAAGCAGGTAAAGCGGTTAAGAAAGAATAAATTAATACTCATCTTTAATTGCATCTATAGAATACTTTAAAATTCTTCTTGCATTTTCATCAATTAGATGAAAAACATATGTAGTGTCTATTGGACTGCCTTCTAATGTTCGAGTGCTTCCTACTACCCTATCAGAATTAGTCACTTCGATGAGAGATTCAACTCCATCTTTGAGAAATCTTATATTTTCAGGCCTTCCTTTGTAAGGCTTTATCTCAGGAAAAGAATCGTAAGTTCCATAGCTTACAATTCTTAAAAATTCATCATCTTTAGTACCAACTATTTCATTTCTCCTTTCTTCTACAGATTTCGCTTGGGTTTCTGGTAAACTCATAAGAGCCCTGATTATTTCTGGTTTATAAACTTTTCTATATTTACTACTCTATAGTTACTTAAAGAATATTATTTAGAAAATAGAAAATTGATTCCAACATTTTTATTTCTTCTTATTCTTAAGTTCTTCAAATAATTCTAGAAATTTTGATAATAATCCTGCACTAATTCTAAAATCCGTACTAGTAATCTCTGTTAGCAAACTCTTAATTTCTCTTTCATTTAAGATTCTATTTTCAAAAGCTAATAATAAAACTCTTAAAGAACCTTTTGGAATAAGGCCTAAACTCAGAGCTATATCTCTTGCATATTTCTCGTCTATCAATACTTCTTTTTTATTCTCTTGAAGTGCTAAAATAATAGTTTCTGCTTCTCCTTTATCTATAAGCTTATAATGGTCTATTAAATATTCAACTTTCACTTTAAATTTGCTATTTATACTTTTAACTTTTATTCTGCCATTGGAAATAGCCTCTTTGATTAATTCCACACCGAATTCATCTTTTAATCTTCCTCGTTCAACTACCTCATCATAAACCTCTTGACAAATCACGACATCTTCAAATACTTGATTTAATAATCCAAGTCGATTTATTTTACTAAATAAAATCAAGGGCGAGGCATTTATTATCATAATAACCCATCAAATTCCTCTCTAAGCTCTTTAATTGTATAATGAAAGTTTATTTTTCTTTCAGCCAGCACATCCAGAAATTGTGACAGAGGAATACCTGCTATTCTTGCAGCCTTCCATGCAGTAGCTTCATTCTTCTGGAATTTCTCAAGTGCTATTTCAAGCATTACTTGTTTTACTCCCAGTTCAACAATTTGTCTCAATAAATCAGATCTCTTCCTCTTTACAAACTTGCTAGCTTCTTCTATCATTTTCAAGTCTTCTTTAGGTATTCTTACCGATATTGTTTCTTCCATGTATACAAATGTGGTAATTTGTATATAAATCTTTCTATATTAAGAAGTTAAAAAAGACAATTCTCAATAATTTCTAAACCAAAAACCTTAAATATGTGTTAACACATAACTAAATATGGTAAACATGACATTATCAGTTCCGGAAAGTCTCTTCAATAGAATGAAAGAGTTCAAAGAAATCAGATGGAGTGAAGTAGCAAGGCAAGCAATAGAAAAAAGAGTAGTTGATTTAGAAATAATGAATAACATTGCTTCCAAAAGCAAATTAACAGAAAAAGACATAGCCGAAATAGGAAAAAGAATAAAAGCTTCTGCAGCTAAAAAGTTTAATGCGGACAATTAATCCATATATTTTCCTATTTTATTAAAGTCTCATTAATTTGAGGCAAGCTATAATCACAACTAGGAATATTATTCTTATAGCAATTTAATAACGTATTAAATGTGTTTTGCCATTGAAAATGTAAACTTTTATAATTTGTATACCATAACATATCGTTATTATCTATCGATTGTTTGCAAATTAGAGCAGTGTTGTTAATAGCTTGGTTACAAATTATAGAGATATCCTGATTTGTTTGTTCTTGAGTTTCACTATTAAAACCAGTAATAATCCAAAATATAAAAAATAGAATAGCCAGAACAATAGCAATTATCTTAACCCAATCTCTCTTTTTATCCATATATCAATAAGGGCAGGGTTGTTTAAAAACATTCTTCTCAATAACCTTTAAAAACTTCCTTCCCTTGAAACAAATATGGCAATGGAACTAATTTTTTTCCCTTTCATGGTAATAGGAGTTCTACTTTTAGTAGCAGTTATACTTCTAGTAACCGCATTCTGGATCTGGATGATAGTCGACTGTGTAAAAAGAGATTTCAAAAACGAAAATGAAAAGATAGTCTGGATTTTAGTTATAGTCTTAGCTTCCTGGATTGGCGCTTTAGTCTATTATCTAGCAGTAAGAATATCTAATCCTAAAGGAATCTCTAAGCAAAAGACTAAAAAATCGAAAAGATAAATTAATAAAAACTCCTATTTCTTTAGTCTAACATGGTAAAAAAAGATATCTGGGACGTAATATTTTGGATAGGCATGATAATTCTTATCTTATACATAATAGGGAAACTAACAGGATTAATACACTCTCCTGAATGGCTAAATCTGTTACCAATTATAAGTTTGGCATTTGTAATAGGGGCATTTTATCATAAAGTGACTTCTTTTATGAATACAATGAACAAAAGAACAAACTACTTAAAAAATAGTGTTGATAACATACAGGACAAGTTAACAGAACACGAAGTTAAGTTAGTTGGACTTAGGCTAAAAAATGTGTAAGACCATGACATATGTCACCACCCATTAAAATAGCTTATCAAATGCAAA
>CAYHCG010000035.1:0-5091 GCA_964355135.1 Candidatus Woesearchaeota archaeon | reverse complement strand
ATCGGTCGCATGGAAACTGATAAAGCTTAGTTTTATAAATGTTTAGTGTGTGGTGGCTTTGCCCGATAAGTAAGTTCTGCCCGAATAGTTATTAAAATTCTATTTCGCTTTATTTATTGCATAATACCTTACATATTTTCCAATTTTTGACATCTTCTCTATTTTAATAAAATCCGATTTATTTCCTTTGTTTTTAATGTCCCTATAAAGCCCTGAATTTAAAGAGGCGATGGGGGTAGCAGTTCTAAGCTGTATATGTCCTCTTTTCTTAATTTCTTTATATATCTCTTTGGCAGTCATAGGTATCTTAAACTTTCTTAAAATAATTCTTGTTTCCTCGTTTAGTGTCATAGCCATGTTATTATAGAAACTTGCTTAGCTTATCAAAGCCATAGCTATTTTTAACAATTTTTTCTATATAATCCAAATCAATTCTTCCATCTTTCATGGGAATAGGCAAACTTAGATTTTTAAGTTTTCCAATAGTTAATTTTCTGTAATAGTTATATCTCCACTGATGGGTTCTTATCAAAAAACCAATATAAAACAAAAGATAAGAATTATATTCTTCTTTTAATGTCAAGACGGCATTATCTCCACTTGTAATAAAATCATCAAGTTGAAAAAATGCCTCTCCAACAGAGCCATTTAGAGCTATTGTCAGGCATTTACCTTTTGCATTTGGTTTTTCATCTGCAAAATCGGAAACCCCATTATTGAAAGAACTTGTTGTAACATAAGGAGTTTTACCGCCAAGAGTTAAAGCATTTTGAGGTAATGCTTTCTTTTTTTCAACATTACATAAATCATCTACTTTAATAATTTTAATATTTTTATTTTGATGTATCATTTCTTTTTTCTTATCTTTTGGCAATAATTCATTTAATTTTTCTTTTATTTTAAAACTTAGTTCTTTATATTTTATCAAATCTAAATTTTCTATTCTTCTAGCTATTAACATTCTTGAAAAAGAGAAACGCCATTTAAGCATGTTTAATTGAGAAGCATAAAAATATAGTTCTTCATTTGACATTTCTTTTTTAGGAATTAAGACAACTAAACCGCTTCCACCATTCCCTCTTGGCAAAAATGGAACTTCTGGAACACTTGCTTCACAAAAAGAAGATAAACAAATACTTTGCTTTCTAAATATTCTATCTTTCTTTAATGGATTAACATATCCCAAAACAGCATTTTCATAATCTCCATTAGTTACAAAAGCTATATTACCTTCTTCATAATCCTCAAATCCTTTCGATTTTGCATTTTCAATATTAAATAAATTTGTTATCTTTTCCATTTTACTACTTTATTTTTATCCTATAACAGGCACAGCTTTTTACTAAGTTCTCAACTCCTTTTTCAATTTCTTTAAGAGAAGGTATTTTACTATCAATATAACTTTCAGGTATTAGTTCTGTATTCTCATCTTCTTCATCTAATAGACAAACTTTCTTAAATTCAGGCACATTGTTTATCTTTTGATTTTTTTCTTTGATGAATTGTTTTAACTCCTCTTTTATTTCTTCAAGCATATTTCTAACTTTATTGTTCTCTTTTCTAACAGCTTTTTTTATCTTAAAGCCGTCTTCTATACATCTAGCAAAATAAACCTCATCTTTTTCAAAATTATGTGGAACACCTTTTTTTATAAATAAGCCGATAGTTCCTACACTTGCCGAAGGGTTAAACAAATCTTCTGGGAACGTGATAACTGCCAATAATTTGTTATTTTTCAACAAAACTTCTTTTCTCCATAATTTTATTGAACTTTCTACCAATACTGAAATAGGCAGAACAGCGAACAATAAACCACCCTCTTCCATCTGTTTTAATGCGTGTTCAATAAATTTATACTCTTGTTCATCGCCTTTCTTTAAAGCAAAAGGCGGGTTCATCATTACTTTAGTAATTGGTGGTATTCTATTTTCTTTATCTTCTGGCAAATATTCAGCAGAGTAAGTTTTGCCTGTTGTTTTAGCGTTAAGCCATTTTCTAAAGCAGTTTCCCTCAATCATATTATTTTTTCCATCTCCTCTAAATATCATATTTACAATAGCAAGAGAGATAATTGCGTCTTGTTCTTCTATTCCGTAAAGTCCATTTAATCTAAAATTTTCAAAATCATCATGATTTTTTGTTTTCTTTCTTACCTCATCAAAAGCAGAAACAAGAAAACCACCAGTTCCACAAGCCACATCTAAGACTAAGTCCTTATAATCAATATCTAAAACTTCGGATGCAAAGCGAGTTATATGTCTTGGAGTTAAAACAATTCCTATATCTTTAGCCCCGTTCCCATATTTCAGAAATACCTCATAAAATTTACCTAAAACATCTTTTCCAGAGTTCATAGCAGAACGAATATTTAGATTAAGTAATTCTTGATAAGTTCTTTTTATCGCTTCTTTTACTTTTATGTGATTATCTGAACTTGATGGCTCTTCTATTTTTATAAAGTTTGAAAAGTTTAGCTTTTCGTGTTTTTTCAAAATTGCTCTTACTCTTGAATTAATAGTATCAATCAAAACATCACATTCAGCAGTAACATCTATTTCTTTGCCGTCAGACATAGCAAGAAGTAAAGCAGAAATAAATTTTGCTCTATAATCTTTGTTAATTGAATTTTCGTGTAAAACTTCATTAATATTTTCTGCTATTTCTAAAAACTCATCTTCGGTAATCTCAACATCTTTTAAGTGTGCTGTCTTTTGTTCTAAAATATCTTCAATTTGTTTTTTTGAAAGAAGCCCCGTAATCTCAACATCATTCTCTGTAATATTTTCCCATTTTCCATCTTGATAATATTGACTTTTTGCAATATATCCTTCAACATTATTACCAGCAATTCCCGTTATAAATAATACCTTAATCTTATTGCCTTGATTTATTTTATCTGCATAATCTTCTCTTGCTTCTTTCAAGGCAACATCTATCTTTTTTCTTTCATTCTTGCTTTCAATAACATAAAAAATCTTTTCGTTAATCTCAACAATATTTTCAGGTTTAGTTTGTAGAAGATATTTTTTAATCTCTGGATGCTTTAAACATTCGCCTTGCGTATAAATTTGACTTTTAACCCAACCTTTTTTTTCTGTCAGCTCTCTTGATATATATATATATGCGTGAACTTCTGAATTGATTGTCTTTGGCACTTTATCCTCTTTAATCTTAATGACTTCTCTATTAAAAACCTTTATTACTCTTGAAGAGGAGCAACTTGCTCGCTGTATGTTTCTCTTCATATCTTCACCTCAAAAGTCGGCTCAATGTTCAAACAAAACATTTCCATAATTACGCAACAAATATTATGGGCTATAACTTTGCATAAAACCTCATTTACTTGTGAGTTCCAATTTTTAGAACGAACAGCATCGCCAAACTTAGATTTTATCATATATACAGAAGTTTCCGCATTGCTTCTTTTATGATAACTCTCTAAAAATTCCTCATTGTGCAGAGCAAAGAAATGATATAACTTTTTCCATACTCCGCCTTTCTTGTTTGGAGTTGAATTTGTCTTAAATGGAATAAATGCCTTTGTTCCGTTATCTTCTAATAATTCTAAATTGGCTCTGCTCAAATATGCCTTATCTCCGCTTAACTCTTGCATATCAAAGAACTCTTTAGTTTTCTCAACGAGTTCTTTTAGTTGCGGACAATCGTTATCAAATTCAGAGGTTATTTTTACGCTTGTTATTGTGTTGGTCTTTGTTCCAGCTATGAAATGTGCCTTAACCCATTTTCTTGAACTTATCTCTTTTCCGTGCTTGAAAGAAAACCATCTTTGAAAATTCCCAGTTCCAAAGCCCGTGCTGTCTATTGTAAAATCGGTCTCAATATCTTTCAAAGGCAAAGATGTTAAGGTTACTAATTGAGAAAGTAAGGGCGTTAATTCTGGCTTATTGAAATAATCAAACATCGTGTTATATGGTATTCTCTTGCTCACAAATTCTTTATTTTGTGCTTCTTCCATATCTGTATTAAATCGCCTTCCAGAGAAGCCAGAATAAACTTTGAATATCATTGAGTAAATCATATCGCTCAACGGACTTGTCGGCTTTCCAAAAGTGTAAGATGGGTTTTGTATTCTGCTTGTAACATCTGCAAGAAGTCTCATAAAGTATTCTTTCTCTTTTGTTTGAGCCAGATTATAGTTTTTCCAATCTTGGCTATAAGTTATTCTCTTTGTTTGAGTTATCGTTACATTGCCTTCACTATCTACTTGTTGCGTTACTATTAACTCAATAGCCCAAATATGCTTACACTTGTGCCCCCATTCCTTGCAATCAGGACAATTACACTTAGCTCCGTCTCCCTTGCTTTTCACAATATAAAACCCTGCTCCGCTTTGGCTTGGCACTTTCCAATGTCCTTGTTCAGTTCTTACTATTCTTGAAGTCTGGGCTATTGCTAAACCTCTTTCCCTTCTCATCTGTATTTGTTGTTCTGTTTCCATGTTATATTTAGGTATCTAAAGTATATAAATGTTTCGGTATCTAAAAAGTTACTATTCAGTAGGTAAAATTAGACACCTAAAAGTATATAAATAGTAGATACCTAAAACAATAAATGAAGTTACAAAAACAGGTGAGCCGAGTGTATGAAGGCAAAGGATATGAGAAATTTTGGGTTGTCATTCCTTCTAAACTTATTGAGTTGCTTAGCTGGAAAGCTGGACAAGATTTAGAGGGTGAAGTTAAGGAAGGGAAACTCATAGTTGAAAAGAAGAAAAAGTAAAGCGATAAATTTTTGTGTTTTTCAGCACATATAATCTTAAATAGAGTTCTTATTAATGAGTCTTATGATAACGAGGGTTAAATCTACGTGCCATAAATGTGATGGAAATGAATTTATCATAACTGCCACAGATAGCGCAGGCTATCAAAATATAGTATGTAAAAATTGCAAAACTCTTAACTTCAGGGTTGGCGACAATGGAATAACTATGGATATTCAAATTCCTGAAAATCCAACAAAAGAGGATTAGTTTCTGCCCGATAAGTCTTATAATTCAGGGACTATTCGGGCAAAGCCGTGTGTGGTTTGTGTGGACTCATCAAGAACACCTTGTTCTTGAATGCGCTCAGA
>CAYHCG010000034.1:0-5356 GCA_964355135.1 Candidatus Woesearchaeota archaeon | reverse complement strand
CAATGCGAACGTCAATTTGGGTGGTAAAACGAATTCCATTTTTGAAACATGTATATGTTGCGGAAAGTTAACTGACGTTAGAAGAGATACTCCTGTTGATGCAAGGACTTGTTACATTGATGGTGCAGGGCAGTTAGCGAGAGATTGTTATGAAAATATTTATGGCCCATCTCCGACGCGAACTCTCATGGATGATTCTTAATAATAATCTTTGAGTTTTAATACGGCTCTTTTAATCACTTCTTTTGAATGTAAAGCTTCAAACATATGCCTTGCATAGGAAATAGACCCCTTATTGTGCAGGAAACCTCTTTGCACAAGAAAAGAAGTCAATTTCTATATTTGAGAGAAACAGCTCCTGAATCAAAGTCGTGAGATTATGAGCAAGGATTTTTACCAAAATTTCATTCATTTGGGCAGTTTCATTTTTTGAGTAGACAAATTTTCCGAATCTCTGCTCAATCATAAAAAAAGTCGATTCCACGTTCGATCTTTTATGGTAATGTTTTGCATATTCTTCTGGATTGTCTTTGAAATATCTATACATCTTATTCCACATTCTTGCTCCGTGAGAATGACTTTTTGAATTCTTTTTGAAAGGGATATAAGGAGTAATTCCTAAATCGTCTGCATAATCCAAATTTTCCCTTGCTAAATATCCCATATCAGCACAGATATCTTTTATGTCAAAATTCTCAATTGCATCCTTTAACAATTGTTTGAAATGCGGAGAGTCTGCCTTATTTCCATCAGTAACAATCACAGAGGCTACGACATTACTTTTATTTCCGACTATACAATGGATCTTCTTGTATGCTCTGTGTTTTTTGTATTCTTGTCTAACATGCGACCATCTTGGAAGATATTTGTTTTCTGCAATTCCACTAGAATCTATGGAAAAACTACCTTTCTCCTCAAGTTGAGATAAAGGCAATGCAGACAATTTTACTAAATATTTTAGTTTATGAGTAATCGTTCTGCTATTAAAATAATTCCAAACAGAACTACAAGCAGGAACAGAATTAATGTATCCTTTGTCTCTGGAAGTTTTTAGATCAAAGTCTATCCTTCTTGCACCTACTCCAGAATAAATTTTAACTCCCATACAGAAAATCATGTGGGCTGATGGCATAGGTTTTCTTCCCTTTCCACAATAGCTAGTCCCGTCCTCAAGAACCTTGCATAAATCACTTAAGAGGTAAAGGAAGAGGCTTTTCTCTCTAGCTTGGCTGTTGTTGTAGGCTTTCCAGTCAAAGGGTTCTACAATTATGTTTGCGTAGTCATCAAGCCTTTTCTGTGGATCTGGTTTTCTTTCAAATATTTCCATATTAAACTCCTTATGAGAATTAAAGGGCAGTCCCATAAACTGCCCAAATAGTTAGTCCCATAATTTAACTATTTAATGTTACAACTAATCATATGAATTAACCCTTTATAAAGATTATCGTGATTTACTATATAATCATATGACTAAGTAGAAAGGTTTATAAATATCATATGATTTGAATAAATATAAGTGTTAACAAAACATATTATGGAAAAAATAACCTGGGAGAAAAGGGGGGGGAAGATTGACAAAAAATCAAAGGAAAAAGTAGAGAGTCTAATAGAAGATGTTAAGCAAGGAGATAAAAAACCCCTTATTGAAAGAGAAGTCACGATTGGATTTAATGCAGACCAATTCATCCTTAGACTTCCAAGAGAGCTTTCAGAATACCTACAACTTAATCCAAAAAAGGCTGGAGAAAAGAAATACAAGTTCAAATTCATATTGGATACATCAGAGCATAACAAAAAAGGCAAGATTTTCAAAGGAAACTTTGAGGTAACAAAAAATGAATAAATACATGATTTCGGGAGTAATATTAAGAACTTTGATTGAGGCAAATAGACCCTTATCCACGAAGCAGACGGCATTCTATTCTGGATTTTGCTGGAAAACTACTAGAGAACATTTAGAAAATTTATTTAAACTCGGTCTTGCTTACAGAGGCAAAGTAGGAAACAATAAAAGAATCTATTGGAAAAATGCCCAGCAGAAAAAATATGTCTTTAGCTTTAACAACTTTAGTCAACAGCAACAGACCAATCAGCACAAGACAAGTTGCCAAATTTCTTGATGTGAGTTGGAAAACGGCTAGAGATAATCTTGAAGCACTGTTCAGATTACAAATGGTTGAAAGGGGAAAAGTTGGGAAAAATAAAAGGATTTATTGGAAAACAGACGAAAAGATCATAAGAACTCTTTCTCTTAAAGAGATAGAGAAAAAAGAAAAAATGTTAAACATAAAAGAGGATGGGCATTCTGAATTAGAAGGAGTTGTTCAGGGACATATTTATAAAAGAAAGTATTCTATAAAAAAATCTAAATATTAAAAACCCCAATCAGAGCCTTGAACTTTGGCTCTTAAGCTTTCAAATAAACTTTTAGCCGTCTCAAAATTTTTTATGGTAATCTCCTCTCTTTCATAATCTGACTTTGTTCTTAACTCTTGCAATTTCTTTAAATGTATGGAAATTTCAAAGAATATTTTGCCATCGCCTTTTTCGATAATGTCATTCACAGGCTTTTCAAAAAAAGCTAAAAGTTGCTTGTGATATCCTCCAGCTCCAGAATAATCTCTATTTTCTTTATACCATTTAGTATTCTTAGCTTTGTCTCTTAGAGTTAAGAAAACCGAATAATATACCCTTCCTATAGCAGTTCTAATAAATGCAGACTCTTCTTTTTTCTCACAAACTATTAAAAAACTTGCAACATTATAAAAATCTAAAACATTAAAGCTTGATGCCATTTTTTACATCAAAAAGTTTAACCCCAAACAAATTTAAGAGTTTGTATCTTTCTTCCGTATCATTTAATTTTTGAACTTCCTCAAATATTATTGAATTTACCCTGTCATTGAGGTCAATTAAAGAACCTATTGTTTTATCTGATAAATAAACACTAACTTCTATTTTATTCTCACTTTTGTTCACACCAATAACTACCCGACTCAATTTATTTTCAGATGAAATTAAAGCATATATTTTTCTTATTATCTTTTCTATAGTATCTTTCAATTCTTTTTTCCCCTCAATAAAATCAATTACTTCTTGCTCTATTTCAAAGTCTCTTTTTAGATAAAGATTCCCAGAACTATCTATCATTTTAGAGTTCTCAATTATTCCAATTGTAGCACGACTATCAGCACTAAATGAAGTAATTGTCGAAGAAAAGGTGTTAATTGGGGGAGCAGATGCATCAGTAATGCCATAGTAACTCAATGTAATTGCTCCGCTAACATAGGCTGAGTTATTTTCTTCCATAATGACGTTTGTTAAGCTATTCCTTCTCATTTTATTCGTTTATCAAAGATTCAATTGTTTCTTTAATTAGTTCGTGAAATTTATATACTTTTTCTGTTTCTCTATCCCTTTTTACTATTTGTATTATAAATTCTTTGCTTGGTTTCAGAGGATTAATCCCGATTGTTATATCAAGAGCATCTTCCTCACCAGCACCCCTACCTTTGATTCTTACCATATTGACATCAGCATCGCCCATTTGAGATAGCTTTGTAACATCAAAGCTTGTTTTTTCTTTTAATATTTGTGCGGGGGATTTATCATTTTCAAAATAAGCCGTAGCAATAATTTCAAAAAAATCAATTACTTTGTCTAGTTCATAATTTTTGGCTTCCAAAAACTCTATGGCTTCTTTAACTAAGTCAGATACTTCTTTAGGATCTTTTCCGATAAAGTTTATTGCTCCAATAGTTAAATTAAACTCAATTTTTGTATCTCCCTTCTCAGCGATTATTTCAACTCCAGGATTAAATCCTCGCGAAAAAATATCATTAATATTTAAATCTTCTTTGTCAGGAAAGGTATAGCCTTTAACCAGTGCAAAGTCTTTCAAAATAGACCTAAACTCATTAATGTCTATTTTTGGATTTATTTTTACTCCGATGTGAAAAACAGAATAACTCTTAAGTTCCATATTAAATCGCTTTTTGAATGATATATAAACATTATGGCGGAAGACATATATAAATGTTATTTAAGGCTAAACAACCTCTCTTCTCTGTAAGTCTTTTCGCCCTTCCTTTCAATAACTAATCCAATATCCTTAAGAAATTCCAGGCATTTTACTGCAGTTTTCCATTGTATTTTCAGCTTCTCGGCAACTTCATTGATGGATTGTTCTTTATTGTTTCTTAGCAATTTTAGAGTCTGTTTAGTGGTTTCTAAGATATTATTTCTAGGCATATATCCAATTATACCCATAAACTTAAATACGACTTCTGTCTAATTATACCTATTAAGTTATAATCAGGAAAATGGTAGAAAGAAAATATAAAATACTTGCTACGGTTTTCCTAATAATCTTTTTCATATTTCTATTTTTATTAGTCAGTGCATACAAAAATAAAAAATTAATTGAAAATTTTGGGAATCTTTATGAAAAGAATATAAATGAAGCAACAGATTCTAAAACTATTTATTATAGCTGGGGAATAGGTAGACAGGGAAATGTGTATTATGAGGGATTATCTGTTCACTCTCTTTGTAATACTGAATTGGAAAAGGAGTTTCCAAAAATAGATTGGCAAAAATCAGATTGCATACCAGAATTTATCCAGAAAACTGGAGATTTTCAGTGTGATTCTTCTTCTAGTATAGAAAACGATTGTTTTGTTCCTTTAAATGTTAAATGCGATTGTGATTATGCTCTCCTAGAACCCCAAAACTCCGACTAAAAAAGTTATCAATAAAATCCATTCTCCGATTTCCATATTAAGATAAGAATTTCTCCCTTTTTATTTAGGGGGTAAAACATAGAGTATACTTTATAGACAAATTATCCTTTATGAACTGACATCAAATCAATATTCTGTAAATTTTTTATTATATAATATAAATCCCAATAAATATAAATCTTTAATTCATTATTGGATAATGATTAGATATTTGTATTTTGGATTTGGTTTGCAAATTTTGAGCACTTTGATTTTTGTATTAACTAGTAATTCTAGTATACCTCACGGTAAATACGAATTCCCCTTTTGGAAAAAGAGATATTGGTGGAATGGTTGGAAACCCATATATAAAAACACTGAAACCTTAAAATGGGTAATAGATTTAAATCATAAGTGTCTGATTGAAGGCAGAATGCCACCAAAACATAAAATGAATTGGCTTGCTTTTTTGTTATTTTTAGAAGGAATTCTGCTTCAAACTTTATTTGTAAATTGATTATTTTTGTGCAACTTCTCTCTTTCTTGTGTAAGATGCACAAAAATGTGCAAGGCAATTCTTTTAGTGTGCGAGACCGTGACATATGTCACCCCCTTTTAACATACTTTTATCGAGG
>CAYHCG010000033.1:0-6074 GCA_964355135.1 Candidatus Woesearchaeota archaeon | reverse complement strand
TCAAGAAGCAAGAGGGGAAGGAAGGGGAAGTAAGGAAAAATTCTGTGAAATAATGGGATTGTCGCATAATCGGGACTTGAGTTAAGGTGTCGCATTAAGGGACTTTTAGGTAAGTTTTTATATAATACCTCATAGATTTTGATATGAATACAGAAATAGTGAAAAAGGGTATACAATCGTTAATTAATGACTTTAGAGCTAATTATAATCAATATAAAAGAGAATTAGAAGCAAATACGGAAACGAAATTAGTTGAGCCATTATTTGAATTACTTGGATGGACTAAAAAAGATTTTGTTAAACGAGAAACGGCACGTAGAGGTAAAAACTTAGGTTTTGTAGATTATGCTTTTAAGATTGACGGAAGGATAGTATTTTACTTGGAAGTCAAAAAAGTAGGAATACCATTAGAAAAAGAAGCAGATAAACAAGTTATTTCTTATGCCTTGTCTAAAAGAATACCCTTTGCTATTTCTACTAATTTTGAACAACTAAAGATTTTTTGTGTAGAGCAAGAAAACGCAACAAGTCAGGTTTTTAGGGTTTTCAAGAATCCTGAAGATTACATAACAAACTTACAAAATCTGCTTCTTTTGTCTAAGGAAAGCTTTGAAAAAAACCTTATTCTAAAAGAAGCTGAAAACGAAGGAAGATTAAAGAAAAGAATATCTATTGATAAAGTTCTTTTAGAAGATTTAATGCACATAAGAAAGCTTATTGCCGATGATATTGAAAAAACATATTCTAAAAAGTATGAAGTTAATGACAAAGAGGAGATTGTTCAAAGAATTATTGATAGGTTAATTTTCATTAGAAGGTGTGAAGATTTAAGTATGAATCCAGAAAATCTTTATTTAGAAGAAATAACCCACTTACCTGACAATAAAGCATATCCAAAATTAAAAGAGATATTTGAGAAATATAATGAAGTCTATAATAGTGGTTTATTTGCTATCGGTGTCGATAATGATTGTGACATAATAAAGATAGATGGATTAATTATAAAAAAATTAATAGGGTATCTTTATGAATCAAAAGATAAGGAATATATATATAATTTCGACTGGATTGATGCAGACGTTTTAGGACAAGTCTATGAACAATATTTAGGTAAAATATTACAACAAACTAAGTCGGGAAAAGCTACATTAAAAGATGGACAAGCACATAAAAAAGAACAGGGGATTTATTATACTCCTACTTATGTGGTTGACTATATAGTTAAAAATACTGTTTTAGAAGTTTTAAAGAATAAAAAGATTAAATCAAAAGAAATAAAGATTTTAGACCCTGCTTCTGGTTCAGGCTCATTTTTAATTAAAGCATTTGACTATTTATATGAAAATTTATCTCTAAAAGATGAAGCAAAACAGAATAAAATAGATAGTCAGGGGATGTATTCTGTAAAGACAGAAGTTTTAAAGAAAAATCTTTATGGTGTAGATTTAGACAATAAAGCAGTTGAAATTACTAAACTTAATTTACTCCTTAAAGCTTCAGAGAAATATAGAAAATTACCTGAAGAAGTAGACCTACACATAAAACATGGTAATTCTTTAGTTGACGATGAAAAAATAGACAAATATGCTTTCAAATGGAAAGATGATTTTAAAGAAGGCAATTTTGATGTTGTTATAGGCAACCCTCCTTATGTCTTTACAAGAGACGTTGAATTCCAAGAACAATTCAAAAAATATGTAACAGAAAATTATCTTAATGCTTCTGAATCAATCTCTAAAAGCCATGCAAGACAATCAGGCAAAGTTAATTTATACGCTTTGTTCTTAGTAAAAGGAATTAAATTACTTAAAAATAATGGTTTATTTGGGTTCATTATCCCTAATAATATTTTAAGAACTACAACTTATGATATTATAAGAAAGTTCATTTTAGATAATTGTAAGATTTTGAAAATAGTTGATTTAGGAGCTGGAATTTTTGAAGGCGTTACTGCATCAACAATTATTTTAATATTGGAAAAAGAAAGTGATAAAACAAAGAGAGATAAAAATAAAGTAACTATTTTCTCTGATATTAATGATTTGTCTAATAAAAAAGAAGTTGAGCAAAAAGGATTTTTAGATAATACGAGCTATGCTTTCAATATAACTTTAGGTAAGGAAGGAGCTGGAATTTTTGAAGGCATAGAAAAAAATACTATGCCTCTTGGAGAGATAAGCACAATTCATGCTGGAGGAATAGCAACAGGAAAAAATAAAAAAGAAATGATAGAGAACCATGCTAAAAATTCAAAGTATAAGAAAATGTTAGAAGGCAAGGACATAAAACCCTATTATCCTGAGTTTGCAAATAAGTATATTTTATATCAAAAAGACTTATTATACAGGGCAAGAGATGAGTCAATATTTCTGAGTCCAGAAAAATTAATAACTCAGAGGATAAGCGGGGGACTAACGCCCCTTGTTACAAGTTATGATAATCAACAATTCTACACATTCAATTCTACGAATACTCTATTGCCTAAAAATAAAGATTATCCTTTAAAATACATTATAGCATTACTAAATTCAAAGTTGATAAATTGGTATTATGTAAATAAATTTACAAATAAGTCAGAATTAACTGTAAATATATCAAAAACGTTTTTAGAGCAACTTCCTGTAAAGAATCCTTCTGAATCTCAAAGACAAAAAATTATACAAATGGTTGATAAAATGCTTTCTTTGAGTAAAAGACTTTTTGAGATGGGAGATAAAACTACATCTGAAACTAAAGATTTAAATGATAAAATTGATAATTTGAACAATGAGATTAACGAAGAAGTCTATAAATTATATGGAATAACTGACAAACAAAGAGAAGTTATAGAAAATTCTTAACATTTCTGATTGTTTTCCTTTTTCTATTTGTTTAAGGCACCTATTACTGATTAAGTAAAGTTACCGATGGTTTGTTGTGCATTCTCTTTTAAGAGAGACCATTTAATCTTAGGGTCTGCTTTCCAGAACTTGTCTTTCCCATCTTTCCTTCTCAAATAAACGCAACCCGCACTTTCTAATTCCTTTATGTAAGTAGAAATATTAGAACGTGGAATTTTTAACTTGTCTGATAGTGTTTTATTTGTAACTTCTTCATACTTAACAACTTCATTTAAAACAGCCCTTATTCTCGGGGTTAAACGAGTCAAATACCTTTTCTCAAGTATATCTTTCAAGACTTTTGTGAGCTTATTAGTATCTAAGGTAATTGGAGTTTCACTTGTGGCGTGAAATACTGCTGTGGAGAGAGTATTAAGAATATCTCTTATATTTCCACTCATCAAATCGTAAACGACCTTTAAGCAGTCCTCATTATAGGGGTAGATTAAATTATATTTTTTGTCTATTCTTAAGCCTTCAAACCTTTTTTTTATTATCTCCTTAACCTCGGGAAGGTTTAATGTTTCAATGTGAAATGGTGTGTCATTCAATATTGAAGAAAATCTTGGTACGCTTTGTAAGATAGAGTGAGCAGTTAAATTTCCAATAAAGATAAAATGCACCCCTTTTGTTTGGAAATAATCTCTTAGGTTGTCAAATAGGTATCTTAGCTTTTTTTCAGATACAAGCTCAAGGTTGTTGTAGTGTATTATAATTTCCTTCCCCGTTTTTTTATTTATTTCTTCAATTACTTCACTAAAGAAATCTTGTAAACTAAATGACGGAAGATTTTCTGTTGCTTTTTGAATTGAACCGTAACTTCCCCCAAAACCAGCCACCGAAGCCCCTATGTTAATATTCTTTTTTCCAATTTCAAATAAACTTTTTAATCTATCATACAAATCATCGCTTAGTGGTTTACTCTTTAGAAGTTTAAGTGTTGCGTAAATGGCAGAAAGAGTGTTTAATATAAATTCATCCGAATTCCAACTATCTTGGGTGGTAATCTCCTTAAAGTGAGTAAAAAAACCCTTTTCATAAGCGGAACTTCTTACTACATTTACGAAGGTGGTTTTTCCAACACCAATATCCCCATAAATAAAAGTTCTTGAACCCCCTCTTGAGCCAAGAATTCGGCTCAATCTTTTCATAAACTCTCCACGACCAACGAACGAATCCATAGGTATCGAGCCTCCAACGACCAGTATGGGGGAGGTTGAAAAAGGATTTTCTCTAACTCCGTAAAGCTCCCATATATCTTTCAAAGAATCATTATCTTGCATGAGATTTATAGATGGGCGTAGTTTATAAATATTTCCATAGTTATAGGTTAATCTATAACTAAGAGAAAGGTTTATATAGTTATAGAAATTAGTATAACTATCGCATTATAACTATGCGGGTAAAATCAAATGCAAAAACAAATCAAGTATCTATCGGAAAGTCGAGAACAAAGAGCTAAAGAGATTCTTAAGGTTGGAAATCCCATAGTGGTTGATGAGAACACTTACTTAGTTCCTTCTCAATTTGATAGTAATAAAAAGTATCAGGTCACCCATTTTGATAGTTATTCTTGTGAATGTGAGGATTTCAAAAGAAGATGTCAGGGAAAAAACCTTTATTGTAAGCATATCAAAGCTATACTTCTATTTGAAAAAGTTAAGGCAAAGTATGAAGTTAAGCCAGAAGTAGAACAAGAAATAGAACTTATTATTGAAACTCCAAAGAGTGATTGTTGCCCTTATTGTCAATCTGAAAAACTGATTGCAAGAGGTGTTAGAAGAACAAAGCTTGGAAACAAGCAAAGGTATTCTTGCAAGACCTGTCAAAAGAGGTTTGTTCTCTCTCCTATAAAAAATATTAAAGGAAATGCAAAGATGGTTTGTTTGGCTATGGATTGCTATTTCAAAGGATTATCTTATAGAGACATAGCAGACCAGTTTAAGCAGTTCTATGGCTTGGAACTACACCATGAAACAATAAGAAGATGGGTTTTGAAATTCAGTAATGTTCTTGAGAAATATTCAAAGACCTTAACACCTAAAACTTCTGGGGTTTGGAATGCTGATGAAACTTTAATATTAACCAAAAGGGGAAAAAATAAACTGAACACTAACTTTGATTATGTTTGGAATGTAATGGATAATAAAACAAAATTCCTTCTGGCTTCAATTAATTCAGGAAGAAGCAGAAAATCAAAAGACGCACAGAAAGTATTTACAGAAGCATATAAGCAGAACGGAAAAATACCCTATCAAATAATTACGGACAAATACGCAGGTTATCAAGATGGAGTTCGTAAAACCTTTAGAAATTGGGGAGCAGAGAGAAAAGTTAAGCACACTTCTATTTTAGGTAGAAGAAGAGAAGTCAATAATAATGCAATAGAGAGTCATCACTCACATCAAAAAGAGTTTCATAGGGTAAGACGTGGAGTAACTAACACCCAAGCATACCAAGATGGATTTAAGGTCTACCACAATTTCATAAGGAAGGGAGTTAAGGATAAGAAAACCCCCGCTGAAAGATGTGGGATACAAAGCAATAATCCTAATAAATGGGAAAATCTACTTCTGAATAGTTTAGAAAATGGTGGAAGCAGAAGAAACAACATTTGAAAAGTTGAAGAGAGGGTTACTTGAATTATTAAGAGGTTATCCTTCTTATAGATTTTTTGGAAAAATAGAATATTACTTGAAAGAAAGCCAATCTTCTTTAGAAGTATTAGAAAAAGATGGAATTATAGAGATTGCTTCTAAAAAAGAAACTAAAGAGTTAAATAAGAAACTCACACCAGAACAATGGATACAATTAAGAGCAGAGGGCAAAAAAGAGCCAGTATGGTATCGCCTTGCTTCTAAAGGAGTTGATTTGGCTATTTCTATGATTAATCAAGACCATAGTTATAGGATTTTATATTATGCTCAAGAAACTCATAAATTTAATAAATGGATAAAATGGCTCACAATAGGATTGTTTATAATAGGGTTTTTGCAATTAACTTTAACTTATTTCCAAAAGCCACTCTTATCTTGGGATGATTTTGTAACTTCTCTCAAAATTCTTTTTTACTTAAAATAAGTCCCTTAATGCGACAGAAGAATATAATTTAATCAAAAGTCCCTAATCTACGACAATCCCTGAAATAATCATATTTATAAACCTAAACTTTAATCGATTTATATGTCAATAGAT
>CAYHCG010000032.1:0-6078 GCA_964355135.1 Candidatus Woesearchaeota archaeon | reverse complement strand
CCTGATTTTCAAGTTTTATCCCTATTAGTTTATCCTTGAATCTGAAAGAAAACCACAATTTTCCAGGTTCCCATTTGCTAAGCGGAGTTGGATAATGGGAAGGGTTATGTACACTATAATCAAAATTATATGGTGCCTTTGGATGAATTAGAGTTGTATGAATTAATTTTAATTTTGTCATTTGAATATAAAATAAAAAAAGAGGGCTGCAGATATAACACTTATCAAAATGGGAATGGAATCCCACCAACTAATACCAGTTTTGCTTATAATTTTTAATTTAGCCCATAAATAAACCATTGGAGCAACTCCAAGTAAAACAAAAAACTGATTCCATCCAATTTTTATCAGTAATGCAGGAAGAAAAAACCAAAGGCCAGTTATAACAAAAGGCGATATTATGAAGGTGAACATTAAAAAAGCCCATGTTATTTTCCAAGATTTAGAGTTTGGTCTTAAATTTGGATAATTCTTAGCTCTCTTGAATCTAAACTTCCAATCTTTAGTGAACATTAAAGACAATAAAAGTTCAACTAATAAAAAAGTGATAAAAGTCATATTTAGCTTTGATAAAAAATCTATAATTTGAACCATATTATTTACAAGTTTTGCACAATTTTAAAACTTTCTACAATCTATGAGATACTCCTAATTCTCAAGATCTGTTAACTGAAAATACTATTAAGATAGTCTGAGTAAATATAGTTGATTGCATTGATTATAAAAGCTTTCCGCCAGAACTGGATTAAGATCACCTTCTATTTCCACCACTCTCTTTTGGATTATATTGAAGGTATCATTATCTTTCGTTGAAACAACAAAATCTTTAATTCCTTGGCGATTAGTTATTTGTATTATAGTAGTTGTATTTTGTTTTTCTGCACATATGATTTTAACCAAACTTACGGCACTTATGAAAGATTCATCCCTACAAAAAGAGTAGATGTTTGTATACCCTTGCTCATATAAAGTTAAGTAGATAGATGCATCATAATCTGTGGAATAATAATAATTAGAACCTTCTTTAATTTTCTCTCTTTTTATTCTATTAAGACTATTATTCTTATACTGTAATACAAAACCAATTTTTTTCCCAGATACTTTTTCAACAAGAGTCTCTCCAGTATATTTTACATTCAATACACTTTCTACTGATTTAATTCTTGAAGAGAGAGGATATGTATAATTTTCTATTAATATCAAAGGGATATTCAAAACAATGTCTTCCTCTTTGAATATTTTTATTTGAGTGTCTGACAAATTTTGGTAAGGAGACTTATTTACTTTATCTATATCTATTTCATAAATCCACTCTTGCAAGGTATCATTAATTGCAGGGCTATTTTTTGATTCAAAATAGCTAAATAACACAAATAAGAATAATCCTATCAGTATTATTAAGAGTAAAATTCCAGCCATCTTTAATAAAGTCTTTACGAATTTATGATCGTCCAAAAAGTCATTTATTTTTTCTTTTTTTTGTTCATTTACATTATCTCTTTCTTTTTCAAATAGATATTTGGGAACTTCTGTGTTGGCAAATTTCAAACTTAAAAAGAGATCCAAAATAAAAAATAAAAATCCATAAAACAACCCGTTCATCAAAAAATAAGAACCATAATCAAAGGGAAGTTTAATTGTCCCATAAATAAATACAGAAATAAGACCCAGTAACAAAGTTCCTATAATAATATCTCTGAGGATGTTTTTTGCATTCATTAAATAATTATTTAAATGCGCGAGGGTGTTAATTGGATTAAAACCCTGCAAAATATGCTCTCCAATTTTCCCATTTTTTATAGGCAAATAGAGTGATAAATTTCGGGTGATAAATACTATTAAACCTGCGAAGGCAGGAATTATAAAAATAGTCTTCTCTGGATAAAAGGAGATATCTATCAATGTGGCAAAACCTTTCAGAGCAAAAAATAAAAATTCTGAAAATATCTGTGTTATTAGTCCATAGGCCATAAGCATTATTATAATAAAGGCAGAATTAATCTTTAATTTTTCAGCAATATTTTTTCCATTAAAATACTTAAAATCGTTGAAAAACTGCAAAAAAATAATGGTCATAAGTAATAAGAAAACTTGCAAAGAAGCATAAACTAAAGATGTAAAGAAATTATATTCTTGATTAATAACAATCCAAGGAAATAAATAAATAACTACAAACATAATAAACAAAACAAAGATTATTTTGTAAAAATATTTTGGATCCTTTTCAGTACTTTTAATGTTTTTATTGTTTTTCATCTTTTTTCTTAGTTTCTTTTCTCAAATATTCATATTTTTTCTTAAGATATCCTTCTATCAATACCTTTGAAACTGGTGGCAAACCTTTAAATTGATTCTTATGAGATTTGTTAACTATTTTTCTCATTTTCCTTTTCGCATCTTTTAAAGCTTCTTTAAGGAATCTTATTCGGCTTTTTTCATTATAAAAATGTTCTGCTAATTCCTTCATTGTCATATAAGATTTATATGCCGTTATAGGAACCAATAAATGATCTGTAATCGGGTTAGCATGTTTTTCAATAATAGTTTGACCAGTTCTATTCAGATCACTTATTTCTTTTGGATTATAATGATAAAGTGCTCTTCTAATTTTATTTAAATAATTTATTTTTTTAAAAACCTCTTTTTTATTTTAAGTTTTGTAAGGTTTTTTATGTTATTCCCGACAAAAGACCCCAGAGTTGCGGTTTTAATGAACTCTTCTGCATCTTTTCTTTTTACTTTCCTCAAATACTCATATTTTAAAACATATTCACAACAATTTATTGCACAAGCCATACTTGCATGATAATATCCTTTTTGATAACATAAGAATGATTGTTCTGCAAAATCTCCAATAATCGTATAAATTCCATACCATTCTTCTGGATTTTCATATAAATCAGTAATTAAAACATGGGGCTCTGGATATTGTATAAAAGGTATATTTACAGGTTTTATGTCTTTAGGATAGAAATTCCCATCATCATGTTCTGTACGAGTATTTGCAATATTCACATATTTTTCTTCGATAGTTTCATCAAGGTTCTTTTCTCTAAGCTTCAAACTATTGAATGCTTTTCCCACTTCTTCATCAAAAACATCTTCAAAATCAAGCCCTGTTTTATTCCTCTTATAATGAAATACCTTCATCAGCATTTCATATAAGATATCGTCATTAATATTCAATTTAAAAATTTTGTTTAATATAGCTGTTACTTCAAAAAGTTGAGTTTGAACAGCATAATGATCATATGATTTAAAGGGACTATGTAAAAAATTATTCCTTTGGACCTGAATGAAGTCTAATGTTTCTCTAATTCTCTTCATTTGTTTTTCGTTTAACTTTTTATTCTTTATTATAAAAATAAGTTGATTTTTAGCGTATTCAAAATTTACATTATCCCTTTTTTTATAATCTAAAGTGTATTTTTTCCAATTTTCTTTCAGCAGGCACAATTTTATCATTAATTCATAAAAGGGTCCAAATAGAGAATAATGAACTTGAGTGTCTGATAGATAAGGAAAATTAGTATAAAGTATTAATTCGAGAAATTTATTTAATGTTTTTGCTCTATCCTCAAAAAAATATCGTCTTTGTTTTTTAGTAAATTTTGATAATTTGTTCAAATCTTTATAATGTTCACCAGCTTCTTTTGTTATTTCTGGAAATCTGAGATACTCTTTTTTTATATCCATATATTATCTACGACCTATATATTCTTTAATTAGATTATAATGTATTTTTTTACCATTTAACGCTTCTTCCATCTCTTTCTTATTCAGTCTTTCTGGACATTTTTCAATTAAACAGAAGAGAACATGCTGGGAGCAAAAGTCAACATTAGGATCATTGTCTTTTAGGGATTCTATGATAAATTTGTAAACCCTATCATAAAATTTATCTGATATCTTATCAGAATTTTTGATAATGTGTGAAATATGCGCAATTGTAAGGAGTTTTTCATAATCATATCCTTCCAAGACATATTCTACTAAATCTTGGCTCTTTTCTTTTATTGAATGACTAATGGACTCTATAAAGCAACCAAATTCTATGACAAAATCTTTTTCTCTTTTCTTATTCGTATGAACTCTTATCGCCCCCTCAATTAAGTTCTCGTACAACTCTGGAAAATCGTCAAGATATGATGCCAGCTCTTCAAATACATATTGATAGCTTTTCGATTTATCCATTAACTTTTCTAAAGATTCTCTTAAATAATCCTTGTAGTAATCGAGAATTGGTGGATCAGGGGCTATTAAATTAAAATATATACGTTCAATATTATAAGAAACCTTGGATATTAACAATTCGTAGATTATAGAATAATCTTTCTGTACACCCTTAAAGCCTAACTTTTTCAATATTTTTTTGTATTCATTTTCGTTAAATCCATGAGCAGCACTGGAATTTCTAAATCTATTAAGCAAAAACAAAAAGCTTAGGTCCTCTTCAATCATCTTTTCGTTATTCAGGAAGTAGTCTTTATTTCTGAAGCCGACTTTATGGACTTTATAATTATAAAAATTAGTGAATTCTTCAAATATTTTAGAATAAATATCTTTTTTCCTTTTTTTTAAATCAGACAGGTTTCTTATTTTTAGAGATATTGTAACATCATAATTTATCTTTAGTAAAAGTAAAAATCTCTCAAGAAGTCTTAAACTTTTAAGTGGCTCAATGGATTTTTTTAGAATAGTTTTAAGCTCTTTTGGAATATTTTCTATGAGATACTTATCATCGATTTCTTTCAACCCCAATTTATCATAAGAATATAATAAATCTTTATTTATTGTTACAAAAACTTTATGTATTAATTCTTTGTTTATAGATTCTATTAATAAAATATTTAGAAATATAATTTTAGTCTGAAATTCGTCTACAGTAGTTTTTTTATTAATTACTTTTTTTAGATTCTGAAAAATATTTTCCATGTTATTTAGATTGAATAGGTTGGTATTTTCTATTTCAACATCAAAGTAGAACTTTTCTATATGATTCTCAATTCTTTCATTTGACAACTTCATAAAATGGACCATTCTACGGAGAGCATCTCTAAAGTCAAAGTAGTTATTTGGATCTCTGTTTTTAGGAGGTTTAACATTAAATTGTTTCCAATGAGCTAACTCTTTATCAGGAAGTCCATCACCAAGATCTCCCAAATGAGCGGCAAGATATCCTTTTGCTATCCTGAAAACCCCACGAAAGAGTCCCCATTTATGCCCAAATAAAACGGTGCCTTGGTCTCCAATACTGAAGTCTTTATTAGATTCATATTTTTTTAGAACATCCTCTTTAAAATAAACCAACTCCAGAAAACCATCAATTTCATGTCTTGCTGCTTTTCTTGCAGATTTTAAACCAGATTTAGTGATAAATTTTGTATCTCCCACTAATGAGAAAAAGGTGTGAAATATAAAAAACCTACCTTTTCACATAATACCCAAGCTTGTTACTTTCTCTTCCAAAAGAAACCGGCTTTAGCCTTTAGTCTTTCAATCTTTCCTTTATCCTCCAAATCTCTCAGAATCCCATGTAGCATATGCCAATTAACTACCTTTTTGACTCTTTCTTGCAATTCCGTTAAAATCTGGTTTGTACTTTTTATTTCGTCTTTTGAAACTGTTTTAAGAACATCTTCCTCATACTTACTCATACAAACCTTTGTATCAAATACTTTAATATACAATATCCAAATGTTTGTATCAAAACCTTTAAAAAAGAAAAAGGGTTAAGAAAAACATGGAAAAGTCACGATTAGGCCTGATATTCTCCTTGATGTTAGTCTTAGCCTTTGTGGGCTTTGTTACTGCAGAAAGTTATCCTGCGCCATTCCAAACGGGAACAGACCCTCAAAATCAGAATAACCTTCCTGTTATAAATTGTCCAGAAGGATATTATTTGTCAAGTTATACTGAAGAAAGCAGTACTTCTCCTTCTGGTTTTTCAAAAACTTATTATTGCAAGAAAATAGGTAATATTGTATTGGGCATTTCTTCTGGCCCAAATGAGAATTCTGAATCAAATAAAGATTCTGATGTAGTGGTGGTCTCCCAAGATCCGCAGCAATCTGAAGA
>CAYHCG010000031.1:0-6159 GCA_964355135.1 Candidatus Woesearchaeota archaeon | reverse complement strand
CTTGGAGCGTATTTGATTTATTCTGGGCTGAAGAAGAAATAACTTTTGTAACAACACAGTCCGAAAAGTAATTAGTGTCCGATAACTGTCCGAAAAGTCCAGTATAAGAATCATTAAAAATACTTCTTATTGGAGAAGATTATGGACACTCAATCTTGGATAACTTTATCAGCAGTTATTGTTGCCTTGTTTGGCAAGGTTTTTTGGGATTGGTGGAAAAGACCTAAAATAAAGTTCAGTATAAAAAATGGGGAACCCCATGTAATAACAGTTGTAGGTACCCCACCACAACTAATAAAATATTTTCGCATAAAAATAGAGAATAGGGGGAAGGTCACTGCAAGAAATTGTCATGTTAAATTAATTTCAGTAACTACTTTAGATAGTGATGTAAATCTAATTGAACCAGATAGATTAAAATGGTCAAGTGCTCCTACGGATTCAAGGTACGGAATTCCAAGAGAAAAAATTGATATTTTTCCCTCTGGAGGCTGGGAATTCTGCGATTTATTTAGTTTAGATACTTTCAAATTAGTAGATATATATTTTGAGTCTTTAGGAGGAAATAGAATGGTTCCAATAACAAAAGAGTACATAATTACTATAGAAATTACTGGCGATAATATAAAACCAAGAATAGCAAAAATTAGAACTACTTTGCCAACAATGGGGTTTTGGGATATAGGAATCTCTTGGGCTTGAATTTTTAGAAATCTTTATAAAATAGAGTATACTGTATTTTATGGAGGCAAATAAAAGGGGTTTTCATAATATAACACTCTGCTTCGTTTGTCATTTGAGTTGTGTTATCTGTTGTAAATGGTTGGATTGACCTCCCTTTGCCTCCAAAATTATCTAAATTTCTGATATATATTTCCTATAACAATATTTAAAAGCTATACTTTCTTTGGGTGGGAAACCATTCACAACAGGGCAAGTTAATTCTTACTCTGTTTTAGTGCAAAAAAAGATTCACAGCAATTTTGCTGTTTAAAAGAGAATGATAAACTATTTACTTTTAGCATTTGTAGAAACTCATAGTCAGAAGACCCAAGAAACGCTGATAGGGAATCAAACCCTGCAAAGTAGAACTAAACAGATTAAGCAGGTGTACAAACGATATACGAATTACACAAATTATGCTTATAAATGTTCTGGTGATTCTGTGCAAAGATTAAATTTTCCTCATGGTTGTTGGGTTAAATCATGAGGCTAACGAGAAAATGAAAAGAAGACATTTACCAAATAGCTACGAGATTGATTGTAAAAACAATTGTAGAAGAGATGTTCTGAATGTTTCTTTGAATGCGGAAGAAGCAGTACATGTAAGAGCATTTACAAGAGAGCAGTTGTCTGCACTTGTTAACAATGCCTCCCAAGAAAAAGAGGGTTATGAAGAATTCTGTAGAAATAACAAAAGTTTTACAGGAATTTTTTACCCACAAATTTTTAAGGGAACAATGTTGACTCAAGAACAACTTGAAGCAATAGATTTTATACAAGATGTCCGTGGAAATAACGTAAGATTACTTTTTCAGAGAGGGGTTAATGTTGAACTTGGAGAGTTTTTAGAAAGAGTAAAATCTTTCAAAAAGAAATTCCAAGGAAAGAGAAACATTGCGGTTATTGATGTACACATTCCCATAATGGATATTGATAACTTAGCTCTTTTATCTGATAAGCTTGATATTCTTGTAAGCAATTTTGATGAAGTTGTAGCAATCTACAGGGGAAGAATTACTTATAAGAAAGTTTGGAACTTGGTTGCAGAAAAACTATCTGAGAAATCTTGGGGAGTTTTTGAAGTTCCAACAAAATCGGATAATGGATTTTGTCTGGAAGCATTTTGTTTTACAAAAGGAGCAGAGTTCACTTGCCATTACAGAAGTTTAATTGGAAGGCGTGGAGAACCAAAGTTCCTTAATACAAACTTCAAATTAAGTCATCTGAGAACCGCAGATTCTGGAATACAAATGTATGGCAATCTAAGCAGAAAGAATCTTGTAGGAAATAGCTTACCAGAAACAAGTCTTAGTAATTTTGCTAAGTGGGACAGAATAGTTCAACTCAATAAGCTATGTGAAACTCATTTAAACGTGGAAGACATAGAGCAAGTCGGAGCCTTTCAAGAAGCTCATAGACATTTCACGCAATAAAGGATTTTCCTTAGTAAAGGGGTTTAACTCTTCGTGAGTTTTTTCCCACATAGAAAAGAGGGCTTTTTCAATTTTCTCTTTTTCCCTCTTTTCTATTTTCCCTTCTTTATATTTTTTGTTTAATATTCTCAATAACAATAGGTATCCCTCTCCATTAGATTTCCAGTTTTTTAATTCTTGTATATTCATCTTAATTTTGATTTTATCTTATCAGCTCTGCCCAAATATTGTTTAATTGTCTGTATGACCTTCCCCTTTATTTTTTTGTTTTCAACATAATATGCGTATTTTATTCCCTTAACAATTTTTATTCTTACAAATCCCATTTGAGTAATAGTTAGCACTACTTACCATATAGGAGTTAGCACTACCATATTTATAAAACCATTGTTTTTAAGGTTATTAATTGACAAAGGATTAGGAGTACCTACCAATAATAGTCAAATTATATACAAGAGCTTTCAATAATAATTCAATATCTTGGGCAGTCTCCTTTCTTGACCTAAGATAATTTATATTTTTTCTCTTAATTGCACTGAAAACCCCCTCAACCACTGCACGATATTTGTAAGCTTGATGCCAAACTTCTTTTTGTTCCTTAAATAATTTCAGTTTCTCCTTCCATAAATCACTTTTGCCTCTTTTCACAGAAGCATTGGAACGGAAATCAATGTATGTTCCAAGAATTCCCAATTCCTTACAAAGAGCATAACTTGCTTTGCTACTATATCCAGAATCAGCAAGTAGGTTTTCAATAACAAAACCATTACTAACGACTTTCTTGACTATTTCTTCAAATAAAGGTGAATCGTGAACTGTACCTGCCGTTGCCTTAGCGTAGGCAATAACTTTACTATTCTTTAGACAGGCGATATGAAGCTTTCTACACTTCTGCATGGACGTTGAAGTCTTATCATGAACTTTCCTATAACCACCAGAATACATTCTTAATCCCAGCCAAGTGGAATCTAAAATTATTGTATTTTCATTATCTGTAAAAAATAAGGCAGATGCTTGTATTAATTTGCTTACCAATTCTTTAGTTTGTTCATCATTAAAGTAATCATTCAAAGTGCTTCTTGGAGGGACATAAGAAATTAGATTATCTTCAAACATTTTTCTTAGGTCAGATTGAGTTCTTCTATAAGACATAGAATTAAATGACATCATAAGTAAGGATTTTATTATATCTTTGAAATTAGATTTGGGTCTGCCCATTAACTGAAGAGTTTCAAAATTGAGCCTATCTATAAATTCACACATATTCTGGATAAATTTCTCTTTTTCCAGTTCCAAAGAATGTTTATTTGGCTCTAACTTTACAATGGCTCTGCCAAACAATTCTTTATCAAATTGCCTTAACTTTATCTGTTGTTCCATAGTATTACATACTACCATAATACTATTTAAACATAGTTACATTATAACATATATATTTAAATAATACAATAATTCTATAATACTATGAGTGATAAGAAAAGAAAAACTACAAGCATTAAGATTGATGAAGAGCTATGGAAATATGTTAAAATTCATTGTGTTACGGAAGGAGTAGACATTTCTGATTATTTAGAAGAACTAATAAAGAAAGATTTAAAGAAGAAGTAAGTCTCAGTCTTAGAATGGCAAATACTACTTTAACGGATGCGAAGAATGCAAAAAATGATGAGTTTTATACACAATATCCCGATATTGAAAAAGAAGTAAATGCCTACATTGAATATAATCCAGATGTGTTTAAAGATAAGATTATACTCTTGCCTTGCGATGACCCAGAGTGGAGCAATTTCACAAAATATTTTGCACAGAATTTTAAAAAACTTAAATTGAAAAAATTAATTTCTACGAGTTATGCTGTTGAGAGTAAAACGTATAAGAAAGGATACCAGACAACACTTTTTGAAAAGAGAAATCCTAATTTTGATAAAAATAAAACCAGAATAAAAGGGAAAATTTTTACTCTTACAAAAGATAAAACGGGGGATAATAAGATTGATATAAATGATTTAGATTGGCAATATATGGAAGGAGATGGAGATTTCAGAAGTAAGGAAGTAAAGAAATTAAGGGATGAAGCAGATATAATAATTACTAATCCTCCATTTAGTTTATTCAGGGAGTTTTTAACTTGGATAATTGAGGCAAAAAAACAGTTCCTAATCATTGGGAATTTTAATGCCATTACGTACAAAGAAGTTTTTCCGTTGATTAGAGACAATAGAATGTGGTTAGGTAATGGTTTCAATGCTGGAAATGCATATTTTTCAACTCCTATAGGTAGAGAATATGCGACGGGAGTTTATGATGAGAAAACTGGTTTAGTAAAATTTCGTAATGTTTGTTGGTTTACTAATATGGACATGGTCGTCGTCATCAAAAGTTACCTTTAATGACTATGGGTGATAATTTGAAGTACCATAAAAAAATGTTGGACAAAGAATTCTATGACAAATATGATAACTATGGGGCAATAGAAGTTTCATTTACCGACTCAATTCCAAGCGATTATGTTGGAGTGATGGGTGTACCAGTTAGCTTTTTAGACAAATATAATCCAGAGCAATTTGAAATTATTGGGATGGCGGAAGACAATGGCAAAGGCTTTTCTGGAGGAATTTGGGATGGGAAAAATCCACATTGTGTTATAAATGGACAAAATAAATTCAAAAGAATTTTTATTAAACATAAAAAATAAAAAGTAAAAGATAATAGAAATAAGATGGAAACGACACTAAAAGCAACATATACAGTAAAAGAAATTTGTGGAGGATTTGTTTATAACGAATTGGAAGGAAAAGGACTTTTTGGTTTAAATGGAAAATTAACAATTCAGCCAGAATATCAAAGAAATTATATTTATGCCGACGGGAAAAAAGACGTTGCTGTGATTAAATCAATTTTGAAGGGTTACCCAATTGGACTTATTTATTTCAATAAAGTTGGAAAGGATAAATTTGAAGTTTTAGATGGACAGCAAAGAATTACCAGCATTGGGCGATATGTAAAAGGTAATTTCGCAGTTAAAGATGAAAATGGTATGGAACAATATTTTGAGGGGATTGCACCAGATAAACAAGAAAAAATAATGCAAACCAAATTATTAATTTATGAATGTGGGGGGGCAGAAAGTGAAATAAAAGATTGGTTTCAGACAATCAATATTGCTGGTGTGCCATTAAATGAGCAGGAAATTTTTAATGCAATTTATTCTGGGACATTTGTAACTCTTGCAAAAGCAGAGTTTAGTAATTCTCAAAATTCCAATATACAAAAATGGGGGGCTTATATTAGTGGTAGCGTAAATAGGCAGAATTTTTTAGCAACTGCACTTGATTGGGTAAGTAAGGGAAAAATAGACAACTATATGAGTAGACATAGAAAAGACACAAATATCAATGAACTTAAAAATTATTTTAATAAAGTTATTGATTGGGTTTCTAAAACCTTTAGTGATGTAGAAAGTGAAATGAAAGGATTAGAATGGGGACGACTTTGTGAAGAGTATCATAACAAAAAATATGATTCAAAAAAGGTTTCGGGGGCTGTTCATAGATTATACGCAGACCCTTATGTAAAAAATCGTAGAGGAGTATTTGAGTATATTTTGGGCGGAGAGAAAGACACAAAACTTCTTGATGTAAGGGTTTTTGATGAAGCAACAAAGAAGGTTGTTTACATAAGGCAAACAGATGGAGCTAAAAAGAGAGAAAAATCAAATTGTCCTCTTTGTGCTATTGGACACTCTGCTAATAAAAGTAAAATCTGGAAAATAGATGAAATGGATGCTGACCATGTGAGTGCTTGGAGTAAAGGCGGAGGGACAGATATTAAAAATTGTCAAATGCTTTGCAAAACTCACAATAGGGCAAAAGGGAATAAATAACTTTTCGGACACTATTCGGACAAATTTAAGACTTCTCGGATAGACGAGGATTTATCGGACTATGTTTTTTGTAACAATAATTTTTAAAAGGGTTCGGAAACTTTGTTTTAGATGTCTGAA
>CAYHCG010000030.1:0-6218 GCA_964355135.1 Candidatus Woesearchaeota archaeon | reverse complement strand
CAGACTTATAGCTTTATCCCCAAGGCAAGACCTTGGGGTATTACTGAGAATAAATTTGACTCCCGCACCAATACGAATAGTGGGGCCTTCTGTTGAAAAAATTATTGAAAAAGGAGAATTGATTTTAGTCAGAACAAAGGGTAATGAAGAAAGTGGAGGCACTTTAGGAATATTTGCAGATGAATTTGAAAATCATATTGTGTATGCCCAGCAGCCATATAAAATTACTAATGTTATACTTCCAGGAGGAGAGATTTACCCTTCTTTTTCACCTGCTTCAAGACCATCTCCGCCTGTAAATCTAGGAGGCTGGAGTTTTGGCAATAGAATACAATATATCGATACTATTACTGTTGGTAAGGAGGACATCATTAAAGATCTGGAAACAAGAGGCTACAGAGGTCATGTAGCTATCATCAGGGATCTTCCTTCTCCCTATCTGACTGATTCTGCTATCAGAAAGAGACTAAATCTTTCTCCTCTAAGAAGGAAAAAGAATAATTAATAAATAAAAAATGCGCCGTACGGGAATCGAACCCGTGCTCGCTGGTTGGAAACCAGATGTTCTGCCATTAAACTAACAGCGCATAATAAATCTTATTTATTGGGGGTTTTAAAGGTTATTATTGCTGAGAGCCTAAAAGCAGATTTTATAAACATTGGAATATTATTTTATGTATGAGAAAAGGGGTGATGGTGATGGTATTTATTTTGTTATTTGTATCTTCGGCTTCTGCTGCCTACCAATGTTCTAATGGAGTGAAGATTGAAAAGGAACAAGAAGATATCAGAGTAGGGTATGCTGCTGGAGTTAATGGGCTAGGCATAGGGGTATTCAATTCTCTTCGGCACTATGGCCGAGATAGATTTGAGGCGGAGATACTTATCGAAGGAAAAAGAGTGACTCTGGATTCTAACAATCCTGAAGAAGAATTACGATTTTCAGATGATGATAAGGTTTTGATTGAATTAATTAGCGCAGTAGAAGATAACGTAACTTTGAAAATAGATAACTCTTCAATAGAAATTGCCGAAGGGGAAAGCGAAGATCAGGGAGGGTATACTATTTATTTAAGTAAGGTTTACACTGGAGAGGATAAAATTGACCTTATTATAGGGAGCGATAAGATTTTGCTTACCAGTGATGAAGGTTATGAGA
Organism: Candidatus Woesearchaeota archaeon; assembly: GCA_964355135.1. Classification (GTDB taxonomy): domain Archaea; phylum Nanobdellota; class Nanobdellia; order Pacearchaeales; family GW2011-AR1; genus UBA73. The sequence goes on along the minus strand of CAYHCG010000030.1, from coordinate 5,059 downwards.
CAACTATAAAGAATAACACTTACCTAATTGAGTTGAGCTATGCTGACCTTGATGATGTTTTAATCAATGTTTACAAATGTCTCAACACTGACATTATCAAAGTAGAAGATCCTCTTCCAACACCGGCACCAACCAATATTACTCCGCCCAATACGACTCTCGCTACTACTCCGAATGCGACGACGAATACTACTGTGAACAATGGTGTCGGCAGCACTGTGAATACAACCGGGAATGATACTATTACAACAACTAAAAAGGAAATTGGCTTTTCATGCACAACTAATGATGAATGTTCATCTGACCTCTGTCATAGGGATAAATGTGTAAAAAAATATTTCTTTGATAAAATACTTGCTTGGTTTAAGAATCTATTTTAGAGAAATATGCCCCCGACAGGATTTGAACCTGCGACCTATTGGTTAGGACCCAATTGCTCTAAATCCGGGCTGAGCTACGAGGGCATTGATCTTGTTAAGATGTTTTGGATTGGAAGATCCAATTTTATCCATCCATTTATCTAGCTGAATTCTTCCTTTTAATTTTATCCTTTCTACTGACCCTGACTTATCATGATGTGCTTTGAATCCTTCGTTTATTAAAATATCATAAATTTGCTTCATTAAAATAGGCTGCTTCATAGATATTGAAATGCAAGGATAAGGCTTATTTGCTGGAGTTTTATCAAAATAGAATGATCCATCGGTATCAAATACTCCCCTTATAATATACTTTATTTTATCAAATCCTTGAGAAAATATTTCTTTAGGGATTTTAAGATCTACTTTTTTTCCTACAGGAAAATCAAGATTTTTATTAAGCTTCTTTAACAAGACTTTATGTCCAAATAAAAGCTCCATGGAATTGTGCTCGGGCCTTACTTTTAGATATGCTTTTCTTCTGAATAATGTCGAGATATTCTTTTTACAATATATGAAGAATTCTCTATCGAGGGAGATATGTCCACTTATTCCTATTAGATAAATAATTTTATCTTTATATTTTAATTTACTAAGCCATCCGTCCCCTAACAATATCCCATAAAATTCTAGAAATACTGGATCATCCAAATCAATAATTAGTTCCTCTTCTTTTTTAATAAGATTGTGTGTAGATTTTCTACCTCCATTCGATTGTCTACGTCTAATTTCTCCTTGCCCATATTTCTCAAGAATTATCTGATAAGTCTTTTTTCCTCCTTTGATACGCCCCCAGTTATCTTCTTTTTTATCTATAATCTCTAATTTAGGGAAAATATCTTTTGGAATTATCTTTTCTGGCAAATATCTTTTTTCTTCATACATCCAACGTTGCAAGGTATTAAAAGGAATTTTTAGAGAATAGGCTAACTCTCTAAATGAATTATCCTTATTTTTTTCTTTCAGAAAGAGAAATAACTCTCTTCTAGATTTTTTTGATAATAATATTCTCATATTTAATGTAAGTATTTTTATTATTTATACTTTTCTCTAAATTAAGTAAGCTATAGGTGCTAATAAGGAGAATTAAATTGTTTTAAAGCTATTGATTGAGGCTAAGAAGCGAGCCTGAGTTCGGAGAGTTCTTTTATAGCAAAATATAAGCGTGACTTTACCGTTCCCAGTGGAAGATTACACGCATTTGCTATATATTTATGACTTTGATCTAATAGATGTCGCCTTATGACTAACTCTCTTCTATCTTCAGGCAAATGCGCCATTAATCCTATTAAAGAGTCTTGATCTTCTCTTGTCTTTTCTAAATTCTCAGCATTATATTGATCGGAAGTTCCTTCTGTTTGTCTTTTATATTCTTCATTAGCTAGAGAAGAAAGAATCTTTTTCCTGCGCGCACTTCTTCTATATCTATCTATACTGCTTGTTGTTGCTATATTACATAACCATGTGCCTAGATCCGATCTGGATGAATCGAATGTATCTGACAGTCTTAATGCTTTTACCATTACATCTTGAGTTAGATCGTCAGAATCAGATGTGGAATACCTATAACGTTTTCTGATAAACCTAAAGACATCTTCACGTAGAGAACTAATTTTGTCTTGTAGTGAGTAATTCTCTACCATTAAATAACTATGAATTAGCAGTTTATATAGATTTGCGGCTAATATCATTTAAATGTATTAATTTTCACAACACATAAGAAAACTACTTGCAAGTTTAAATTTTCTTGGCAAAATTTTATAAAGAACTAAACTAAGTAGTAACGTGATAAAAATTACCGAGAATATTGACGAATTGAAAAAAGAGATAGCTGAATTAAATAAGGAAGTAGACGTAGATCAAATATTAAGAATAGATCTTCCTTTTATAGACAGTCAAAGTAATTTTACTTTTTTACATATTCCTTCCTATGGGATCGAGAGCCCTAGTAACCTCATTTTTGTAGCAGGAGAAAAGATTTTGTTGTATACTCCAGTCAGAACAAGAAAACTTGAGAAGAAACATGAAAAACTCATTAATAAAAAACATGGAGAGAGTACTATTTCCATTTTTATGTTGCTTAAATCAATTTTAAAGAATTATTCCCAGGAGTTCCTTAGAATAAGGGATGTAATGAACACCCTTGAGTTCGATCCTATTCTTGATTCAATCGAAGATACAGGAAGGCATTTAAGAAAATTGACTGATAGGATGGAAGCATTATTTCAAATTATCATTGAATTAAAAGAAGACGATATCAAATGTTTTGATCTTTCTCTTGTAAACTTTGAGTACGAATTATTCAGCACAGAAGCAAGGTACTGGCTTGAAAGATGCCGCAGTCACAATTATAGAATTGCTTCTTTAAGGACTAAATCAGAAATGAAATCTAATAGGGAACTGAATGATACTATGAAGAAACTCACGGTTATTATGACTTTTCTTACCATTGCCAGTATTGTTGTAAATGTTCCAGGAACCGTAGGAGCCATATTTGGAATTCCTGCGTTATCGAACGCTTATTTTGAGTCACATACTACATTATTGATCTTCACGCTGATATTAACAACCTGCTTTTCTATATTACTAGGCTTTCTTTACTGGAAGTCGCTTCATCTTGTACAGAGATAGAAATTATTTCTCAATAATTATTTTATTAAGAAAATCTATAACTTGGGGATAAGCATCTAGACGGTTTTTTAATTTGGATAGGCCGTGTCCTTCATCTCCATAAACTAAGAGTTTTGTCTTTTTACCTTGAGAATTAAGGCTATTTACGATTTGCTGGGCTTCAGACAATGGAACTCTAGGATCATTAGCTCCATGGATGACCATAAGCGGCGCAGAGATTTTATTTACAAAATTAATAGGCGAGACAGATTTTAAAAATTCATAGTCTTTTTCTAGAGAGCCGTATTCCGGTTCTCGCAGAGATCTTCTATAGGGGGCAGTATTTTGCAGGAAAGTAATAAAATTAGAAATTCCGACTATGCAAATGCCTGCGGCCCAGAGATTGGGATGGAAGGCAAGCCCTGCAAGAACCATATAACCCCCATAACTCCCTCCCAAGAGCACCAGCCTATTTGAGTCAATGACCTTATCTTTTTTCAAAAAAGAATGAAGGGCGGCAAGATCTTTGACTGAATCAAGACGTTTTCTCACATTGTCCATGGCCTCATATTTTTTGCCATATCCTGTGCTTCCGCGAACGTTGGGACAAATTACTGCATACCCCTGTGAAATAAAATACTGAAATAGTCCTGAGAAAGAAGGTTGTGTTTGGCCTTCTGGACCTCCGTGAATATAGATGATCGCCGGAGCTTTTTTATTAGTTTTTTTTGGAAGATATATAAAAGCAGGTATTTGCAAACCGTCAAATGATTTGTAGTGAATTATTTTTTCTTCAACAAAAGAAGACGAAGGGATTGGACATTCACAAAGAGTAAACTGACTTAATTTTTTATTAGATAACATATATGTCCAGAGAGTACAGGGTTCTGCGTAAGATTCTCCGGCAAAGGCCAATTGCTTACTGTCTTTGGACCAGGAGATACTTTCCACTAGAGAAGACTTTCCAAAGTTAGCTGCAATTTTCTTGCAGGAAAGTGTTGAAAATAACTCCATTTTCTCATAACCTTCTATATTGGTTATGATTGCCAACTGCTCTCCAGAACGGTTTATTGCTAGTGTTGTTACGTCTCCCTTTGGAGTATGGATATCCCTTAATTTATTATTTTTCATATCGTAGAATGAAACCCCTATGAAATCTTTACCTTTGTTATTTCTAATAAAAAATCCTTTTTCATCTGCAAGCCAGGCAGGAGAACCATAAATACTCTTTTCTCCAGAAGTTATTTTTTTTATTTCTTTACTAGAGATCTCCAGCAAAAATATATCGTTTTCTGCATTGCTATAGTTTTTACTTAATGAGAGGTATTTTCCACTAGGAGAAAAACCTCCTATTGAATAATGTCCGTCCGAAATGAAAACTCTCTCTACTTTTCCTGTTGCGAGCTCGAGGATAAATATATCAAAATCCTTTCCATTTCTTTGATTTGAAACATAAGCAATAGATTTCCCATCATACGACCATCCTCCCCACATGTGTTTAATGCCTGGAGTTGTCAAGTTTTTGAATTCTTTTGTCTGGGGATTAAGAAGATAAATTTGCATGTTTTCATCTCCATTAACCGACATCCCGAAGGCAATTAGTTCTTGTGTGGGAGAGCAACTCACAAACTCAATAGAATCTTCAAAAAAAGTTAACTGTTCTTCTTTAGATTTCATTGACTTCTTATATATTTGAAAAACCCCGCTTCTATTATGCAAATAGGCAATGTATTCTCCATTAAAAATCCAACTTGGTGAAGTAGACCTCTTAATTTCAAGATATGATTTTAAAGAATATTGCATTCTTAAAAAAGCAGCTTAGAATATAAAAACATATCTTAGATATGCGGGGACTAGGATTCGAACCTAGGTAGGCACTAAGCACACTGGTGCTTGAGACCAGCCCGTTTGACCACTCCGGCATCCCCGCTTAAAAAATTAAGTTATTGTGCTGTTTTAAAGGTTATCATGTGACAGGCTCTGTTGAAAATCTCTAATGTTTTAGCTTTAAATTGTAGGCTATTGCCTTA
>CAYHCG010000029.1:0-6307 GCA_964355135.1 Candidatus Woesearchaeota archaeon | reverse complement strand
CGAAGCCCGCATAGAGGGCTTCGTCGATAACGTCCTCCGCGTGGATAAATCGCAAGGCAGTTCGAGGATTCTTTCAGAATTATAAACGGAAGAAGGGCAATCGCAGGGATATTAACATTTACAATAGCGCAGTAGGAAATAAAATTAATGAGTCATTTTGGATTTATGCAACACAGCAAAGTCATCATGTATTGTTAACTTAATTGGTCTTAAAATTATTAGAAAATATTAAAAACCGCTTTTACATAAATTCTCTATGGCAGTTTATAGTAGGGTTAAAATGAATAAGGCAAGGCACCAACAAGCTGAAATTAGCAAGAAAAATCAAGAAGCAAGAGAAAAAAATAAGGAATGGTCTGAAAAACATAAAGAAACTCCAGAGAAAATGAAGGAAAAAGAAGATTATGTTCTGAGTGTTTTGGGCTTAAAGAAAAAAGAAAATGATAATAAAACCTAGTCCTAAATTAATTTACCCCAATGATTTTCACAACAAAATTCTTTGTGGGGATGCATTAGACCTAATTAAAAAAGTTCCTGATGAAAGTATTAATACTATTCTTACAGACCCTCCTTATGGAATAGCAAAAGAAGGTATAAAAAATAGTGAATCACTTGAAATTTTTTATAATATTCTTCCAGACTTTCACAGGGTTTTAAAGAAGGATAGCTTTTTTATAACCTTTTTTAGCACTAAGAGATTACCAGATTTATTCAAGAACAATCCATTTGATTATTTTTGGCAATTTGTTCTTTATTGCCCTTTAGCAAGTGTTCGCTCACCAATAGGATTTACTAAGTATATGTCTTGTGTTGTTTTTAAGAAGGGCAATCCAAAAATGCCAAAATGGAAGAAAGATATATTTGTTGATACGCCTAGTAAAATGGTCGAACCTGACGAAGGTTTCATAAATCATCCATCACCAAAACCTAAAACCTTTATTAAAGAATTACTCAATATGTTTACTAAAGAACAAGATTTGGTATTAGACCCATTTCTTGGCAGCGGAAGCACTGCATTGGCTTGTAGACAAACAAATAGAAATTTTATAGGATTTGAAATAAATAAAGAATATTGCAATTTAGCCGAATTAAGAATAAGTAATCTTAAAATATCCGCAAATTAGAGACTACAATTTTACTTTTTTTCTAAAGCATCTATGTCTTTAACCAGAGCGTCTAACTCTTCTTTTAATTTTCTAATCATTGCCTTTCTATGGGGGTCATTTATTGTTTTAACTAGTTCTTTTCTGGAGAATGAACTAATAAGTTTTATAGTTTTTTGTATTTGTTTAAACTCTTTGCTTTTAAGAGTAGGGTTTTTATCTTGGATTATTGCAAAAGCTTTTGCAAAACCATAAGTTTCAAAAGCTTTTGTTGCATCTCCATCCGCTAAAATCTGACCAAGAGCACGAACATCAGTAGAATCTTTAAATTTACCCTTATGAACCCATTCAGCAAATCTATCAATATTTCTTTGGAGCTTAGTAAACTCTCTTAAATCAATTCTTTTAAAAAGTTCTTCAAAATAAGAATAATTCTGATACCAATTTGTTTCATTAGGGTAAGTTCGCCCATATTTATAAGTTTGTTCATATGAATTAACCATCCTAATAATAGTTGCTTTTCCCATTCCAAGATATTTTACTAATGAATCATATGGAATTTTATATGAGTTATACAAATCATATATCTGTTTTGCTTTGTTAAAAGCGGGCCAATCTTTTTTTCCTTTAACGTGAATTGTTGCTAAAAGAAGATGTTTGTCTAAATCAGTTATGTGTTTCGGAATTACTCTACATTTAATAATATCGAATACATTCTTCCCCAGGTTTGGTAATTTTTCAGCATGTGCCTCTGATTGTAAACGCCTTAAGCATACCACCCTTCTGTTTCCTTCGAGGACGATATAATCAGAATCTATTATCGGTTCTTCGTACAATCCTCCTGCTGATTTAATCTGGTCATATAATTCACGAGTGCTTTTCTCTTCCCAGATTAATTTATCCATCTCTTTATCATCTAACTTCTTTGGAAGATGTTGAAATCTTACATTACTTAAATCAAGTTTTAATTTAGACAACTCAACCTCTTCTGGTTTCGTCTCAAAATTTATCTTTATTTCTTTACTTTTAACCCTTGGCATAAAATATCTATTTATCTGGTTTTAATAAATCTTTCTAAAACCATATAATACTAAATTTCTATTGCGTTAGAAAAGGGCTTATTTCGGTTTAGATTGGTTTTATTTAAACCACCATAAACTATTTAAAGCCATTATTACTATAAATTTCAATAGAAATGGACAAAAGCTTCCCCTACCAGGGAGGACTGGAGGCCCTGCCCGATAACGGGGGAAGCGTCCTTCTATTGCTTCATGTTAAATGAAATGGGGCTGAAGCCCCAGGTTCGCACATCCCGCAAAGAACATGGAACCAATAAAAAACAAAGCAACAGACTATAAAAAAGTATCGTGTCCTAATTGTAAATCCAATGATGTTGTAAAGAGAGGATTCTTTCAAACAAAAATCAATGGAAAATTACAGAGATATTATTGTAAGGCTTGCAATAGAAAATTTATTCCTCAAAATGCCTTTTACAGAATGAGAAATAATCCTATTAAAGTAACCCAAGCAATAGACTTATTTTATAGAGGAGTTTCAACAAGGAAAGTGCAAGAGCATTTAGGCGTTTTCTACCCTCATAATGCCTCAAATGTTTCTATCTATAAATGGATAGTAAAATATTCTCAAATGATAAGCAAGTTTACAGGAAAGTTAAAAGCTAATGTTTGCGAAGAGGTGCAAGTTGATGAGGTTGAATTTCATAGAAGAAAGAGCCATCAAGCTAAAAAAGGAGTAGAGAAAAACTTCTTTGTAGATAGTATTTGTCCTGAAACAAGATTTTTAGTAGCTTCTGCTTATGGAAGAACACGAAGCAGTAAAGAAATAAAATCAGTTATGAATAACATCAAAGGTAAAACTGATAATCAAATTAAGATAATTACTACTGATGGTTTTTTTGCTTATAAGAAAGTCGTTAAATCTGTTCTCGGATACAATAATAAATTAGGTAGATACAATGTATTTCATAAGGTTGTTACTGCTTCTAATGGCGAGGGCTTTAACCATCCAATAGAAAGATTGCATAATAATGTCAGAGCAAGGACAAAAGTAATGCGTGGATTTCACGGCTCAATACATTCTGCTAATGCAATAATGCGAGGGTTTGAGATTTATTACAATTTCATAACTAAAAATCAGGCGATAAATTGCTGTCCTTATGAGTTAGCAATAACTGACGAAGACTTAAAAGAATATTTAAAGAGGGTCAAAAATAAATGGCTTGGCTTAATTGCACTTGCCACACAAAACAATTAAAAGATGGCAGAGTATAATAAAACTATGGAAAAAGAGAAAAAGTTTGTTTGGGGGCAATATTTTACAAGAACAGACATGGTAGAGAGAGTTATAAGATTATTATTAAAATACAAGAATTATGGCAAAGAAATAAGAATTTTAGAGCCATCTTCTGGAACAAAGAATTTTGTAAGAGTATTGAAAGATAATAACTTTAAAGATATTGCAGATTGTGAGATTGATTCTGCATTGACAAAAAATCCAGGTGATTTTTTCTTATTTTCATTAGAGAACAAGTTTGATTTAATTATTGGTAATCCACCATTTACAAAATATAATGTAAAAAATAGCTATTATTATCCAGAGAATTATAAAGATAAAGAAATCAAACCAGAATTATATTTAACTGAAAGTTTGACCAAGAAGAATAAAACGCAGATAGAAAATGCCTTTATTCTCAAATCTATAAATCATATTAAAGATAAAAATTCAAGCGTAGCTTTTGTCTTGCCTATTTCTTTCTTTATAGCAAAAAAGAACAAAGAAATTAAGAAAGAAATATTAAATAATTTTTCAACAATAATCATTTATCAAAATGATAAGAATTGGTTTGACGAGCCGATACCTTGTTGTTTTGCTATTTTCACGAACACTGAAGAATATAAAGACAAGATTATTCTTTTATATGAGAATGATAAAAGAGTTGAAGAGGTTTTAGAGAAAGATAAGTTATTAACAGATGAATTAATACCAAAATCATTTCTATACAAGAAAAATAATCATCGGGAAGGAATACTCTTATCGGAATATTTATCTAAAGAAAAAACAAAATATAGCAGAGATTATAATAAGAATAATGTTTCGGGGGCTAATATATTAAATAAAATTAAAATACCCGAAGGAAAGGAAATAAAAGATTATTCTCTTGCGATAGTTAGAGTTGGAAATTCCAGCGTTGGCAAAGCAGGTTTAATTAATGTTGAAGAAGATGTTTTAAATGATATGTTCTATGTTTTTGGATTTAACGATAAAATAAATAATAATAAAGAGATTAAAGAGAAGATATGCTCTTTAGTAAATCAGAATCAAGAACATTTAAGGAACTCTACTTTTAGGGTTGGAAGTAAGTCTATTAAAAAAGAAGACATATATAATTTAGGTGTCATCTTATAATTTCTTCTAAAATAAGGTTAATATCCTCACTATGGTCTGCCGAAGCCATAATAAAACTTTTAGCAATCAAGATAATTTCTTCCTTATTTATCTCAATATTAATTATTTCATTAGAACCGGCACTTCTGCCAACAACACATTTTCCAGATTTATCATTAATGCAATTCAAATTTATACAAAAATAAATCATACTTTGAAAACCCACTGCTCTCTGTTTATGTTTTAATTGAATTTCAACAAAAGACTTATTATCAATTTTCTTTATAAACAATGGATATTTTTCTTCAAAAACTTCAAATCCCTCGCCTATTGTCTTACCTAAATCTGTTCTCGTAACTTTATATTGTTCTTCCATATCTATCTTATTTTTATCAATAAAGTTAATGAGTTCTTGTATCTCTTTTTTACTTATAATTTCTTCCTTTAAAGCCAACCTAAATAAATCTGCTAATTCATACATTACAAATTCTCTATCGTCTTTATGAGGTTTTGATATTATCTTCTCTCCATTTCTTTCAAAGACATTTTTAATCTTGTCCTTAAAATCTTTTTTCTTCGGATTAGAAGTATTTATAATAAACTCTCTTAAATCATTTAATAATTTCTTATTCTTGAAAAATGAGAAGTTCTCCTCAAAAAAGCTTATTTTTTCTTCTTGATTTTTTGATTTTCTAAAGGAATCCCACATAGTATCAAATGACACAAAATAAGATATTTGCCATTCAATATAATCATCTTTTTGTATTTTATTTTCTCCAGAAATAGATACTGGTTCTCCAAAGTTATCTTTTCTTCTTTTAACCCTCGCCTTGCCTGTAGATGTCGTAAGAGGCAATGGATAAATTAATCCCTTTTCCATAAAAATAAAGTGTTTTATAACTTTTTAAAACCTACTAATAAGACCAATTAAGTTAACAATACATTATGGAAAGAATATTTAACAACTGGGGAGATTCCAGTTGTAGGTAGAGGAGTTGGAAGACCCGTGAGACCGATAGAGCAATGGGAAAGAGACCTTGTAAAAAGAATCTATGAAAAATATCGCGTATCTGCAGATGCTATGGAAAAATTAATTGAGAGAGATGAGAAAGCTCATATGAGTCATTATCGCGTGCACGCGATAATGATTGAGCTTGGGTATGCAAAGAAGAAAGAGAAGAGGGATGTACGCAAGAAAAAATGGAAAAGATATGAACGAATGCATAGTTTAACTGCGGTGCACATCGATTGGCACTATAACGGGAGAGTTTGGGTTTTTGCAGTTATTGATGATGCAAGCAGAAAGATACTTTCAGCGATTGAGTGCAATTCTCCGACGACAAAAGCTTCAATTGAAGGCATGAATATGGCACTCAAGCATGGAAAGATACGGCAGTGCATCTCAGATAGGGGTTCACAATTCATGAATAACATGGAAGGTTATTCAGAGTTTCAGGAGTTCCTGAAACTGAATGAGATACAGCATATCAAATGTAAAATTAAACATCCACAATCGAATGGCAAGATTGAGAAATGGTGGGATTTGTATGATGCACATAGAAAAGCATTTAAGAATCTGGATGAGTTGTTGCATTGGTATAACGAAGTTCGACCTCATAGAAGTCTGAACTTCGAGGTGCTGGAAACACCAGCACAGGCATTTGAGAGGAAAAGGAGAAAAGAGTGAAAATGAAGAAACAGTTTAGTTTATCGAGAGGAAATAATAATCGGATAACACACAATACAAAGTCATCAAAAACTTTAAATACCTCCCGCATCTCAAAGAATGAGCAGAGGTT
>CAYHCG010000028.1:0-6558 GCA_964355135.1 Candidatus Woesearchaeota archaeon | reverse complement strand
AAGATCCATTATTACAGCGAACTTCTTGGCATGAAGGATACAATCTCTGAAGAAGATTTACTTGATAAAGAAATAGCAACAAATCTTGAAAAGAAGCTTGAAAAGTCTCATAAAGACAATGAGATTCTAAAAGATAGAATAGATTCTATGGAATCTCAAATGAAAGAGATTTTAGGTTTAGTTAAAGGAATGGTTGAGAAGGTTAAGAGCTAGGGTTTTTAAGAGATTCTTTTTTAAGGTACTCTTCTAAAGCTTCGACATCATTAGAATATGATGGACTTTTTTTATGCTCTTCTTCACTCATTCTTTTTATGCATAAGAACTTCATTACTTCTCTGCCAAATGATGTCCAATGATAAGCATATTCTGCCGGGTTTCTACATTTTCCGGTATCGAAAAATAAGATTCCCAAATCCATAAGTCTATGGGCCGCTATTCTTTTTGGAATAGAATCGGGACCAAAATCTCCAAAACTAAAATGGCCGAATCTTTCAGGTTTAGTGCCACTTTCTAACATTAAACTCAAACCGAATTCATCGATAGATTCTGCGGCCGCTTTAACTCTCTTACTTTTAAGCCATTCTTGACTGTCAAGAGTTTTTTTTAACTCTATCTTGAATAGCTCTTCATCTATTTCAGCAGTATGTTTATGAATTCTAATTGATCTCACATCAAAAGGAAGTTCTTCAGTTTTTTCTGATGAATCTTTTATTATTAAAATATCACTAGGTTCTCGCATTGCAACAGCGATTCCTAGTTCATACATAACATTTGGATTTGGACATTTTTTATCATATTTAGGGTCATTTGATAGATCAAATAATAAGAATTTTGAGTTTGCTATTCCGTCTAAAATTTCATCAGTTATGACGGCTGTGCCAACATTCTCCTTTACACGCTTCGCCCCGTGAAGACCTAAACTTTTTGTCACTTTATTTATTATTTCAAATTTTTTATCGAAAGAGTCAGCAAAAGGCATACAAACAAAAAGCTGGTTTTTTTGTTCACCTTCCCAAAATCTTTCAAAGAAATATTTAGTATACATTTTATTCGATTAATGAAATTTCTTTTTTAGTTTAACGCCAAAGTTTTTAAGTTCCTCAGGGAATAAAGCTATTAGTCCAGCAATGATTATGGATAGTATAATGCCTAATATTGTAAAAATTATCTCAATTAAGCCCCAAAAAGAATTATTTTTTTCATTTTCCTGTTGTAATTTATCTCTATCTTTACCCCACAACCCAACGTTTAGCACCATGAATGAGTTATTTAAATTTGGACTACCTTCGCAACCAATCTCGTGTTTATTTAATCCTAAAGCTTCACAATTAATTTTTGGAGGAGTCATGATTATAGAAGGATCTGTAGAGACCTTGAGTTCTAATCTAGCATCTTCAGTAAAATAATCGCTTATCCCTATAAGAGCTTCTGGAAAATTTATATAGTAGTCATATCCCTCCACAGAACAAGAAGGCGGTATTTCTGGGTAATATAAATACGCCTCAATTTTTAACCTTATTTCTTGATCCTGAATCTTGGGGCAGACGATAATGACAGGGGTTTTATTAACTTCATCGAGCATAAATTTATTCAAACAATCATTGGTAATAAAAATGTTCTCTCTAGGATATAAAATTTCTCCGTTAATAAGATTTGTTATTTTTAATTTAGACTCCATAATTCTGCTATTTTCTGGTAAAAAGAAAGGAATATAACTTTCTTCATTATCTGGTGTTTTTATTGTATAAGTTTCGCTATAGTAGACCTCGGTTTTTAATAATTTAATTTCTATTTCCTTATAAGAGATTTTTAAGATGTCTGCCTTTTCTAAGTTGTAATTTTTTTCAAATTGCTCTTGGGTTAATAAAGCAGAAATAATATTTAGTGATAAAATAATTATTACATAAAAAGCTATTAATTTCTTCATAAATTTCAATATTTCTTAAACTTAAAGTCTTTTCTATTAGTCGTCTTCTAAAACATCCATAATCTGATTATCTGGATCTTCCAAAGCCTTCTTCAATAAGGCCATGCCCTTTCCATTTTTGCACCATCCTTTAAGATCTTTATACATTAAAGTCCGAACAGGTTTTCCATTTTGCCTTTCTAATTCTGAATTTTCATGAAATTTTAGAGATGGCATGCAAAAGAAATCGCCAGTATTAATATCATGACAAACTATGAAGAAGTTCCATCTTGGCTTAAAATCCTTAATAAAAAATAATCCTTCATTACCTTGGATATTTCGGCTTTTAACTTGAATTTTAACAAGCCCTCCTTCATTATTACTTATAACTAGATCCGTTCCATCATCTACTATTGGTACAAACACATCAAAATCATTTTTTAACAATTCAGAAATGATTAAGTGTTCCGCGGATTTACCCTTTTTTCTGGAATCATCAGTTTCCATATATGAATAGGTATTCATACGTAGTATAAAAAATTATGCTTGGTTATTCATATATGCATAGGGATATACTTATGATAACTGAGGAAATTATAAAAATTCTTTCCAAAGAGAAAGAACTTTCTATCAGAAAAATATCTCTAAAAGCAAAGACACATAGGGCTGTTGCTTTAAAATCATTAGAATTTCTTAGAAGAATAGACTTAGTAAAAGAAAGGAAAGGTCAAGACACCAAAAGAGAAGAAAGATTGTTTAGTTTAATCAAGTAGAAAAAAATTTATTGGAGGGCTTAGGTTCATAAAATTCAGTTTTTCTTGATATATTGTAGTATGAAATAAAAATTTAAATTTTTCTTTATCTTTTAAAGTTAACTCATCCCATTTTTCTGGAGAATAAACAAAGTTTTCACAATAAAGAGTAATAAGTAGGCTTATTTTTTTAGTTTTATCTTCAAAAGAAGAGTTCAATAATTGTTCTTTCAAAAACCTGTAAGCTTCCATATGTTTTTTTAAATATGAAAAAAGTACGTAAGTTTTATTATTTTGAGGAAAAATTGTTAAAAATAAAGGTTTCATTTCATCTTTAATATTAGCTAAATTATTTACAATCTGATTATTAAAATCGTATTCTAAATTGAAAATTGAGCTAACAGCAAATTTGTAATCTTGATCAAACGCTATTGAAAATGTTTCTATAGAATCAAATTCTTTGTCCATTAATTTTTCATCAAGAATTTTCTTTATGGAATTCATATCTAAAAGACCTATTTCTTCAGCATCAACCCATGTATTTCCATGCATATCTTGAACTGAAATTTTCTTCTCTTCATAAAGATGTCGAAAAATATTTCTCGCTTCTTCTTTTGCAATAAGTTCCCTACAAAGAGCGCGATAGGCAAAGAGGAACTCTTGTTCTCTATTTCCCAAGACATAATCTTTATTCTCTATCGGATTAAATATTTCGGTATCATGTTTAGAACAGAATCCAGTGAAGATTGTAGCTACCTTTCTTCCAATTTCTTCGAATTCACCTTCGCTTCCAAAGGCAATTATTTTTCCATTGCGAGATATATTCCTTAAAATTCTATTGTTTTGAATTGAGTGAGCTTTAATAACTCCTGAAGAGCACATGCCAAAATGAGAAAAAAGACATTTAGAGACTCTTGACTTTCTTCTGAGGGACTTAAATTCGTCTTGTTTTTTAAAGTCTAGGTTATTAACCATGCTTACTAAATAACTCCAATTTTAACTAACTTCATATCTTTATCTGGATTATGCTTTCTTATTGAGATAGACATTTGAGAAGTGTCTGCATCAGGATGCTCTATTCTCTGTTTTTTATAAAGAAGTAGCCTAACTATTTGGCAATCATCTTTAATGAGATAACCATTATCTTCTTTATTTCTTTTAGTTATAGCATCTAAAACTATTTTGGCTACATTATCTAAATCCTGTCTTTTGTATCTCATAGGAGTTATGTATATGACAATAGCAACATCTACTAATTCATTCTGTAGAAGGAGAATTTCTGGTTGGTCTTTGGTAATAGTAATATTTCTTCTTATTTTATCAATCATTTCCTTTCTTTTGGATGTTTTAACTTCAATCAAATCTCCATGAACTATAGAATTCTCTAACTCCAAGTAGAAGTCATTAGCCACCTTGTAGGTATTTTCTTTTCTCATATCAATTCTAAAAATTCAATATTAAAATACTTTCTTCTATTTTTGTCTTTTCTTCCTTCTCCTTCTTGTTTATCTAAATTTTACTTTTCTTATATAACACAGAAAATCTCAGTAAATTTTTCTCTTTTAGAGTAAATTGTCAGCCATAAGGGACAATCAAAAATTTAGCTATCTTTTCCTCTGCGTAAAGCTTCGGTTATGAAAAATAAAATTAAAACAATAGGAGGTCAAGAAATGGCTGAACAAAAACCAAGAAGAAAGCCTGAATATGCTAATGAATTTTTAGCTATCTGGGAAAATACAGACAAGAATGGAAAAACATTCCTTTCTGTAAGAATCTTTGGAAGTTACATTAACGTCTTTCAAACAAGGCAGAAGTAATTTTTGAAGGTTTAATTTATTTATTCTCCTTTATTTCTTTCAAAATATTAGGTATTTCAGAACGTGGAATTTTCCTTACTTTAACTTTTTTCATTCCAAGAGAATAGGCTTTCATTAGTCTATGTAAACCATCAAGCAGTAACCACCTTCCTTTATTTCGCATTATATCTAAAGGATATTTTAAATCTGCTTTCATCATTCTTTCATATTCTTCAGGATAGCTTTGAGGGTCTTCAATTATTTTTCTCGGACCGAGGTTATAGATTCCTTTCTTATGCCAAATAAAAGGGATGTCAAAATGCCAAGTCAATTTTTCTATGTCCATATCTTCAACAGGATACTTTAAAATCCAAACTTTCTTTTCATCCCAACTGAAATCAAAGCCAACTTTTTTAATTATCTCTGGAAATTCTATCTTATCCATCAAAAGTGAAATATACTGAATTTTTTAAGTCTTATCCTCTACATTCAGCATAAGAAATCCAAATAGTCTCCTTTCCACAATTAGGACAGATATTTCCAGCTTCAAGAGACTCTTCTATTAAAAGTGCTGTATCACATTCTAAGCAATGGAAATGATCTATTTCTTCCATTATTTAATGTAAGAAGTCAATTTATTTGGGTCTGGAGGTCTTTTGTTAAAATACAACTCTGCTAGTTCATATTCTTTAGAAAGTGGAAAAACATATTGATAGAAGCAGCCACAATTAGGACAAGTCCTTCTAATTTTGGCGAACTTTATGCCATAAATGCCTTCTTTTTTCTTACCAAAAGAGAAAAACAATCTTCTCTTGAAGGTTGCCTTGAAGAATAAGACTTTATCTTCATCAGATAATTCTAAAGCACAATTAGCAGTATAATCCAGAAGATATCTTAAGGCTCCTTCGTGACTTTTTACTCTTCTAATATCAAGAACCCCATCTCCTCCCGTGCAATGCTTCCATTCTTGTACTAACTTAGAGTCCA
The DNA here is from genome assembly GCA_964355135.1 of Candidatus Woesearchaeota archaeon. Classification (GTDB taxonomy): domain Archaea; phylum Nanobdellota; class Nanobdellia; order Pacearchaeales; family GW2011-AR1; genus UBA73. Next base: position 1,117 of record CAYHCG010000028.1, on the reverse strand, counting down.
AACCCGTTTTCTTATGAGTTTTCATATCAAGATAGTCGGAATCTATTATAGCATGAAAATGAGCATTCCATAACCCATCTTTTCCTCTAGTAACATGAAATCCAGCTACTCCACCTCTAACTTTATTTTTCCAATATTTCCTATTTCTAAGTTTTTTGAAATAAAAGTATAATTCTTCTATCGCCTCTTCCAAGCTTTCTTTATTCTTAATTGTGAAAGTTCCAAACCTTAATCCTTTATCATAAATTGATCTAGCTATCCTTCTGGGTTTGAAAACTTTAATGAATTTGTCAAATAAATCCATAACTCTTATTTTTCCACATTTCGGGCAAATTTTGTAATAACATCTCTTTGCTAATCTCACGAATTTACAACCACAGAGGAAAGTATTCCAATCTTGGCTACAATTTTTGAGTTTAATAGATTGGATAAGATAGTTTGGATCTTCTGCTAATTGCTCACTTATTCGAGAATTAACAAGTAAAAGAGCCCCTTCGGGGCTCTGGGGAAGATCCTTATCGCTCGGCTTCTGTCTAAAGACAACGAAGCCTCGCTGATTGGAATTTTTTAACATGAAGAATAAGTAATTTAGAAGTTTATAGCCAGCCTGTAGAAATTATGTCCCTTTTAGGAATTTCTTTGCAATTTGTCTAATCCTAGCTCTCTGTTTTCTTCTTGCCTAATTCCTTCCCAGAGAAATTTTCTCATAAGGATTGACAAATCAATCCCTTCTTTATCTGCCCTGGCTTTAAGTTTATCATAAAGCTCTTTTTTCATCTTAAGATGATAGCTTTTATTCATTCCCACCATCTTTTAATCCTTTAAGGGCCTTAAGAAGTTCGTCCATTTGGTCCCCTAATTCTTTTAATAATGAGATTATTTCTTCACCAAGGTCTTTTTGTGTATCTTCCATGTAGGAGTTAGGAAGATTTAATATAAATCAGTTCTAAACCTTGGGTATGTATAGAGATAGTTATTATGACAAAATTATTAGTCTAATAAAGCTCAAGCCCATGTCTCAAACTGAAATTCGATGGAAGCTGAGAAAAGAAAATATAACAATTCAAGGAATTGCAAATCATTTAATAGAAGGGGTAAAAGAGGGAAGAATAATTTA
>CAYHCG010000027.1:0-6668 GCA_964355135.1 Candidatus Woesearchaeota archaeon | reverse complement strand
ACTTCAGCTACTTCATATTACTTTTTCGTAGAGCTAGAATAAGGAGATAGGATGACATACTTAAAAAAAAGAAGAAATTCAAATAATACAAGAAGAGATATAACTAAGATTTCATTAGCTTTTTTTCTTTGTTCTATATTTTATTTTTTTATGTTTTTTAATTTAGTAGACGCTGCTCCTCAGGGCCCTAGTAGTATTTCTGTAGATTCAAATGAGACTAAAGGTTCTGTCTCGGCCGCAACACTAAACATTTCTGGAGGGAGAATTGCTACTATAAATATAACTGCTGAAAACCAAAATCCTAGATGGAAAGGCTTTATTGGACAGATTGTAGGGACCTTTACTTTGGATGATTCTACTAGCTCTACTTTATATGACTGGACTATGGCTACTGTCGGGGGAGAGATATATGCCACAAGAAATTCTTCAACACCTGGATGGACCACTATCAGGTGCGCCAACATTTCACAAATGGAGAATGAAAACTATCTGATAAACCATACAAACTCAAACGATAACGTAACGAAAACATTTAATGGTACTTCACATTCCGCTTTTGTTGTCGCTACAACTTCTATATCAGCAAATACCTGTCCTACATTAAATACTTACAAAAATAACGCAACACAGGACACCGATTTTGAAGAAATGATCTTAACAGACAACACTAATTTTTCAACTGCTAATTATGCTAACTTGATTTATTCCACAATACTAGAAACTAACGTGGCTGGATTTGACGGTGGCAGTTATGATTTCCAGATGGTTGTGCCAGAAATAGGATATGATGGCTTTAGCGGATCTACTGCTTATTACTTATATGTAGAGTTGAGTTAATACTATGGATAAATTATATAAAAAAACAGGTTACAGAAAAGAAAAAATAGAAAAAATATTAAAGAGATTTATATTTCTGGAGGTAATTGTTTTTGTTTTTCTAGTTGTGTATAGTGTTATGCCCTATCTAAACTTAACAGGCGCAATTGTCGGAGAAAACAACGTTACGGTGACTACATTATTGCAAGTTGGCACTGTTGCCCCCGAAATACTGAATATCACAATAAACAATGGAAACGCCATTACCTTGACAGCAAATGCAACGACTTCTGTGCAAGTTTACGCAATAGTCAGAGATTATAATAATGATACAGACATAGTTAATGCCACAGTAAGATTTTTTGACAATGGAGCTTCATCTTATGGCGCGGCAGATGATAACAACCATCATTATACAAATAATACCTGCGCTATAAACTATGCTTATGGGGATGCATATCATGCGAACGTTACCTGTTTTATTGGCTTATTATATTACGCCAATAATGCAACTTGGAATGCTTCTGTAACAGTAACTGATAATTCAAGCTTGACTGACTTTAATAGCGCTCTTGCGACAGTGAATACTTTGCTTGCCTTGGGATTGCCCAATTCAATAGATTATGGGGTCGTCAATGGAACTACAGTTTCAACCGAAAAGATTGCAAATGTAACTAATTTTGGAAACGTGATATTTAATCTCACCTTATATGGATATGGAGCGGTTCCTAATGATAATCTTTCAATGAATTGCTCCCTGGGAAATGTCCAGAACATTTCTATTGCGTATGAAAAATATAATTTAACTACTTCGAACACTAGCGTACTAAATTTAACGCAATTTGAGAGCATTTACCTAAATCTAACAGGAAGTAGTGTTATAAAGAATTTCAATTCACCTCAAAGACAGAACGATACACAAGCTCACGTAGATGATACTAACTCAACTTACTGGAGAATATATGTTCCTAGAGGAGTAGCTGGAACTTGTTCGGGAAATATTGTCTTTGGGGCTGTGCAAACTGCCGGAACGTAAGTTATTACGTTACCCTTGTAGCCAAAAGGTTATTTTTTAAACTAGATGCTTGGAACTGAATTTTCAGTTAGACTATTAATTTTATAAGATGGTACTCTAAAAATAGGACTATATTAAATTCTAAGCAGGAACTACAGGTCTTCCCCTAATTTGATTGACACCCATTCTCGGATTAATAGTTTCTATTTCTACTAAACCAATATAGCCTTTGCTTCTTAATTCTGCACAAATTGCTTTAGCTGAACTTTCTCCAACTCCAATCATCAATGCTTTGTTATGAAACTCTGCGGAAGGAGTATAGGTTTCTCGGGCAGCATACTTGAATTGCCTATTTGGGTCAATACCATTTATCTCGGCTAGAGAATCATAAGATAGAAATGCTTCTGTTCTTCCCAATTCTCTTCTTGGAATATCTGTTGTGACCATTAGATAATTTGTATTATAAGATATATAAAGATTATTATAATCAAAGTTTATTTAAAAATATGTCTTTTCTAATAAGGTCTTCACTTTGAAGACCTTATGACATTTTTGAATTAAAATTCTTATTATCGTGTCCACCAGCAAGTTTGTTTGCATGTCCTACTTTTTTCATCACTTCAGGAGGCATTCTTTTTTCATACTCGTCAAGTGTATTTTGTAGAGATTGTGATGAATCTATATTCATCTGATTAGAAAGCTTTAACAAAAGAAATAAAGTATCGCCAATGAAGTCAGAAGCCTCATCCTTTTTGCTCTTAATAACCTCTTTCTGTTTTTCGTCATCAATCCATTTGATTAAGCTCCAAAACTCTCCTACTTCTTCAGTAATATTTAAAGCCAAATCTTTTAAGTTCCAATCGTCATCCCAACCACGAGCAATATCAAATTCCTTAATCTTATTTTGAGCCTCTTTTATTTCCATAATTGTTCAAGTTTTAGTAGACTTATATAAATTGTTGTTTTCTAATAAGGTCTTAACTTTGAAGTCCTTATTTATAATATGTTATTCTAGATAATCTCTTTAGGCGCCGTTAAGTTTACATTTCACAAAGTAGCAATCTTTAAATAGCATGGTATCTTAAAAGTATATAATTAGTATCTTTATAACTACTAATATATGTCCAATAAGATGATCAAAAGTAATCCAAAAGTAACTGAAAAGAGAAAGGAAAATAAAGAAAAAATTCCGATAACGTTTAACGAAAGTCAGCTCAAATTAATTGAGGAGTTTGGAGGCATATTGGGAAATACCAAAGCAGAAATAATAAGAAATATAGTAATAAATTGGATCCTGGAAAAGAAAGGAGGAAAATCTTGAATATGCGAAAGAAATATCTTTTATTCCTGCTACTAACGTTTATATTTCTTATAAAATCTGTATACGCTGGACCAATTATAGGGGTTAGCCCGGGTAATCTTGACTTCAAAAATGTTCTAAGGGGAGGATATGCAGAAAAATTCATAACTATCACGATAAGCTCTGAAGAAGCGGTAAATATAGAGCTCCAAGCAAGAGGAGATATAGCTAGTTGGCTGGATTTTTCTGAAAATTTAAGTGTATCAAAAGATAAACCTGCAAGAATTACAGTATCAGTAAGCCCACCCGCGGATATGCCTAATGGAATTTACAATGGGTTTATCAGCGCATACATAGATCCTTTAAATGAAGGAAATTCTGAGGGACATGCTACAGGAGTTGTAAGAGCAGTATTAGATGTCGTAGTCAGTATTGAGATAACAGATATAGAGACAGTACAGTGCAGCGTTAAGGGATTTAGAATTAATTCTGTTGAAAAAGGAGACGATCTGAAATTGGAATTGGATATATTAAATGAAGGAAATGTTAGGCTAAAGCCCCTTATATCTACGGATGTTTGGGATCAAGAGCAACTAAGCATAGTGAAGAGTTCAGAATATAAGAGCAAAGAGATATTACCTACTAAAGAAGAAACTATAAGTTTTGATATGCCTAGCAATGGTCTGGAAATAGGGCAGTACTGGGCAGATATCAAGGTGGAAGATTGTTATGCTTCTCAACTATTGACTTTTGATGTCTTAGAAGAAGGAGCATTAAAAGCAGATGGAGTTTTGTTAGGCATTTTTGTAACTCCTTTTGCAGTTGAGACTGGGCAAACCATGCCCATTGATATAGAATTTAAAAACACCGGTCAGAAAGAAGTAAATGCATATTTTAAAGGGCAAATAACAAAAGAGGGAAAAGTTGTCCAGGTTCTAGAAAGCGAGAAAATAAATGCGCCTATAGATGAAGTGACTCCATTTAAATTCTATTTCACTCCTAAAGAAGAAGGAAAATATCTGGTGAGCGGAAGAGTCTTTTATGAAAAAAAGAGAACGTTTGAATCCAGTGCCATAATAAACGTAATCTCCAAGAAGTTCTTTTTTGGCTTAAATAAGATCATAATGGGCATTCTCTATGTTATAATTTTTAGCGTTATCCTGTTTTTATTCTTTAAAATCAGAAGAGAAAAAAGGAGGTACCTTGAGAAATTAAAGGATTTAAGGCAATGAAAAAAGTAATATTTATTATCTGGGCAATAATTTTGTTTTTTAATGTAGTCGATGCTGCTTCTCTTCTATCGGCTAGTTTTAATACTTCTTCACTAAATGACTCGCGTATCAGCGCTAGTGAAATAGTCCGGTCTTCTTCCGCATTATTGGAAATAGTGACTGAACAGGCAACAACGTGCAAATACAGCCAAATACAAGGAAGAAGTTATGGAAATATGGATGGGAGTTTCGACTTAAGTCTTGAAACCCTGCATAAAAAAACATTAATCGGTTTAAATGATGGAATTTATAAATATTACATAAAATGCAAAGACAGCTCTCAAACAGAAAGCAAGGAACTGGAATTTATCTTTAGCGTGAGTCTGCCTGTGAAAGGGCAGATTGTCCTTGCCGATGGATCTCCGGTAAAAGAGGGAAAAGTTGAAGTGAAACTAATTACTTCTAAAATAGTTTCTCAAACGCCGACCTTGAGTTATTCTCTAGATGGCATTAGCTATAATCCAATTCCTTTATTTGGGTCTGAAGCCACATGGACTGGATATTTTATAATACCGAAATTGACCGAAGAAAAAGTTGGTTCGTTTAAATTCCAAGGAAAGGATTTGGAAGGAATCACTGGTGAAGAAATAACCGGTGGAGGCGTTTTTTTGGTAGATTCTATAATGCCAGATAGTGTAGAGGATATTAAAGCCATAGGTTATGAAGGGAAAATTGAACTCATCTGGTTTTACGAAAATGACTTTAAAGAATTTAAGATATACCGCTCAACTTCCCCATCGGTTGACAAATCCGATTTCTATAAGCAGACGCCAAGCAAGACGCTATCTGACACTTCTGTGGAAAAAGGAAAAACGTATTACTATAAGGTGAGCGCTCTGGATGATGCTAATAACGAAGGAGATTTATCAAGGGAAGTGTATGCTACTGCATTGTTAGAAAATACTACTATTAGTGATAGCGGCTTAGAGGCGAGGTTTTTTGGGGTAGTCGATGCACTTCTTTCAGACATAGATATGGTTATAAGTGCGGCAGACTCTGCGAAAACTAATTTCGAAGAAAAAACAACTAAAGAAAAAGAGATTTACCAGGATCTAAAACTGGAAAGAGAAATTCAAAGCGCTAAAACAGAGCTTAACTCCTTAAGAGAGGAAATCTCAAATTATAAAACTCAACGTCTGGACAAAATTGAATTGGATAAAAAGCTTAATAATGCAAAGCTGAAAATAAGCACGATAAAAAAGAAAATACCTGAAAATATTATAATACTGGAGGAAAAAGAAGAGGATAAAAGTTTTAATGAGGAAGACATAACAAAGCTGATTTTTGAGCTAGACCCCGCCATAGACAGTTCCCTGCTAAATAAAAAGATAAAAGAGTCCCTGGAAATATCAAAGGACAATTTCAAAGTTAAATTGAGCGGTTATAATTTAGAAGTATCTTACATAGAAGGGAGCAGGAAAAAAATCGCATTGATAAAGGAGATCATAGATTTTTCTCAAAATAATTATGAAAATCTCTCCATTATTGAGGTGATACCTAAGAGTATTGAAGAAAGTGTTTCTAACATCGATATAAAAAATATTGATTATGATGTGCTAAAGGAAGATCCGATAGTTTCTTTCAGTCCCGAGACTAAAGAAATAATTTATTCTTTAGATAAAAACATTGATTTGAGTCTCCTCAAGGATATAAAAACCATATTGCTCTATGATACTGAAGAAGAAAGTATTAGCCCCATTACGGGATATTTTGCTTTTGCAGGTTTTGAGAATGGAAAGAGTTATTTCGGAATAATCCTGGGAACTGTAATTGTTGCATTTCTTTGCGGCTATTTATTTTTTGTCAGAAAAAATAGAACTTTATCGGAAAAATTAATTCCCCTGAAAAAAACAATTCTTGAAGCTGAAGAAAAAGTGCTAAAGGGAAAGATAGGGGAGGCAAAAGCAATTTACAATCTTGTCGGAGAGCATTATAAAAAATTAGAAACGAAAGAAAAGAAGCTTGTTTATGGTGAAATTGAAAATTTGCATAGAAAACTTAATGGAAACTAGGCATGGAGTAATATCTCTTAAAAAATTGAGTTCACTGAAGATTTTGTTATTTGTGATTGTTTTTTTCACTTTTGTCTGTCTAATCCCTGCCCAACAGCCTTCATTGCATTCTTTGCAGGGATATGTTTTCCACGCAGATAGTTCGCACGCGCAGTCTGGAACAAAAGTAAGAATCAATACTTCAACAACGACTATTCTAACACAGACCAGCGGACCTCCCGCAAATACAGGCTTCTACGCTGCAAGCATCAATG
>CAYHCG010000026.1:0-7877 GCA_964355135.1 Candidatus Woesearchaeota archaeon | reverse complement strand
CCTCTTCTTCTAATTTTTGGTTTGTAATAAATGTCTCTTTGCTATAAACTATTAATTCAGATTTCTTATCTTGTGGATTGACTTCAATAAAAATCCCATAAGTCATGGAATTAGCCAATATTTTAAGGGCTTTCTGAATTCCATCGTAATACTCATAATCATTTCCATTATTATAAGAATCTCTTTTTTCTTTGAATTCTTGCCTTTTTTCAATCAAAATTTTTATAAAATTGTCTGTTTTAGGATTGACTTTTATTCCAAGTATTTCGGTTTCTTTAAGAGAATCTTGTTTTCCTTCTGGAATAAACCTTATTGCCTTTTTTATTCTAGGGACTTTTCCAGTTAAAAGGATAGATGAAATAACATCTGGTATAGTGTAATAAAAGGTATCCTCGTGTTTGAAGTAATTTATCCCAACATTGTAAATCAAGGATTTATCTAAATAATTAGACCTTATTGGAAGGATATCTTCATCTGGCTCTAATTCTATTAAGACGTTAAAATTTTTCCATAATTCCTTAGAAGTTAAACTTTCTAATGTAATCTGTTTTAGAAAATCTTTTGTTACGTCTGTAACATCCTTTTCAATGATTTTTTTTGCAGTCATATAATCCCAAAGACCCATAATAATTGTTAGGGAAGGATACATACTTAGAAAATCAAGCACGGCAACTTCTGTAGGTGTTTTTCTAACTCTTAATTCACATCTACCACCATAGTAAGAAGCCATTAACATCCCCTTTGTTTGTGAACTTATTCTGGATAAGGGGCTAATTCCCATTTGTCTTAAAGCATATTTTCCTAACGTGGCTGAAGAAAAAATCTTAGTTATTGGAGCATTAATATTATATATTTGATAGTGTTTTAACAAATTAAGATAAAGGTCAAATGTAGCTAAAGTGTCACTTAGATTATAACCTACGTAATCTTCATTTATTTTGCCATGTTCCTTAACTTCACTTTTTTGAATAGAACACTTAAAGAATTTTCCAGCTTCTTTTAAGGTTATTTTTTTGTTATCGCTAAATATTGAAGCCAGAGTCTTCAAATCTAAGAAATAACCCTTATGTAAATTAATTATTTTTCCTTTAAATCTTGGTTTTGAGAATTGAATAAAACTTTTATCTGAATCTAAGTGTTTTATTTTTATCCATGGAGATAACTTATTTTTAGATAATTGAAAAGTAAACCATCCTTTTTGATTACCTCTTGCTTCAGACCAATGATTAGCTAATCTACTTAAATCAAATGGGAGATTAAAACCAATACATAAGGATTTCATTTTTAATAACTCTGGATAAAAAACCTCTTCTATAAAATCCTTTAGAGAATATAAGTCAATGCCAAATTTTTTAGAGTATTCTTCCAATTCAATTATTTCTTTTTTAGTTAAATTTTTAGCGTCATAAAATAGAAGCTGATAAATTACCTCCCCACTTTCTCCTATAATAGCTGAACCAAATTTCAGATTTTGAAATTCATCACTTGAAGTTTCAGTATCAAAAACTAAAACTCTTTCATGTTGCATGGGAATCTCTTTTTCTTGAAATTTTGGCTTATTCTTTTTATTGACTTTTTCAGTAAAAGTTCTAATTCCTATCCTTCCCATCTTGAATCTCCTTTTCAATAACTAACCTAAACAAGTCACACCCTGTTTCAAACAAAGAAAGGAGACTCTTCAAAGCCATTATTCTTTGATTTTTTCTTTCTTTAACTGATAAAGAATTTTGTTTGAGTGTTATATATTTATGAATATTTTCTTCTAATGGAAGTTGAACATCTGAATAAGATTTCCCCAATAAATGATGATTTTCTTTTTTATGAGATTTATTTATCAAAAGTTCTCTAGATAGATTTTCAGATTCTTTTTTCTTTCTTCTATCTGATAAATATCTAATTTTGTTTTCACTCATCATCATATACCTCAAAAAATTCAGAATCTTCTTTAGTTTCTTCTATATCAAATATCTTTTCTGGTTTAGTCTCTAATTTATGTTTTTTTCTTTCTGAGTCTTTAATAACAATCTTTTTGAATCTCTTTAGACCACTAGAATCTCCTCTTAATGTTTTTCTAACTTCGTTAAAATATTCCCCAATTTTTGAAGCGTCTTTTGAATTTTTTACAACAATAGACTTTATTTTTCCATTTTCATAAATCTGCATTGCTCTTTGAATTGAATCTGATTTTGCTGAAAAATATCTTCCTACCCCTTTCTTTAAATATCTTCCAAGATTTTTCTTTGATAGATAAGGACTTAATCCAATCTCTTTTGTAGCTGAAGAAAAAGAATTTCCCTTTCTCATTAATCTAAGAACTTCTAAAGATAGCTTTCTCTGTGATTTTTGTGTGCTAGTTAAGTTCGCCCATTTAATTCTGCTGAGGCTTTTTATTCTTTCCATATTAATTCAGCCCCACAATTATTACAATCTTGATATATTTCTACAGGGTTTTTACATTCTGGGCAAATAAATGTTTTAATTTCTGGTACTTCTTTAACGTCTTCTGGAGCATCTTCAATTTCTAGAACATTTTCTTCTTTTGAAGCCCTTTCTAATTCTTTATTATCTTCAAGAATATCTTCAGAAATTTCTTTATTATCTTCTATAGTATTCCATATTCTTGACTTACATTTCGGACATTCTTTAACATAAGTAACACGGGGGAGCCATTCGTGTTGGCACCTCAAACATTTTAGCTGACTCATATGATAATAAAGAAAAGAAAAAGATTTAAATACTTCTAAGAGTATATATGTACCATATAAAGTACACATTTATACAAAAATGCCCAGAAAAAATACAAACGAACCAAAAATATCAAAAAAGATAAAAGAAATGAGATTAGTCCACAGAAAGATTTTTGGAAATCAAGTTCCAAGACAAATACTAGGATTATTGCTAAAATATGAATTATCTCCTACAGAGTTAGCGGAAAAAATTTATGGTAAAAAGAATGTTAGAACAGGTATTTTGAAGTGGCTAAAGTATCTTGATGAAAAGGGATGGATATATGGTACTAGTTCAATGTTTAGCAAAAAACACTTATTTAAGGCTAAGTTGAAGATATTAGGAGATTTTGATAAAGAGGAAGAGAAATTTGTTAAGCTTTTTATAGAAAGATTTTGGAATCCAAAAGCAAGAGACCTTGTAATGTCTATTAACGAATTTCTTTTAGAAGCGTTATTTATAAAAAAAATATATGAAGCAAAGAAAGAGGATATTTTAGGTTATTATCCTAAAAAAGATTTAGAAGAGTACAATAAAAATAAAGATAAATTTTGGAACGAAGAAAAATTTAGAAATAATCTTTTAGATAAAATATTAAAAAAAGGAGAAGAAAAGCTCAATAAAAAAGGTTTTTCTGAGTTATATATAAAAAGAGATTTTATTTTCCTTAGTACGTTAATCCCAGAAAGTATTTTTGATAAACTTAATCCAGACTATAGGCATATGGGAAGTCCTATTTATACAGCTGTAACCATTTTAGATTCTTATAATAAAGAAAAAAAGTATCAATGTTCTGAATGTTCACATCAATTTAACGAATTAAAACATATCGTAAATTCTAAAGGAGAAACATTAAACATATGTCCAAATTGTGAAACTGAACTTAAAGAAAAAATTAAAAAATCAAATATTTAAAATGCAATTTTTACTATTAAACGGACACGGAATACAATTCAGAGTAGAGAAATCTAAGATTATCATAATAGATGGAAGATATTCAACAGACAAAGAACCGCAAGAATATGTCTTTAGACCTAAAAGAATCCCTTATGACAACATTATTATTTATGGAAGGTCTGGTGATATTAGTATAGAAGCAATTAGGTGGCTCATTAAACACAATGTAGCAATTACAATACTCAATTGGGATGGAAAACTTTTAACAACCATCTTACCGCCTGAAAGCGTTCAAGTCAAGACCAAATTTGGACAATATTCTTCATATAGAGATTCTAATTTGAGATTAGAACTAGCCAAGAAATTTGTTGAATCTAAGATTATAAGGTCTAAGATTCTTCTAGAATGGCTTAAATTACGTTATCCTAATATAGAATATGATTTCTCAAAGGAAGAAGAGAGATTGGAAAATGCAAATACAATAAAGGAAGTAATGTTATCTGAAGCAATAGTTGGTGGGAAATATTGGAAGGAATTAGTTAAGGTTTTTCCTAAGAAATATGAATTTGATAAGAGACAATATTCAGACACTCCTTACGGGGCTAGTGATAAAATAAACTGCATGTTAAATTATGGTTATGCTATCTTGGAAGCTGAATGTTTAAGAGCCATTAATATTGTTGGTTTAGACCCGCACGTTGGATATTTACATGAAATAAAAATAGGAAGCAAAAGTCTAGCTTATGATTTACAAGAGCCATTTAGATTTTTGATTGATATGGCTGTTATTTCTGTAATTGAAAAAAAGAAAATGGAAGATAGAGATTTTATAAGAACAGAGAATTACAATTTAAGATTAAGACCTTCTGGAGCAAAGAAACTTATGGAAGAAATAGGAATCTGGTTTAACAGGAAAGTAGAATTTAGGGGGCAGATGTTTAAATGGGGCAATGTCTTAATTGAACAGACAAGAGAGTTAGCCCATTATGTCTCAGGGAAGAAAGGAATTTTGAATTTGCATGAACCTTACTTTGAATTTGAAAGAACAGATACAGAAGAGATAAGAAGATTGATTTTAGAAATGCCCTATGCTAAATGGAATAAATTAGGATATTCCAAAGGAACTTTACATCCATTGAAACAGAAAGTTAAAGAAGGAAAACCATTTAGGTTAAATGAAAGTGTTAAAGAGAAATTGATTAAATTTATTTAAAAAATGAAAAGAAAAATACTTTACTGGGTTATTGGTGTTTTTGTAGTCCTCTTTATAATTGGTGTTTTAATCCCAGACAACCCTGAAGATAAAATAACAACTCAAACAACTTCTAAAACAGGGAATACACAAGGAGCATTAGGAGAGGAAGAACAAATACCTTATGAAGATAATACAGAAGAAACCCGACAACAAGAACAACCAACAACTCCCTACCTTCAAAATAATACATCCAAAACTACTCAAAACAACACAATCATAAAAACAGAAAAATCATTCTATAAAGTAATTAGAGTTATTGACGGAGATACAATAGAAATAAACACAAGTCAAAGAGTAAGACTAATCTGTATAGATACCCCAGAGACAAACGAATATTATTATTCTGAAGCCTCAATTTATCTTGATAATTTAATCTTAAATAAAGAAGTTGAACTCGTAAAAGATATTTCAGAAATAGATAGATATGGAAGATTGTTACGATATATTTATTTGGGAGATGGGACTTTTGTTAATGAAATGATAGTCTATAATGGATATGGAAGGGCTTATCCTTATTCTCCAGACACAAGTAAATGTCCTATAATTCAACAAGCAGAGCAATACGCAAAAAGTAACAATTTAGGAATATGGGGAGAAGTGATTAAAGGACAAGAAAACACTTCTTCAAGTTCAAATATTATTTGTAGTTATAATGCTTATAATTGCGGAGACTTTTCAACTTGTTCGGAAGTTATGGAAGTCTTTAATGCTTGTAATAGTGATATTCACGACTTAGATAGAGATAATGACGGAATACCTTGTGAAAGTTTATGTGGATAAAAAAATAATTAATGATTTTTTATTCTAACACTTGTATATGGTCTTCCAGTTTTTTCACTTTTCTTATGTTTTATTACTTCTATAAATGCAAAATATTCTAGTTCTTTAATATGATTTAAGATGGTTAGATTATTAGTATTAGTTTTTCGTTCTAGCTCTCTTAAAGATAATTCTTTATTTTCTTTCAAAACCTGTAAAATTTTCTTTTTTATTTCTAAACCATCTCTTCTCTTCATGCCATAAAGAGATGGTAAGATTTAAAAGAAGAATGCCATTAATTAATGGTATGGATAAACATCACCAAAAAACAAGAAAGGATGTATGGTTTTATGTAGCTGTAATTTTTGGTATGGCTTTACTCTTTGCACTTTTGGTTATTATAACTGCTTTTGTTTACTCTATAATCACTGGAGATAAGCAAATTTTAAGTGATATCTTTAGTGTCTTCATACCTCTTATCACATAAAATGGCTAAAGACGAACTAAAACTTAAATGGAACTGGAAAGTATTCTGGATAGTTGTTTTAGTTATTCTATGGTTAACAACAAGTTACTCTTATATAGGATTAGAAAACGAGTATAATAATTATCAAACTGAAGTTCAGAAACAAATAAGCGACCTTCAATTAGAATTAACAAGAGAAGCTGGAAACATAAATAGTAATTATGATTGTTATGAACGTGGAACAAAAGAATGTTATGATATAGGTAGTGTAGATTGCTATGATAAAGGAACTATTGGAGAGGTTCAAGATAAATTAAGTGAATTTCTTCTGACTCATGATTGTTACGATAGGGGGTATTTTGCCAATAAATTTTGTTACGACCAACCTTGTAGCACTTCCACTTGTCAATCAGGATATAGATTAGCTTGTGTTCAAAACTGAATCTTGAATACATTTAAATAAAATAAAGACCGATTCTTTTTATGGAGCTATTTGGTTTAAGATTATTTTCTAAAAGTTCTAAGTTTTGGAACTATCTTGAATTATCTTTGGTTTTGTTAGCTCTTATTCAATATTTCCTTATTAAACAAAAAAATGAGATTTATCTTATATTGTTCATCTTATTTGGAAGCTTTCTTTTGCTAAATATGATGTTCGTAAAGAAGGAATCAACTCTAAAAATTTTAATTTTTTTTCTTGGAGGAATCCCTATACTTCTATGGCAATATTTTAATTATGATTTAAACGAACCTCTTATTAGATTTTTATCGCCTTTAATTTTAATTCTATTTTCTTCTCTTTATATTTATAATTCCAATGCCCTATTTAACAAATTATGGAGCCAAAACTTTTTTAATTTCAAAAAAGATTGGTTGAATATAACTACTCCAATTTTTTATTTGGTACTTATTTTTATACCTATAGCTATAGTAACAACATCTTTACTCCATTTTCTAAACGCTTATGGATTCTTTAAACTAGAAAATTCTTTTTCAGTAGATGGATTCCATCAATTATTAATAGGCATTCTTCTTATACTCTTCTTCTTAGACCATCTTATTAGAGTAAATAATGTTAATAGACTAAACAATGGAAGAGTTGCAACATTTAATAGAAAAATTAAAGAAAGTGCAAGAATATTTTTCCATATTTGGATAATTTTCTTCTTTTTTGATACTTTTTTAGAGGTATATAGAATTACAAATCAAGGATATATTTCATCAGAAAATATTTTTAGAGAGCTTACAAATTTGGGGTTCTTGGTTTTAGCAATCAAATCTATATTCTTAACTAGATGGTTTTCATTTATTGGGCTGGTAAGCAATAAGAAGGCTAGGGATAGTAATTTCTTCAAGCGTTGACTTATTTGAATAATACAAAAAATAAGACAACCGAGAGTATTGCATAAGCAGTTCTTGAAAACTCAAATCCAAAAATTTCTATCGTATACGAATACTCTTTTAAGAATTCTCCGCCAAAAGAATCTATTAGGTGATTAATAAAACTAGATAGAAGAGGATTTACCAAAAATAAACCTACTAAGAGAACTATAATCTTATTAGTCAACCACCCATTTCCGGAGATTAATGCAACCGCAATTATTAAAACAATTAACAACCAAAATTGCCCTTCTGTAATTATTTGTGCTTTTTTGTTCATAGAAATATATCTCTCAAAACCTTAAAAGCGTTGCCTTTTTTGGAGATGTAATATACCCGAAATCGGAACGCCCCCACCAGGAATCGAACCTGGAGGCCCGTAAGGGCTCCGCT
>CAYHCG010000025.1:0-8277 GCA_964355135.1 Candidatus Woesearchaeota archaeon | reverse complement strand
AAGTTGCAGGAGATTAAAGAAGATCTGCTGTTTTGGAAGAAAGAGCGAGAAGATTTAAAGCGTGATGGTCTGCTCCCATCCTAATGAATGCCTTGATTATTCAGCATAATTTTATAGAAGCGCATACGACTTTAGATGAAATTCCATGCGATAGAGCAGGACAAGAGTTAGATTTAGGGGAAAATAGATGGTTAGGATTAATTCAATTAGCAAGTCTAGATAAAAATAAAATTAAATATTAATTTCCTTTAAATTTTCAACAATCTTATTCTCCAACTCTAAGATTTTTTTCTTGATAACTTCTGGCTTTTCATATTCAACTTCTTCATATTTTATCTCTTTATACTTAGAAATGCTCAAGTCGTAATTGTTTGCTTTGATTTCTGCTATTGGAACAAAGAAACACTTTTTCTTTCTGTCGGTTAGCTTTTCTTTCTGTCTATTCTTGAATCTCTCGATTATATCTGGAATATCGTTTTTATCTGGTTGTTCTGTTCTTTTATCATCTAAACTAAAACCGTCTGCTTCCATATCATAAAAGAAAACTTCTTTTGTTGCCTCTCCCTTTGTAAAGTATAAAACAGCTGTTGAAACTCCTGCGTATGGCTTGAATACTCCTGAGGGCATAGAGATAACGGCGTCCAATCTGCATTTCTCAAGCAATAATTCTCTTATTTTCTTATGTGCTTTTGAATTTCCGAATAAGACTCCGTCTGGAACAATAACTACACATCTTCCGCTATTTGTAAGAAGATTAAACATCAATTCCAAGAATAAGAGTTCTGTCTTTTTTGTCTGCGTCCTGAAGTTTTCTCCTATTTCTGACTCATCAATACTTCCCTTAAATGGCGGATTAGCTAAAATTACATCATAGCAATTAGATTCATCAAACCTTTTTGATAGTGTATTTTTTTGCTCAACATTAGGATTGTTTATTCCATGCATCATTAAGTTCATTAATGATATTTTGAGCATTACATCATCAAAATCATATCCATAAAGAGTTTCTTCTCTTAATATTCTCCATTGGTTCTCATTTAGCTTATCTCCTGCATAGTTGCCTTCTTTGACTAAATCAGCAGAAGTATTGTTCTTTAGTACGTGCTCAAATGCAGAGACCAAAAAACCAGCTGTTCCGCAGGCAGGATCGCAGATTTTATCTCCGTATTTTGGGTTTAAGAGTTCAGTCATCATCTTGATTATATGTCTTGGAGTTCTGAATTGTCCGTTTTTTCCTGCTGTTGCTAATTGTCCTAAAAGATACTCGTAAAGATCTCCTTTTGTATCTCTGTTCTGCTCTTTAATATGCATATCATTGATTATTTTTACAGCTTCAGCTAAAAGAGAAGCAGTTGGTATTGAAAAAGAAGCGTTTTTCATGTATTTACTGTAAACTGAATTTTCTCCACCGTTTAGCTTTCTTAAAAATGGGAAAACTTTATCTCTTACATGCTCAAGCATCTGTTCAGCAGGCATTTCTGTCCATCTTGACCATTTGCAGTCTTCATTTCCCTTGAAGATAGAGGTTTGCTTGTCACCTAATAATTTAGCATTTTGCTCTCTTGAGACATCTTCATCTTCCAATCTCTTCATGAAGATAAGATAGGACATTTGTTCAATTGCTTGAAGTGGATTACTAATTCCGCCACTCCAAAATTTATTCCATAGCAAGTTTATTTTTGATTTTAGTTCTGAATCTAGCACGTTAATTCCCCCTTAAATGCTTTCTGCATTAAAGCATTAAATAAGTTGTCAATTTGTTCTTTTGAATGTTTCTGTTGCTCTTTCATTGCCTCAACTTCTTTGACGATTGAAGCGAATTTATTTTGAAGTTCAATTGGAGGGAGTATTGTAGGAATATTGTTACACACGGTTTTATTCATATAAGGAACAGTTGTGGATGTTGCCATTCGATACATATAATTATTTTGGAAAGAAAGATTATACATTAAAAAAACTGGGTGAATTCTTTCCGAGCAAATAAATGCGTGAAGTTGCTGGTTCATTACTAATTCTCTACTTGTAATTGAAACAATCCCTAAATCACCTACACAAGTTAAAATTACAGAGTTTTTTGGTATTATTCTAGCATTTACTTGTTCTATTTCTTTTTTGCTAAGTCCATATCCTTTTTGGGATGACTCTGTTTTTCCTAAATGATGTAAATCTTCAGTTGTAATCCAAGGGATGTCTCCAGTAAAGCTTTTTGGTTTATCTCTTCCAGGGACGATGCATCCACATACCTCAATGGTTGGTAGTTTTCTCCACTTTTTTGCATTTGTATTGGGATCTCCAAACATCTCCATAAAAACACTTTTCAAGAATTCTTTTGTCAATTCATCTGCTTCTTTTCGCATTTCTTTTGCTTCCTCTGCTTTTTCTAGGATTGAGACGATTTTTTGCTGAGTTTGAAGTGGTGGAACGACAAGAGAAATTGTTTCAATAGCTTGATTATTTATTCCTCTCTGCGTTGAACCAGTACTTAATTTATCTTTTAGTTCATTAAAGTCATTTGATATTAACATTAATCTTAGATATTTTGGAGAAACCAATTTTTCATTTACTTTTATTCCAGCAAATCCTGTTGATAAAATATACCTACTAATTTCATCTTTATTTTCTTCATCGAAAGAATAAATTTTTAGTGTTGCTTGCATTTTTGCAAACCAGATAGAGTTAATTACTGGTTGCATATTGGCTCTAGAATGCCTGTCTTTATAGGTTATCGTGGCTTCAATTTTATTTATTTTTGTTCCCTTAATTGATTCAGTAGAAAGATACTCTTTTTCACCTTCAAATTTATCTATTCCACTAGACAGAATTGTAAAATATTCTTGATTTCCGAGTTCAATTTCTTTCCATCCTTCTGGTAGTTTTATTTTCATTTTATCTTAATAACCTCCCAAAAATTAAGAAATAAGAGCCATAAGCTATGATAATCGTTGAAACTAAATAAGAGATAAACAAAGTCATTGGACTAACTATTTTTAAATTATTAAATAGTTCAAAAGCCGTTGTTATAGCAATAATAGTTGTTAAATAAATTATTACTGTTTGTAAAGTTGCATTGAGCTTATGATTCTGTTCTTCTCTGGCGATGTCAAATCCTTTTGGTGTTAAAAAAACTTTATGGCCCTTACCTTCTATTTTTATAAGTTCATTTTCTTTTAAGAAATACATTGATTTGTTTAGACTACGAGGAGTAAGCTTTAGTTTTTTTAATAGAGGATTGTTACTACCTTCATTAAAGTCGGATATGCTATACCAAATCCAGTTTTCGTGATATAGTTCGTGTAAAAGCTTTCTCCATTCATTAGGATGCTGTTTTTCAGCTTCAAAAATATCCTCAGATGTTGCAATTATTTTATTCTTCATCTTTTTAATAACCCAATTTTATTTAGTATATCTTCTCCTATTTCCAAGTTAGGATTTTTAACAAACTTTGATTTTTTAATAGTGTTTTCATATAACAAAACTCCCAATATCTCTAGATTATTAGTTTCCCTAAACATTTCCTCCACAACATTTTTTAGCTCGTTAAAGTTCTCTTCCCACCAAATATCATTTTCTGAGCTATAATTCATAAATATAAAATCTTCAAATCTCACAGCAATAAGGGGATTTTTCTTTCTCTCTAATTGCCCACCATTAATTTTTTCTTTTATTCTTCTTTTCAATTGTTTAACTAACGATTCTTTTCTTAGAGATTCTGCTTTAGATGGCCAAATAGATTGTGAATTGATACCTACACTACCAAACTTAGCAGGAAATATCATAAAATGAGTTATTGAACAACTAACAATCTCTCCAACCCTTTTGGTTTTTAGATATTCTACGCCTGAGCTATTATCTAATAGTTTTTTAAGTCTTTGTCCAAATTCTTCGTAGTATTCATATAAATCTTTTATTTCGTATAAAGATTTGTTATGGTCTCCAATATTATTATCAACCCTACAACTACTGTTTAAATCTATCAACATTATCTTTTCTAAATTATCATAGTCATTCATTAAAACAGATTTTACTTCTTCAACACTATTATCTCTTTCTTTTAGAACTCTATTAGTATCTACATCAATTTTTAACAATATTTTTTTAGGAATTCTCCCTATAATTTCTTTTGAAGCAAGACCAAAAGCTTCTTCTACTATTTGTTGTATTTTGTTTTTACCTAAACAAGTTTGTTCAATGTTAAACTCTTCCTCATCAATCTTAAGACTAAAATCATGATTTCCTAAACTCTCATTCTCATATTCAACATTCGAGGTATGAGAGTTTTGTTTTAACTCTATTAGGAATTCAATCTCATTTATTGTCTCACGATGATTGTCACCAAAAGATTTTAGTCTAACGATCAAATTGTTCTTCTTATCTCTTGACAATTTACTAATTAATTCTTTTAAAGTGGATTCAATTACTTTTAACAATTCATTATATCTATCATTAGGTTTACCATCTAAAAAGGCATCAGAAACAGATGCACTTAACAAATTTAAAAATACATTCTCTGTATGGTTCTCTCTATTAGCCAAATTAAAATTATCAACAACACTTGAAATTGTAGGAAACTCTTTTAGTTTGTTTCTTGCTTTGTTTAACTTATCTTCAAAATAAGTTGATTCATCTTGTTGTGTGGCTCCACTAAAGATCATTTTCTTCCTCCTGTCAAACTTGCAACAATTTGTCCGGCTAAATCTCCAATGATTGTTCCAGGCAAAACTGCAACAAACCAATTCATCAATCTGTCAATATTATTCACAACATCCTCTGGATTAAAAACTGCTGGAAGATAAGCAATAATCAAGGAAATACCAATACTTATTGCTCCAAATCTTGTCCAATACTCGTAAGGGTCAAAATCCCAAATCTTATTTATAACATAACCTGCAACTCCAAAAATAACTAAAAACACAAGGTTTGTTTCTAAGCTCATAATCCTTTCCTCACTATTTTACTTGGTATTGGCACAGCATCATTGCTTTCTTTCTTGATGTAGGTGTTTCTTTCATCAATTGCTTGCTTTAATGAATCAAATAATTGTGAAATATATTCAGCAGGCAAATCGTCTTCAATATTAACTCTTAAACCATTATCGAGCATTACTCTCCAGCTAAAATTATCCTTATACTTATTATAAACAAACGCATTCTTTCCTGCAAGCATGTGCGGAACAGGAGAATCAACCTCGTTCATAATAGCTTTTCTCACAACAGCATTGATAGACTCATTCTTTACAGAACAATGCTTCTGCAATTTAATAAAATCTTCACGAGAAAGTTTTGCCATTACAACTTTATTCTCTTGAACTCGAAGGGGTTTATTTACCATGCAAGCAGAGAAATAGAAGGACTATATAAATGTTGGTGTTGGGGGTTAACCTTCGGTTAACCTATTTACTTCATTCTTATCTTATTGCACTTAATAACTATCTCTTGCAATTCAGAAGTCTGGAACTTGTCAAGAGGTCTTTCATTAGAAAGAGGCGGAACAGTGAAGTCTTTTAATTCAATATGTTTTGTTCTGGCAAATACTTTTTTCAAAACCTGCAAAAACTTTATCTGCTCAGAATTATAATGATGGTTTCTGGAAATGATATGAGCATCAAACTCTCTTTCAATCAATACTTGAGGATCATACTCTTGCTTTAATCCAAGAATTTTTCTCAAGAACAAAAGAAAATCAATCTTTTGTATTCTTTGAACATTATCAATAGTTATTGCAGGCCTAAGTTCCCTTAATTGCTCTTCTAATTTCAAAAGCTGAGAAGGAGTAATGCCTGAGCCGTCTTTTATCTTCTTAATCAATGGATTTGTCTCAAAGAATCTTTTCAGCTCTTCATCTTCCTTAACCTCTTTCTTGAAATTCTCCACTTTTAAAACTAAATCTGGAGCATCAACTTGAATCATCTTTTTTGGATTTTTCTCATAATAAATCATAAGCGGTGCCAATTCCTTAATCATGAATTCGACATCATCAAAAGTCAATTCATCCCAGAATGCATCTTGGAAAACTTTTATTATGTCTTCTCTTTTCTCCTGAACGCTTTCTAAATGGTCTTTTTGCAGGATGTTTTCCATTTTCTCCTTGACATATGCTCGAACTTCTAATTTTTTATCTTGGTTGTCATCTAAGAGATACGTGAATAGTTTCTCAACCTGCAAGATAAACGCAGTTACTAATGGGTTCTTGCCAGGATTAAGAGAAATAAGAGGAGCAATGTCGTTTTTCAATTCTTCAACATATATTTTTAAATCAAATTTTCTAGAAACCACTTTTTTAATAATCTGCAATTTTTCACGAACAATAAAAGAATCCTTATTCAGTGCATCGACTTCTTCAATAATCTTATTTTCTACGAACGCTTTTTGTTTAACATCAAGTTTTTTCTTCAATAACTCGACTCTGTTTAAGAAAATCTTTGTAAGAGCATCTACTCCGACTTTTGCTTCTTTGGCTTCCTTTAGATGATGATATTTAACATTTGAATGTCCGCCAAAGTTAAAATCTAAAATTAAAAAGTCATTCTTCTCTCTATTTGGAAGCCATTCTTTATGTTTGCAGGAATGAAGATTTCTTGTTCCTCTTCCAAGCATTTGCCAGAATCTAATTCCAGAGAATACTGGTTTTGCAAAAACTAAATTGCATACTTCGGGGATATCAATCCCAGTATCCAAAACACCGACAGATAAAGCAATTCTTGGCTCCGAATCTAATTTAAATCTTGCAATTTCATCAGTATATCTATAAATTTCAGAAACAATTATTTGAACATCATTTCCTAGTGTAGGGTCCAGCCTATTGAATGTTCTCTTAATATGCTTTGCATGATTGATATTTGCACAAAAGAAAATTGTTTTTGCAGGCCTTCCTTCATCAGATTTATAGCATCTATTCAAAAATTCTCTGACAACAAGCTCGTTCGTTTTATCATCCATGAAAACTTTAGCAAAAGCAGAGCCAGGAAGCATCATATATCTTGGGTCTTCCTCTTGCTTCATTAATTGAAGCCGTAATGGTTTAGAAAGCGTTGCTCCTTCAATACCTAAAGACAATACTTTTGTATCAATCATTTGAGCATTATAGGGAACTAAAACTTCATCTCTTATTGCTTCATCATAAGAATATTCTACTGTTGGCTTATTTCCATCACAACCAAATAACTCAAAAGTATTTCTGCTTTCTGCTGATGATGGCGTTGCTGTCAATCCTATCCTTATAGCATCAAAATATCTGTGAACTTCTCTATTCGGGTCATAAATCGACCTATGAGCTTCATCAAAAATAATTAGATCAAAAAATCCAGGGCTAAATCGCTCATAATATTTTCCATTTTTTCCGCTTCTTAGAGTTTGAACCGTCGTAACATAAAGCCCATTAGGAAAACTTTTTGGATTTTCTCTTAAATCAACAACTGCTTCTGTGAAAAATTCTTTAAACCCTGCTGATTTTGCCTGATTGGTTAAAGCAATTCTATCAGCAATAAAAAGAACATTTCTGACAATATTTGCCCTTAGCAAAACATCAATCATTGACATAGCAACTCTTGTCTTTCCTGTTCCAGTAGCCATAGAAACTAAAGCAGACCTATGTCCTTTCTGGATATGCTCCATTAATTGCTTTACTACAAGAACACTTCTTGGCCTGTCAACAATTCTATCGATACTTATTTTTGTAGGGTCTCTTCTTTTTCTGAATAATTCCATTCTTCTCTTTAAATCAGCTTGAGAAAATACTCCACTTACATGCCTTTCAACTCCATCTTGATCAATGAATAACCATTTATGTCCGTTAGTTAAAAAAGCAGGAATTCTTTCTCCAGTTTGGCTTTCAATATCTTTTTGATAAGTTCTAGCCTGAGCCCTCCCCTTATCTTCTGAAACTGAAAACTTTTTAGCTTCGATTAATGCAATAGGAGAATTATCCTCAGCTAACAAAAGATAATCAATAAATCTGCCAGAATCATCTCCTTGACCTTGAGAAAGAATGTACTCTTTAATTTTAAACTTAGATCTAACTGAGTTTACTTCCTCCTTAACATAACTCTTAAGCCACCCGACAGACTTCAACTGCTTGTCAATCAATTGCTCTCTTGTACCTTTTTCTGATAATTCCATATGGATGCAAAGAGAACTTCTATTAAAAAGTCTTTTGTTATTGCTTTTAGCTCCCGTTAACTTTACAGCTCACAAAATAGTCATATTTAAAAACCCTAAACTATACAACATTTTAACATAGCAGGTACTGGCTGAAACAAATCCAGATTAACCCCTGCACTTG
>CAYHCG010000024.1:0-8391 GCA_964355135.1 Candidatus Woesearchaeota archaeon | reverse complement strand
ACCATAGCAGAACTAATTTTCGGTAGACTAGTGACATATGTCACGAGCTAGCACAGACTTAGGCTAAAAAAGTAGTTTTAAATACCTAAATTTTCTCTTTATACGATGCTCTCAGCTCAAATCTGGTTCTACTCCCTGTTAAGTGTAATCATAGTGAGTTTAATCTCTTTTATAGGAGTATTTTCTCTTTCTATCCAACAGAAAAGACTCAAAACAATCCTCATTTATCTTATCAGCTTCTCAGCAGGAGCAATGTTGGGAGATGCTTTCATCCATCTCTTACCAGAACTCGTAGAAGAAAGTTTTACATTAAGTTCCTCTATATTTATTTTAGTAGGAATTGCAATCTTTCTAGTATTAGAAAAGGTAGTTCATTGGCAGCACTGCCATAGTAATATCTTAGAAGAAAACCATGTCCATCCGTTTGCATATACCAATGTATTAGGCGATGCATTACATAATTTCATTGATGGGATAATAATAGCTGCAAGTTTTATTATTTCTATACCAGCAGGCATAGCCACAACTATCGCAGTGGTGTTACATGAAATACCTCAAGAAATCGGAGACTTTGGAGTATTGCTTCATGCAGGGCTGTCAAAATCAAAAGCCCTAGCCCTCAACTTCCTTTCAGGAGTTTTTGCCATTGTAGGGGCAGTAATAACTCTCCTATTGACCAATTCGATCGATAAGATACAGTCATTCTTAGTGCCTATTGCAATAGGAGGCTTTATTTACATAGCAGGCTCAGATTTAATTCCTGAGATACACAAGCACTCAGAAAAGCTAAGCAAATCATTACTTCAGCTCCTAGCCTTTGCTTTTGGAGTAGCGGTTATGTACGCACTTCTTTTCTTGGAATAAAAAATTAAATTAAAAATAGGTATTTTGAGTTCTCAACTAATAATAGCCTTGATCTTCTTCATCGGCCATAGCAGATGGTGTATCGTTATCCATCTGGGTGTTGTCTCTTTCATCTTTTCTTTTATTCTTGTTGTGTTTTGCCATTTGGGCAATAATAAGAAATAGTATTTATAGACACGGTGTAATTTGTTGACTTCAAGTAACTAATCTTTACAAATATCCGATATTACTATAGGGTGAGCAAGTAATGCACTGTGACCGGAGACATCTTCATTAATCGAACTTGAAAAAGTATAGGTAGTTACCCTATTCTGGCAGAAGTTCTGATCTGCAGTTCCAAATCCTACATGCAATCCCCTTATTATTTCGTCTGCTTCATTTTGTGTATAACCCGGATGACTTTCCGAGTCTATATTTTTATTAATGGGATTAAACACTATATGATTTTCTGACTGCCCCCTCTTATAATTCTCACACCATCTTTTATTCGGTCCCGAGATTCTTGGGTTTCTGCAGTTCCACAATGACTTAAAGTGATGGTCTCCTTTCGCAACATAACTATAGTAATTATCTACAGCAGAATTAAATATATCCGCATTTCTTTGATTGAAAATAGTATTCTGGAAACTACCTTCTGGATCAAATTCGCTATATCTTGGAAAGAGCAATTCAGGAGGACTCCTCCATCCGTAAGCATATTGGCTTCCTCCGAGTAATCCAGAAACCGAGAAAACTTCTGCCTTTGAGTAAGCAGAGACAAGTAAATCATCTTTACTCAACCCCTTGCCCCCAACTGATACCCCGTTTGCATTTAACACAGCCATCCTTGTAACCAAATGTCCTGCACTATACCCCACTATTTTAAATTCTTGATTCGGATATTCTTTTAGAATTTGTCTTATCAAATTGTTTAATCCTGAGGCAGAAATTTCTGTTTTCTTAGAGATATCATAAGGAAAATGAATAAAATTGAATTTATCTCCGCACTCTCTATAAATTTCTCTAAAGCTATTAGGCGAATGATCTCCCCAGCCAGGAACATATATAATAGTCTTTTTATCAGGGTCAAAGTCTGCAAAAAGATTTTTCCCCATGTTTATTTCTCTGACGCATCTATCCCCTAGACAAATTTCTCCTTTGCGGCATTTCTCCAGAGTATAATCTTCTTCTCCCCCATCATTATTTGCTCTGCAAATATAATTCTTTGATGATGGATTTTTCCCAGAAAGTTCTATTTCCGCACCAGCTACACAAAAATCAGTTTTTTCTTCAGGTTCAACAGGATTTACTTCATATTTTTTAGAACATTCTTTAATAAAATCATTAGCGCGTTCATTCAATTCAAAAACATTTATTTCTTTGCCATCATTATCTGGCTTAACAATTCTATTTCCACATGCATCTTTCTCAAAAGTATATCCATATGAAGATGATGGGCCAGTGTCTATTGTAACAGTACATGACTGCGTTGAAGGATGAGGACATAATCCTTGAGGAGAAGCTATTTTTGGCACATAATTTTCACAAACCTCGTCCAAGGGGATATAAGCTTGTCCTGAAGCAGCCGAAATTAAAACATCTTTTATTTGAGGGCTAACTGCAGTTAAACCTAAAGATAGAATATTGGGCAAATCCAAAGCAAGTTGGCCTGCAGAATAAGGACAAATAGAATTTCCGTTTTTTGTTATAGGAGTCGCACTGGAACTAGGCAAACCATAATTTAACGATTGTAAGTTTCTAATATAGCCAAAAGAATAATATCTGCAATTATCAGTTGGATTGCCTCTTGAATTTGCTAATTCGCTTCTTTGTAAAATATCCCCATCGCTAGAAAGAATATGTGTCTTTATTCTTGCGCCATTTTCTTCTACATCGAATTTCCAATGAACGGTATTTACGTCATCATATCTAAAATTTGCAGAAATAGAAGGTTGTTCTCCTGAAGTAATCAGATTGGCAGTTCCACCAGGATAGCAAAAACCGACTTCGGGATTAACAACGCACAGTTGAATTGTTTTAAGATTCCTCGAACAGCCCGCACCTACTGGAACCGTTCTACTTTCAAGCTTACAGTCCGGAGATGGACAAGAAGAATTATCAAAATCAGTACATTGTGAACCTCCCTTAACAGTAGAAGGAGAATAAAGAAACATCCCTAATAAAATCAATAATGAGAAAATAAACACTCCCTTTTTCATTTTTTTCTTAAGAATTTAATTTATATAAACTTATCCAGGATTTTTGTTTGAAAATGGACCTGCCGGGAATCGAACCCGAATCTCTCGACTGCCAGCCGAGCATAATAACCATTATACTACGGGCCCTTAGTTTCCCTAAATAAAAAGCCTTTAAAAACTTCTCTTTCCTAATGTTTCCATGGGGATGATACATAAACATAAGGAAAGAATTCCTAAAACAAAAAGTATCAAGGCCCTGGTCGCAATAAGATTCTTTCTCGCCCTAGGAAATGCAATTATAATGACTGTCTGGGCAGTCTACTTAAACAGTTTTGTTAAAAGCGCTGCAACGACCGGATACATCTCCACTTTCCTAACGTTAATATCATTCATTTCATATTTTGCATTAATACCCCTAGTGGAAAAATATGACAAAGGAGTACTCTTCTCCTGGTCTTTATTCCTAACCGCAATTTCGCATATATTTTTTGCTTTCATTACAAAATCAATTGTAGCAGTAATACTCATAGGAACTCTGACGATTCTCATACAGGCAGTAAGAATAACTGTAAATGGAATCATCATAAAAGATACTCAACCAAAAAAATCTCTGCCTAAAGAGGAAGGGATCATGTACACTTTTGCTAACATAGCTTTCCTCATTGGTCCAATATTAGCAGGTTATCTTGCAATCAAATCTGGCTTCTCCTCAGTTTTTCTTGTCGGTTCCGGTGCAATGTTTCTAGCTTTTGTAGTCTATAAATTTTCAGCGATAAAAGACCACACTAAAACGAAAAAAATAGACGGAAGTATAATAAAGAATTTCTTCGCATTTTTCAAGAATAAAAACCGAGTAATAGCATACTTAATGGGCGGGGGAGTTCAGTTATGGTGGGCTTTCATTTTCCTTTTCATTCCACTCTTAATGATTGAAAACGGTCTTAATGAAGAATATATAGGATACTTCATATTTGCAACCTCAATTCCATTAATACTCACAGAATACTATTTCGGCAAAAAAACGGTAAAGTTTGGTTATAAGAAAATGTTCATGTTTGGTTATTTAATAACTGCCATTTTCTGCCTCCTTTGTTTCTTTACTTCAAACATCTTTGTTATTTTAGGCCTTCTAACGCTTGCAAGCTTTGGCATGGCGCTCTTAGAACCAACAACAGAGGCTTATTTCCTAACAATCTTAGATAAAAAAGAAGCCTCTCGTTTCTTTGGTCCCTACAATACAAACGCGAATACTACTTCATTAATAGGGAAACTCTTAGCTTCCTCGCTTCTTCTGGTCCTTCCATTTAAATTCCTCTTCATCTTATTTGCAGCATATATGCTCTTTTTCTTCATAGTTTCCTTTAAGACAAAGAACGTCTAAACACCACAGAATGTCAAAATTTCTTACCTTAACTCTTAAAAATACAAGCAAATTTTGAGCATGTTCAAGAACAGCCGTTCTTGACATTACAACAAAAGCTTTTTAAGTTCCCTTTTTCTTTTTCATATATGAGTAAGACTTTAGGCATTATTGCCATAAAAGGGGGAGTTGGAAAAACAACAGTATCTTCTTCTCTTGCAACCTCGCTAGTCAATTATTTCAATAAAAAAGTTCTTTTGGTTGACGCAAACTTTACTGCTCCGAATCTTGGGCTGCATATGGACATACTAGAACCAGATCGTACAATACATCATGTGCTAGACAATAAAGTAAGAATGCAAAGCGCGATACAAAATAAATTCGGTGTAGATACTATCCCTGGAAGTTATGTCTATAATCAAGAAGTGAACTATTTAAAATTAAAAGATAAATTGAAAACAGTAAAAAATAATTATGATTTCGTAATTTTAGATTCCTCTCCTAACCTTAACAATGAGGCCTTATCAACAATTCTTGCCTCAGACATGCTTTTTGTTGTGACAACTCCCGATTATCCAACATTATCTTGCTCGCTCAAAGCAGCCAAACTCGCAAAACAGAGAGGAACGCCGGTAGCAGGAATAATCATTAATAAAATCCGCGATCCTAAATTTGAGCTATCATTAGACAATATAGAAGAAACTCTTGGAATCCCAGTCGTAGCAAGAATACCTGATGATAAGTCTGCTGTACGTGCACTATTCACCAGAATACCTCAAACCGTCTATAAGAAAAATAGCCCTATCTCAAGGGAAATCAATAATCTCTGCTCATCCTTAACTTTCAGTAAGGAAAAATCATCCTTCATCTCCATGCTCTTCGGTATGGATCATAAGAAAGAAAAAGTCAACCGAGAATTATTGAAGGAAAGTTTTTATAACAGCGTGTTTAAAGACTGAAATGAAACATCCTGATTGCATATTCTGTAAAATCATACAAAACCAAATTCAAACACAAAAGTTGTATGAAGATGAGAAATGTATAGTGATTCTAGACAAGTTCCCCGTTACAAAAGGCCAGAGCCTAATAATATCAAAAAGTCATGTTGATTATATATTTAATCTTGAAGATCAAGTTTATCAACATGTATTCAAAATAGCCAAGAAAATAGGGAAAGCAACTGACGTTGCACTAAAAACAATGAGAACCTGGATTGTGGTTCAAGGCATGGAAGTGCCTCATGTTCACATTAAACTATTTCCAATATATCCTGGCAAAAAAATTAGCCTAACTGAAGGCGAGGGAGTTGAAATATCAGAAAAAGAGATAAATGATATCGGAGGAAAAATAGTTAATGAAATCAAAAGATTGTGATTATTGCAAAATTGCTCGCGGGGAAATGAAGTCCGATAAAATACTTGAATCGAACAATTTTATAGCCATCTCCTCCCCAAGCCCTAAAACTCCTGGACATACATTAATAATTCCAAAAAAACATTTCGTAACTCTGTTAGATATCCCTAATAATCTGGGTCAGGAATTATTAGAATTTTCAAAAAAGATTTGTTCACAACTCCTCGAAAAAAAGCAAGGCGATGGTTTCAACATTCTTATGAATAATCTCGAGCCCGCTGGACAGACAGTCAAACACGCTCATCTCCACATTATCCCAAGAAAAGAAAAAGACGGTTTAAGAATTATTTCGTAAATCTAATAACCAATCAATTGGTTTTGGTCTTGGATAGAGAGTCATTCTCTGATGGACAGATATTTCAGATAAAGATTTTTTTACCGGCCTATACGTTTTAACTGCTTCTTTGAGTGACTGCTCAAGCGAAATACTTGGAACAAATGATATATCTCTCCGTAAATCGCTAACATCGTATATATGCGGAAGGGTCGTTAATTGCCACCCCTTATTATCTTTCCATACTTCTTTTATAGTCTTATTTTCTATAAGGATTTTCTTGCCCAGTTCTTTCCCGATTAGTTCATAGTAATCTTTAGCAAGTATTTTTGTTGGATTAACTGCATTGTATGTTTTATGAAAAGTCTTTTTATTCCCGGAAGCATTTAAAATAATCTTGGCTAAGTCTCGTGCATCTATAAAATTAAATTCGATATTTCCTTTATTGCAAAGGACTAATTTTTTATTTTTAGAGATTCTTTCTATAAGTAATGGGTCTCTATTGTGGTCTGGAATACATCCCAGAAGAGAATCCGTAGGACTAAGGATGTGATAAGGCCTAAGTATTGTCCAGTTAACATCCTTTACAGACTGCCAAAAATGTTCTATTTTTGACTTATTATCTACATATCCTCCCAACTCCCCAAGCTTGGCTAGAGGATGAGAACTCATTATGGGCAAACGATAGGGTTTACTCCTGTCATAAACCAAAACTGTGCTTAATATAAAGAAGTGTTTGCCTGTTTCTTTAAAACAAGTATACGTTTGCCTAGCATCACTTTCTTCAAAGTCAGCAATATCTATTACAATGTCCCATCTCTTTGCCTCTTTGTTTAATTTAATTGCCAAGCTTTTGAATTTTTTAGTATCTTTTCTATCAATAATCGCCTGCTTAACCAATTTAGAGATAGATTTGTCGTTTGAAAGCCCCAAGACTGTGATATTTAAGTTTTCTTTTAAGGCTTCAGAAATTATAGATTTCCCCAAGATCCCTGTGCCTCCTATGATAAGGACGTTCTTAAGCATTAAAAGAGGTATTGATAATACTTTATAAATTATGATAAATTATTTAGGTTATGAATAATAAGCAAATATGGGATGCAATTTATAGGAATTATTCTCCTTCAAAACTGCCATGGTATGGACTTTCTTTCCCTCCCCAAATAGATAAATTTTTAGAAAAATTAGATAAATCAGATCTAATTATAGTTGTCGGGTGCGGGGCAGGAGATACAGCGGCTCAAATTTACAATAAGGGATTCACTAATATTTTAGGCACAGATATCTCTTCAGAGGCCATTGAATTAGCAAAAAAAAGATTTCCAGATATAAAGTTTCAATGTATTGCAACAGAAGATTTGTATAAACAGGCCTACAATGATGCAAATATAGTAGATTGGCTGAATCTCCATCAAGTCCCCCCCACTTTATTGTCTAAATATTTAAAGTCATTAAATAAATTAAGCAAATCTCTTTTCTTAGCTTACTTTTATGATCCACAAAGACCCGACGTTCAAAAGTCCATGATAACTAATGGGTTAATTTATAATCACAAACCAGCCCTGGTAAAAAATTTACTAAAAGATATGAAAAAGAAAGAAGAATCTATTTTCAGTATTGAAATAAGCAGAAAATTTGGAAAGACAGACTATAAGTGGAAGACTATAGCTCAAGTATATAGAAAAAAGATTTCATAATCATTTAAGTAACCTAATAAAAAAATCTCTCCCTTTATACTCCCCATAATATCTATAATAATTAGGCTTTAGTCTGATTTTCTCGGCTAACCTCTTCTTAATCAATTCGAAATCCACTTTCCTCGGTTTGAAGTCTCGCCTTAATTCTCTTCCAAATCCCCTAATCTCCAGAGTTTTCTCAGGATTAAATCCTCTCTTCCTCATCTCCTTTTTGATGTGTTCGTATCTATCTCTTAAATATCCTAGTTTATTCTTAAAAAAATTGATATGTCCTTTTCCAAGACAATAATATTTAGGTATTTTATCAAAGTCCACCCCATGCTTCTTTAAATGACCAACCAACATTAAAATTTCATTATATTCAGCATTTAAATGCTGATCAGCTAAACTCTCAGGACTAATTAAATTTATTCTCACCATATTTCTAAATGGCTGCGGGGAGAATTGAACTCCCGACCTCGTGCTCATGAGACACGCGCTCTAGCCAACTGAGCTACGCAGCCATTCAAATGAGAAGAAAAAAAGCCTTTTTAAGTGTGTTGCTCCAAAACGGCTCTGTTGAAAAAGTCCTCAGGGTAAAAGTTAATCTACCCTGAGAGTGTTAAT
>CAYHCG010000023.1:0-9101 GCA_964355135.1 Candidatus Woesearchaeota archaeon | reverse complement strand
CGCTAAGAGCCCTTACTGATCAAAGGCTTGGTGGGCAATTACCCCGCCAACAACATAATCAGCCGCAGCCCCATCCTATAGCAAATTTTCAGAGAAAAATCATTCCAGAAATCATCTCCTATTGGCTCTTAGCCTCAGTTTCCCGAGGTTATTGCCAGCTATAGGGCAGGTTAGCTACGTGTTACTGAGCAGTTCGCTTTTCACTTCTTACGAAACAAAAAAACTTGCATGTCTAAGTGCAAACCAGATAGCAGCAGCCTCCAGCAGGATCAACTGGATTTAAACAGTTGTTTCCTGTGTAATTATTATAAACATTGTTAAAAGCACTCGCTGCCTCCAAAACTTAAAATTATTTCGACGTTACTATATATTAATATGACTCAACGCTTACATACCTCATGCCTTAGCTTGCGATCGGAATATATATATACGAATGTAACTTCCCGACGATAATGTTAAGGCACTCATTAAAGTTAACATTTTGATAATGAATTTGAGAGGCAAGAGGTTTATAAACCTTTCGGGGATTTTTACGACGGTGAGTTATACAAAATTTATCTCTCTTTACTTACAGTCCGATAAATATTCCTTCCAAAATAAGAAGTATGCCAAAAATAGCCATGAAAATAATAAACATTCTTATTCTATATTTCATAAAATGCTTTCTTGAATTGACATTATTAGTTTGTTTTTCATTATATCCAGAAATCCTCATCTGCATCGTAACTCCTAAATTTTCTTGACTTGTAGAGCGCTCAAAATAGTAAAATCTACAAAACACCCATACCAAAAAGTCAAAGAGCAGGCAACCAATTCCTGCAAGAATAGTAACAGAGTTCATTTTTTACTTAGGTGGAACTAAATTATCCCAGCCTTCTATCCATTCTGAAACTGGAGGAACTTTGATTTTTAGATTTCTTTTTTCTACATATATCTTAGCAAGAAGATAAAGTATTATGCCAAGACTCTTAGCGCTCTTATTATTTCCAGGAATTATTTTATCAACGCCCATAGTGTAGTTATTGGTATCACAAATTGCCATTACTGGGATTTTAATTCTTTTAGCGTCATCTAAAGCGGCCTTATCGGTCCACGGATCGCAGATTAACAATAATTCTGCTTCGATGAAAGTAGAAAGATTTGGATTTGTTAAAATGCCTGCCGGATAGTTTTTTGTAAATGCTTTCATTCCCAAAGTTTGTGAAAACAATTCTGTTGCCTTTTGTCCTGCTTCTCTTTTGCAAACTACTATAATATCTTCAGGAGAGAATTGAGCTAAGTAATCTCCTCCCTCTCTTATTTTTTGATCTAATAAAGCAGTATTAAAAACGGCCAAAGAATCTGCTCTTCTTTTATAGACATAAGGCTTCATGTCAGGAGTGATTGCTCTTGTTCCCAGATGTATAGAAGACTTAAGATAATCCTCTATTGGAACTAGAGTATCTTTCTTGTCCTCTTCCTCTGACTTAACTCTTTTCTTTAAATCTGAATCGTCGGTTTTAATTCCGCTAGCAAGTTTCTTGGCTTTTTCTTTTAATTTTGCTATTTTTTCTTCACGGTCAACATCTTCTTTTGTTTCTGCTTTTTTAGAACTTTTTTTGCCTTTCTTTTCCTCTCCCTCTAATTCACTGATAACTTCTTTAACTTTGTGAGTCACTTTTTCTTCAATATCTTTTACTTCGTTAGCTACTTTCTTAGCTGTTTTTTCCAATTTTTCTTCAACTTTCTCTAAAAATGACTCTTCTTTCTTTTTCGCTTTAGGCATTTTTTTACAAGAATCAGAGGCTTTTTAAACCTGTTGGACTAAGCTAGATTATGAATTTCAGCAGCATTTTTTCTCAATCATGGAAAGAATATAAGTCTAACTTCAAACCTATCCTTCTTTTTATGCTTATTTTTATTGCTGTTCCAACAATTATACTTTCTATAGTCAGTATTTCAATGGTTCTTTCAAATGATGGCCTAAGAACACTTGCCCTTAGCGGGTCGCCTACTTCTCCTGAGATCAGCTTGCAGAACCTATCTTTTATCCTCACTGCGGTTGTCATTGCCATAATATCCATGCTTTTGATGATTTTCTTTCAGGGAGGGTTGGTCAGCCTATCCTTACGAAAAAAGACCTTTGGATTTGGAGAGTTATTCAATTCATCTAAAAAATCATTCTGGAAATATCTCGCTTTTAGCATAGTCTTCTTTATCTTTATCTTTTTATTATTCCTTCTTTTGATTATTCCTGGAATTATTTTCATGATATATTGGATATTTGGGATATACATTTTATTTGATCAAAAGAAGGGAATTTTAGAATCATTGAAATCAAGCAGAAAACTTGTGCGTGGAAGATGGTGGAGAGTCTTAGGATATTCTATTTTGATCGTGTTGATATATCTGGCAGTTTCTATAGTAGCTTCTATAGTATTTTCAATTCCCCTTATACCTTATTACATAGCCGGAGGGTTTGGAGCTTTAGCCACTGGTCCAATATCTGCGGGGCAATTCATTGTAGGACAGTTGAGCAAGACTTTGACCCAAATAGCCACTAGTATTGTAATGGTTCCTTTATCTGCATTCTTCTTTAAGAATTTCTATCTGGCTTTGAAAAAATCTAAGAATTAATTTTCTATTTTAAACCTTATAAGAAATTACAATAATGCTTAAAAAGAATAAGGGCCCTTTAATACGGTGAGAGAAGATTTAATTGGAAAATTAAGAGAAGAAGAATTCGGCGGGAATGAGATTGACTGGCAGGTTTCTAAGAGAAGAGGAGAACGCATGCCTTTTGCTGAGACTTCAAGGACATATTTTTTTAGGATGAAGGATACTGGGACAATTATTGTGCAGCCAAAAAAACCAGACAATGCAATGCCTAGCTGCTATTCTTGTCAAGGAGAGATTATAACTGTAGTTAGAAACGCAGATATAACAGATAATAACGAAGCAGGAAGTGGTAGTCCGTTTTATCAAGAGTGGATAGGTCAATCTTTGCCTGTAGCGATTCCTTATTGCTCTAATTGTGACAGCGAACCGCAAGGAAATCAGAGGTTTTCTTCTGTTGAAGAATTTCATCACACTTACGGCAAGGATTTTAAGGAAATTCTACCTACACAAGACACACTAAGAAGACGATAAGTGTTCTTCAGTATAATCTACTGATACTTAACACTTTATGATTTAATTCTCTTCTCGATACTGACTAATCTATTTAACTTTACTTCTCTATATTTTGTTGAGATGCCGCATTTAATGAAATCGGCTCCGAAGCCCACTGCATAATCTGCTAGTGCATTATCCATGGTCTCACCTGAGCGATGAGAGAGGATTGTACGAATATTGTTTTTCCTGCAGATATTGAATATTTCTTTTAATTCCAAGAGCGAACCATTTTGATTCGGTTTAACGATCATCGCGTTTATGGACTTCTTTCTTATCGCTTTTTTTAGTCTGTCTATGTGTGTTGCAGTCAGATCATCTCCAACTACTAAATGATTGGAGGATTTTACTACTTCTGAAAAACCTGAAAAATCTTCTTCCTGCACAGGGTCTTCAGAATAGAAAATGTTATATTTTTTTATTAGTGAATTTAAATACATGACTTGCATTTGCGAATTGAGACATTTGTTCTTGTAACAATATGCCTCGGGTTTATAAAAAGAAGAGGCTGCAATATCTATTCCAATCCTTATATTTTTGAATTTTGATAAGACTTCTAATATTTCTTCTTCTGTTAAAGAAGTTTGCCAGGCACCTTCGTCATTTTTACCTTTAGCTTTAACCTGATTTTTCAATTTTTTATAAGCTTCTTGCATTATTTTGAAGTTCTCCTTAGCAGACTTTCCCTGTGGAATCAATAGAAATTCCTGAAAAGATGGCTTATCTTTATTGGAAGAATGCAAACCCCCTCCGATAGCATTCCCTGCAGGCACCGGAATTTTATTTATCTTTTTGCCTAGGGAAACTATTTGCCAGAGCTCTTTTTTTTGTTCTTTTGCAAGTGCTTTAAGAATAGCAGACTCGAGAGCAAAAAGAGCATTTGCACCAAATTGCTTTGCATCTTTTAATTTAGCGCTCTTTTTTATGAATGATTCTACTTTGTTTAGATCATTGAAATTATTTATTTCAAGATTGAATTTTGCTTTGTTGATGAAATCTATATTCCATTGTAATGATTTGTGAAAGCAAGGCGTTTCGTATTTTCCTGTTGATTTTCCTGAAGGAGAAGAGGCGATGGAGTTATTTACTTTAACCTCGATAGTGTATTCGCCACGAGAATCTTTTATTTTTCTAGCTAACGCCTCTTTTAATAACATAGTATTATTAGAAAATTAAAGTATATAAATTATTAAGAAGTCTAAAAACTCATCTTCTGCAATATCTATCTACTTGTTTTAAAACGCTGATTCTCCTCCCCTCAAGCATCATGATGGGCCTGAACTTTCCCTCCGCCCGATCATCTCTTATAAAAATTTCTGCATAAGTAAATGACCTTATTGCAGAAAATTCTACTGGCTCATTATCTGCATCTCTACCCTCTTCTAAACTAACTCTTGCGTCTGTTAATTCTACTTTATCTCCCTCGTAAAGAACTAAACTTATAGGAGAAGGCAGATAAAGAACAAGATTTGTATGATCCGAGTGAGATCCTCCAATAACTGTTCCAATTTCATGTGGCCCTCTTGTAGGTCTGTCGAGAATCAGAGTTAAATGATCGTATATTCTGTCTTCCATAAAAATTTCATAAAGTACACTTATATAAATACTATTATTGAAGATGCCTACTTTTCTTCCATGACGTCAGTGTCAGAATCTACGTGATCTTCATCCTCGCCTTCGTTGACTAGGCCTATTTCCTTTGCCCCCTCTACGATTTCTTTTTCAAGCTCAGCCTCTTTTGCTGCAAGTTCTTCATCTGAAACTTGTTCTTCCTTAATACTGTGAAGTTTATCCTTATTCCTTCTTGGAGTTGGTCTATGAATAGATATAGGCAAAACTCCTTCTTCTAATTCTTTTTGAGCGATTCTTAGAGAGTCGTATTTCATTTCCCTTAATTCGGCTTCGTTAATCTTAAGCAGAAGAGGTGCATCCATAGCTATCTGCAAAGCTCTAGCTCCAATAATCCTTGCTACCTCGTATTTTGTAAATTGTTGTATTTCCATATTAAAAAGTTCTAAAGAAAGTTTTTAAGCTTTTTGCTTACCTCATCAAATTTCTTGGGAATCAAATCCATCATCTTTTCTACTTCTTCTGAAGTAAATGTAGCTTCTCCCTTCTTCTGGCAGGAGTTAAGCATGTATTGATCATTCCATCTAGAAATTCCAAATGTAATTCTGGTGTCGCTTGATTCTTCTTCCTCTCTTGTAGGATCCATTATTATAGAGTCTCCAAGTTTAAAGAAACTAAATGACAAAGGAAGTATGTCTTTTGAGAGAGGAAGTTTGCCTGTTTTTTTCTCGTAATTGATACGCCCTTCTTTGTCAATTTCAGGCAAAGAAGCGTTTCTTAAAGCTGCGACAGCGCCGATTGTTGCTGCATCGATTAAATTACCATCATCGTTTATTGGATAAACATCTACATTGATAGTCCAGACTTTTTCTCCTTTTTTAATCATTAATTCTTTAAGATTGATCATGCCAGATTCTCTTATTGCCCTATCAACTAATCTAGGCAATTCGATTGCATCAAATCCTGGAGGGCCTGATTCAAATCTAGGAGAAGCTAAAGGCAATAGGTCTGCTGAAACTGCTAAATTTCCTTTTTCAGGAGAGTCAGGATAAGGCTCGCCCATTTGCATTTTGATGCCGACTACTACTTCTGTCTTTCCCATTCTTACTCTAGCGCTTCCTTCAGCTTTATTTGAAACATTATATGTAACGCTGAAATCCCTGAAATCGGTAAGTCCTCTAGAGTCAAATCTTTTATTTTCTGCAAACATTCTCTTTAATGTTTCTTTTGTTAAGTTTGAAGTTTCCATTCCGCTCATTTTTCATTACCTCCGTTGACAACATCCTTGAGAGCTTTTTTCTGAACTTCATAGACTTCGTCACATGCATCTGAACCTAATTTCAAAGCATCCTTAACCACACTAGGCTGAATCTTCCCATCCATCTGCATTAATGTAAATTCATCATGGTTTGCCAGTTTAGCTATTGCAAAATCTGTTGCGCCTTCGCCTTCTTCATAATCTTCTTCTTCTTTTGTTAAATCGACAATTAAGTGCTTGTCATTCTTTCCGATTGCTACTGAACAGACTAGATCTTTCATAGGCAATCCTGCGTGTGCCAGAGCCATTGAAGCAGCATTTATCCCAGCCGTTCGTGTTCCTGCATCTGCCTGCAAAATATAAATCTGAACGTCAACTACTTGGGTTGGAAATTCTTCAAGATTTAATGCAGGAGAGAGTGCCCATTCGGTTACTTTAGAGATTTCGTTTGACCTTCTTGAAGGGCCAGGTCTTTTTCTGTCATAGACAGAGAAACTTAATAGATCATAAGTGCATCTTAAAATTCCCTTTGAAGGATCCTGCATATGTTGAGGGTGTAATTGTCTTGGACCGTATACTGCTGCAATTGCGACGGTATCTCCAAATGCGAATAATGCTGATCCATCTGCATTAGGAATTACTCCTACTTTTGCGATTATAGGTCTTAATTGGTTGTTTTTTCTTCCGTCAGGCCTTTTGTATTCTTTGCTCATTTTTCCTCCGCAAACCAGGCTTCTACCTTGTCTGTTAAGCCATCGACATGAACTTTATCAGAAACTAGCTCTACTGCTTTTCTGGCTTTTATTTCTGCATCTATAGATTCTCCGCTTATCCAAACCCATCCGTTTTGCCCTACAGTGATATTGCAACCAGTTTTATCTTTTATCAGGTTAACCATGCTTCCCTCTCTTCCTATAACTCTAGGAACTCTACTTGGAATTATTCTGAAGATAAATCCGCCTTCTAATTTACCTAGACCTTTTCCTTTTAATGTTAAATCTATTCCTTTAGCTTTAACAGACCATATTTTTGCAGCAACAACATCACCAATACTCAAATATTGATCCATTTCGTTTCTGTTTACGAATCTAGGAGACTCTTCAATTGGTAAAAATCCTGAAGAAGCAGAATCTATGTCTATCAACCATCCAGAATAGGTAATATCTGTGACTCTGCCTATAACGACGTTATTTCTTCTTGCGATAAATGCGCCAAAAATTGGGATTAATTTTATAACTCTTCCTGCGATTTCTGCAAGACCAAACTTAGAAGAAACTATTTTTTTACCTTCTCTTCTTGTTCCTTCACCAGGCAAATAATCTTCGCCCTCTATGATAGTTTCTCCAGGAACAACTACAAATCTTTTAGCAGCGTCAACACTGTCGTCAGAATCTTCCATGGCTTCAGGTGCCTCGTTAAAATTTTCTCTCATATAATTTTAATGTTATTGTAGAATAATCGTAATATTAATTATTCCTTGTTTAATGATTTTAGTTGTTTTTAGGGGTTTTTAAGCTTTACGCTTAAAAACGCCTATTCTGGAGGTCTAGGAGGTTTATCTAAATCTGTAGTAGGCACGTTGATATTTGTATCATTTTGTGCATCTTCCTCATTTTGAAGGTTGGAATTCTGCGACTCACTCTCTCTAGAGATAAATGCATAAATCCCTCCAATAATTACTAATAAAGCTATAATCAAAACTATGACTTTTACTATTCCTCCTTTTTTTGATCTTATGGGCATTATTTATCTCCTAATGTGCAATCATCAACTACTTTTATAAAATATCCTCTGTTCAGTCTTAATTCATCTCTGAGCGGTCTTGAAAACTTATCTTCTTCTATGACATCGCTTACGATTGTGGTATGTGTATAGATAGTACTTAAGAATTGCCAGGGGCCTTTTTCTATTTCGCAGTTTCCTATTATATCGTCAAATCCCAATAAATTAAAATTAGATCCTCCTTCAAACTCCTCCATTTCGCCAAATGCGCTGAAAGGAGAGCCTATTGAATTCCATCCTTTTTTTAACTGCACACCTTCAGTAGTCACGGATTTCTTTCCAGAAACAAGTATCTCGCAATCTATGTCGGCGTTAACATTTTTTTGAGTTTGTATTCTAACCCAAACTCCTTTTCCAGCAGGTATTTTAGCGCCCTCTTGCAATGCGCCCAAATTTTCGTAATCTTCTAATTCACTATCCCACATCCACATTGTAGCTTTGTTGCAAGTACTTTCTAAAACAGTCCCATACCCATCTCCATCTTCCAGATATATAGAAAATAAATTCCATCCGGTTCCAAAAGTTACTTTCGAGCCATCTATGATTATTAATTCCGCAGAATCACCGTTATAATTTTTTACATGAATTAGGAAACCAAGAGAGGCATCTACATTTTCACCGACACCAATTCCATCATTAATCTTATTGCCATTTAAGTCGTACAAAGAAAAGACAGGATTGCCCCATCTTTGGTCAAAATAATCTAATTTAACTTTATAGCCATTTCCGAAATCTAATTCTTCTCCTAGATTGATTTTTACCTGCCTTCCGTCCTTATAAGTCAATATTTTATCTACCTCTTCTATATTTTCATCCCCGCTACCGACTACGCCTGGCAAAGCTTCATCTATTGAAACAACGCTTATTTGCGCATTTTCTTTTTCCACCCAACTAGCTCCTGCGCGAGCAAGTTCTTGTCCGGATACTTCTAAGAGCTCAATTTGTACTTTTAATATTTCAGAAGTCCCGAATTTTTTCTTTCCTTCCACTTTTTTAATGGTGTTTTGATAAGGCTCTTGAGGATAGGCTATTCCTTCTGGATCGTAAAGTTGAAAGTCCATGACCTCGCTTGTACTACCTAAACCTACTCTTAAAACTTGAATCTTCCAACCATTGTCTAAAGTGATAGTGTCTTCTTTCTTAATGTTGTGCACTCCATCTCCTGAGAAATCTGAAGCTAGAACAACTCCACTAAAACAGGATAAGATAAAAATAAAGAGCAATGTGTGCCTATACATGTTATTTAGAATAATTTTCTATTTTTAAAGGTAACTAATTCATATCTGTGTGTGCTAGCTCGTGACATATGTCACTAGTCTACCGAAAATTAGTTCTGCTATGG
>CAYHCG010000022.1:0-10300 GCA_964355135.1 Candidatus Woesearchaeota archaeon | reverse complement strand
TCTCGGCCCTTCGGGGCTCGCAGGTTCGATTCCTGCAGTGGGCGCTTATTCTTCGGGTATATTACATCTCCAAAAAAGGCAACGCTTTTAAGGTTTTTGGGATATATACACGGATGACTAAAAAAACTACGATAAGAAATACTGACCGCAATAAAGTCAAGAAACATTACGTGACTATAGATGGTCATTTTAGAAGAGAATTCAATTCTGGAGTTTATTGTAATCGTTGTAAAAAACAACTGCCTTTAGAACTCCTTGAAATACACCATATTACCTATGAAGATAATAATTATAGATATGGAGAATTAGTTTGTAATTTGTGTCATATAAATATTG
The DNA here is from genome assembly GCA_964355135.1 of Candidatus Woesearchaeota archaeon. Classification (GTDB taxonomy): domain Archaea; phylum Nanobdellota; class Nanobdellia; order Pacearchaeales; family GW2011-AR1; genus UBA73. The sequence continues at coordinate 9,964 of CAYHCG010000022.1, read as the reverse complement.
AAAATGGTGGGTTGCCCCAATTTGAAGAGGTAAAACATATTGCTCCTAAGACTATTCTAATTTTCCAGAAATATCTTTCTGGACTTTCTATTATATCTAAATTAGATAATGGAAGAATTGTTCAGACTTCTAAGCTAAAGATTAAACCTTATGAGAGGTTAAATCCTCTAGTTTTACTTGGTATTTTTAATAAAAATTAATTAGGATAACATCTCCCATCAACACCTAAATAATATCCGCTTGGACAACTAATACAATTATTGTTAAAGCAATAAGAACCTTGTTCACAATATGTTGTTGGACTCCCACAAGCAACATGACATAAATCATCATCACCTAGAACATAACCTTCTGGACAAGATACGCATTGTCCATTAAAACATTGCCCTGTTTTACAATAAATTGTTGGACTCCCACAAGCAACATGACATAAATCATCATCACCTAGAACATAACCTTCTGGACAACTTAGTCTAGATTTATATTCATGACATTTCTTATTTGTAAAATACGAATCAGAACTACAATAAGTGAAACTTTGCTCTCTTATAGAATTAAAATCAATTGCAATGCTTGTTTGCGTTCCTTCAAGCCAAGTATTAATCCCGATTAAATTACCTTCTTCATCAAATAATCCCCCACCACTACTTCCAAAGTAGGTATAAGCGTCAGACTCTATCGTCCTAAAACTATCTCCTGTTGATTGGGAAAGAACATCTTTAATATTTGTAATTCTTCCTTTACTAATTGAAAATTCTACCACATTTTTAGCATAAGAAGGATATCCAACTGCGATAACTTTATCGTTTATATCAAATTGGTCTGTGTAATAAGCAAAGTTATAGTTTCCCGCATTTGGGGTTTTGATTGTTAATATTGCCAAGTCTACATCCGATACGCTAAATGAAACCCTATCAATATTATGGAGAATTCCGTCTTGTGTTCTAACTTGAATATTTTCAGAAATCCTTTGATAACAATTCATATCATTATATTCACAATCAACAACATGACGATTAGTATAAATTGTTAATTCATTAGATTTGTTTGCTACAATTACACCAGAACCAGTTCCGCTATTTTCAAAATAAGAACCATCAATGTTTTTTCCAGCAACATTGTATTTAACCCAAACAATAGTTTGTTTTATATTATTATCTATCTCTTCTGGACATTGCCCACAATCACTGAAACAAGATGAGCAAGATTCACTATAACTACAAGTTCCATCGCCACAATAGACCTGATTTTGTTGTTTAAATTGATCGTCTAAATTTCGGTTATCGTCTTGATAATAATTATCTTCTGAATTACCTACCAGCCAGAATAATAAAATAACTCCAAGAATTATCCCTATTGTCCACCAAATTGTACTCTTTTTAATTTGAATTTCTTCTTTTTTAACCATGATACTAATTAGTGACATTCTACTTTTAAGACTTGCTATTTAAATGTATCATGCCAAGAAGAACTGCTTTAGATATTAAGAAAGAGATTTTGAAAGTTCTTAGAGAACATGGAGAAATGTCTTTAAGATACTTAGATATAAAGGTCAACACAAATTATGCAACAATTAGACAACAAGTCAAAGAACTTGAATTCTTTGAAAAGGTTGAAATCATTAAGCATAAGAAGAATGAAAAGACGGGAAGACCTTACACTAGTGTTAAACTAAAAGCAAATAGTTAAAAATGTTGGTCCCTTTCATTTTTTATGGCTGGAAATGAAATAAAAATTTCAAAGGAAAAAGTAAAGGAAGTCGCTGGATATAAAACCAAGGTTTTCCCAAAATATGCCTCTCCACTTTTGAATATGTTAAATAGATGGGCTGGTGGAACTCATTCTAAGATTGTCGGACAAATGTCCGATTTAGTGCCCCAGTGTCCTTATAGAGATTATGATAAATGGAAAGAGTGGTATTTGAAAAAACACCCAGAAGCAATAGAAAACGCTACTAAGTTAATTATGGAAAAAATCATAGAAGTAAAAAAGCAGTTTGATAAAATTGATGAAGATGTCGTAAGATTATGGGTTGAGGACTTAGTCATAGATAAAAGTTTCTGGGGCTTGAAAATTCAAGAGGCAATATTGAAAGAACTTCAAGAATTAACTGGAAAGAAAACCCGTTTAGCAACGGCAAAAGAAGAACAGAAAGGTATAGATGGTTTTATTGGAGATATTCCAGTTCAGGTTAAGCCAGATTCTTTGGAATCTGCCCCACAAACAATCAAAACAGAAAAGTATATTGAGAGAGTTATAAAATATAAGAAAACCGATAAAGGGGATTATCTCGTTGATATTAGTAGTGTCAAAGATTTAATTAAAAAATAGTATAATCTACTTCAAAAGAATTTTCCCCTATTTCTTTAATAGATTCTAACTTTGGTATTTCTATATTGATTTCTTGTCTGCTTACGACTGGGAATTTATGGTTTTGATATTTATGTTCTCCATTTTCTTCTTTTCTTCTTTCCATAAATTCTTTATGATTTTCAATTCTCTTTTCATTATACTCATTAGCAAAACCAACGATATTATCAAATCTTTCTTTTATAATTCTCTTAAAGTTCTTTTCTATTTCTATTCCTATGCTATTTCTACCAGAAGCCATACAAGACAGCATAGTTGTCCCAGTTCCAAGAAAGACATCAAGAATAGTATCTCCTTGAACCGAGAACATATTAACTAATCTATAAGCCAGTTCAAAGGGGAATGAGGCACTTCTATCCCTCAAATCTTCGTGATTTAATTTTTGTTTGTCGCCTTTAACATCCGTCCAAACATCAGAAAACCATTTGTTTCTTTCTTCAAAGAAGTAAGAGCTTTTTTGTCTAATTAATTTATCTTCATCTGTCTTAAAATCTCTTTTATTTCCCTTTCTTAAAATTAATATGTATTCGTGTTCTAAACTTACATAAGCCCCAGCAGGCAAAGTTCCAGAACCCATAAACTTATTTGGTTTATTAGATTGTTTTCTCCAAATTATTTCAGGGAGAACATCAAAACCTATTTTCATACAATAAGATAGAATCCTTGCGTGATTAGGATACAGCTTAAAAGAATCTCCTAATTTTCTCGTTGCGTCCCCTATGTTAATACAAGCCCACCCACCATTTTTCAAAACTCTATAAACTTCTTTCCAAATCTTATCTAATTCTCTGTGAATTTCTTCAAAAGCTTTTTCTCCATTCCCACTATCTAATGCTTCCTTAACTAAAGGATTTTGCTCTGAAAATATTTTATCCCACATCTCTATCATAGGGTATGGTGGAGAAGTAATCATTAATGCAATAGAGTTATCAGCCAATTCTTTTATATTACTCATCTTCCTCGCATCTTCAAAGATTATTTTATGTATTGTTCTCATTTTTTTATTATACCTTACCATCTTATTAAGTTTTCTGGCTTGCTAAATATATTAAGTCAAGCCATTTATTTTTATCTCAATTAACCTTTCCTTAACATTTTCATTTAACCTAAAGGGTTTTCCTTCTTTAACTTTCTGCTTTAATGGGTGCAAAGTTCCTTTAGAATAACCTAACCTTTTCCATTTAGAATAAGGCATTTCTAAAATCAATTTTCTTATTTCTTCGGTATCTGTTCTTTCAAATTCAAATAACGGCTCATATAAATTCAAAATTCCTTTCTTTCCAGAAACGTAGTGGGCTAGTTCTCTTGTCTGTTCAATTAAGATATTGCCCCATTTAAACATCTGTCCCCTAAATTCCACTTTCCTGTTAAACCAGATTCCAATTTCCTCTATTAACTTCTTTGCTCCAGAAGGTCTCAATCTTAGATTATAGTTTTCTGTTCTGATAAAATCTCTGTCGTCCATTTTCTTCTTTTCAACTGCAGAAATGACAGCCATATCAATTAAAAATCTAAATGGCTCTTGTAAGTCATAAGCTAAACTTTTGCTTCCTATTTTCATTTCATGCAAATATCCAACATAGGGGTCTAAACCAACAATATTAATGGCTCTTAGGCATTCGGCTTCCAAGATAGCATAGCCATAATTTAACATGCAGTTTATTTTATCACTAGCTCCATAAGGTGTATCTGAATATTGCCTTTTGTCAAATTCGTATTTCTTAGGGAAAATCTTAACTAATTCTTTCCAATATTTTCCACCAACTATTGCTTCAGACAACATTATTTCTTTTATTGTATTTGCATTTTCTAATCTTTCTTCTTCTTTAGAGAAATCATATTCTATATTAGAATAACGTAGTTTAAGCCATTCTAGGAGAATTTTAGACCTAATAATTTTAGATTCAACAAATTTCTTAGCTAATTCCAATCTTAAGTTAGAATCTCTATATGAAGAGTATTGTCCAAACTTAGTTTTAACCTGAACGCTTTCTGGCGGTAAAATTGTTGTTAAGAGCTTTCCATCCCAGTTCAATATTGTTATAGCAACATTATGTTTAATGAGCCATCTAATAGAGTCAATACTAATGTCTCCAGACCTTCCGTAAATTACTATGTTATCATAAGGGATTCTTTTAGGTCTAAAAATGTATTCTTGCGGTTCTTTATCCGTTGAATATCTTCCATCCTTTATGATAATCTTAGATTTCTCTACTCTAAATTGTATTCCATGCCCGTTCAATAGTAAGAATTGCATTTTAAGTATTAATGACTATTTAATTTCAGCTCAGTTTCACAATTTGGACATACATTTAATGTTTCGCCTTTAGAATTTACAATATGTTTCAACTCATTAAATTGATGTGAACATTTATAACATTGATACTTTTTAGAATAGTCTAAAATAGCCACAGCAGTGTAAATGGGGCTACCAATATGCCTATATTCTGGGTTAAGTTTATTGAAAATAGTTTCTGGGATTAATGTGCTAAGGAAGATAAAATCTCTTTTTATGTATAGTCCAGAAAAACCTTTTTTATTGAATGTTTTTTCTCCTTTTTTAAACAATTTGTCTAAGAAATTATTTCTAAATTTCTCTTCATTCCAGAATCTATCTTTATTTTTATTATATTCTTCCAAATCTTTCTTTGGATTATAACCCAGAATATCTTCTTCCTTTACCTGATATATTTTTTTTATAAATAACGCTTCCAAAAGAAATTCATTAATAGATATTACAAAATCTGTTACCTTTGGATTCCAAAATCTTTCTATAAAGAGCTTAACGAATTTCTCTTCTTCCTTGTCAAAATCACCCAATACTTTTAATTTAGCCTTAAATAAATGTTTTTGACTGAATATTGAGCTAGTGCTATATATCCATCTTTTTTCAGTAAGATACTTTAACCATTTCAAAATACCTGTTCTAACATTTTTTTTACCATAAATTTTTACTGCCAGTTCCGTCGGAGATAATTCGTATTTCAATAGCAACCCCAATATCTGTCTAGGAACTGGATTCCCAAAGATTTTTTTATGAGCTAATCTAATCTCCTGTACTTTTTTAGGTATTTTTGGCTCAGTTGTATATTTTTTAGGCATTTTGGTATTATTGTGTACTTTATCCAGTACAAGTGTACCTATAGAAGTATTTAAATCTATCTTTCCCTTTTATTTATCATATGGAAAAGCTTCAATGCAAAAGATGTCAAAACGAATGGCTACCTCGTGTTACTTATGTTAAAGAATGCCCAAAATGTAAGTCAAGAATATGGAATATAATAAAGAACAATAAAGAAATTTCTGAAAATATTCTTGAAGATAATAAAGAATTAGAACAGGTTTCAGAAGAGGGTGATGTTCTAGAAATTGAAGAAGCCCCAGAAGAGATTAAAGAAGTGCCAGAAGTTAAAACATTTACTTGTCCAGAATGCAAAAGCCACGTAGAATTATATCAAGATTGTAATAATTGTGGGGCTGAATTAATATGGAAAGAGTAAAAAGCCTTAGCAGAATTAAATGGAGTAAATTAACTAGCACACAAAAATCACAAAGAAAGCTATCATTAGAGGTTCTTAGATTAATGAGAAAGGGAAATTCTTTTTCTTCAGCTTCTAAAGAAATTGGCTTAAGTCCTTATCTATCAAAGAAAAATCTTGGAAGATATTTAAAGAAAGGTGTGGGAAGATATTTTCCGACAAAATTAGATTCAATTCAAAGAGCAATGCAGATTTATGAAAATGGAAAAATAAAGTCTATCATTGTGAGAAACTCAAAAGACGCTTCAAAAATTGGAGAATATTTTAATGAAGTTAGAAAAACATTAAGAGGAGATTCTAGTGGTTTAAAGAGATTCAAAAAGGTTATTATCAAAGATGCAGAAAGAAAAGAACATAAATTAGAGACTAAACCAGAAAAAGTATTTGACATAGAGGAAACAAAAGAAGATTCTGAGTTTTTTGAGGTGTATGATGATGAGTGAAAACAAAATCAGATATTTATCGGATAGGAGAAAGAGAAAAGAATCTGAAAATCTATCTAGAGAACTTTTGATAAACAAATCTCATAAAAAAGAAAGTCATCATTTATTGGGAAAATCTTATTCAGATATTCAACTTCCATTAGGAGAAAATATTCATAAATATATAACACTCAAACAAAATTCTTTATCTGTTAAGGAAAGAAAAAATCAAAGAATAATGGCTTTGAAGAGTCTCCTTTCTTTGTTTGAAACAGGGTGTGACTTGTTTAGGTTAGTTATTGAAAAGGAGATTCAAGATGGGAAGGATAGGAATTAGAACTTTTACTGAAAAAGTCAATAAAAAGAATAAGCCAAAATTTCAAGAAAAAGAGATTCCCATGCAACATGAAAGAGTTTTAGTTTTTGATACTGAAACTTCAAGTGATGAATTTCAAAATCTGAAATTTGGTTCAGCTATTATAGGAGAAAGTGGGGAGGTAATTTATCAGCTTCTATTTTATGACGCTAAAAATTTAACTAAAAAAGAAATAATTGAATTGGAAGAATACTCTAAAAAATTTGGCATTGACTTATATTCTCTAAAGGATTTTATAGAAGAGGTTTTTTATCCAGAGTTATTAAAAATGAAATCCTTATGTATTGGTTTTAATCTCCCATTTGATTTAAGTAGATTAGCTAATCATTGGTCTGAAGCAAGAGGTAATCAAAAAGGATGGTTTACTTTTCAATTATCTGAAAATAAGTTATCTCCATGGATAAAAATAAAACATCTAGATTCGGATAAAAGCTTTATTCAATTCTCAAAACCAAGATTTAAAGGAAAGATAATTAATTCTCATAAGGGCTATTTTTTAGATTTGAAAACTTTGGCTTCAATATTTAGTGATAATAAAAAAATAACATTAAAAGAGGCTGGAAAATTCTTTAAATGTTCTATTCAAAAAAGTGAAACTAATGAGCATGGAAAAATAAATGAATATTACATAAGTTATAATCTAAATGATACTTTAGCTACATTTGACCTTTATCTCAACTTGTTAAAACACCATCAGATGTATAATATTAATGCACCAATAACTAAGATTTTTTCTTCAGCAACATTGGGAAAATATGCTTTAAAGCAAATGGGGATTAACCCATTATCAAGAATAAGTTCAAAAACAAAGGGGATGTTAATGGCTTCTTACTATGGTGGGAGATGTGAATTAAGGGTAAGAAAAACGCCAATAGAGGTTGCTGTGCTTGATTTTCTAAGTATGTATCCTTCTCTAACAATTATTATGGGTCTTTGGGATTATATGATTGCGAAAAAAATCATTGAAAAGGATGTTACAGAATTAACAAAGGATTTTCTAAAACAGATTACATTAGAAAGTTTAACTTCTAGAGAATTATGGAAAAACTTTAACATTTTGGTAGAATTAGAGCCAGATGAAGATATTCTTCCAATAAGGTCTAATTATTTAGAAAAATCTTTGCTTTACAATGTTGGAATAAATTATTTCAAACACGAAGATACTTTTTATTACACTCTACCAGACGTTATTTCATCTATTCTTTTGACTGGAAAAATCCCTAGAATAAAGAAAGCAATAAAATTTATTCCAGAGGGAAAACAAGATTCTCTTAAAGAGGCAGAAATACTAGGGATAAAAGTTAATCCTAAAACCGATAATTTTATAAAAATTTTAATTGAAAAAAGACAAGAGTTCAAAGAAAAAAGAGATTCTTGTAATAATAGAGATGATTATGAGTATTATGATGGAATTCAGAAAGCCCTTAAGATATTGGCTAATTCCATGACATATGGGATTTTTATTGAAGTTAATTCGCAAGATAAAAAATCTGAGTTAATAGTTTATAGCAAAGAGACATTTATTACAAACCAAAAATTAGAAGAAGAGGGAGCTTTCTTTAATCCTTTAATAGCTGTTATGCAAGTTGCAGGAGCAAGACTACTTCTAACAATGGCAGAGTCTTTTCTTATTAAGAATGGCTATGAGCCCGTCTACATGGATACTGATAGTTGTTTTATCCCTCATGAAATAGCAGAAAAACTAAGAGATTTCTTTAAAACTCTTAACCCTTATGGCTTTAATTCAGATTTCTTTCAAATAGAAAAAGGAAAAGAGAGACTATTATTTTACGGAATTAGTTCTAAGAGATATGTTCTTTACAAGATAATTAATGGAAAAATTGAAATTATTGACTACAAGCTTCATGGATTAGGGCATTTATTAAATCCTTATGAAAGAGGTATTAATTGGCAAAAGAAAATATGGGAAGATATTTTAAATTTACATTATGGGAATATTACGGAGAAGGAAATTATAGAAAAATATTCTCAATTTTATGCTCTTTCTAAACTTACAATTTCAACCCCTAGTTTACTTAAAAGATTCAAACTATACAATAAAGATAAGCCCATCTCTAAACAAATAAAGCCATTTAATTTTATTCTTATTGGACAGGGAAATTCGGAAGTAAAACCAATAGCCTCTTTTGATAACAATTTTCAATCAGTAATTTATAAGAAATTTATAGATTATAAGTCTGGTAGAATAATAAAAGGACAAGAATACTGGAGACCTTTATCAGATATTATTTTCAAGTATATAGACCACCCTGAATCTAAGTTTGATAATGGGGATAAATCTGGGAAGCTGTCTAGAAAGCATATAGTTCAGGGAGAAATAAGATTTATTGGTAAAGAGATTAAGAATCTTGAAGAGCAATTTTTAGAAATTAAAAACCCAATAGAGTATAGAAATATTGAAGATATTAAGAAAAAGGTTTTGGAAATGTCAAATAAAGAAGCCGAGAAAAGAGGAGTTTCCAGACCTACATTGTGGAAAATTAAGGAGAAAATTAGGGAAGGAAAGAAGATTAATCTGAAAACAAGGTCTATTAAAAAGCTTTTTCAATTTTAGTTAATATCTGCTCCCAATATCTGTCTAAATTCTTTTTCCAATTGATTCCTTAATCTTGGAATATCAAGACGAATCTTATCCCAAACTTTAATCCACTCTTTCATTTTCTCAGTTGGTTTTAAGGCTCTGGATTCTGGATTATCTATTTCAAATGTTGTAAAGTTTATCCAAGATTCTGTGAAAATCTTGTCCATATCTTCTAATATTTCAGACACTTTTTCACTTAAATAAATTTTATTTCTTTTGTAATAATCTCTAAACTCATTACCTGTTTCTGCAGTAATTTTTCTTTTTTCTTTCATTGGCTTTTCTCCAGCCCACTGCATGGGGGATACAAAAGAAGCCATAGCCTGTTCAAAATCAAAAAGCTTGTAATATAAATCTCTGATTATCTTAGCTCTTTCTTCATATAGTTTTGAGAATCTTATGGACTCTTTGCTCAATTTCCATTTATATCTTTCTATGTCTTTGTCTAACCATAATTTGATAATAGCTCTTATAGTCCAGACTATAAGACCAGAGCCTATTAAAAAATAAAGTAAATCTACTATAACTTCTTGAATACCCATAAAACAGAAAGAGATATATTACTTAAAAGCGTTGCCTTTTTTGGAGATGTAATATACCCGGCGCTTATTCTTCCTTTCGATTCCATCGAAAAACATTATAAATATGTTTTTCT
>CAYHCG010000021.1:0-11941 GCA_964355135.1 Candidatus Woesearchaeota archaeon | reverse complement strand
TAAGGCAATAGCCTACAATTTAAAGCTAAAACATTAGAGATTTTCAACAGAGCCGTTGTAAAAGAAATCTTTATAATTCAAGTTTTTTATAGTATGTTGTGTATAAAATAAATAGTAAGATGAAGTATAAGGAAGAAGAAGTATGGTATCCGTTAGCTTTCGACATTTGGCATTGGGATAAAGACTGTCATGATTTAATGTTAAATGATAAAATTAGGATGGAATCATATGAAAAAGCCATAAAAGAAATGGTTAAGCCAGGAATGAAAGTTCTAGATTTAGGCACAGGAACCGGAATATTGGCATTATGGTCTTTAGAGGCAGGTGCTGAAAAAGTTTATGGTATTGAATTCAGAAAAGAACTTATTTCACAAGCAAAGTCGAGAATTAATAAAGCAGGTTATGAAAAAAACTTTCAATTATTTAATGCGCTTTCTTATGATGTAAATCTGCCTGAAAAAGTAGATCTTATAGTTTCAGAAATATTAGGTAATCTTGCAGATAATCAGGATATGACTCCTATTCTAGAAGATGCGAGAAAAAGATTTTTAAAAAAAGACGGAAAATTCATACCTTATAGGGTTGAGACTTTTCTTGTTCCAATTGATTCAATGAAGATTTATAATCAGGTAAAAGAAGGAATTTATAAAAATATGAATTCTAATTACAATCTTAAAGAATTAATGGATAGGTTTAATGTAAAAAACAAATTTGATTTACCTTTCAATTCTATTATTCCGCAGTCCACATATCTATCTGCTCCAGAAAATATGATCGAATTTAACTTCAAAGGAAAGGATAAAGCAGAATATATAACCAAAAATGTTTTTACAATAATGAAAGATGGGATCTTCACAGGTTTCAAAGGATATTTTATAGCTTATCTCTCTCCAACTAGTATTTTAGACATCTCCCCGGGGGAAATAAAAAGCGGAAAAACTTCTGATTGTTGGAAGAATCTTTATCTTCCAATAGAAAAACCATTCAAGGTAAAAAAAGGAGATAAATTATATTTGGATTATGAAAGATTTTATCCTACTGATCACAAAATGGATTTCGTTCAGGGATACTCTTGGTCTGGTAGAATTGAAAGAAAAGGTGAAATAGTCTATAAATTTTCTCAATCTTTGGGAAATAAATAATTTACTTCCAATCCCGTCCTCTCAAAAATCTCCACTAACTAATTCTTCGTCTAAGAACAAATTTCTTCAAATATCTTTTGCCTTTTTCCACTCTTTATCGAATCTTTGCATCCACTCTTCCTGGGTCTCTTTATTTTGGCCTTTCATCATTTCAGAGTGTTTTTTCATATAATGCGGCATCATTTCCTTCATCATCTCATTTGGCGTCTTCGCCTTAAACATTTCACCACAATCTAGACATTTCATTTGTTTCATCTCTTTCATCACACTTTAAAGTATTTATATTTTTGTAAAATAAGTACCTATCTTAATCCTTTCAACCTGAGGGATCTCTGATAACTCAATGCAAATCTATGCGCTTCATCTCTGATGGACTGTAGCAACTGTAGACCTTTGTACTCCATCATGCAGAAGTTTGAACAAATGTAGACAAAAATATAGAAAAGTATATAAATGTAGTCACCCAGTATATAAGTATGCATGTAGAAAAAAGAAAAGTTGGAAAGAGAACAAAATACTATCTTGCTCATTCATTTAGAGAAGGCTCAAAAGTCCATAAAATAAGAAAATTTATGGGGGCAGATCTAAACAATACTCTTCTAAAGGAGAGAATAGAAAAATCCAAAAACCTCATTTTGGAAGAAATTGAGAAATACCATATTATAAAAGATCCTCTGCAATTTAAGCTATCTGAGAAAGATATAGATCTTGTTAAGAAGATAGAAAAGGGTATCCCTCTCAATATAGCCCATCTTTCAGAGCAGCAATGGGAAGCATTCTCTGAATTGTTTACCTACAATACAAACGCTATAGAGGGAAGTGAGCTTAACAGTAAAGAAGTTAAAGACATTTTAGAGGAAGATAAATGGCCAAAAGAGAAATCAAAACAGGATATTGCTGAGGCTTATGGAGTGAGTGATGCTGTAAAATATATCAGGGAAACAAAAGAAGAAATATCAATAGAATTAATAAAAAATATACACCAAATCGTCTTTAAGAATTCAAAGAGTTTTGCAGGACAATTAAGAAAGTCTGGAGAGGAAGTAGTTGTTAAAAACAGGCTAGGCGAAATAGTCCACGAAGGTGCCCCCCAATCCCGAGTCCTCTATCTGCTTAATGAATTAACTGATTGGTACAACAAAAATAAGAAAAAATATCCTGCTCTGATTTTAGCCGCAGTTGTTCACAATCAATTTGAGAATATTCATCCATTTAGAGATGGAAACGGACGGGTTGGTCGAATCTTACTGAATAACATTCTTCTTAAAAATAAACTGCCTCCAATCAATATAGACTTCAAAAATAGGGCAGAATATTACGCCTCTCTACAGGCTTATCAAAAAAAACAGGATTTAAGGCCCACTATAGAATTATTCGTTAAAGAGTATAAAGCATTAAAAGATATACTTAGGTGACCACAAAACCAGAAAATGTAGTCACCCAACCTAATTTATCGCCAACTCTTTCCCCGCAGCAACCGCTGATAAGTCAATGCAAATCTATGTGCCTCATCCCTTATAGACTGCAGCAGCTGCAGACCTTTATTCTTTTTGTCAATTCTCAAAGGTTGACTGCTGCCAGGGTAATATATTTCTTCAAATCGCTTGGCTAGTGAGATGATAGGCGTTTTCATACCAAGTTCTTTGAGTACGGCCATTGCAACTCCCAGTTGCCCAATCCCCCCATCAATTACAATCAGATCCGGATTACGAAGGGTTTTTTTCAGGCTTCCTGAATATCTTCTTCTCACAACTTCCTGGATTGCAAAATAATCATCGCCGTCCGTAGTAGAGTGAATTCTGAATTTTCGGTAATGATTTTTATCTGCAAAACCGTCTTTGAAAGTAACCATCGATGCAACGGTGTTTGTGCCCGAGAGATGAGAAATATCAAAACATTCAATGTGCTTAGGAATTTTCTCTAGTCCCAGGATCTGCTGCAAGGCAGTCATGTTCTCGCTTCCAGCTAAGAATGTTTGTGTGATATTCTGTGCTACCAAATCTAGAAGTTCTTTCTTATCTCCTTTCTGCGGAATTATAACTGAAACCGTACGATTTCCCTTAGTAGAAAGATAATCTCCTAAAGCTTCATCCACTTCCTCCGGTACAATAAGCTCTTTAGGAATTGGAGCATTATCGTAATACACAACTAAAAAATCATCAAGAAAGCCTTCATAATAAGTAAAATTGTACGATTGTTTCTCTTCTAAAACTCCTTTGCGCATAAAAAACAACAGTAGATAGACTTCATCTCCCAGCACCTTATAATTGATAATATGGGCGTCTATTGTTCTTGTCATTTCCATAACTTGTTTTTCTTTTAAGGATTCTAAAGCTTCAATCTGATTCCTTAATGTAATTGCATATTCATAATAGGTCTTTGTTGAAGAGTCTTTCATCTGCAATTTTAGTTCATTAATTAATTCATCTACATTACCCTTGAGTATTTGTCTAGCCTGCTTTACTCTTACTGCATAACCTTGATGATCTATTGCTTTTTTCAATCTAGGAGAAGGCTTTCTAGTCAAGACTCTGAAATTTCTTTGCAGGACATCAAGAATAATTTTGCGGTAAGCCCCAGAAACAAACGGCCCGTAATATTCTCCCTTCGCCTCACGCATACGTACAACTTCTAACCAAGGTAACTCTCCTTCATGCACTAAAATATATGCATATCTCCTAGAGTCTTTCAAATCAATATTATATTTAGGATAATGTTTCTTTATGAGATTATTCTCTAAGAGTAAAGCCTCAAGCTCATTTTTAGTAACAATAAAATCAATATCTTTGATATGAGTAACTAAAAGGGCAGTTTTGCTATCAAGTTCACGTTTCTGAAAATAATTTGATATTCTCTTACGCAAATTCTTTGCCTTCCCAACATAGAGTACTTTTCCCCCTTCATCTCTGAATATATAACATCCTGAGTCTGTAGGCAAATGAGCCAATTCATTTATTTTTACCATTTTCTTAGAAGCATTAACGATTATTTTAAAGTTTGGGGTAGATTAATTACAGGTCACGTAGTCCGTAATATTGCTTGACATCTGGCCAATGGTTATCTGCCCCATATAATACTGCTGTATTTGATTATTAAGTTCAGTCTGACTAATGCAAATAGACTCAATAATGCACGAAGAATTGCATCCATCATCATTTACATTATTCCAATCATCACATTGTTCTCCAACCTCCAAATTCCCATTTCCACACGAAGGTTGCTGAAAACAATATAATCTCGGTTCAGTACGAGAACAAGCATAAGCTCCATATCTCGACCATCCAACATCCACCTTATCATTAGAGCCAGTCCGTGCCATACCCGCAGTAGATGTCCAATTAGCGCAAAGATCATTATGATCTCCGTTAGGATTCACAGTAATAGTTGCACCATTGAAATTTGTGCCAGTCCATACTGGCCCATAAACATTATTCGAGTATTGATCTTTACTTATAGGGTTTTGTATTGTAGCATCTATTAGATCATTCCAATTATTTGCAATAATGACTCCATCCATTCTCTTATAAGCTAAAGGAGAATGATATAATCTTTGACTTGCACTCAGTGTTAAATTACTAAGCCACGCTTTCCAGACAAAATTAGGTGACAGCCCTGCCTCGTCTGCCAGTTGTTTACATAGGTTGTCTGCTCCTGCAAGTCCATCGAGATCTCCGCCAAAAGTCTCATTTGTAACAAATACTGTATAAAAATAACTTCCTACCAAGCATTGCCCGCTACAAAAATCACCATCTACATTATTACCATCGTCACAAATTTCAGTAGCAGGATTTAGGTATCCATCCCCACAAATATTATTTCTACAAATACCTGTACAAAAATCACCATCTACATTATTACCATCGTCACAAATTTCAGTAGCAGGATTTAGGTATCCATCCCCACAGACATTATTCATACAAAATCCAGTACAATAGTCTCCATCAACAGTATTGTGGTCATCACACTGTTCGCTTAATTCTAATAGTCCATTGCCACAAATAGGATATTCCACAAAGAGAGTAAGATAGTTGTCTGTAATACTTTCTACTCTAAAAGCTACATGTGAAGGAAAGTAATGAAAATAATCTCCAGGTCTTAAAACAGAATCCGCAGAATCTATGTATTGATTTAAAAAAGGACTTGTCTTGTCAGTAATCTGGGGAGACATATCTAATAAAGAGGGAGCCGAATTTTCAAATATGTTTACCATTGCCCCATCAAAAACAAGACCGTTTTGCAAATATAATTCATACTGTCTTGCTGTAGAGTAAACTGCACTATCATATCCTATAGGCCTCTTATATTCAATAGAATAATTCCTATCCTGCCCAATTATTTTTAATGATTTTACTCCGTTAGTATTTGTCTCGATAGGTTCTATCTGATAAATTCCCCCTTGACTTACTTCAAGAACATTTGAATCACTAAACCCTCCTAGATTTTTTTTATAAATTGCATTCATATGTCCTGCTGGGTAGCCTGCTCCCATAACGTCGAAAGTGTTTCCATAATCTATGTTCTCACAGTTTCTCTCAATAGTCTTATTTCCACATTCGAAATCATTTGCATGTCTCACTCCCAAGCCATGTCCCAATTCATGAGCAGTTACATCTCGTAAATAAATAGTAGAGTACCCTTCATCCACCTCTATCTGAGCCACAGACATTTCTTTAATTCCTTCATCAGTCTCTATATCAATCAATCCTGCTGTGCTTTGCGTTCCGCTACACCCCATATTTCCAGTTACTTTATAGATGATAACTCGTTTATATTGTTGCACATTAAAATCAATAAAAGGATCAACTGCCTCAATCGCACTATTTCGAATACTAATCTCACAATCGCTTATTACGGTTGGAAGGGTATACCATCCATAAACATCGCCAGAAAAGTTTATTTTGTTATAAGAAATTTCTTTATAAAAAGAATTAACAGAATTTACTCCTGTCCCAAAGATAATTTGTCCAGCTTCTTGAATTGAAATAGGAGTAATGCCTTCAGAAGAAGAAAAATTAACTAAAATAACTAAAGTTTTCTGCTCTCCTACCGTAGGATTATCTCCAGATGCAACTCCTCCTTCATCTATAATTTCTAAAGATTGAACTTGAATTTCTTGACCTCCTGAAACAGTACTGCTCAAAGTTCCACTAACTTGAATTGTTTCTCCAGAAATGATATCTGGTTCCGTTCCAGAAGCAAAGTTTAGTTTATATTTTGTCCCATCTGGGGTTCTGATATAATAAAATGTTTCTGAAGATCCTTGTTCGAAATTCTCTGCAATGCTGACTTCACTAGTCCCAATAATACTAACTGTTTCCTCAGGACTCAATCCAATTTTTTCATCATTAAATTTAAAAATCAAAGTAAAAACAAGCGAAATCAATAACAATATAGCAATCCATAAAAATATCCTATTAAAATTCTTCTTTGCCTGCACCCTTTTTTTCATTGTAAATAAACTATTAATCAAAGAAAAAGAGTATATTTAATCATTTCTTTAAGCAGTCGCATCATTTAAATTTCCGCCAGGAATATCTATAGATGCCTGTTTAGGTCCTCTTGGTCCAGTTCCAGGTCCTCCGCCGCCAGACGGTTGTTGGAAACAATACAATCCGCTTTCTTGCAACTCACACACTATTTCTTCCCATTGTAACTATTGTATCTCATTCTGTTTCTTTATCGTTCCAGCAGCATCTTTATTATGCGCTAAGTATCCCTCTGCATAATATGTACTAGCACCATCTACATCCAAATTATAAACTTCAACACTGCCTTTTACCTCTTTTATCGAGAATATCTTCTTTTCTCCGTGTTCAGTCTTGAGTGTATCTCCTACATTAGCCATACCAATCTCAGCCCATTTACCATTAACCATCATAGGATGATTCGGAGTAACTTCTAGTTCCTCATTTATCAATAGGTATGAGTCAGCTACATGTCTAAACACCGTTGTTACTTTATTACTTTCCATTTTATTGTCCACTTCATTAAAACTAACCACAACATCTCCTTCTTTAACATCTTTAATCATTTTCTTTCCGTCCGCAGTAGTAATCATCGTGTCAGGTAAAAAGCAAGTCCCTGAAACTGGAGGGTTCCTCACACAAGTTCCCCACTGGCAAGACGAGTTACATACCTTAGTTCCTGCTGCTCCGCCACCAGCATTACAATTGGTTTTCTTTCCAATTGGTTCGCATCCTTCTCCCGCTTCAACTACTCCATCCCCACATACCGATTGAGGTTGTTGAATACAGTACAATCTCGCTCCCCCACTAACTGCAGGATTACATGTTGGCGCTTGCCCCAATTCAGTCCATGTTGAATCTACCATATCCAATAATCCGTAAGTATATCCAGGAGTAGCACTTGCACTTGTCCATTTATTACAGTCGCTTCCAATATAACTTCCTGCGGTACTCGTTCCAGTTATTACAGCAGTATTCCCAGAATCAATTATCTGGCCTAGTTCATTAATATTTATCGGATTATCCAAACTTCCATCAGTTAAATCATTCCAGTTATTTGCAACAATCACTCCATCAAGTCTTCTATACGCTCTTGTAGCATGATTTAATCGCAGTGTTGCAGAAGTAGTAGAATCGCTCAACCATGCTTTCCATGGTCCGCTGAATCCATTGTTTATCGCAGCTGCCTGGCATTTATTATCTGCTCCCTGTAATCCTCCAAGACTTCCGTTAAATTGCTGTGAAGATACAAAAACAGAATAGTAAGGTTCCATCGTACAATATTGCGTGCATCCGTCCCCTGCAACTAAGTTGCCGTCGTCACAATTTTCGCTATTAGAAGATTCGATAATTCCATTACCACACACAGGTATTGGTCTCTCGCAATCATAACAGCCCGTATGTTGAGGATCATGTTGACCCATAGGCCAATCATTTAAAGAAGAGTTAGAATTATTCAACTCCCATAAATAAAGAGAACTTCTTCCTATAGTCTTATCTAAGTCTGTGTCCCAATTTGAGCTTATAACTAAGACATTTTTATAATTTTGATCTTTAGCAACTGTTATCGGGGCATTTACCCAAAAATTATGATTTGTTCTTTTATAATTTTCAGTTAATTCTCCATTTTGTTTTATTAAATTTATACGGGTTCCCCCAGTGAGTATATCTCTATTATTGTCTCCATCCACATCTGTAATAATAGAAACTGAGATACGATGAATACTCAAAGGAAATTGGTCTAAGTCCTGTCCGTTGTGATGGAATGCAAACATCTTGCTGTAGAAATCAGGAGAGTATCCTCCAACAAATATATCTAGATAATTGTTATCTCCTATATCTGATAAAGATGGAGGGTATACCCATCCTCCAGGTCTAGGCCATCCATTCCCTATTTGTCCCAATCTATTAACGACTAAAGTCTTACTAGATATCTCGCCATAGGCTGTCTGACTATTAGGAGCAGTGATTATAATTTCATCATATCCATCATTATCTAAGTCCCCTACTACGGGTGAAACAAAATAACCATTGCCTTCTAAATCAATAGGGAAATTATTTACGCTCGTTCCATCCAGATTAAATACATAAACTCTAGGCCTGCATTCCCATGTCTCAAATGGATTTTCGGGATCATGATTCGGTGCGAAATAATTATATGGCGTTAAAACGACGACCTCATAATCAAGATCTTCATCAAAATTACCAATTACCGGGCTAGCCTCTTTTCCAAATGCGCCGCAACCATAAGTATAATATTCTACACCAGGGGGAGCTGGACCTCTCTGGTCATAAGTAATTTTAGGCCACCCGTTCAAGGTCACTCCATTTTTATCAGTAACAATTGTTTTTTCTCCAATATAGACCTCACTCCCAAAATCATCATATCTTCTAATTATTTCTACATTTCCATCCCCATCCAAGTCAAAAACAACTGTTTCTGTATTGGGTTGAGAAACAAGTTCAAGATTAATTTGATCAACTAAATTCCCTTGATAATCATAGATATACAAATAGCTTCTTCCGTTAACAATTATTTCTTTCTTCCCATCATTATCAAAATCTGCAATAGAAGGACTTCCCAAATTTCCTCCAGGCAGATCTACATCATCGACTCCAACGGGCCATCCGTTAAGAAGGTCTCCATTTTCATTATAAACATATATCTTTGTAGGGTTTCCTCCCATATATGCAACCACTTCATTTTTTCCATCACCATCAAGATCTACAACTACTGGATCTATGAATCCTCCCCAATACCTGACTCTTCCAAACCATTCATCTTGCTCATGCCACTTCATGTGCACTGGCCATCCTTTTTTCAGAGTCGAGTCCAAATATATTTCATGAATATCAATGGTCTCAGCAAAGCCCCCATACTCAATATTAACCATAATTTCTAAATTGCCTGAAGAATCAATGCTTTCCATAGGAATAACGCCCTCCAAATCATTTAGATTAGTAACAATAGCATCTGTCCACACACCATATTCAAAAGAATACTTTATCTCAATACTATCGATAGGTAGCCCAAGATTATTACTCAATTTTATCTTTATATCATCTTTAGGATTTAGTACATCTCCGCTAGCTGGTTCTATGACATCAAACTTATTGACTCCAAGGTAACCATGATCATAAAATTTTCTTCCTTGCGTATTTTCTACTTCCAGCCTTATTACATATTCGCCGTCTGAAAGGCCCGCAGTGTTTAAATTGCCATAAACATTATTGCTAGGAATAGAAGACGATGTTGCTATCACATTCCAATCAGCTTCGCTTAATTCTGCCGAAGGAAGATTATTCGCGTAAGATATAGTATAATGATCAAAGTTATTTCCAGATATCTTGCCCGATATTAATATATCGACATTATCTTGTTCAATTGGATCTAAACTAACAACCAGTGGCCTATCTGCAAAAGTAGACCTTAAAGCGTCCACAACTCCTTGTCCTTGTAATGAAACTTTATAATTTGGGAGTGATCCTGCAGTGTTCTTTACAACTGCCTTGACTTCTTCTGGAGTATAATTTGGATTTCTTTGTTTCACTAAAGCAGCTAGTCCAGCAACATGCGGCGTAGCCATACTCGTACCCGAAATAGCAGTATGTTCACTATCGAAACATTCGTTATCACTCCAAGCATCGCCCCATTGAGCTGCGCAAATGTTTACTCCAGGGGCAACTATATCAGGTTTCATAAGAGAAAGAGTCTTTTCCGTTTCATCACGCCAAATAACTGGTCCTCCAGAGCTAAAACCAGCAATGTTCATATCTTTAGTGATAGCTCCCACAGTAATTGCTTTTCTTGCAGATCCGGGACTCGATACGGAGTTAGGGTCATTTCCAGAATTCCCTGCAGCAATCACTGCCACAACACCATTTGAAACAGCATTATCAATAGCGACAGAATCAGGGCTGTCTGGATCTCCAGGACCTCCTAAACTTAAACTGATTACATCTAAATGATCCGAAAAATCAAGATCTCCATTTGGATCTACAGATCTGTCAATAGCAGCAATAACATTTGCAAATGATCCACTCCCTCCACTGTCCAATACCTTATAGGCATAGATAGTCGCATCAGGCGCAACACCGTTTAAACGACGTGGGCCCCCCCCACTACGTTCTATGACTAGAGACACTACAGTATTTGAGCTTTCACTAAACCTTCTTGCTCTATTTCCGAATTCATCAGAAAATTCACAATAACCTCCACCACATCCTCCTCCAACCATTGGAGGATTAGTACCATTACCGAAGAACCTAGTGCTCTCCACAATTAATTCACCATTTGTTATATTACTTGGTACGCAGAGTTGAGCATGATCCTTAGTTATGAAGAAAATTACTGGATTTGGATTATCAACCCCACAATTCTTCCCATATTTTTGCTGTATATTCCCTGCAGTAGCTATCACGACTCTTGAATCATTCTTCAATACCATTTCAGGAGCCAGAGTCCTATTAGCTCCCCAATTTCCATAACTTGCGCCATTCCCCCATGTTAAGTTAAGATAATATACGCCAGAAGAAGTGCCAACAGAAATAAAATATAATTTTCCATCTATATTCAAAGATCCTTGCCCACTTTGATCTATAGCCGTCTGATAAACTAGTCCGTTTCCAACGCGAGAGAATACTACTTTATCAATATATATCTGTTGAATTTCTAAAATAATTCCATCTCCATCTTCGCCCACAATTATCCAATCATGTTCTCTAGTAGTTTCTCCCTCTAAAACACGTATGGGTTCGTTGTCTTGATTAGCCAAAAGTAGGGTATTAGTGTTAGGGAGGCGGTGGGCAAAATAGATTTCATTATAATAAAATTTACCTTCAAACCCAACTGCTAAATTTTGAGGATCAAGTCTCTGAACAAGAACTTCTTCATATAGATAGTTTGGTTCTTGTTCTACTATAAGGTCACTTCTTCCCGCAGCAGTTGCTGCAACGTGGGTCCCGTGTCCCTGATCGTCCATAGGGTCTTCATCGTCATTCACAAAATCATGGCCTCCAGCGACTTTACAACTAGGCCCATAGCACCCTCCAAGGTCCTGGTGCGTATAATCTACTCCGGTATCTATAATTCCAATAGTGGTCCCTTCTCCAGTCAAACATTCTTGGCCACTCTGAGTGCAATTATCTCCATTTACGTCTAATTGCCAGACATCATCTGCATTTATCAAAGGTACAGAATCTGCCAGCATCGTGTGAACAAAATAATTAGGAGTTATATCTTTAACTTCTGCCTGCGCTTTTAATTCTTCAAGTTGCTCTTTATTCTCAGTAATACCCCAAGGTCTTGCCTTGGGGATAAAGCTATAAGTCTGT
>CAYHCG010000020.1:0-15666 GCA_964355135.1 Candidatus Woesearchaeota archaeon | reverse complement strand
AAGGCTAGATAATTTTTAGATGCCCTAAGGTCTTGCCTTAGGGAGTTTCACCTTTACAGGCCTCACAAAAAATCAGAACAAATTGCTTTTATAAAGATTATTGTAATTACCCTAAATCCTTTAAAACCTAGGTTTTAAAAACCCCATTTATTGTATATTTTGACATGGAAAGCGAATCTCATAAGCACCAAGCTCACGAACACCCTAAAAAGCATTGGTATGATAGATATTACAAAGTGATGCTGCTGCCCCCTATAATCCTATTAGTCTTATCTTTTATTTATCTCGCTTCTTTTTATGCAAGTAACGGCGACTTTATCCTTAAAGATTCAAGCTTATCAGGTGGAACAACAATAACCATTCAAGCAGATGCAGATAATGTAATGCTGGAAACAGCATTAAAAGAAAAATTTCCTGATAGCTACGTAAGAACCATTACTGATATTTCAACGGGAAAACACATAGCCTTGCTGGTCAGTTCGTCTGCGACTCCAGAAGAACTGCAGCCAGAGATTGAAAAGATTTTAGGAATTGAACTTACATCAGAAAACTCCAACGTAGAGTTCAGCGGTTCTTCTCTGGGCCAGGATTTCTATAGACAATTAATCACAGCAATTATTATCTCATTTGTCCTTATGTCCATAGTGATATTCATCCTCTTCAGAACATTTGTGCCTAGCATTGCAGTAATCTTTGCCGCTCTTGCAGATATAGTAATGACTTTGGCAGTAGTGAATCTTATAGGGGTGAGATTATCTGCAGCAGGAATAGCTGCTTTTCTGATGTTGATAGGTTATTCAGTAGATACGGACATCCTTCTCACAACTCGTGTCTTAAGAAAAAAAGAAGTATCTGTCAATCAAAGAATTTATAGTTCTTTCAAAACAGGAATATTCATGACGTTAACTGCTCTTGGAGCAGTCTTGCCTGCATTTTTCATTGTTACAGGTTTGCCTGAGTCATTCAGGCAGATCTTTTTAATCCTGGCTATAGGATTATTTGGAGACATTTTAAACACCTGGTTAACTAATGCGTCAATATTAAAATGGTATGCGGAGGCAAAACATCTCTAAAATGGCAAAACTAACTCTAAGAATTTGGATTTTAATAATCGCGCTTATATGCGCTCTGCTTATGATTTCTCCAACTTTCCAAAAGGGAGTCATAGTCAAGAGTGTTGAGAAAAATACAACTGCTTTTGAAAGTGGCCTAAGGCAAGGCATGAAAATAGAGCAGATAAATGATAAAAATGTAGAATCTTTTGCGGATTATTCACAACTGTCTTCTCAGTTAATACAAAAAGAAAATGTCTCAAGAATAAGTATAGTAACAGATCAGGGGACTTTTATATTCCTGGAAAATAATCTTTCATCTATTACGGTTTCAGAAATTCCTCGCTCAAAAATAAAGACAGGATTAGATTTAAGCGGAGGAGCGAGGGCATTAGTGCGCGCTAGCAATATTTCTCTAACAGATGCAGAGGTAGAAGACCTTGTAGATATAACTTCTCAGAGATTAAACGCTTTTGGCTTAACTGATGTGAATGTCAGATCCGCTAGCGACCTGGGCGGGAATAACTATATGTTAATCGAAATAGCTGGAGCAACTCCTGCCGACTTAAGAGAAATAGTAGGCCAGCAGGGTAAATTTGAGGCCAAAATCGGAAATCAAACTGCTTTCGAAGGTGGAAAAGAAGATATCAGCGATGTTTGCAGAAATGACGCCAATTGTGCTGCAGTGACGCAATGCTTGCCGGGACAAGGGGGATATGTATGCAGTTTCCATTTTGTCTTATATCTTAGAGAAGCAGCAGCTAAAAAGCATGCAGATATAACAAATAATCTCTCTCTAGATGCAAGCGGATCCTATCTAAATGAAAGTCTCCGTTTGGTTGTAGATGATATTGAAGTAGATTCCTTATTAATAAGCAGTGATCTGCGGGGACAGATTACAACCCAAATTTCAATCCAGGGATCCGGCACAGGATTAACCCAGGAAGAAGCAATTAAAGACGCTAGGACGAACATGAATCGCCTGCAAACTATCTTATTGACAGGTAGTTTGCCTTACAAACTTGAAATTGTAAAACTGGATACAATCTCTCCGGTGCTTGGAAAAGAGTTTCTTAAGGGAATAGTTACTCTTGCTTTAGTCGTATTTATAATAGTTTCAGTAATATTATTTATAAAATATAGAAAAATAAAGATTACTCTAGCAGTCATTCTAACCATGTTCTCTGAAGCAGTAATTACTTTAGGCATTGCAGCTTTGCTGAAATGGAACCTAGATGCTCCAAGCATAGCGGGAATTATAGCAGGTATGGGGACAGGAGTTAACGACCAAATAGTCATTATAGATGAATCTGTATCCAGCGGAAATGCAAACTTAAAAGAGAGGATAAAGAGAGCACTATTCATCATCATGGGCGCTTTCTTTACAATTGTTGCCGCAATGTTGCCTTTGTTCTGGGCAGGAGCTGGAATGTTGCGCGGTTTCGCCTTCACAACAATCATAGGGATCACAATAGGAATATTGATAACCCGTCCAGCTTTCGCAGATATAATAAAGAAAATTCAAGAGTAATAATATCTTCTAATTCTATATATTCTTAAAAAGGTTATTTTATAATTCAAAATATGAAACTCGGGATAATCGGAACAGGATATGTGGGTTTGACAACAGGCGCGCTTTTTGCAGATAGGGGAAATAAAGTAATATGTGTTGATAAAAACCCGCAAATAATTGAATCTCTTCTAAGGGGAGATATCCATATTTTTGAACCTGGGTTAGCAGAATTAGTCAATATAAACCGCCAAAGAGGAAACCTCTCTTTTAGCATGGATTTAAACACTGCCGTGAGAGAAGTAGAAGTAACTTTTATTGCGGTAGGGACTCCGCCTAGAGAAGATGGTTCTGCTAATTTAGATTATATTCTTCAAGCAGCAGGAGATATAGGAACAGCTCTGCAGAACCAAAAAGATTTCCACGTTGTTGTATGCAAAAGCACAGTTCCTCCAGGCACAGGCAAGCTCCTTACTGATAAAATAAATCTATCTTTAGAAAGCGCGGTAGACTGGGCTTATGTATCTAATCCTGAAACTTTATCAGAGGGTACTGCTGTGAGCGACTTTGAGAAACCGGATAGAATAATAGTGGGAACAGATTCTGATAGAGCTTTTTCAGTAATGAGGCAATTATATCATCCATTCATAAGGCAAAGTGAAAGTATCCTAAGAGGATCTGTTGTAGATGCAGAAGTTGCCAAATATGGCGCAAACTCTCTTCTAGCAGCCAGGGTGGCGTTAAATAATGAAATTGCAGCTCTCACAGGCATACTTGGAGGAGATGCAGATATTGTAAGAAAGATGATAGGAAGCGACGCGCGCATAGGTTTGCACTTTTTATTTCCTAGTCCAGGTTACGGAGGGAGTTGTTTTCCAAAAGACGTAAGGGCAATTACGGCCACAGCAAGAGGGCTAGGTTACACTCCAGTATTATTAGGCAGTATCGACAAATCAAACAAGGCCCATAAAGAAAGAACAGCGGACATGATCTGGGAAAATCTCTCAAACAAAACAGCTCCGGTATTAGCCTGTTGGGGAGCTACTTTTAAAGCAGGAACAGACGACGTCAGAGAAGCTCCAGCTTTAACAATTATTCCTAGACTCCTAACTCGCAGTACAGGGCTCAGTGTACAAATGTATGACCCGCAGGATTCAAAAGCCAGAGTAGAATTTAGAAAAGAGTCGCGCGTCCGCTTTGCAAATTCTCAATATGAGGCAGTGGAAGGGGCCGATGCTCTCGTTTTAATGACGGAATGGAGGCAATTCGACTCTCCGGATTATTCTATGCTTCGAGGAAAGATGAGGGGAAGGCAACTATGTGATCTAAGAAATAGATGGGTTCCTGAGGCGGCGAATAAAGAGGGCTTTAGCTATATGGGCATAGGAAGAAACTACCCTCTTGAGTAAATAAATCGCTAATGCAAATAGTGTAAGATATAGTTTTCTTTCCACGCTTCATCAGAATAATTTTTGACAGCATACGTTCTTGCACTCTTTGCTAGTTTGTCTTTTTCTTCTTTGTCTAACTTAAAAAATTTCTTAATTGCGTTATCTACGTTTTCAAATTTAACCGCAACTTGATATATTGCCGGAGATTCTTTTAGTCTAAACTCTTTTGACACAACAATTGGGGTGCCACAAGCAAGCGTCTCTTCAGAGGTAAGTCCAATTCCCCCTCCACCTCTATTAACACAAAAACCAAAATCTGCAGCATTGTAATATTTAACCAATTCTTTAGAAGACTTCTTTTCAAAATAAATTACATTCTTGGGATTTCTTTCAAATATACTTTCATCCATCAATCTTCCTATTAAAATAAATAATATATCTGGATTTTTTTCAATTACCTTCTTTAATATGTCTGAACACTTAAGATAATTTATCCTTCCAACAAAAATTACCACTTTCTTATATTTGGTTAGGCCAAGTTCCTTTTTTAAGCTTAATTTGTCTTTTTTTACAAATAATGTGGTATCTACTGGGGCGGCTAGATGGACCATTTTTTTTCTTTTTGATAGAAAAACTACTGGCGCTCTCTCAGCATCTATTTTATCAGTAAAAAAGACTTTTCTGGCAAAAAAAGTTATTAGATAGAGATAGGGCAAGGTAAATAATTCGACTATCTTCTCTTTCCATGTCTCTACAAGTTTATATTGGTTGAATGTATCTGTGAGTATATTCAGGCAATAGTCTCTTTTTTTAAATAATGTTGCCATCAATAATATAATGCCTGAGGTGTGAAATCCTAGATTAAATACTCTATCTATTTTTCTCTCTTCGCATATCCTGCGAAGAGTAAGGGGCAACTGCATATCATAATTTATTTTTATTATTTCGCTTCTCTGTAAAGAATAATCTTCTTGGTAACTATCTTTTTCCTTACCTTGATATTTATTGGTTGTGATTAAATACATCTTGATGTCTTTAGGAAATATTTTTTCATAAAACTTCATTCTCACGAGTCTATTAAATGCAAAACCTACTGTAAAAAATGCCACACTTTTTTTCATTTTTTGCTTTTCCTATATTCCTCTATATAATTAAAAATCTCGCCCAGAGTTTTCTCATCGCTTTTTTTCCTGTCTTTTTCACTATCATATAAGTCTATTTTCTTATCTATCTCAATTATTTTGCTGAAACCTCTGCCGAAAGGAGTCCATCTCTTAAGGAAAACCTTGTTTATGTGGCCTGTGAAGATAGTTGCCAAAGGTGTTCCTACTGCAGAGCTTAAATGTTGTCCTAATGAATCATACCCTATATAGAAATTAGATATTTTAATTAGCGAAGTTAATTCGCCTAAACTCCCCTCAAATAAAAATGCGCTTTTATCGCTTCTGCTGTTTTCTTCACTATTTATATTGACTACCTCTACTCCATTTTTATTTAAGAACTCTATAATGGATTTTATTTTAACTTTTTCCCTAGGCACAGGTGTGTTTATTATTATGGGTTTGATACCTTTTTCTATAAGATTGATAACCAAAGACTTTTCAAAATCTAGCGAAAGGTATTTCGATTCTGGCTCTCCGCCAAAGTGCACCAAAACTGAAAAATCCTTATCTAAAGAAAACTTTTTATACAGACTCGAGATTTTGTGCAAGTCAGATTTACTTGGTGCAATTTCTGGAAAAGTTCTACTTCCCACCCCAAAAATTCTATTAAGATAAATATTTGTTATATCTCCAAGGGAGGAAACTTTATCGTATTCTAGATTTGCAGCGTAGTATTCTTCTTCTTCTGAAAGATAAGTGGACATAAAAAAGTAGGACCTTAAATCTCCTAGAGGCAAAATACCTGTTTGGGAAAGACGAGTATTCGTATCTAAAATTAAATATTGCTCGGCAGATAATTTTTTTGTCTCTTCATGTATACACTCTAATAAATCTAAAGCATATTCTATTCGGTTTAGCAAAGAAAAAGCTTTTCTTTGCCATGCAAGATTTCTAAGCTCTCCATTAATCGTAAAATCAGAAATATGTTTAACATTAGGAAAATTAAACATTTCTTTGCCTATGCTTAAGGAATCTATAAAAATTATTTCCGATTTAGGAAGTTCTTTAGCCACTCTAGATAATACAATGCTACTTATTAAAGCGTCTGCGCCTATTGTACCTCTAGATAAGACAAAAACTTTCATAACATTCTTCTTCTCTTCATGTGTCAAGGTATGTCTTTTTTGCAGGCTTTTGAAATACCTTCGGATAAAAAACTCTCCTGCGCGTTCTTCATCTAAATCAAGATAAGTAAAAAGTTCCTTTAGTTTGCTGGACTTCTTAGAAGCTGCATCAATAAAGAGACTGAAAAATTGCAGATAAATCTCGTCTTCTTCTCTCCCAAAACTATCCTTTAACGGCTCAATTATGTGTTTTACTATTAAATAATCAAATTCAGATTGTTCGTCAAGACTTAAGGTTTTCCACACCTCAATTATAGAGTGGGCTGCAGGTTCAAGAAATCCTTTTTTATTTATGGCGCACTCCATAAACAAACTGATCAATTCTAGCAGCATAGACTTTTTTTCTTCTTTGTCTTTCCAGGCTCTAGATTTAATTTCCCTGCCTATAAGGGCTGCTTTTTTATAATTTTCATGCTTTTCGGCTAATAGGATCTTTTCAACACTTTTTCTCTTGAAATCACTAAAAAAGTCTGTATCTGCTTCGAAAGAATCGGCCATATCCCTTAATTGTGAGCTTATATTTTTCATATTCCCCGTAAACTTTTTATTGCTTATATATTTAACCTTGTAGGGTCATGTAACATTTTTAAACCTCTGAATTTTATCGTTAAAATGTTAATCCGCAAAGATTTTCTTAAGAGAAAGGCTAAAAGATTATTTCTCATTTTTGACTACATGTTATGGTTTATCCTTGATCCCTCCAAATTCAAGATAATTAAAAAAGAGAAAATAAAGACAGTTTTATTTTTTCATACAGGAGCTATGGGGGAGATACTAGTCACCACCCCTTTATTGGCAGCTGTAAAAAGAGATCTTAAGACAAGAATAATCTATCTAGTAGGAAAGGGGAAGGAGAGTATACTAGAAGGAAACCCGAACGTAGATAAGATAATAATCTATGAAGATAATTTTGATATCCTACTAGAAAAACTAAGAAAAGAAAACATAGATCTGGCATTTGTTTTTAGAGCATATTTTAAATTTTCTTACCTCTGTTGGAAGGCGGGAATAAAATACAGAGTCGGCGGTTTTGGAGGCCTAAAAAGATTCCCTTCAATACTATTCACAAGAAGAAGATTCCCTTATAATAAGCACTCTATAGAATGCAACCTTGATATGATAAGACAAGTTAGCCTAAATGAAGCTGACCCCAAGATAGAGATATATATTAAAAAAGAATATACTAAAAAAGTAGAAAATAAACTAAGATCTCTCAATATAAGGGATTTCATTATAATCCACCCAGGATTCGGACAAGCAACTTCAGGCGACACTTCGAAAAAATGGGGTGCTAAAAACTATGCTAACCTCATAGATAAAATCACTAATACCTACAATCTCAAGGTAATTTTGACTGGTATAAAAGAAGAAGGAGAAATATCAAAGGAGATTATTCAACAAGTCGTTAATAAAGGAAAAGTCATAGACGCAACAGGAATGTTTAATATAATGGAGCTAGCCGCGCTGATAAAGAAGGCCAAGTTAGTGATTGCTCCGGATACAGGCCCTAGTCACCTTGCAGCATCTCTAAAAACGCCCCTCCTTAATCTAATGTGCCTATTCGGCCCAGAGGAATGGGGGCCAGTAGGGGACAAAAACAAGATAATAAATATTTATTCTCCATATGCTTATAAAATTAGCTTTCCTTTCAAGGTTAAAGAGTTGGATGGTTTAAAGGAGATAGCGGTCCAAGATGTTTTTGAAAGCGCAGCCCTGTTGCTAAGGCACTCTATAAAACCAATTAAAATTAAAAAGCCGTAAATATAGCTAATTATATGAAAGTATTGTTCATAACTCCTTATTATTATCCAAACGTCCTTGGGGGCTCTGAGAGAAGTGTAAAGATGCTTGCCGAAGGATTAGTAAAAAAAGGTGTAGATGTCAATGTTTTAAGCTTCGATGGCAAAAATAAGAATAGCAGGCAGGAAATAATAGAAAATGTAAAGGTTATAAGAAAGAGATTAATAAAAATAAAACCTAATACTCTAGCTCAAAATCTAAGTTTATTGCTTAATCATCGAGCAGTTAGAGATATAAATCCAGACATAATACATGTCTATAACACCTGGCATATTCCCTCAGCTTATTTTTTTAAGAATAAGAAGACTAAAGTAGTAGCGACATTAAATAATTATTTTCCAGTATGTCCCATTTCCTATACAAAAAACAATTTGATGGAGAGAGAAAAATTTACGCTCGCCTCTATGTATTTAAGTATAAGGGAAACTTTCGGGAAGGAAAATATAAAAAATACTTTTCTTGCAATCCCATATACTTTATATTGGAAGGCAGTCTATTATCCAAGTAAGAGGCTAGATTGTTTTATACCGATCTCAAGAACAACTGGAAAGATTTATGCTCTTCAGGGTTTCAATAAAAATAAAATAAGGCCAGTTTATAATTTGTTTGATAAAGAATTCACTAAGGTAGAAAAAAGAACTAGACTGAAAAACTATGTTATTTATGTTGGAGGGTTATTGGATTCAAAAGGAGTATTGGATCTTGTCGAGGCATTCAAATATGTGAAAAATAAAGAAATAAAATTATTTCTCATTGGGGGAGGAAACCTATTTGATAAGATAAATTCTATGAAAAAAGACATAAGCAAAAATATATTTCTTCTTGGAAAATTAGATCACAAGCAGCTAAAAGAATATTATTTAAAGTGTTCTTTTACAGTTCATCCCTCACTCTGGCCAGACCCGTTCCCTAGAGTATTGCTCGAAATACTGAAATATAACGTTCCTGTATTAGCGGCCGATAACCCAGTAGCCAAAGAAGTATTGGGGAATTCGGCAGTTTTTTACGAGCGCGGAAATCTTAAAGATCTTGCGAGGAAAATTGATTTAATGGCTGCTGGAAAACTAAAGTCAGATGTTCAGCAAGCAAGAAAAAGAATATTTTCCTTTAACCCTATTAATGAAATTTATGGGATCTATCAAGACTTGCTCAAGAAATAACTTTAGCCTTCAGCATTTCCATAACTTTTATTATATTTAGGTGGCGCTCTGCATTTATTAGCAGATTATTATTCTTTATCCAGCTTAAGAATTCTTCAGCTTCTGTTTTTAAGGGCTCTTTCGTAGATTCGAAAATTAGTTCTGCTTTTTCATTTTCAACTGAAAATAGTTTTTCTCCTTCCCACAAAAGGGAAAGTTTATCATTTTTCTTAATTAGTATCTTTTTTGTTTTAGTATTACTTGCGCGATCTATATTAACTGCCGCCTTTTTTCCGCCTTCAAAATTAACTACGAATGATATTATGTCCAAGTCAGAGACGACCCCAAGTTTAAATAGAACTTCCACACTTTTGGCTTTTAATTCAAATAGGCCAAGAGAAATAGCAATATCATGAATTGCGAGATTAGTTATAATACTCTCTTGGAAAGTTCCAAATTTGTTCCATTGTAAATATATAGTTTCTATTTCAGAAGGCTTTAGTATTTGCTTAATTTTTTTATAAACTTCGGAATAAGTAAACGTATGTCCTACAAATAAGACTAAATTCTTCTTAGCAGCAATACTAAACAATTCTTTAGCCTGCGCACCGGTCTCGCAAAGGGGCTTTTCTACAAAAACATGTTTTCCGGCAAGCAAAGATTCTTTAGCAATAGAGTAGTGAGTATCAATTGGAGAAGAGATTATCACTGCCTTAAGTTCATGGTCTTTAATTATTTCATGATAATCCAAGGTAGGTTTAATATGGGGATATTTATGGGATAGCTCTCTTTGTTTTTCTTTATTTCTATTTGAAAAATATTTGACTTCAGAAATAGGATCAAATACTCTTAAGAGGTTTTGCCCCCACTTCCCTGCGCCAATTAGTCCAATTTTAAGTTTAACCATTAACAGCCCCCTCTTGTTGAGAGGTTTTTATACTTTCTACTAATATCTCTGCAGCATCAACACAGTTAGCTATCTTGCCAGCAAAAACTGTCCAAGTTTTTTTATCCATTTTTCTTATAAGTGTGGGCCTTGCATCATCATGTTCTCTATTCGGCAAGACGGCCCTGTATGTATACATTGATCCAAGATGTTTTGCTTCATCCTTTATCCCTGGAAAGAATTCGTTTGCAGAATTTAGAAATTCTTTTATTCTAGTCGTCTCGGGATCCTTAATTATTCCTTTGTTAACTAAATGTTTAAACTCTTCTGGCAAGACCGGCAGTTTCCCTATTTTTCTTTCGTGAATGGCATGAACGACATTCCCTAAAAGGTGCAAACCGGTATTCCCAAACGGATCTAGGCACATAAAAGGACCGTCAATTATTACTACGCTTTTATTTTTATATTTTGGAGGAAGTTGAACTAGGGGTTTTTCACAGAGTTCAAACTGAATATCCATCATCTTATCTGGGAGATGAGGTAGTAAAGAGTTAGTTAAAGCATAAGTAGCAATTATCACTCCATCATAATCTTCAAAGTCTTTTGTATTTGCCGTTCTTCCCAAATAGACATTTACTTTAGTGTTCTTCAATCTCTCCCAGCAGACTAATCTTAGTTTAGAAGGATCGAGTAAAGTTTCTTTAACTTTGAAGCATTTTTCTATTTTTCCAGAATCTATCAAATCCAAGTTGGTTTCTTCAAATTCAAGACCTGCTGCCCCCCATATCTTAGAGCATTGGTCAGCCGTTAAAAAAGAATTTTTTTTTGAAATGGCATAATAATGGTCATTATCCTTTATGACTGCTTCAGGATACTCATTTGCAAACTTTTTTTCACCATCTAAACAAGAAATTATCGTTTCTTTACTTCGCGGGTAGTGGTACCCTCTATGGAGCCTGCATTGATTAACAAGGGAGGCTGCCATTAGAATATCCTCTTCCTTCTCAAACAAGTCTATATCAAATCCTTCTCTTGCAAGAGCTACTGCTGCAGTGACTCCGTAAATTCCTCCGCCAACCACGAGAATTTTCATATAATGGGCTATTTCTAGGACTATTTAAGCATTTTTGAAGAAAGAATATGCAAATAATTAAAAACAACAATTTTAATGGTTAGTTATGGGTTTTTTTCCAAATTCAATAACGCGAATAAGTTTTGAAAATGAGTTAAAGGAGCAACTTAAAAAATTAAAACCTGGGAAAGTACTAGATGTAGGTTCAAAAGACTCTCCCTACACGAAGATGATACCCTTTACGGAATATAAAAGGCTAGACATCGTAAAAAAAACCAAACCTGACTATGTCGCCGATCTTCATGACTTGAGGAGCGTGCCTAAGAATCACTTTGATACTGTAATTGCTACGGAAGTTCTAGAGCACCTATACGATCCCGAGAAAGCGGTGGAAGAGATAAGAAAAATTCTTAAAGAAAAAGGAGTTTGCATAGCTTCAACAAGATTTTTTTATCACTACCATCCAGATCCTCATGACTACTATAGGTTTACTTGGGATTCTCTCCGTTACATATTTCGCAATTTTAAATATGTAGAGGTGCATCACCATGGAAATTATATTCAAACTCTTTGGCAACTCATCAATACCGGCAAGTTTGGCTTTGTCCTTCACTGGTTTAATCCATTAATCGCCAAGATAAAATCTGACAAGACAAACTACCCTTTGGGATTTGTTATTTATGCAGTAAAGTAATAAGTTTATAAATGCAAAAAATTTTATTTTCACATGAAGAAAATTCATATTTTATTCAGAAGCTGCGCAGTAGTTAAGGTCAGAGGATCTTCTGATAGGCCGTTTGGACTAGACAAGGAAATAATAATTCTGAAATGCTTAAAGTCTTTATTGGAGAGTTGCAAAAGCTTAGAAAAAAGAGTTTTCATAGAAATTATAGACGATTCTAGTGGAGATGATTTTATAAGTAAGATGGAAAAAATTCTTTCTTCGTATAAAGTTAGATATAAAATAAATAAGCTCCAGTGCCGCAACGGTGGAGCCACGCTTGAGTATTCATATAGTTTAGCAGAAAAGTCTAAGTATCAATTACTGTATTTCTGCCAGGATGATTATTTTCACCTTAAGCACGCCATTCCTTCAATTCTGCAGGCTTATGACGATAAGATAATTTATGATTCAGATTTTTGCATTTTCCCTGCAGATTATTGGGCCAATTATGTAAAAATTAAGCCCTCATTTGTCTTTATGGGAAAATATAATCACTGGAGGAGTGTTGACATAACCGATGGCACTCTAATATTGCCTAAGAAAATATTCATAGATTTTAAAGAAGTTTTCTATAAATTTGCAGAGTTCAATAAAGACAAACATGGTGGAGAGAAAGAAACAATAAACAAAATTATTCAAGAAAATGTCCCCTGCATTGCTCCAATCGAATCTCTAACTGCGCACCTTCACACGACCTGTCTCCCTTCCCTAGTTGATTGGGAAGCAGAGATTAAGCGCATCAAGATTTAGCTTCAAAGAAGTTCTTTACTTTCTCGGCAACAAACAGAATTTCATCATCTCTTAATTCAGCAAACATTGGCAAGGATAGTGTTCTTTTTGCTAAAGATTCTGCAACTGGGAAGCTGCCCTCTTTTAATCCTAAATACTGATAAGCAGGCTGTAGATGTATAGGGGTCGGATAGTGTACTCCTGCAGAAACTCCGTTATTTGTCAAATATTCCAGCAAAGCATCTCTTTTATCAGTCAGAATATTATAAATGTGAAAGACAGGTTCAATTTTGTCATCTTCCAGCAAGGGAAGTTTAATTTGATCTACATGTTGCAGTAAAGAATTATATTTCTTTGCATGTTTTCTCCTTAGGGAGTTCCAGCCATCAAGATAATTTAATTTTACTGTTAAAATTGCAGCCTGTAAGCTGTCTAGTCTAGCCTTTCTGCCAATTATTTCATGATAGTATTTTTGTTCCCATCCATCATTCCTCCATAATCTTGCTAGTCTAGCGACTTCAGCATCATTCGTAACTAACGCGCCACCGTCTCCCCATGCACCTATATTTTTTCCTGGAAAAAAACTAAAAGCGCCAATTCCAGAAATGGGGACTTTCTGCCCATTAAACCTCGCACCAGGAGCGTGAGCGCAATCCTCTATAACTTTTAAGCCATATTTACCCGCAATCTCTAGTATTTTATCCATCTGCGCAGGTCTTCCGTATAGATGGACTAGAACAATCGCCTTTGTTTCCTCATCAATACTTTTCTCTAGTTTTTCGACATCTATATTATAACTTTTAGGATCCACATCAACAAAAACTGGAACACATCCAGCTTGATTGATAGAAGAGGCAGTTGTAAAATAACTATTTGGGACAGTTATTACTTTGCCAGAATTAATGTCGTTGCATCTTAGAGCAAATTCCACAGCATCCGTTCCAGAGTTTAATCCTACACAATATTTGGTCCCGCAATAGTCAGCAAACTTTTTTTCAAAATCTTCCAAAAAGTGCCCCATGGTAAAGCTGGTATTTTTTACAACTTTCTCAACCATAGCATATATCTCTTCGTTTATCCCTTTACTTCCAGTAGAGGCATCTCCAAACAATTGCCTTTTTAGATCTACAAATTCTATCTTCTCCATTTTAGTCAAATTCCCTTAGGCATCTTGCAGGCACACCTGCATAAATTCCAGGTTTATAGATATCATTAGTGACTACTGCTCCTGCCCCTATAACCGCCCTATCACATATAGTGACAGGTAGAATTGTTGCCCCGCTACCAATAGTGACGTTATTGCCTACCTTTGTTTCTTTCCAGTGCTCTCTTTCCACATATGCAGGCCTTCCTAATTCACTGAAAGTATCATTAGTAAATATTACACCATGACCTATAAAACAGTCGTCTCCTATAGTTACTAGTTCGCAAATAAAAGAATGTGTCTGTACTCTTGTATTATTACCAATTTTTGCGCCTCTTTGTATCTCCACAAAGTGACCTATAAAACAGTCGTCTCCTATTTCACATCCGTATAAGTTGGAAACTCCGCTCACTCTAACATTTTTTCCAAATTTAACGTCTTTTATCCCTGGATTGAATATTTCTTCCGGTCGGGTTTGATAATCCATATTTAATGAAAATTAAAGGTTTATATAAGTATTATGGTTCTAAATATAGGTAACAATGAATTAGTTCCCTATAAATACAATTTCCTTTCCAGCATCTTGTAGCTTCTGAACAGACTCCAAAAATACTCTGTGATCAAGAGCGCTAAGCAAAGTACTTGCGCCGTCTCCTACCATGTCTCCTTTTTCTGCAAAATGATGAAAAACAAAATCAGGCATTTCTTTTTCTTCAATAATCCAACTTTCAGGGAAAGAACCCTCCACTCTTCCTAAAAACTCATCTCTTCCTATATTTGATCTTAAGACAACATCAATCATTCCACTAAAATCAGGAGCATAGGAGCTGTGAACCGCGCTAACTCCCTCTATTGCATACTCTCTCGCCTCTAACTTCAATTCTTTCTCGCATTTTTTAGCTAGATCTTGAGAAGGGGAAAGGGAACCGTCTCTGACAAAACATACTCCTGCGCAAGAGGAATCTATTACTCCTGCAACATGGGTCGCCTCATAGGATCTCCTATGAACAAAAATACTTCCATCTTCAAATCTAAGAGCTGCCCCTATAGCGGCCACTCTCATATTTTCATATACTCCATTGCTTAAAGTTCTCTTTTCATGAGTCCTGCTGACCGCAGCGTAAGTGGCATAATCAGTAGTCATATAAGAAAGCGTATCCCCGGAGCCATAAAATGTTGCTAGGCCCTGCGGTTTTGAGAATATAGTAGTATGTTTAAGCAGCATTTGGCCCCAGTTATCTTCAATCGCCCTCTTGTCTTCAGCAGAAAGCGATGTAGAGAAATCTTCTCCAGTCACCCTCAATTTTAAACTGTCTAAGGGAACAGGTTTTTCAAATTTGCGGAAAAATTCTACCTCGGCCCTCATATTAATTTTCCTCCTTGATTAAACATAAATCTTTCTATCTCTTGCCTATGGACAGTAAGGCTTTGCTCCCCTAGATAATCCTCAAAAGTATTGTGGGGATAAGTATCTGAATTAATCTGATCGTAAGGGCTTGTTCTTTGTTCTATAAACAATGTGTCCTCTTCAGCAATATAAGAGTGGAGAATTCTTGGAGATATATTAATTTCAGTAAATGGATTATCAATTAAATTCTCCACTGTCTGCATGCCGTCACACGCTCTTACTTTTACTATGCCCCTTAGAATAAGAACTCTTTCAGGTCTTTTTGAGGGATCTTCTCCTTTATGATAATGGTTTCCAGATACAGTTCCTTTATTTCTTTGGCAAATAGTAAGCTGTCGGGTTTGCATACCCTTGACCCATTCATATGTCGCTCCCCTTTCATCTTTGGAAGCAGGATCCAGTACTATTAGTTTCAATCCTTCCATTTTAATACCGCGATTTATTCCTTTATAAGCTTTTCTTACAGTATGGCTCTGTTGAAAAAGTCCTCAGGGTAAAAGTTAATCTACCCTGAGAGTGTTAAT
>CAYHCG010000019.1:0-15888 GCA_964355135.1 Candidatus Woesearchaeota archaeon | reverse complement strand
TTAAGGCTAGATAATTTTTAGATGCCCTAAGGTCTTGCCTTAGGGAGTTTCACTTGATTCAGGGATAAGAAGTCCTACAGAACTTGTTAACATTATGTTGTCCGATTTTTCAGATGACTTTAGAAAATTAAATATCAGAGATGAAGTAAGCAAAACATTTGGAAGAAAGATTAATCTTATGGTTTGTCATGATCTCATAAAAGATTATGTTAAGAACAAAGGTCTGAAAGAAGACGATTATGTCTTTGATATAAATCCATCGGTAGTTAACAGATACCTTAAAAGAATAGTTTTAAAGATTTTTGGAGATCAAAAAACGGATGCTGGAGGAAAATATTCTGAACTGACAATGTATGATTTTCGACATTCTTCTGCTTGTTATTGGTTACCCAGGTATAAATCAGAATCAGCATTGAAGTATAGGTTTGGCTGGAAGAAATCAGAAATGATACACTACTATACGGAATTTTTAGGGATGAAAGATACAATAATGGAAGATGATATGTTAATTGATGTGACCAAGACTGAAATTGAAAAGAGACTTGAAGTGTCAGAACAGGAAAAATATCTTTTACAAGAGAAAATGTTTGCCATGGAATCTCAACTTGCAATAGTTCAGAAAGTAACAAAAGAATTATATGCTAAATTAGGTAAAACTTTTTAGAGTCTTTCGTTAATCTTTTCTAACATCATTTCTATTTTAACTAAACGGGAACTTTGCTTTAATCTTAGTCTACATAATTCTGAGAGGTTTACATTCTCTTCTTCGGCCTCTTTCTTAAGAACTTCAAATAGTTCTTTATTCACTACCAGATGTATTTGAAAGTTTTTCTTCATTTTTCATTTTTTTATCAAGCATTAATCCTATTTCTCTCAATTCATTAATTATTTGACTAGCATCTATTTCTTCATTTATCTTTTCCATAGTCTTTAGTTTAGATAGACCTTTATTAATTTTCTGGGCAAAAATTGAGACATTTATAAGACCAAAACATGTAGCAATTTTTGTCTTAAAAACAGACCAAAACTTGTACCAACTTTGGTTCACATTTTATTTAAAGAAAGATTATGCAAGGTTGTCATGAAAAAAATAAATTTGATGTTGGTTGCTGTTCTGGTAACTACAGTCTTAATACAGATTGTGGCTGCCGTTGAATTCAATGATCAGATAAGTGATCAGGATAAAGCTACATTTGACCAAATCTTAGAGCCTGTAATGAAAATATACAGCTTAGTAAAATATACAGCAACAGCTATTGCTGCTTTAGTTTTGCTGATAGCTGGAATCAGTTACATGACAAGTGGTTCTGATTTTAGAAAAAGAGACAATTCGAAGAATATGGCAATGTACGTTATCATTGGTCTTGTGATTATTTGGGCAGCACCATTAGTCGTAAATTTTGTAGTAGGTTAGAATGAAGAAAATTCTTTTTAACTTCTTTTTACTAACGGCAGGCATCTTAGTAGCTTTGCAATTCGCAGAGAGAACAGTTGCCTGCCCTTCTGACCTAGAATGTGCTAATTTTACAGAATCAGCTAAAATTAATGATTGCAGATATATAACAAACGGAGATTTATCAGAATCTGAAGAAGAACAGCTTATTTGTGGATTATGGGATCAAACTTATTATTATGAAAAATATAACCCTCCAGAGTATGAATTTAACATAGATTTAGCCTTAACTTACAAAGAAATTGATAATTCCAGATTTATCTTAGCTGGAAAGATATTTGCTTTTGGCTTCCTTAATTATTTCCTCTTCTCATTAACTAAATCTACTGTAATTGTAAAATGGCTGACTGCGCTCTCTTAAACTTAGGTACTTGTCTGCCTCAAAAGTTCTTTGAGTATCTTTTGAGTATTCTAAATGCACCCATAAACAGATTTATGGCTTTAAATTTAAATCTTTTATCAGAACGTATTAGCATAACTGTTTTCTCTGATTTTTGGGTTATAATTGTCTATATGCTTTCTATGTTTTACGCTTTACTTCTTCTTGCTACAGGATTTAGTTTTATGATGTCAGGACATGATGTTGTTAAAAGAGAGAACTCAAAACAATGGTTAAGGAATATTGTGATAATGATTATTCTTATACAATCTTCTTTCTTTATCTATCAGCTTGCAATTGATCTCTCCGCTAATATGACTTCTGCAACCTTAAGTTTATTAGATAGAAATTTCTTTAATATTTCATTAGATGGTATAACTGACGTAGCCCTCCAGTTGCCTTTTAGTTTATTGTATATCACAACTCTTATAACTTCTTCATTGATACTTACAATTAGATACGCAATTGTTGCAATTGGAGTTGTTTTATTCCCATTAGCGATATTCTTCTACTTCTTTAATCCATTAAAACAATATGGCGTTTTAGTGTTAAACTTTCTAGGAATAAGTATATTTGTCACCTTTTTGGATTCTATTTTACTTATTGGTTTCTCTAAATTAGCCGAAGTTGATGTTTTCTCAGGCATGAAAATTCTCATATTAATTTGTTCTTTTATGATCATTAACATATTTATGTTATCTCTAATGTTCTTTTCAATTGTCAAAGCAGGCTTTAGCGTTTATTCTGATGTAAAGAAAATTGGGAGTTTGATGTAAAATGGCTTACGAAATACCTCAACAGCTCGAATATAAGGAAAAAATCATATTTGGATTAACTTTTAGCCAGTTAGCTTACTTATTCTTATTTGTTCCTTTAATTATCTATGTTTATTTTAAGTCAGCTATGCCAATATTCTTTAAGATATTTTTTTCTATAAATTTAGGAGGTCTAGCTATTGGTTTTATCTTTCTTGATTTAAGTAAACATCTTAAGAATATCTATATTTGGTTTAGGAGCAGAAGAATCCAAACTCCTATTCAGATGTCTAAGTTTATTCCAATTAAGGGAATTAAAGATGATCTTATAATAACAAATGACAAAAAGAAGATCGCAGTTATTAAAGTAGAACCTATTAATTTTGCAATCAAACCAGATAATGCAAAGGAAGCAATAACTTTCTCATTTCAGAGATTTCTAAATTCTTTAGACTTTCCTGTTCAAATATTAATGATTACAGAAGGGTTAGACTTAAAAGAATATTTTTCTGGAGTTGAAGAGAAAATTGGAGATAATGAAGATTTTCAAAAACTCTTTATCAAATATAAGGAACACTTAGAAAATGTTACCTCTCAGAAAAATGTTCTGAATAGAAAGTTTTACTTAATTATTCCTGAAAAAACAGATATTCATGTTCAAGTACAAATATGTCAAAACAAACTTGAGAATATCGGATTAAAAAACAGTAGAGTAAAGGATGCCGAATTAAAGCTTTTTATTTCCGAGTTTTTCAAATCAAATAAGCTTTTTCCAGAGAAAATAGAGAATTTTCCTTCATACATTAAGATAAAAGATGAATTTAGTAGAATTATTTATGCTCATGGCTATCCAAGAAATGTTGAATCTGGGTTTTTGGATAAAATTGTCTCTTCTTTAGGAGATTTTGATCTATCTTTGCATATTGAACCTTATGACATCGAAACTATGATGATCAATCTTAATAAAGAGTTGCAAAAACAGAGAGCTGATCTTTATGCAGCAAAACTTAAAGGCTCACTAAATCCAAGCCTAGAGATAAAATACGAAGATACCGATTATGTTTTAAGGAACTTGCAAAAAGGCAAAGAAAAATTGTTTAATGTAAGTCTTTATATTAATTGCAGGGCAAGTTCGCTAGAAGAGCTAAATACACTAACAAAGAGAATCCAAGCGGAGCTTAATTCCCTCTTAATTATCCCAAAGCAACCAGCTTTTAGGATGGCTCAAGCCTTACAATCTTGTATGCCTTTAGCGATAAACAACTTAAAGTCTAGTAGAAATATCACTACTGAGGGCTTATCTACGTTCTTTCCTTTTACATCTTCTTTCTTACAGGCAGATAAAACGGGAGTTTGGCTAGGTTTAAATAAAAACAATATTCCTTTAATTAAAGACATCTTCAAATTAAGTAACCCTAATGGGATATGTCTTGCAAGTTCTGGCTCTGGAAAGAGCTATATGGCAAAATTGCTTATTGCTCGTTATCTACTTACAGGAACCAAAGTCATGGTTATTGATCCTCAAGGGGAATATAAAAACCTAGTTGAAAGGTTTAAAGGTCAAAGGATTGATTTAAGCACGTATTCTAAGACTATGATTAATCCCCTAGACCTAATGGGGCATGATTATCAAGAAAAAAGGCTTGCCTTGATGGATTTGATGCCTATTATGCTTGGAGAGCTTAGCGAGCCTCAAAAAGCGTTCTTAGATAAGGCATTAACAGAGGCATATGAGAAAAAAGGAATAACTCAAGATCCAACAAGTTGGAATAATGAGCCTCCGATCTTAAAAGATGTAGTAGATGCTTTAGAAAGGAAGGAAAAAAGAGCGTCAAATCTAGAAAGAACAACGATTAGAAGTCTCATTAATAGACTAGGAATGTACGTTGACGGAGTATTTTCCTTCTTAAATAAGCACACCAACATCAATTTTAATAATAAATTTGTATGTTTTGATATTGGCAATATGCCTAAGCAAGTTAAGCCTGTTGTCATGTTTCTCGTTTTAGACTATGTCTATATGAAAATGAGAAAAGATATTGAAAGAAAGCTTTTAGTTATAGATGAAGCGTGGTCTTTATTAGGAAGGACAGAGGACGCTTCTTATATCTTTGAAATCGTAAAAACTTGTAGAAAGTTTAATCTTGCTTTGTTTTTAATTAATCAAGAAGTTGAAGGAATGCTAGAATCCGAAGCAGGTAAGTCTGTGTTAGCTAATAGCTCTTATACGCTGTTAATGAGACAAAAGCCAGCAGTCATGAAGAATATACAGGAAACTTTCTTCTTGAGTGCATCTGAGAAGCATTTCTTGCTAACCGCAGGCGTAGGAGAAGGCATTTTATTAATGGATGATGAACATTCAGAAATTAAGATAGTTGCTTCCGAGGAAGAACATAAACTTATTACAACGAATCCTGATGAACTTTTAGAACAAGGCCTAAACAACCAAAAACAAAAGGTATCGAAAGTCTCTGAGAAACAAAATTCTAACAATAAGAAACAAACTATATCGAAAATTAAGGTTTCCCAGCCTTTAGGCGAAAGGAAACCTATTGTAAATATAACTGTTGATGAAAATGTAAGATTTTACAAACATAAGGATCTCAAACTTGAAGATATTAAATATTTGATAAAAAAGGGCTTTATTCAAACAGAGCAAATAAGCATTATAAATAATAAAAAAGAGATTTACTTGATAAAACCCAGGTTTAACGAATCAGTAGGTCATTGTTTTATTTCTTATGACATTGCAGAATATATTAAAAAATTTACCGATAAAGTTGAGTTATTCCAAACCACAAAACCAGACATAATTTTTAACATAAACGGTAAAGAATATGCGATTGAAGTTGAAACAGGTAAAGTTTTAACGAAAGATAAAAAGAAATTTCTTCAAAAAGTAAAAACTCTTAATAAAAAATATGGGAAAAACTGGTTTTTTGTTGTAACCAATCGTAACTTTTCTACAAAATACAAAAAGTTTGGTGAAACTTATACTAAATTTGGAGTAGCAAATAAAATATTGCAGGTGTATAGAAAATGATACTAGGTGACGTTCTAACAGCACTGAGAAATTCGGCTTTTTTGGCTGATTTTTCCAGCTTTATCGAAGGATATTTTTATCAGGTGACGGCGTTTCATCACTCCACTTACGGACTCTCCGCAATATCTCGCTACTATGTTTCAAATTGCTCCGAGTCCTTTAATCTCACTCTTTGCAAAGCAAAGAGCTCGCAATTTGATTGTATCACATCTCATAGTAAGGGAGGTATTCAAAAAAATGCCAAACACAAAAATAAACAAAGAACAAGCTAGCGTTTTATCAAACGTTAAAATTGAGCAGTTGAGCAAACAGCCAATTATAGAAAACAGTATCTCAAAAAGCGAAGATGGAAAATGGCTGATACATCGAACCGTTATAACAGACATTAAACCTGTAACGTATTTTGAGAAAGTGTTAGGACACTAAGTAAGCAGGGGAGCTTATGGGGCTCCCTTACTTTTAAGAAATTGCTCGCAAATATCAATTAAGAGAGGTTTAATCTTTTCTTTGAATTGTTCAAATTCTGCCTCTTTATACAATTGAATAGCAAGTTGTTCTATTTTTTCTTCACTACTAAAGAACTTTCCTTCTTCAAGCAGTTTTAACTTTTCCTTAATGAGAACATTAAGCTCTTTCTTTATAGGGGAAGAAGTCTTTATTTTCTCAACAATCTGATCCACATTAGCTTTAAGCGAGTTTTTGATTAGAAAAAGGTCGAATAAATCTCGTTCTTGAAATTTTTTTCTTGTTAGAATCGCCCTATATTTTTCAAGGATGATCTCA
This sequence comes from Candidatus Woesearchaeota archaeon, assembly GCA_964355135.1. GTDB lineage: Archaea > Nanobdellota > Nanobdellia > Pacearchaeales > GW2011-AR1 > UBA73. Next base: position 9,475 of record CAYHCG010000019.1, on the reverse strand, counting down.
TTTAAGGAATAACTTAGAACACTAAAATTTTCTAGTTTTAGCCCTAAAGTCCGCATTAAATTCTTTGAATCAAAAAAATCTGTAATCGCTTTAATAGAAATGAATTGAGGAAGTTCAAACATCTTCTCAACAAAGTTTATTTCTATTTTAATATATTGAGTTTTAGAATAATGGAGCTTAAAAGTATAAACCACTCTTCCTGACCTTATATTGTAAAATTTAGTATCGCTTCGATTAGTGCTAAAATCTAATTCTAAACTATCTGCAACTTTCTTTAATTCTGGAATAAAATAATCTATAAATTGCTTTATCTTTTTTTCACGTTCTTTTCTGCTCAATTCTCTTATGAAATTTGAATTTTTATGAACAAAATCTAGATCTTCTGAAAATCTATGATATTTTAGATAATTTCTAGATAATAGAGTTCCTCCCTTAAAAATCAGCTCTTTTCCCATTCCTCTTTTCTCAAACTCTGCAAGAATAAATGTTAAAAGCAGGTCTTTCTCTATTATTTCATCGGATACATTTACTTTTAGATTACTCTTAACTTCAGCAATATATCTCTTTAGATTTACTTGTTTCCAACCCATTTCGGATACCTCTTTAAATACTCTTGAGTATTTTTTATTCTTATTAAATTCTCAGTTTCTCTAAAATATAGTCTGTCAATGTGGGTTTTTGCAGGATCAGAGTAAGAATATTCAATACCATGTTTAGTTTTTTCTTTCTTTAATCCAAAAATGAATTTTTCTTTTGTTTTATAAAACTTAACTTTCAACCCGTTAACAACTTTAATTCCACTAAACTTAACATTGACTATTGATATTTGGTTGGGTGTTTGCCACATCTTTCCATGTTGATAAAGGGAAGACACTAATCCAACATACCATTTTATGCCTAATTTATTCAAAGCCATAAAAAGCACCTCTTTATCCTCAAATTCTGAGAATTTTCTGTTTCGTTCATCAAACGAGTTAATATAATATAACTCGGATAAAATCCTTTTAATGTATTTTTGGCGAGACAGGTATTTAATCGTGTTTTCTTTGTCTTTCTTGCTTAAGTTCTCTTCATATTCTTCTATGATTCTTATTATTTCTGATTTTGATACTATCTTCCCTTTGTTCAATAAAGATTCATATAACGTATTTCTAATGTCCATAAATTGTTTAACAAACACCGATATATAAATATTCCCCTTGTTTCAAAAAGTGTCATTTTTTAGCACTTTTTAGAATATTCTATTTTGTTTAAACTACACTTTAAACAAGAAAAATAAATCTCCTGTTTCACTTTCCCCTTTTGAGTCAAAACCTCTCTAGCCCAAATCGCTCATACATATCTCTTGTCTGGCTTGTCTAAAGAAATTTATGAAGACAAATATATGGCAAGAAGTTAGGAGAAACTACCCAGAAAACTATCCAGAAGACTACCCAGAAAATCTTAGAACTTATTAGAGAAAATTCCTCTATCACTAGAAAAGAATTGGCAGAAAAAATAGGGTTAAGCGAGAATGGAATTAAATTTAGTCTCAATCAGCTCAAAAAACAGAAGAAAATTAAAAGAATAGGTGCCGATAAAGGCGGTCACTGGGAAATTATTGAGAAATAAGTTTAATTATCTTTTTCTCCAAGCAAATTGAAGATATTCATAGAAATCTGTCATTTAATAATATCAGTACTAGAAAATAATAAAAAACATAGAATTAAAAAGAAAGATAGAATCATACTATCATGAAAGAGGTTTTTTACAATGCTAAAAAATATAAAATTCCTCTTTTTATCCTGTTCATTTATCTTACTCTGTTCATCTCAAGTTTCGCAAGTGCTTCTCGCCTTCCGACCATCGGAGGAGACAATGAAAGTTGGGGAACAATACTTAACGATTTTCTTAATATCACATTAGATCAAAATGGAACGCTTAAAAATAATACTGTTAATTCTATTCAATTAAACACAAGCGCAGTTACTTCTTCAAAAATCGCTAGTTCTGCTATCAATAATACTCACATTCTTGACGGAACGATTATTAATGGAGACCTTTCAGATAGCGCTAATATCAATGTTTCAAAATTAAATGCTGGAACGGAAGCTAATGATAGTATTCTTATTAATACCGCAACAGTTTCCTGGGGAAAAATCGTAAACGCAATGATTATGGACTCTACTATTACTGCTGCAAAGTTTGTAGCAGGCACCATTACAGCAAATTATTTAGCAGCTAATTCAGTTAATAGTACACATTTAATCAATAGCGCAGTTACCAGCGATAAAATCGTAGCAAATGCAATTAACGCAACGCATATTGCCAATGGGGTTATTACCGCAGTGAAGTTAGTTAGCGGAATAATTACCGCTGATTATATAGGGGCAGGGGCTATAAATTCCACACATCTTGCTTCTGGAGCTATCACGAGTGATAAAATTGGTGTTGGAATAATAAATGAAACCCATCTAGCAACAGGAGCCGTAACCTCATCAAAGATAGGAACAAATGCCGTAAATGCAACTCATATCTCTATTGGAGCCATTAATGCAGATAAAATTGCTACAGGAGTTGTCAATTCAACTCACATCCTTGATGGGACAATTATTGGCATGGACATATCTACTAGTGCCAATATTACAGTCAACACATTAAATGTTACAAATTCGATTGACTTAGGTATAGAAGTAGTGACTGCTGAATGTAATAGCGCTCTTTGCACAGCAACAGCAACATGCCCTACAGGCAAGAGAATAATCAGCGGATTTTCTTCTACTCTTAACCTTCTTTGTGATACGTCTCCTTTATCATGTAATGGCTTTTGCACAGTGCTAGGAACATCGTGCAGCGCAGTTGCAAGTATTGACTCTGCAACCGCAAGAGTTGTTTGTGCAAAGGTATAAAATGGTACGCTTTTTTGTCCTATTATTTTTATTTATTCTGTTCATGACCCAAGCCTCTGCTATAGGAAATTATACTCAAAGTTATTATGGAAGCACGTGTTATGGACAAACATGCTCAGATAGCTCAGGAACAAGTGAAACTTCATCAACTCAAACTTCAACAGGCTCATCTTCCTCTGGAGGCAGTTCTTCTCCAGTATACTTCAATTATAATAATGAGGAAATTACCTCTCTCCAGACCATATCTTCAAATATTTCTATCCATGACACAATAAGTATCTTGTTTCAAAACAATGTCTATCAAATTAAGCTCACTAAAGTAAACTCAACTCACGCTTCGTTCAATATTACTCCACCTTCTAAAGAATTTGTGAATGAATTTAATACAATACATTCCTATGATCTTAACGGAGATGAAATTCTAGATGTTACAATTCTCGTTCAAAGAACGACTCCTTCTGGAAAGTTTACCTTTACTATTACTTCAATTAGTCCAACAATAAATTCTGGAGAAAGGGGGTTTGTAAGAGAAGATTCTCCCCCACCAACAGAAATTTTCAACAGCCCAATTCGACAGAAAAGAGAATTAATTTTATGGGTACTCGTCCGTATTCATTATTTTTGGGCTAATTTTTATGTATTTTAGATGGAGAAAAAAACATCATTATTATTTTTATCCCTGGTATAATAGGCATTCCTTCCGCGCCTGGATAGTCTTTCTCTCAAGAAAAAGTATCTGCTGAGATAGTGATACATCCAATATTCTAAAAATCATTCTTGATTTTTGTAAAGTATATCTTTCTTATTAAATTGTAATTATATCGATATATTTAAATACTAAATCGACATAGATACAATATGAGACTAAATAAAATAATGATAAAAACATTCTCTAAAGTTGCCCATGGAATTAATACAATGGAAGAATTAGCGAAAGCCCTCTATAAATCAACTAATAGGATGACGGAGGTCATAAAAGATTTAGAAGACGAAGGGTTTGTCATTAAGCAAGCTAATTATACTATGAAAGGGAGCAGAAAGATTGTTGATATAGCTACGACAAATCATGCGGTAAAATTAAAAGAGCTTATGTTCGAATATCCTACATTAAAATTTGAAGACCTCCTATCAGACAGTAAACTCCTTTATTTAGCAGCATTAAGCGAAGACTGGATAGACACACAAAATGCTTCTGGATTAAGCAGGATATCAAAATACATGATCCAGAGATATAGAAAATCCCTAAAGAACAGGGGAGTTATTATTCAAAAAGACATTCTCTATAAACTAAACGAGAAAGCCTGGCCTCATCTTAAGGAATTCTTAATAGCCTATAAAAACTATTCAACCATAAAAGGTTCTATTAAATGGAAATATCAGGATGAAGTTCTTTTTGAAGTTGATAATGCTAATCTTATCCAGGGTTCTATAACGGGTTTTGCAGGGTATTCAGCCTATGGCTTCAAGATTAATACTATTAAGACTATATGCCATTTACCTAAAAAAGACATCTCAAAAGAAGAGGTATTCATACATTCATTGTTTGAGATAGAAGATCCTAGAACTTTGCACTTAGCTTTAGCTTTCTACCTTAAAAATAAACTAAATTATAAAAAGACCAGTCATCTTGCTATGAGATATAGTAAGTATACTATGTTTGAAAACATGATAAAATTACTTAAAGTAAAGGAAGAAAAGGCTAATTTAGAAGGACTACCTTCATTTGAAAGAAAAGATCTCATAAGAATAGCCAAAATATACGGAGTGAAAGATGTTTAATAAAGAAGAATTAGACCAACTACTTGTAAATGTAGGATCAAAGATAGAAAAGCCTCTGAGTATCTATATGATTGGCGGTTGCGCTCTTTCATTTAAGGGATTAAAGCCCGCCACAAAAGATATAGATATTATTGTAACAAGCAAACAAGATTTCAATGTTTTCAACAAAGCTATGATAAAACTAGGGTTTAAGTCAATGAGTGAAAGGGAGAGCGAGTTCTATGCAACTGCACTGGCAGTGTATACTAAAGAAGAATCACGAATAGATGTATTTTTAGAGCAAGTTGGAAAAATGCTTGTTTTAACCAAAAGTATGGTAAAAAGAGCTGAAAAATACAAGGACTACCATAAGTTAGAGATTTATTTAGTGTCAAATGAAGACATTTTCTTATTCAAGGCAATGACCTCTAGAGAAGGAGATATTTCTGATTGTGACAGGATAATGAGAGAAGAAATAGATTATGACGTTATCTATAAAGAAATAGTTCAACAAAGCAAAAACAAAAAATGGTTCTTTTGGGTTTATGAAAACTTATGCAGGCTTGAAAATTATAATAATATTCAAGTCCCAATTAAGGCCAAAGTTTTTGCTCTGGTTAAAAAACACTGGAAAGAAAGACCAACTGACTTCATGTCAGATGTGGATAACTTGGAGAAGCATATTCCTGATAAGAAATTATTGAAAGAACAAACTACCTAATTAACTCTTTTATTCATCTTATCTTTCTTATTTTTAAAATACCTTCTTGAACTATAAGCAATAAATCCTCCAAATGTAGCCCATCCTAAAACATCGGTTGTTACGTGGGCTATATGTTCGGCCCTTTCCTCGTAATTATGAGAATCTCTTAGAACATATTCAATTGGAGGCTTAACAACATACTCTTCTACTACTTCGTGAGGTGCTCTTAATACAGCTAATGCTGAAGCTGGAAGCAAAAGTCCAGTCTTGAGTAAAATTCCTGCAAGACCATGGCTAGGACACCCAAGGGCATGAGCGATACCATAAAAATTGGATAATTTTCTTGCTTTATTATTCATAGATTAATGAAAAAAATATATTTATAAACCTTATTGATTTCTATTATCAATAAGAAAATGGTAAGATTAAATAGACAAACAAGGCAGAAAGAAGCACTTTACGATGAAATACAAAAGATAAAATCATTTTTCACCGCAGAAGACTTGCTTAAAAGAGTGAATAGTAAAAATCAAAATATAGGGATAGCTACAATTTATCGTTTCTTGAAATATCTGACTCAAAAAGAAAAAATTCACTCATACTTGTGTCAAGGTAGAACCATTTATTCTAAAGATAAAAAAGCTCATTGTCATTTCACCTGTGAGTTATGTGGAGAAACTACTCATTTTGATGTGAAAAATATAAATTTTCTTGATAAATCACTTAAAGGTTCAGTTTGCCACTTTCAAATTGATGTTAGCGGCATATGTGAAAAATGTATAAAAAAGAAAAAATAATCCTAAATCTCCTTTTCGCCTTATAGTTTGAGACAAAACCCTCTCAGCCAGACCTTATTTAACGCCCAAATAAGCCCCCTATACCCATTATTCTGGCTTGTTTATTGTATAATTACCACACTAGCATTTTCTTTCTAGTTTTCCTTTTCTTTACCCCTTAGCTTTTTCCATTTTTTTATCGTTTCATACCCCAGAACTAACCATTTAGATTTTTCTACAAATACCAGTCGCAAGAGGTTGCCGCTCGCTCCCTGAAAAATGTAAAAGGCGTTCTTTTCGGCAAGCTCGGGTATGATAAAAAAATACTCAATAAAGCTGAAAGGAGGTAATAGATAGCATGGAAAATATTACTAGTGAAAATGCTAAACAATTGGAAGTTATTCAATCTGTTAAGAATTACAATCCAGAATTAATAAGAAACTGTTATGCAGTAGGCTTATGGATTTGGGCTGAATTCCAACAGACGTTAAGCCAAGAGGAAGTAAACTTCCTTAAAGAAACTGGCTTTCGTTGGAATAAAGTTCGCCAAGTTTGGCAAAACTCCTGTGGCGTCAAAGCAAGGCGCTCAAAAGGAGATCCTAAAGTGAAATACTCGGTTATTTCATTCGAGGATTAAATTAACCCTCTTTTGAGGGATTTTTTTCTTTTTTTCTAAATTAACAAAATAAAACTTAAAAAAGCCAGACTTATTCTCTTATTTTAGGCTAGGCGTAAACTTTAGAAATTAATTGTTTATAATATTCAAAACAATTAGGATAATCAGATTCATTAAGCAAGCTTGATTTATCTTTTAGTTTTATTTGACGTGCTTTGAACTCTACTCCAGCAAGATCTACTACGCCTAAAATAACCTGGCTATCTTGAGGAATATTATCTCTTATAAATGCAAGAATTGTTTTTTCATTTTTTATATCTTGTTCTTGTTGTTTTGGTGCGTCGATAATAATGGGGAAAAAAGTTCCATCTTTTGAGTTTTTATAAATTACATCTAAGATACTAAAAAAATAACCTAATAAGGCTCGCGGAAGATCGCTACCAGACTCGTCAATTTTTGAATCTAAATTTTTATAGTTATCGAAAGACAAATTATCAACATTTAATTTGCTTAGAAAACTGCCCATATTTTGTCTATATTTATCAACAATCTGCTTTTTCTTTTCTGGGGAATCTATTTCCCTAAGATCTTTTTCTATTTCTTTTAATTTAACTAATATGTCTCCTATAACTTTCTTAATCTCATCCAACTGTTTATCTAATATGCTAGTTAGATTTTGTTTGCCCTTGTAATTTATTAAGTCCTTCAAAGTTATCTGTTCTTTTTTTGTTTTTAAAATTTCTTCCATTTCTTTTGTTCTATCGCTTTTATTAAAAAGCTCATCTTTTGTTTTTTCTATATCTTTTTCTACCTCTCCAATGTTTTTCTTTAACTCCTGTAATAATTCTAAACAGGTATCTTCATCTTTTGCAATAGAAAACCTTTCTGCAAAAGAGTTATCATATAAGGCCCCACAAATGGGACATTCGACATCATTTTCTAAATGATTAATGCAAAACTTATAGTCAGAGTTTATTTCCATTAAAGACTCTTCAGTAATTCTTTTTTGATCTTCAAAGATTTGTTTTCTGTTATATAATTCCTGCAATTTTTCCCTTGATTTTTCTACATCTTTCTTTAAAAAGTTCAACTCTTGTAATAATTTAACAATTTCTTCCTTGAACTCATCTAATGGAATATCAACATCTATTTTATCAAAATTCTCAGAGAGTTTCTTTTTTATTGATTCTATAATTTCCGTTTCTTCATTTAACTGTTTGTTTTTTTCAAGCTGAACATCTCGCTCTGCTTTGAGTAAATAATATTGGCTAGACCTAGTTCCAGCGTGAAAGCTTATTATATCTGGTTTCCAATTTTTAAATTGAGATAAGCTTTCAAATGAACTCCATGTTTTACTCCATCCTAAATCTTGATCAATATAAAATGGAAGAAGACAATAGGCTGGAGTAGCTTGCTGTTTAAGATTTTCATTATTTGTTAAATCCATCTTAAAATTAAAAAATGAACTGAAAAATAAGGCAAATTCTTTGGTAATACTCTCCGAACGATTGATAATGTTTCTTTCCTTATCGAAAACGACTATTTGCGTTTTATCCCTTAGTATGATATATTCTTTTAAATCATAATCAAAATCTATAATTACTATAGGGTTAGCCGCTATCCAAGCAGGATGCATTTTCGTTTTTGCACCAAAAGCATAGAAAATACTCTTTAATAAAGAGGACTTGCCAGTATCGTTCTCTCCTAAGATAATATTAAAACCTTCATCCAATTCAATTAATTTTCCTTTTTTCTCTTTTATTGAAAGAAGAGTTATTCTTTTTAATTTCAATCTTTTCATGTTGCCTCCTTCTTAAATTTCTAACAAGACGTTTAAAATTACCTTTTTTCATCTTGAATGATACTCCTGTAAAATAATTGCCTTGATATAATCTTTCTCAAAATAAAATTCTTGACCTATACTTGAACTTAAAATTGTTTCAATTCTTTCTAATAATTCCTTATAATTATTTATTTGTCCAGATTGCTCAATAGCTTTTTTTATCTTTTTTCTAATTCTTTGTAGGGACAAGTTTGTCTGATCTAGTTTTTCTATATTATATTTATCCCAAAATTTTTTTATGTTTCTTCTTTCAAATAAGGGAAATTGTTCGATCATTAGAGATTGAATTACTTCATTCCATGGATCTTCTGAAAAAGAACTCATCACAACTCTTAAAATTTCCTGAAAAGAGTTCTTGGAAATTGATTTATATCTTAAAAGGTCTTGCATAGAATTACAGCTGAGTTCTTGATTTGTTTTCATTCTAATTTCATCAAAAAGAGCAGTATAAACTACCCCGAGCTTGTAATTTGAATTTGGAATTTGTCTTTCTAAAAATTCAGACAGTTTTCCCTTAGTGGCCTCTGTGTGTGAAGAAATACTCAAATCGCTAATAATAAAGAATATTATTTCATTATTTATTTCATCTTTTGGAATGCCTAATTCTTCACTTAATGAATCTATTACTTTCTGTTTATCTTTTATACACAACTCGTTTGCACATATTGTTCTTTGGTTAGTAGCTTTCCGTGAAACATCTTCTAATTCAAAATTATATGCCATATTGGAAACAAAATTCACATTTTTAGTTCCCTCTTTAAAAACAACTTTATTATAATATAATTTTCCAAGTTTGGAACTTTTCTTCTCTTTTGATTTAGTTTTATTAAGAAGTTTATTTATTCTCAGTAATACCCCAAGGTCTTGCCTTGGGGATAAAGCTATAAGTCT
>CAYHCG010000018.1:0-16900 GCA_964355135.1 Candidatus Woesearchaeota archaeon | reverse complement strand
AATCGGTGAATTTTAAATCTTTTCAGCATCCGACCGAACTACGACAGGGCGTAGGTGTTTTTTATCTTCTATGATGTCTGTGATGCCTTCTTCTAAAGAAAATTTTTTTCACAAAATAAACAATTACTACCAAACCAGCAATTATCCAGATTGTTTCTAAAAGGTTATAGTTCCATGACAAAGAAGACATATTTATTGAAGAACCATTACTAGAAGGTTGTGACTCAGAAGTTGTTGTGGTTGGTTCTGGAGGAATATTAACCTGATTTCCACTATAAGCTGAACCTCCTCCCCCAATACATTTCACTGGGTAAGGAGTATATTCTCCATTACATCCTTGATATGCACCAGCATTTGCTGTTAATAATACAAAACTTAATACTAAAAAAAGAGCTATCTTCTTTTTTCCCATCTAATGTATAAGAATTACCCAATTTTAAGGTTTTCTAAATATGACTCGACAGGGGGCAGAGGGAGTTAACTAAATTTTCCTAGAAAGTCCAACTTTTTTTCAGCTTCTTTTAGATAGTGATTAAAAACTTCTTCATTTGGATTCTTTAAATCTTCCTGAATTACATTTTTTGGAATAAACTCTGCAAGACCTCTGATAAGACCTTTTATACCCTCTTTTTTAGAATCTTTTAAATTGATTATTAGGTATTCTCCTGAGTGAACACACTGATTCCTCAAAGTTAAGAAATCTTTAAGTAAAGGATAAAATTTTTCCTCTTCAATTATCATTCCTAAATCTTTTGATGCTCCAAGCAACTTCCCTAAAGACCAATTAGATATTAAAACCACAGGGATATTTTTGTTGTGAATTAATCTAGCAAAGAAGATTTCCTCTAAGGTTGCCGCAGTTTCTAAAATCGCCCTAAATAGGTCTCCTTCTGAAAGTAATTTCAGAATATGGGTCGAGGATATATTATAGGACATTTTTATTTTTTCTTGAAAGCCTTTCTCCAAATTAGATATACTCCCAGCCCAATTAGAAGAATTATTCCTATTAGTATGCTATTACTCACTATTGTTGTCCCAAGAGTTGCTCCAAGAAACGCAAGAACAAACAGAATAATAAGAGCAATAATCAGCCCAAAAACAATTTTAATAATAGTGTAAACCAACTTAGCTAACTTTTCAGTATAACTCATTTCTTTAGCCATTTTTCCTTAAATAAACCAAGAATCAAGTAATTTTAAGGTTTTCTAATCTTAGTTCTTTTTAGGTTTGATAAACTTTCCTTTACTTTATAAACAGTATAATAAATTGCAAAAGAAGAAAAGATAAATGCTATTCTATAAGAAGTTTTGAAATTTGGGACAAGTATTGCAAGCAAGAGCAAAAAAGAAGAAATAACTTTTAACCAATCAAAAATAAAAAAGAGTGGGACTTTCCAATCTCTTAAATAAAGGATAGTAAAAATAAAAAAAGTAACTAGTCCTAAAACCCATAGAGAAGTTATGGTCTTAGGAATCCATTGCTCCTTCCCTTCTAGTAATTTAGAGCCTTGTTCTATAAAGTTAGTATCCTTAGCTAAAAAATACCACATGGGCGCCACTATTAATATAAAGGAAACTGCCAGTAAAGCTAAAGCTATTATTTTATTATTTTTCTTCATTTTTTTGGTTGCCTTCTTCTTTTGATATCTAAAAGTTTTAACAAATACTATGAAAAGTATAAAAGAAAGGAAAGTCAAAATTCCTATTTGTATTGAAAAAGATTGGATGGTGCATTTTTGAAGGTCACAGGTAGCAACTAAATTAGAAATAGATACAATTAAACCGGAAATAATACCTATGAGTAGAGATAAATAAAAATCGTTTATTTTCATTTTAGGGAGTCCTACTTTTTCTCCAACGCCCCGACCGAGTATATATTAGAACTATCACATAACCACTCACTGATTATGTTCTGAATGTTTTAAGTATTAGTTCAACGAGGGTGATGTTTATATATTTTTCTCTAAGACGTTTCGTGCACATTTAGTTTACTGAAGACAAAGACATATGGTTTTCCAATATAATGCTATGCTTCTAGGGTGATATTTTATGGAATTTTATGCAAAATAACACTAAACGTGGTATTTCGTTACCTTTTGAATTAATCTCTACACTTGACTTCTGTAACATTAAAATAATATGAACCTGCTACTTGATTTCCATTTTCATCAACAGGAATCAATCCTGTTTGAGATTTAGTATTAAATATAGTTCCTTTTAGATCTGCACGACCCCCACAAGAAATATCCCTGTAATAACTATATTTTAAATGAATAAAATTCCCATCAGACTCTTCCTCTGAGATAACCTTTCCATCTGTAAATGAAGTTGTTATAAAGGCATTTTTCAGCCAGATTTCTTTTCCCTCATATTTATCTGGATTTTTTACTACATCCAATTTATCTGATCCTCCGAAAGATGAAAGAGTGTTTGTTACTTGGTTTCTTATGTAAGGGTCAATAATAGAAAGTAAAATCAATCCTCCAACTATGAAAACAGCTATCCCAATAATCGTTTGTTTTATTGTGTCCTTCATAGGACATATATGTTCTATACGATTAATAAAACTTGCTACCTATTTGCCCTATGAAGAAGAGGTCAAGTTTAGAGTTGAAAAAACAGATTTTAAAACACCTTTCTAAACATGGAGAAACTTCTCTAAAGATGCTTGAAATTAAATTGAAAACTAACTTTAAGAGTATAAAGATTCAGTGTGAAGATCTGAGTTTCTTTAAGTTAGTGGAATTAATTAGACAAGATAAAAATCCAAACACTGGAAGACCTGCAACACTTGTTAAAATTACAAATCGAGGAAAAGAGTTTATTTAGAAGAAGGAATTTCTTTTCTTATACCTCATTGCAGATCCTCTAGCGAGGTATCTTTTTTGATGAGGTTTAAGTCCTTTGATTGTTCGTTCAGCTTTCTCTGGATTCTTACTAAAAAAAGCCCCCATTGGTCTGAATCGAGTTCCCTTCCCTGTCCAAGTTCTACTATTTTCAGATTTAGAAGCGTTAATATGTTCTTTCCATCTTACTTGGATGGGTCTTCTGGTTATTCCAGTATACATTTGCTTAGAGCCATTAGAACGGGTACTTTCTCCAAGATAGACCGTTCCACCAGTTTTCTTCTTTTTATTCCAGAAAAATCCCATCTTTAATAGAGTCTATGAAACTTTTTAATTTTTACTAAATTACTCCTAAAAGGAATCTTTTTATAAGACTGTTCATTGTTTTTTATATGGATTTATCTGAAAAAGAAACAAGGGAGAAAATTATAGACCCTTGGCTAATTGGAGATGCTAGTTGGAAAGAAGAATACATAAGGAGAGAAGTTAATTCTGTTAAATCTGATTTTAAAATTAAAAGATATGAAATTAAGAAAGGAGGAGGAAAAGAAGAAGGAAGATTTATTGATTATGTTTTATTAGACGAACATAAAAATCCTTTGGCAATAATTGAAGCTAAGAGGTTCTCTTTAGATGCAGAAAAAGGAAGTATTCAAGCAACCACATATCAAAAAGATATAGAATCACAAACCAAATTTACGGTTCCAATATTTTTAACTAATGGACAAAAATGGTTCTTTAAAGAAAAGGGCTATCCAACTCGTGAAATCTCTGGTCCATTTTCTCAAAAGGATTTACAAAGAAGAACACAACTAGCTAAAGAAAGACAAAAATTATCTAATATTGGAATTAGTCCTAAGATAGTAGATAGGTCGAGAAATGTAGAAGCAGTTAAACAAATATTAGACCATTTAGAAAAAGGGAATAGAAAAGCCTTGATTAATATGGCTACCGGAACAGGTAAGACAAGAGTTTCTATGGCTATACTTGATGCTTTAATTAGGGCAAGATATATACAAAATGTTTTATTTGTTGTAGACAGAATTTCTTTAGGAAGACAAGCTTACAATGACTTCGATAGTTACTTAAGAGGAGAACCTAAAACAATTCTTAATGAATTTGGTGATTTTGATATGGACAAAAGAATGTATATCACAACTGTTCAAACACTAAAGGGAAAAAGAAGTGGTGGTGGATTCAAACTCCAGAATTTCACACCTGGATTTTTTGACTTGATTATATTTGATGAGGCACATAGATCGTATTATGATCCTGAAAGATTACTTTTCAAATATTTTGATGCAATACAAATTGGTTTAACTGCTACACCCTCTAAAGATTTAGGACATGACACTTATGATTTATTTGATTGCCCAAGAGATGAACCAACTGTTAGGTATGATTATGCTGAGGCAAAAAGAGATGGTGTGCTTGTTCCTTACGATTCCCAAATCATTGCAACTAAGGTATTAGAATTAGGAATTAAAGGAATAGAATTAGATAATGAACTTAAAACAGCTTTAATAAAACAAGACGAAGACCCAGATCATTTTCAAGTTCCGGGAACTAGGTTTGCTAAATATTTTACTGATAAGAAAACAAATGACTTAATTATTCAAGAATTTATGAATAGATGTTATAAAACTGAAGATGATAAACCCTGCAAAACAATTTTCTTTTGTGTAAATGTAACTCATGCTGAAAAACTTAAGAAAAGATTTGATAAGCTATATCCCAATCTATGTGATGATGTCTCTGTTATTGTATCAAAGAAAGATAGGTATATGGATGAGGTTAATAGATTCATAAAAGACTCAAGTCCAAGAATAGCATTATCTGTGGGGGTTCTAGATACAGGAATAAACTTGCCAGAGATTATGAATTTAGCTTTTGTGACTCCAGTTTTTTCTCATATAAGATTTTGGCAAATGTTAGGTAGAGGAACAAGAAACTTGGCTGCATGCACACATAAATCATGGCTTCCCTTAAAAGACGGAATACACAATAAAGAAGACTTTAGAATTTTTGACTTTAAGTTTGGTGATTTTTCTAATGTTAAACAACACCAATTAGAATCAACTGAAAAATCAAAAATAATTGAAGATGTTAAGATTAAAATATTCAATAAAGAAGTTGATTTATTAAAGAAAAATCTATCTAATGACGAAAAAAATATAATTGAGAATAGAATTATTGAGGATATTAATAAAATTGATAGAGAATCATTTATTGTTAAACCAAAGGTTGAGATAATTAAGAAGGTTGTTTCAAAAAAATTTGATTTAAAAGAACATATTGAAGATTTGAAAAAAGAAATAGCTCCTTTGATTAGATTTACTGATTTTGGTGATGGTAGAGTTCAAACATTTATTTCACATTGTGTTGATTTATTTAGTTATGTAAAAGAAGGAGATACAGAGTCAATATTACAAGAACAAGATTTCTTATTAGAGAGAATTGAAAATGTTTGGAGTTCTAATCTACAAATTGTTAGAGCAAAAAATGAACAAATTATGAAGGTTATGCAAGATAGTTATTGGAGTAATTTAACATTTGCAGATATTGACTTCTTAATTAGAGAAATAGCTCCTTTGATGAAATATTATGAGCCAGAAAGAAAGAAGATAATCAAAATAGATGCCCCCGATTCTACTAGAAGTGTTGAGCAGTTTAAAATGCCCGAAAAAGAAGATCCTATTTTAGAAGAAATAAAAAATAATCCTTTAATGCAAAAGATGGCTAAACAAGGAGTTACGTGGAAAGAGCTTATAGAGATTGAAAAGCAATTAAGAGAAAAGAATTCTGCTTGGACAATTGAGAATATTCAAAAGAGAGAAGATTTTGTATTATTCCTAAGAGAAATACTTAACCTAAAGGACTTGCCAGACCCTCAAGTAATGATTAAAAATGAGTTTGAGAAACTAATAGTAGAAAACAATAAAGAGTATAACACTGAGCAAATCCAATTCTTAAGATTATTAGAGAAGTTCTTTGCGTTTAATAAGCATCTAACACCAAAAGATCTCACAAACCACCCCCTAGCAGATGAGAACCCTCTTGATAAGTTTAGTTCAGAGCAACTTATGGAAATCGTGAAAGAAGTTGGGAAGATAAAGATAAAATAAGAGTAAGGGGTAAAGCGGGGAGGCATAAAAGTAAGACCCACTATACAAATCTTTATATAGGCCTCTTTTTTCTATAGATTAATGAAAGATTCACGAGTTCAAAAAACAAAGGTGTTTAGAGTCAAGGTTGATATTGATAAAGGTAAGGCATTTGAGAGCCAATGCGAGAACGAAGGCACAAATGTTAATGCAAAATTAAAAGAACTTATCGACAGCTCACTCAGAGGTCAGAAGAGATATTTCTCTGCGGGAGAGAATAAAATCAGATACAGCAAGTCAAATAATAATTTTTCATGGTTGGCTAAGCTTGATTCCGGACAAGAGATAGAGGTTCTTAAAAACCTCTCGGATGACTTTCTGAAAAACTTGAAGAAAGAGATTGATCAAGCAATGCAAGAAAGAAACGACTGGGTTCATCAGACAAATCCAGATTCTGTTCAGATCTCTAGAGAAATTTTGGAGGAGAAATAGTGGTTCAATTAAAGAGTTTAACTTGGAAAGATATTTTTGGGTACCATAAGTTTGATACTTTGGATGAGCTAAATAACTTTGTGAAGGGGGAGTTTCATGTGGTTTCGTGTGATGCTAGTTATAAAAATTGTGCAGGCGCTTGTTCTATACAGATAACTAAAGGCAATAAAGAAAATACAATAAAAAATAAAAAATTTGTTGCTTTTGGACCTAACCAAGCAGAGATGTTGGCAATTCTTCATGGAATTAGAGAAATAAAAGCTTGTAAATCTGTTAAGAAAGTTTTATTTACAAATGATAATCGGCAGTCTGTAAGTTTTGTAACCGGTTCATATACTGCACGCCAAGATAATATAAAGAATGTATTAGAGAAAATAAAAAAAGAACTAATTGATGCTCCATTTTCCTACGAGTTCGCCTTAGTAAGAAGTAAGGTTAATAGAAAAGTAGATAATAGTGCAAAAAAATATTTGACAAAGAGAGAAGAAGAGATAAAATCCAATATTGAAAAAAGAATAAAAAAAGTTCAAGAGTCTATAAAAAATAGCAAGGTGCTAAATTGTATAAAAACTACTGAAAAAGAATTTTTAGTCCCCTCATCAAATTCCAATTCTAATTATATTGTGAATCTTGAAGAGTTATATTGTACTTGTCCATATTGGAAAAATAATTGGAGCAACAAAGAACCCTCTACGATATTCTCTAGGGCTTTACCCTGCAAACATATGTGTAAGGTTGCGGAATTCGATGGGCAAGACATTTTTGAGATATTCAGAAGCCAAATATTTAGGAGAAAATAATGAAAACTAAAAAGAAAGAAGTTAAGGAACTTGCATTTAATAGAGATGAAGTAAGAGCTGAAATAATCAAAAAAATAGAAAAAGAGGAAAAAGAAAATGAACGAGACGATAGTGAATAATATAACTAATATATATGGAAATTCTTCTATTGAAAACTATGTTTTAGTAGGAAGTTTAATTGTTTCTATTGGGTTATTAATAGTTTCCGTAATTACCTTGCGTCAGTCAAATAAAATTCAAAAAAATAATGTTTTTCATGATTTAGTAAAAATGGAAAAAACTCTTTACGAAGATCTTGAGAATATCGGCGGTCAAATAGCTATCCAGCGGGTATTAAATTTTTATGAGTATCTCTCTTTTTTATACTTTGAAAAGATTATTGATCAAGAAATGGCAGAGAAATTATTCAAATCAGAATTAATAAAAAGTTATGATAAGTTCAAAAGATATCTAAAACCAGAATTTGAAAACTTAAAGAAGTTATATGGAAAATGGAAAAAATGAAAGCTAAACAAATTCAAACGGAATGGAAAGAAGTTGAACTCGGAGAAGTTTGTGAAATTAAAAAAGGTAGTTCTATAACTAAAGATAAAGTTACAGAGGGGAGCATTCCCGTAATTGCGGGCGGACAGCAACCTGCTTATTATCACAATATTGCTAATAGAACTGGAGAAACTTTAACAGTTAGTGGTTCTGGGGCATATGCTGGTTTTGTGGCTTACTTCAATATTCCTATTTTTGCATCAGATTGTTCTACAATTCAAACAAAGACTAAGGCTGTTTTTATGAAATACATCTACTATTTATTAAAGGGGAATCAAGAACAAATTTATGAGATGCAGAAGGGTATAGCTCAACCTCATGTATACCCCAAAGATTTAGCAGTTATAAAAGTTCCTCTTCCATCATTACAAGTTCAAAAGCAGATAGTTTCAATTTTAGAAAAAGCAGAAGCATTAAAACAAAAAAGGGAAGAAGCAGATAAATTAACAAAAGAGTATCTACAAAGTGTTTTTTATGAGATGTTTTATAAGAAGGGTTTTGAAACGAAAAAGCTTGGACAGGTTTGTGATGTTAGAGATGGAACACATGCCTCTCCAAAATATGTAAATGAAGGGTATCCATTAATAACTTCTAAAAACTTATCTGGCGGATTTATTGATTTTTCAGAAATTAACCTCATATCAAAAAAAGATTTTGAGGAGGTAAATAAACGTTCAAAAGTGAACACTGGAGACATAATTATGCCTATGATTGGAACAATAGGGAACCCAGTGATTATTCCAAAAAATGTTCAAGAGTTTGCAATAAAAAACGTTGCTTTGATTAAATTTAAAGATTCAACAATTTCAAATGTTTACATAAAATTTATTTTAGATAGTCCCTATTTTGATCAGGTAACTTTAAAAAATAATCGTGGTGGAACTCAAAAGTTTATAGCTCTTGGAGATATTAGAAATATTCCAATCCCCCTTCCCCCTCTTTCTTCCCAAAAAAAATTTGCTTCAATTGTGGAGCATGCTGAAAGATTAAAAGAAAAGCAAAAACAATCTAAAGAAAATCTTAACCTTCTTTTTGATTCTTTAATGCAAAAAGCGTTTAAAGGGGAGTTGGTGAGATGATTAAAGAGATAAAGTATAAGAAAGGACAGTCTGTAATTTATTTGATATTAATGATTTTGATAGTGATTCTTGTTTCTTTTATTGTTTTCATTTTCTTTCGCGGTCAAATAGGATTAATGGTCATTACTTCTAATACTATTTTAGAATTTCCTACTTCTAATTCTCCTGTAATTTCTGAAATTAATAAAACTTACATTATTAATGAGGATGTGGTTGTTAATGCTTCATTTAAAAAAAAGCCGATTATTAATGAAACATATATAGAAATTGACGGGAAGAATATACCTTTTGAGATAGAAGAGGATAATAAGATAAGCTTCATTTTAGATACTCTAATAAGAAATAAAGATTCTAAGGAGACAAAATTAATAACCATACATGGAAGAACCATTGAGGACAGACCATTTCTAGATGAAGAAAATTATCAAATAATAGTTTCGTCAGAAGAATTCTTAATTGAGAAAGTAAAAAATTCTGAGAAATTAGCTGTGAAGTCTAATAAAATTGCAGTTTGGGCTTTGATTTTTGCGGTTTTATCTATTATAATAAATATAATTCAATTCAGTATAAACAAGAGGAAGAAGAGATGAAGAAATTTAAAAGATTTCCCAACGGAGACATTGAATTTAATGAGGTAATTTACCCAAGAAACGATATAAAATTTAAAGATATGAAATTTAATTTTAAAAAATGGCTTGACCACTGGAATAAAATAGTGGAGGAAATTAAACAACTTAAATTAGAGTACCACCAAATAGAGAATATCCATTCAGATTTTATACATGATATGCTAATGTATTCTAGAGATGACAATTTTAAAAATGAATTGCAGGAATTTTCTCAATTATCCACAAAGTTAAAATTGGCATATTACCAGGCTTATTCTAATTATAGAGATTCCAGAGGAAAGTTTTGGGCTTTTTTTGCTGGCCTTTTTACAGATAAATTAATTGATAAAATTGAAATACCTAAGTTACCTATTAACAATAAATAAAAATGCTAGACACAAACCTAAAATCAAAAATAAATAAACTTTGGGATAAGTTTTGGAGTGGTGGTTTAAGTAATCCGATAACTGCTATTGAACAGATGTCTTATCTAATTTTTATGAAGAAGCTTGAAGATGAAGATGAGAAAAGAATTAGAGAAGCGGGATTTACCGGCGAAAGGTATGTTTCAATGTTTAAAGACAATGAGGATTGTAAATGGAGTAAATGGGTAACTAAACCTGCTGAAACAATATTAGATCATGTTAGAGACAAAGTGTTTCCTTTTATGAGGAATATCGGTGATGGTGACTCTTTATATAAAGAATATATGAAAGGGGCTAATTTTGGAATACCTACTGCATCTTTGTTAATAGAAGCTGTTAATATCATTAATGATATGCATATAAAAGAACAAAACCAAGACACACAGGGTGATATTTATGAATATCTTTTATCTGAATTAACAACTGCTGGAAAAAATGGTCAGTTCAGAACACCAAGACATATTATCAATATGATGGTAGATTTAGCTGATCCAAAATCTGATGATAAGGTTTTAGACCCTGCGTGTGGAACAGCTGGTTTCTTAGTAAATGCCTATCAACATATCTTACAAGCAAACAAAAAAGATGGTGTGAGTAGATTAACGCCAAATAAAAAGAAGATATTAGATGAAGACTCTATTTTTGGTTATGATATTGATGAAACCATGACAAGAATAGCCTTAATGAACTTAATGATGCATGGAATAAAAAAACCTAACATAAAAAGAGCAAATACTCTTTCAGACGCAGAACCTAGAGTATCAGATAATACTTATGATGTAATACTTGCTAATCCCCCCTTCAAAGGAAGCTTAAATGAGGCTGAAATAAGTGAGAGGTTTAGAATTAAGACTACTAAAACAGAAATATTATTTTTAGAATTAATGTATTTGGCTTTAGCCCCTTCTGGAAGATGTGCTGTGATCGTGCCTGAAGGAGTTTTATTTGGTAATTCAAACGCCCATAAAAGAGTGAGAGAAATCCTATTAACTGATTGTCGTTTGGATGCAGTTATTTCTATGCCCTCTGGAGTGTTTAAACCGTATGCGGGTGTGTCTACTGCAGTTCTTTTCTTTACAAAAGGTGAACCAACTCAAAAAGTTTGGTTCTACAAAATGGAAGCTGATGGGTATAGTTTAGATGATAAAAGAACCTTCATTGATGGGAAAGGCGATATTCCAGATATTTTACATCGTTTTACCAGTAGAGATAAGGAAAATCCAACCGATAGAAAAAATAAATATTTTTTTATTCCAGTAAAAGAAATTAAAGAGAAAGATTGGGATTTAAGCATATCAAAATATCGTGAAATAGAGTATGAAGAAATTAACTATGAGGCACCAGAAATTATTAAGAAGAAAATAATTGAACTAGAAAAAGAAATTTTGAAGGATTTAAATGAGTTTAAGGAGATTTGATAAAAATGGATGAAAAACTTAAATTAATAGATGAAAAGGGAAATCTTTTAATAGAGAATTTTGGAAAAGAGCAATTTAATGATGCTTCAGAATTTTGGAAACAGGGTCCAAGCTGGTTTTTTTATACTGAGATTATGGATCAACATAAACAAAAAGAGATTGAAGAATTACTAAAAGATAAGTATTTTTTGGTTTCTATTTATGCTGCTTTAACTTCTTGGGGATTAGACAGGATGGGAAAGGGTGGTCCAAAAATGAGAAATTTTGACCCATTTAAAGAGGAAATTTTAAGAAATAAGGAGACAATAATCAAAATCTCAAAATTAGATCCTGTGAAAGATAGAAATTTATTAGAAAGTGAGTTACTATCTTTATTTGATTCTATGAACATTTCAGAAAATAAGAATAAAAGTAAAATTGTTGCTAATTCCAAAACAATGCATTTTCTACTTCCAAAACAAGCACCAATAGTGGATAGAGAATACATAGTTAGGTATTTTATGGGTAAACCTACTGACTTGTCCAGCAAACATGAAAGAGAATTTTATTCAAGAATAATTAAGATATACTTTAAAATTTTAGCAGAAAATCATATATCTGGTGGAGATCCATTACGGGAAATAGATAAAGTTATTGTGAATCATATAAGAAAAGAGCTAAAAAGAGGATAAGTAAACGGGGGACAACAAAAGAGATAGTTTTTTATTTTATCACCCGCTTATTCTTTATGCTAAAGGGGAAATATACTAAAGAACATGAAAAAGAAAAGATTCCTTTAAAATTCAAATTCTTTAAATTAGAAGTTCTGGATCGCTATAAAGAGAATCCAATTTACACCTTTAGCGAACATGGAGTCTCTTTATCTCTCGGTATTAAGGACGAGTATTATCGTAGTCCGGATATTGCAGAAGAAGACAAGATTGAGATACAGAGTTTGGGATATGCTTACAGAAAGAAAGATAATTCCAAAGTCGTTGTTACATATTTACCTTACTTAGCAAAGCTATCTAAAAAACATCAAGATTACTGGGCTTCTTTTGAAGAAGATGGAGAGTGTATAATAGACAGTGATTTTTTTGATCAAGAAATTAAGGCAGAATTTACAGATAGGGCCAATATTTTCGATGCTTTTTTGCAGGAACTTGCAGAGATAAACAAAATTTGTGTCATGGCAAATCGTCCTAATTTGTTTAAATCAGATTACTCAGGTAATAAGCCATCTAACTTCTCTTGGCCAACCAAACTAACCTCTAAGAGTTATAATGAATTAGTCCATTTATTTGATAAATTAATCTCTGAGAATATAAATAGAAATTTCTTTGATGGAAAAATAGAATTTATGGAAAATAATATTCAGAAAGGGACTTTAAGACTTCTT
Organism: Candidatus Woesearchaeota archaeon; assembly: GCA_964355135.1. Lineage (GTDB taxonomy): Archaea > Nanobdellota > Nanobdellia > Pacearchaeales > GW2011-AR1 > UBA73. The sequence continues at coordinate 4,208 of CAYHCG010000018.1, read as the reverse complement.
GAGGAATTCTTAAGAAAATTCTTCAGATTCCCTGACCAAAAACCTCAAGAGGATATGCTTAAACACTTTAAACTTATCAGAAATGAAAGACAAAAACCAGCTCATAAAATAGAAGAGAATAAATATGATCCTGGTTATTATGAAAAAATTAAAAAGTTAGTGACAGCATCTTATAGATCTATAAGAACTTTAAGACTTATTTTTACTAATTTCCCCGGGGTAAGAAATAATTATCAACCACCATCTTGGTTACAAAGGGGGAAGATAATGTAAGAACGATGGTAAAAGAAAAAAGTAGGCGTGTTGCAGCTCATTATTATTTATTCTTAGAAGATTCTGAATTTGATAGTGGAGATTTGATAGATATTCATACAAATAAGAGAGATAAAATGATTAAAAAAATCAGAAGTGATTTAATGTTATATAATGTTCCTGAGAGTTTAAGAAAAGAATTGCTTGATGTAGCAATTGTAATTCATTTAAGGAAGGGGAGATATAAAACTCAGGATCTGGACAATATAGCAAAAATAATATTAGATGCTCTACAAAAACCTAAGAATTCTGAAGATAGTTTGGGCTATCTCTATGAAAATGACAACCAAATCATAAGATTACTTTTGTACAAAATAGAAAGGGAAGAAGATCCAGAAGCTGAAACTTCCCAATTATCAATTTCAGCAAGAAAGCATAATCCTAATAAAGAAATGATTTTAAAAGAACAAAGAATGGTTTAAAATACAAAAATGGAAGATAAAAAAATAGTAGATAAGGTCTTAGAATTTGCTTCTCTTATAAAATATAATGGGGAAAAGAGGGATTTTATAGAGAAAGCAATAAAAAAATTCTTAATAGATCCCAAAGATGATTTTTCCATTGAGGATGAAATAAAGAAAATATTTAAAGATAGTGGTTTTTTGGATAAAAAAGAAGTTAAAAGAACCCTTTCTAATTTTTTTACCATTGATGAGGCCTTTGAGATGTATGATTATATATTAACAATAGATGCCGGAATAGAAGATTTGCTTTTTTATTTGATTGAAAAGTATACAAGATATGATCACAATCTCAAAAAGGAAATAGGGGTAACTGTAACGGACCTAATTAAATTTAGTACTACTTTAGAAAATATATATAACTATGATTTAATAGCTGGAAATTATAACCTTAATCCAAATATTTTTAATTCCATGGAAGAGGCATACTACCCCTACAATTTGCAATATCCTGATGAAAAAGGGAAGGAAGTTTCAAGAATGGCCTCTTTTATCACAAAAGATGCTCTTTTAATTTTCTTAAAAAAGGGTTTAAAAGAAATGGATATGGAAAATATAGTAAAAAATATAGATTTCCTACTCGGTACACTCTCTTTTAGTAGGGAAGATATTATCAAAGACCCTAAGATAAGATTCCAAGAAAAACCTCTCTTTAGAATAGATAAAGAAAATTATATCTTAATCAATGAGGTCCATTTGTTTTTTGGATTACCTTACAGGTTAGATTCTTTGCTAAATAATTATTCTTGGTATACTGATAAAAAGGGAAAAAATTTTGAAAGAGTTGCCTTTAAAGTGTTGGGAGAAATCAATGGAAATAAGAGAATTGGTGGAGAATTCTTTTCAAAAGTAAATTATGGAAGTTATGAATCTGATGGTTTAATCAATTTTAAGGACACTTCATGGTTTGTTGAATTAAAGGGAAGAATTCCAAGAAGTGATTCTTTTAAGGGAGATCTTAAAAGCGTTAGTAAAGACATAGAGAAAGGTGTTGAAGAGGCTGAAGTTCAGGCTTTAAGAGCAATAAAAGAAGCTGAGAAAAAAGGAAAGCTCGGAGTTAGAGAAGTAAGACAAAATAAAGGAATTCTAATTATTACCGAGGGAATGTATCCCAACTTAAATCAAAATACAGTAATGGACTTTAAAAGAAAAGATGAGAATTATCCAAGATACATAATCAGCTTTTTGACGTTGATGGAGATCTTAAGACAGCACGATATATACTACCTTAAACAATTTTTGGAGTGGAGATCAGACCCGGAAATGCCTATTTACTGTTTTAGTGAATTGGATTACTGGGACTATTTTACAAGCATGCAGTCAGGGTTAGACAAAAAAGAAGGATATGAATTATCAAAAAAGAATCATAATAAAATAATCTTTAATGGTAAAAGATTTAATGCACCTAAATTCATAAAAAATTTAGATAAATAATTACTCCTTTATTTTATTGAGCTCAAAAAATATTAGGAAGACACCTAACCAAAAAAGGATGAATATAATCATATTTCCTAAAGCATCCCACCAACTCATTTTTGCTGTAAGAGAGTAAGTTACTTCTTCTCCAACGGTAAAATTTGACCCTATAGAGGATATTTCTTGACCTTCTGGCACAGTAATATTCCTTGCCTTAATCAGATCTTCAATAGGAGTAGTCTTATAGGTGAAATTAAGAAGGGTAATATTATAAGGCTCATCAATTTTTATAGTTTTTATTAATTCAGATTTGTTTTTGGTTAGGTTCTTTATCTGCCCATCTAATTCATATGTAAGACTATCTGGGTAAACCAAATAACAAGCGGGTTCTGCCTTTAGATTAAACCTTAAATATAAGTTATAATAATTTAGATTAAACGGGGAGGTAATTTTTCTCAAAGTGTTCAAAAAACTTGGTTTCTCAAAAATACCTTGAGATGAATGAATAACCAAATTACAGCAATCATATTCCCCATAATCAAGTATTTTTGGATGCAAGGGGGGAGCATAAAGTAAAAAAGAAAAGATAATCAGGACCATAAAGCCTATCTTAACCTTCGTGTTCATGATATTCCCAACCACCATATAATTTTATAGTTTTCTATTCAACTCTTCACAACCAACCTCCCACTTTCAACCATCTGCTTAAATTCTTCTTCAATTTCTTTCATAAATTCTAATTTAAGCTGTTTTTTCACATCATCCAATTCCACTAAAACATCATTTCGGAGTTTGGCTGAAGACATGAGTTTTTCCATAAGCATTCTATTCTTCTCTTTCTCTATCTGTGCCTCTTTTCTTATTTCCTCAAGTTCTATCTGATTTCTTTGTTCTTGAGTTTGGAATTTCTTTTGAATCTCTTCTAATTCTGTTGAAACAAATTTTTCATCTAAATCCTTATTTTGCATTCCCGCCCTTGAAATATAAACATCTGGCATGTCTGAAGAGAATTTCCAGCCATATCTATAACATAATTCTTGCCTATTCATTTTTGTTGCATAATAGGTTGCTGAAGAATGCCTGAACAAATGAAAATGGACAGATTTTTTCAAAACCTTTTTCCCAAGCCTCATTAAGAAAAACCTAGCTGAGTCATAAGTTCCTTCAAAAATTGGATCACTTGACTTTAAGCCAATTCTTTCCCTCTCTTTTACATAGTCTCTTACAGCTTCTAAAGAATCATTCCAATAAAGAGATACGACCCTTCCTTTAGTTTTTGAGTATTCCTCTTTCAAGGTTATTTTAACAAAGCTATCCCCTTTTTCTGGCAATTGAATATCCTCATATCTTATGTTAAGGAATTCCTCTGCTCTTGCCCCAGAATCAAATAAAACAGCCAAAAGATACCTTTCCTTGTCTGACTTGCAAGCTTTGAATAATTTAAGGATTTCTGACTCTTTAAGATAGTCTGGAGTTTTCATCATTCTTCTAGTGTCAAACCATCCAGACAATTCCATTGCCTTAGCTTCTCCAAATTTCCATTTAAGATAAATCTTGATAGCAATTCTGATATCTCTCTTGCTCTCATTAGAGTATGGTTTCTTTTTGAAAGAAATGATCGTGTCTGATGCTAAGGCTTTCTCAAAAGCCTCTAGATCCTTTATTTCAAGCTTAGAGATTGGTTTATTCCAATAAACGAAAGGGATTTTTAGAAGGTCAAGATATTTCATTTGTCTATTTTCAGATATTCTCTTTCCCCTGTTAACTTTGCCTAAACTTAAATCCCCTAAAAACTTGACGATATCTGTCTTATCTTCTTCTGCTATCTTCCAAGACTTGAGGCTTCTAAGCCTTGCTTCTACGTTCCTTTTGTGTATTTCTATCTTTTCTGCCATCGTATTTACTTGTTTGCAGAATATAAAAAGGAGTGGATACACTTTTGCATCTTTGTGACAGAAGGAATATACGCCCCGACCGGGAGTCGGACCCGGGTTTCCAGCGCGACAGGCTAGCGTCATA
>CAYHCG010000017.1:0-17714 GCA_964355135.1 Candidatus Woesearchaeota archaeon | reverse complement strand
TCCTTCCGGGACGAATGTAACTATCAATGCGACTCAAACAGGAAGTGTGGTAAATATACTAACGAGCGGACCTCCAGGCCACACTGGATTCTATTCTACGACTATTAATGCTTTGGACGGAGAAACGATAATAGTGCGTGCTGCTAACGCTACCTATCAAGGCATAGTAAATACTAGCCTATTGAATGCCCCTAGCACAACAAGAGTCAATCTCAGCTTTAGTAGTGCTATAATAAATTTTCCTTCAATAAGCGGAATCATTATTGATGATGAATTTTCTGCTCCAGAAAATGAAATTGATTTGACTGTTGCAGGCACTAAAACTGTAAATTGCACTGCCAATGTTAGTGATCCAGACGGTTTTGGCAATATTGCTAATGTAACTGCTGTCTTTTTTGATAGCAATAATGCAACTGCAAACTCTGCAGATGATAATAATAACCATTATAGTAATAATTCCTGTAACTTAAGCAATTGCGCCGGTTTGAGTTGCCAAACCACTTGCGGTTTTGATATCTGGTACTATGCAAATGCCAATGCAAGTCAGAGCTGGGCATGCAATATGACGGTAACAGATTTAGCTAACAATAAGGGGTATGCCGCAGATAATATTTCTATAAATACGCTCTTGGGCATTGAGTTTTCAGATAGCATCGATTATGGCGTAGTTCCATTAACCCGAGTTTCAAATGAAAGTATAAAGAATGTAACTAACCGGGGAAATGTAAAGATAGATATAAAGTTAGATGGATATGGGGGAACAGATGGGGATGGAAATGCTATGGCCTGTTCAAACGGACAAAATATAAGTGTCGAATACGAGAAGTATAATTTAACTGCTTCAAATGGATTAGTCTTAACTTTGCCTGATTTTGGGTTACTCTATAAAAATTTAACAGACTCCCCGGTAAATGAAACCGGGTTCAATTTGGATTACAGGAAGAATGACATTATAAATGAAGCAAATAAGGCAACTTATTGGAGAATTTACGTCCCACTCGGCTTGCCTGTGAATGTTACCTGCAGCGGAAAAATAAATATTGCGGCAATGGTTGATAATTAGCATTCTTAAGTGGCTTTTTTCCGCAGAAAAGCTTTTATATGTCAAGATGGTTACGCATCTTGAGCATGCTCAAGAACTTTGTTCTTGACAAGGGATAAATTGTAACAAAAAGAGAATTATGGATAAAAAAGGGGCACTAAAGATAAGTATTTTGGGAGTGAGCCTATTAGTAGTACTTTTTGTCATCTTTATGACTTTTTCAGCCATTTTTTCTTCTGCGGAAATTGTTAAAGAGTCCTATGCTTTAGGGGAAAAAGTTAAGATAGATTTAGGAGGAATAAACAATTATAAGATAAAAATAATAACTCCAACACAAACACTTGTAAAAACGGGGACGCAGGACAGCTTTATTTTCAAGCCTAACGAACTAGGCAAGTATAAGGTTATTCTAAGCTACAATGGAAAGCAAGAAGAATATTTTTTTGAAGTTAATGGGAAAAAAATAAATGAGCCTAGCAACACAAATCAGAGCAATATCAGCGATGCATCAATAAGTAATGAGTTTAGAGAGAGAAAAGGCAATATCAAATTTAAAATTGGAGCAGACACTATAGGGACCCGTGAACTAAAATTGAATAAAAAAGATGGAAACAAAAATGTTGAAATTAAAAGAGAAATTCCAACGACTTGGAAAATTAAGGATTCTTCAAAAATAAAATTAATCTGGGAAGAAGGAAACAAAGAGATTGAATTTACTGTTTTAGATTTGAATAATGACAGCATAATTGATGAGATAAACTGGACAATTGACAATTTAAATAGCGAACAGACATATATCATAATAGTTATAACGAAAGCCGAGCACCTAGATAATAACCGGACATTCATTTCTGATATTTATGATAGTGTTAAAGGGCAAGATGATGTTTGGAGCGAAAGCATTAACGATGGAGAATATGTACGGGTAACTTTTGAGAAAAATCTCACAAATGAAAACGACATAACTATATGGCCGAGGATTGTTTCAGGAAACCCAAAAGTTGAGATTTATGAAATTGAAGGGAATGTCAAAATTGCGGAATTTTCCAGTATAAATCAGAATGAATATAATAAAGTCTACTTAACTACTTTGAATGGCAGTCAAGATACTTTTGATCTGCGTATTATGGGTGGAAGCCTGGAATTTGACCATATTATAGACCCAATTATTTCAAATTTTACTGATAGCGCAGCAACTGGAACAATAAGCACAAATGTTGCCGCACCTACTACAGTTGGCTCTCTAAATACGTCACTGCCTGCAGGAAATAATCTTATATTTGCTTCTGTACAGATATTAAGCACTGATGCGGGCGCAGAAAATATTCCTGCTGGAGGATTAATTCTTAAGAATAATGCCGGAGCAGCCATTGCATCTAATCAATATGCAATACAAGTTAGCACAGCAAATCTTAACAATAATTATTTCATAATCGCAAATCATACGGGTGCTGGAGCAAATGAGGTTTATAATGTAAGCGCGTATTCTAGCGCCACGGCGGTAGTTACTGAAGCAAAGATTACTGCAATATCTGGGCTGACTAATATGAATGTAAGCGATTCAGGTTCGGTTGCTTTTGCAGCTGCAACTGAAACTCAAATAACTTCCATTCCCACAAATTTCCCTGCAGGAAACAACGTTATTATTGCTTCTGTACAGATAGATAATGGAGCAACGGGTCAGGTTATTGCTGCTGATGGAATAAAAATAATAAATGGGAGCGGGGCGACTTTATCCTCAAATGAATATGAAATTAACTTTTCAAATGCCGCGCCTACGGATAAACAAAGCATCGTACTCTTGGCGTATGAAACGGGCGCCCCTGCAAATGCGCAGTATAATGTTTCGGTACTTGGACCTCAGGCAGGAGACGCAGAAGCAAAGGTGGTGGTTTTTAGGACAGTAGGCGCTCAGTTTTTAGATGGGGGGAGCGTTAATTTAGGAAACGCGGTTTCAACAAACATAGGAAACATGACCAGTACATTTCCAACTGGATCCGAATTACTAGTAATTGCGGCTGGTCAAGTTGATGATACTGACGCCGGTGTAGAAACTTTAGCTGCAGATACAGGATTTACTCTTCGAGAGAGCCAAAACACGGTATCTGCAAATGATTTGATCATGTCTGGGTTTGCCGCATTTACTACCGCGGGAGATGGAATAAGGCACACATTGCTTTGGAGAAATTCAACTACTGTAACTAATACCATGTATAATTTAACGGCGATTGCAAGCGCGCTTCGACTGCGAGCGGAAGTAAAAATGCTTATTTTGCAATTAACAGACTTTGTTATCCCAAATGTGACTCTAAACGCTCCAGTAAATTATTACAATTCATCTTCCAGAGAGATTATTTTTAATGTAACCGCTAATGATGAAACTGAATTAGCAAATGTAAGCTTATGGACTAATTTTTCAGGAACATTTGCAATAAACCAGACAAACTCTTCAGGCACAAATGGAGATTATTTGTTTAACGTTACAGGAATTGCGGATGGAAATTATATCTGGGCGGTGCAGGCGTGCGATAGCAGCAATAATTGTAATATTAGTCAGAATAGAAGTTTGACTGTGGACAATACTTTCCCATTGATTAGTTTTGAATTGCCAACTCCTTCCAATAACGCCGTAACAAGAATTACCTCTCTTTTTGTGAATATATCTTTAACGGAAACTAACGAGAAGAATATTACTTTTTATCTCTACAATATAACTTCCCAAGTAAATATAACCACTTTGTCTGCAGGCAGTCGGACAATAAACTGGACTAATCTGGAAAATGGAATATATTATTATAATGTAAGCGCGACAGACGCAGCAAATAACATTAATTCTACTGAAACAAGGACCCTCGTTATTGATTTGAACAGCCCTGCCTGGATAAATCAAAATCAAAGCGAGAATACGGTTGTACAGGGAGAGACTAACAATTTGTGGGCTAATTGGACAGATAATTATGCCTTAAACGATGTCTGGCTGGCAACGAACGAAACAGGAACCTGGCGGAACTATACTGTAAGAAAGGCAGGATTAAATCTTGAAGACTTTACAGATAATTCAAATGTTTACATTGATCCTATTTCTGCAAATGCAGATATTAATGATACCCTGGAAGGATTTGTCAGAGATGGAATAAACCTTAGCTATAATTATGATTCTGGCGCGGCTGACGATACTTTTGACGTGGTTATAAATACAAGTTCCATCAATATAAGTAATTATGATAATGTTTCTTATTATGTGAAAGCCGATACTTCTAATTTTCACAGAACTAGGCTTGTGGTCGTCAATAGTTCAGGGAGTGCTTGCACCGCTTCAGACCCTGTAACTCTAAGCGATACCAGCTTTACTTTAATTACAGTTAATACTGCAGGTATAACTGGATGCGACAAAAATGCCATTACAGAGTTTAGAGTCAGATTTAGTGATGACATAGATACAGACACGGGCAATGGAAATATAATTCTGGATGAACTATATCTAACAAGCGATTTATTAAGAGAAGTTATAACAAACTTTACCTGGAAAAATGCTTCTGTACCTGCAGGGCAAAGTGTAAGCTGGAGAATAATAATGAATGATACTTCAGGAAACATTAATCAGACAGATATTATGACTTTTAGTATTCAAGATCCTCTTTTTCCGACATGGAGTAATAATATCAGTTTTCCTGTTTCTCCTCTAACTTATTCTGCGGCAACGTTTTATCAGTTTAATGTAAGCTGGAGCGATAACATTGCAATACAAACAGTGAAGATACAACATAATTTCACAGGAACTATGGCTAATTATTCAGTCTCGGGGAACGTTGGAAGTGTTTATTTTTATAATTATACTGGTATTCCTGCCGGCGGCTATGTATGGCAGATGATCGGAAACGATTCTTTTGGGAATACAAACCAGACTGATTTTTACAATTATGTTGTTAACAAAGCTTCTTCATCTGTTAATTTAACACTGAACGGAGTTGATGGAAATATAACTGTACAGGTTGGGAATAATAATGTTAATTTGTCTGCATTACGGCTTGGCGGAGAAGGGAATATCAAATTATTCAGAAATGGCACATTGATAAATGAGGGACAACCCACAATATCTAATCTTTCAAACTTTACTGTTTTAGGAGACTATAATATAACGGTTATTTATGAAGAAACTCAAAACTTTACCTCTAGCTCAAGAACTAATTTTCTGTTCGTAATAGACAATTTATTCCCAAATATCACGCTAAATTCTCCAATTAATGGGTATAATTCTTCATCAAGAAGTGCGGTATTTAATGCTACTATAAGGGAAGATTTCAATTTAACGAATGTGAGCCTGTGGGCTGATTTTAGCGGTAATTTTGTTATAAACCAGACAAACTCTTCAGGCACAAATGGAGATTATTTGTTTAACGTTACAGGAATTGCGGATGGAAATTATATCTGGGCGGTGCAGGCGTGCGATAGCAGCAATAATTGTAATATTAGTCAGAATAGAAGTTTGACTGTGGACAATACTTTCCCATTGGTAGATTACGGCATTGGGACAGAAAATAGCAATGTTAATTTCTCACGAAACTGGATCTATGCCAATGTAACAGTAACTGAGGCAAATGAGATAAATATTACTTTCAAATTATTCAATACTAGCTCTCTTTATAATGGGACAACTTATACTAATCTGGCCAGGACAATAAATTGGACGAGCGTGCCTGACGGACTTTATGCTTACAACGTTACCATTGCAGATGTGGCAAATAATGTAAACACTACCGCAACAAGAACAATAACTTTAGACACGACTGCGCCACTTATAACTGCGGGAACAGCAAATGTTACAAATTTAAGCCTTAATGGCTATGCGAGAATAAATTGCACGGTAATAGATGTTCTTGTGGGACTTGATACAGTATTGATTAGGGCAAGCAAGCCCACCTTGCCTCAGCAGAATTATTCTACTAGTGTATTGATTGGTAATACCAGATATAGCGATATACAACTCAATGAGGCAGGAAACTGGACATTTACCTGTTATGCTAACGATACTCTGAATAATTTTGCAAGTTTCCACATAGGAAATATAAGCGTAATCCAACAGGCAGATGCCCCTAGCGCCCCAGTATTGCAATTTCCAATTGACGAAGCCAACTTATCTTCTATCCCTCAATTTAACTGGAGTAATTCGACTGATCCTAATGGAGATACAATAACTTATATTTTGGAGATAGACGATAATGCAGGGTTTACAGATTCTGAATATTACAATGGAAGCATTACAGAAACAAATGACCCCACGGAAGATACTTCTGTAACTCTTTCTGCTGATGGCCAGTATTACTGGCGCGTCAGGTCTTCAGATGGAGGCCTCAATTCAAGTTTTTCAGCATCAAGAAGCTTTGTTTTAGACCGAAGTCCTCCCTCCATATCCCTAGTTTTCCCCGCAAATAATAGCAATTCAACAATTCCAAATATAAACTTCACGTGGAACGTCACCGATAACTTAAATTTTGAAATTTATTGTAATTTAACTTTAGATGGGAGTACAAATGCTAGCAATATTCTGTCCGTAAATGCAAATATGACAAATTATACAATTTCTAGGATTGTAGATGGAACACATAACTGGAATGTAACTTGCAGAGACAGAGTAAATAGCAATGTTTCGGTAACAAGAATCTTCACAGTTTACACCATAAGCAATCCATCTATCTTGAATGCGACTCTAGGGAGCGATAATGCGAGTGTTGTTTTAAGATGGAGCAATACAACCAAAGCAACAAGCTATAACATTTACATTTCAACAAACTATTCCGCAGGCTTTTCAAGCACGCCTAATTTTACTGGAATAACTGACCTGAACTTTACTGATAATGCCGCAAACACTTCTCTGACAAGATTTTACAAAGTGGGAGCCGTATACGGTCCTGCTGAAAATATAACAGTTTTGAGCGTGGGAAAAATCCAGCCTCCTCAGCTTAGTTCTGGATTTAATTTAATTGGAGGGCCTTTAAACTTAACAAACTACATCTTGAATAATGGAGTAAACAACGGTTATAATCCTCCGACTCGGCCCGCCAATTGCATACAATCTTTATTTAGATATAATGGAACCAAGTTTCAAGAAACAACAAATGATAATGGAGTTTGGACTCCAGCAATTGGAGATAGTGATTTTATCTCTTTAGAGCCAATGAGGGGATATTGGTTTGAAACGAACCAGAACTGCAACGTTACGTTTATAGGTGAAGTGCCCCAGACAAATATTACTACAAGCTTGAATTATAGCTTTAATGTTGTCAACTGGTTCTCTGCTTATCAGCCGCGCTTGGGAGAAGAAGCAACGCTAGGTAACCCGCTATTTGTTACACCTATGAATTCTATTGATAATATATTTAGATATAATGTTTCCAAAGCTACAAATAACCCGCAACTGACTGGTTTTCAGGGATTGCATCATTTCTCAGGTTATGGCTGGTGGCCTTTCTTTGGGGATGAAGATTTTGTCAACATAGAACATGGATCTTCATATTATCTAGAAATTCCAAACGCTCCTGCTAACTGGACTCACAATCCGAACTTTAATAATTAACATGGAAAAAGAAAATAGAAACATTCGAAGTGAATTTACAAGGATAGCTATTGCTTTCTTATGTTTCATAATGTTTGTTAATCTTGCCAGCTCTCAAAGCATGCCTTTATCCGTTCATGGTACAGTATATGAACTAGATGGGGTGACCCAAGTTCCTGCAGGAACTTCTATTTCCATTAATGATACTACGAGCGGCTATTATGTAGAAGGAATTACAGGGACATTTTATAATTCCGGAAAATATTCTGCATCAATACAGGGAGATAATGGTGACGAAATCATTATCACCGCTTCAAGCGGTTATAATTCAGTAAGCGTTGTCGTGACTTTAGAAGGAAGCATGAGAGAAGTTAATCTGTTTTTGAATACTTCAATCCCGCAGGCAGATAATCAAGCTCCTAAAATAGTTTCTCAGCCCCTTATGGAGACCTGGACAGGCGTGTTTTATAGATATGATGTAGATGCGACTGATGAAGATGGAGATGAGTTGATTTATTCTTTAACGGAAAGCCCTTCAAGGATGACTATAAATCCATCTACAGGAGTAATTGAATGGTTGCCGGGATTTAGAGATGTGGGGAGGAAGAAAGTTATTGTTAAAGTTGAGGATGGAAGAGGGGGGGAGGACACACAGGAATTCTATATCAAAGTAAAGTTAAGAATCCGGAATATTAACATGACTGACACTTACACCCAATTATTGAAAAATACTTCTCTAGAAGAGAAAAGATACCTTATAATTACTAATGCCTCTGGAAGCTATACAGTTTATAATGGTGAGACTGCCATAAGAGAACTAAGTATAGGGCATAAAGACATTTATTTGTTATTAGCAGAATATAATAAAAAACCTAGTGAGATTAAGGACACATTCGGAAACGTTTACAAATATATTCAGCTCTATCCGCTTAATTCAGAAGGAGGAAGCATTAACAATGTTTCTTTGCTATTTAAAGTTGAAAAGAGATGGATCAATGAGAAGAGAATTAAAAAAGAGGATGTTGGACTAGCGAGGTTTAGCTCTGGAAAATGGTATTATGTTGCCCCTGGAATTGTTCATGAAGATGAGGGGAATGTATATTATCTAGCTAATGCAAATGGTTTAGATAATTTTGCTATTTTTGCCGGGCAATTTAGTGAGTGGAATGATTTTGAAAATCTACAGGGTCTGCCTTATTTTGTCGTTGGAACTATCTACGAGAAAGACGGAATAACTCACGCAGGAAGAGGAACTAAAGTAGAGATTAAGAATGAAGCTACTGGAGAAGAAATCAATTTAGAGACCGGAATTGGGCCGATGGATGGCGCATATGCTTCCTTTATTCCTGGAAATGAAGGGGACAAGATAATCGTGGAAGTTGATGACAATCCTAAATCACTTTATAGTTTCAGACTAAGGCAACAAGGAAATGAACTTAATTTTAAGAAAAACAACCTGGGAAATTATAAGGCAAAGAAGCAGAACATACTAATCGCTAAAATGTCAAGAATTATTAGCATGTTATACACTTAAGTATGTAATTCTTGAGCCAACAAAGAAGCAGAGCTCTTTGTGCCGTCAAAATCTATAATTTTGAGGACGCTCAAGATTTCATATACAGAAATCTTGATGTTTCTGATATCTTCTCCTACTTTGGAAGTCTCTTTAGCTGACTTAATGTCTGCCTTTAACTATTAATATTTCTCTAGAGTTTTTCTGTTTTTTCTCTTCCATGTCTCTTTCCTTTAACAAGAGATTTTCTTCTTCTCGGAATATCTCCCTCACTTCCCTATCACCAAACCCAAGAAACTTGCTTATTGATGTTTTCATTTTTCACCTCCTTTCATGCTTTTTAAATCTTCTAATACTATGACTCCTACTCTTTTGTCTAAAAATTCTTTTGAAAGAACAACGTGGGAGGAATTGCCGAATTGCGTCGTCTGCCTTATTATTGCTCTAGGAAGAATATTCTCAATAGTTTTGTTGATATTCTCAATTTTCTCAGAAATGTCTATAAGTGTATCTTCAACTCTAATCTGTCTTTTCATGTATATACACTTGTATATACTCATTTTTAAACCTTATGGTTTTTAGAATTTTTAAAGATGGGATCAGCTGATTTCAGTATAGAAAATGACCGAGCTGGTTTGAGCAGTGCGATATTCCCTCAATCTTGCTGGAATTCTCATTTCATAATCATAGATGCCATATGCGCCAGCTTTATCTTTATTTATCTGCGTTAGAAATACTATATCTTCCTTATCGGTTGTGTCAAATTGGCCATTATTAGTAATATTATTATCAGAAGTGTCCCATAGTATTCCTGTAAAGAAATTAGTGTTGTTTGTTGAATTTGCAATCGGAGTACTGTAAATAAAGGCGTTAAATATTAGAAGATTCGTCGTGTTAATAATATTTCCAGAGGAATTAAGATAGAGAGCTGAGATAGAATCTATGTAATTTGTCATGCTTAATAGGGAATCAAGATCTGAAAAATCATTTAGAGAATTGCCCTCCGTTAAGTTTTTGCCTATTGCCTTAAGATTTGACCATAATATGGAAGACTCTGAATCTGCCACATAAACATTTCCCGATTCAAAATTTACTGATTCCCATCTTATAACGCTGTTATTTGAAGAGTCAGCCAAATCAAACTTGCTTTGTGAATTTATATCTCCGTAAACAAACTGCCATGCTCCGATGGTGATAGAATTGTTCGCTTTATTATTGCCCTCCAGCCACTCTTCAATACTTCCGTTGCTGGAAAATGGAGGATCTGCAACTGTAAAAATTGTATTGGTTCCAAGAACGGCATTCCAATTTACGCTTACAACTCCAGAGGAAAGAGGCGATAATGATGCAAGGGTTTGATTTTGACCAATTTGCGTTCCTCCTGCTTGGGGATCTCCATTATAAAATGCTACAGTTATATTGGTTACAGTTACATTAATGAGATTATAGATAGTTGCATTAATTAAAACCGTTTGATTTTCTACCGGCGAGGTAGTATTAAATACAATACTTGAAGCATTTACCATTAAATCAGTTAATGTGACATTATATTGCCACTTTTGTGACCATCCCAGATTTCTTGCATCGTCCATACAGGAAACATTCCAGTTATGCGTACCGAGCGAATGCCCTGAAACGGTATTTATAATTGAAAAACCATTTGTAATATTGAAATTAGATTGGTTTAATGAGTTATCTATGTATAAATTGCAACTTAGATTCAAGTCTGCATCCAGACTATCTAAAGCTGAAAAATTAAATTCAACAGTTCTCAAAGCGTTTGTGCTGTTTAGTGGCAGATTAAGCGTTACATTCGGAGGAGTTATGTCGAAGGTAAAGTTTCTTACTGTTGGTTTGAAGAAATTCAGGTCTGGAAAAACATCAGTACATTCGACAGTCCAATTGTGCCTCCCCTCTGCAATGTTGTTGACAGTAAAACTGTTGTTTTGGTTATTATTTACTGTGTCTGTTGAGACATTTATGATATCATCGATGAATAAAGAGCAATTATTTATTCCTATAGGGTCGCTAGGCAGGTAAATAAATGTTATATCGCCTACATTAGTTATATTTTCATTATTAGGAACTTGTAAAGTTACATTTGGCGGCGCTTCAATAGTGAAATTTCTTGTCTGTGAAATATTAAGGTTCCCTGCATCATCAGTACAAGAAACGTCCCATAGATAGCTTCCATCTTGTTTTACAAGGTATTTTATTTCCTCTGTGCCATTAGCAGCATTAAAGTTTAGAATTTCAGGGCTTCCATCCATGCTTAAATTGCAAGTGAGAGAAGAGTCTATATTATCTAGGACCGTGAAGTTAAAAGTGATATTGTTCCAGTTTTCTATAGAATTATTTATCGGGAGATTAAGATTTATAGAAGGTTGTAGAGTGTCTATTGTGAATGTTCTTATGCTAATATTTGTTGACTGCAGATTAGTAAGATCAGTGACATTTACAGTCCAGTTGTAAATGCCATCGGGAAGAGTTATTGTAAAGTTATTTATTTGAGAATTTAGCAGTGCTGACTGATTAGTTTGGTTTCTCTGCCCGTTTAGTATAAGGGTTGAGTTTGCCAAGTTATTATTATCATCAGTCACATTGTAATAAATGGCAATAGTTGAAGTGTTCTGAAAAATATTATTTGCAGGATTTACAAGTGAAATGGTCGGAGAAAATGCTAAAGTGAAATTTCTCGTTAAGCTAGTTATCCTGTTTGAAGCATCATCAGTGCAAGTAACATTCCAGACTTTCAGGCCCCCCTGTGAGAAAGTCACGTTTCTAGTTGTAAGAGCCCCGCTCGTTACTAAAGAAGTGTTTACAATCTGACTATTTACAGTTATGTCGCACTCCAAGTAAGCATCCAGATTGTCTGTAGCATTAAACGTGAAATTAACGAGGGAAGTAAATAACTGAAGATCATTTGTTGGATAATCTAAAGTAACAGTCAGGCCGTCTAAATCAACTGTAAATGTCCTTATCTCTGATTGATTCTGTAATTGTATGGTATCATTGCAGGAAACATACCAGGTATGCAATCCTTCGGAAACGGAAGATAGAGAGAAATTATTCTGCTGGTTGTTAACTATTGAGGAATTCGTTTTGTTTAAATCTCCATCTATAAATAAGGAACATGAAGAAAGATTAGTGTTATCTGAAGGAGTGTAGGAAAGATTGAAGCTTGAATAATTAAAAAAAGAATTATTTGCAGTATTTAATGCTATTAAAGGCTTCTCAGTTATATTGACAAAGCGAATTTCGCTCATGTTGGTGTTCCCTGCATCGTCAGTACAAGTAACATTCCAGTATCTACCTCCATCAGTAAAACTGGTTATTTGCCTATTAGTCAGCGAACCATTTGCTGCTGCAAAACTACTGTCTTGTCTCTCCCCTACAGCGAGATTACACGTAAGGGAAGTATCTATATTGTCTAATACTGTGAAATTGAAATTGACTGTTGAAGAGTTTGATATTGTATTGTTTGCAGGCAGGTTAAGGGCAATACTGGGAAGGGTCTTGTCTATAGTAAATGTTCTTGAGGAGTTCGTTGCATTTAAGCCTGAAGTGTCGGTAACATTCACATTCCATGTATAAATTCCTTCTGCAAGATTTGTTAATGAGAAGTTATTGTATTGTCCATTAAGAATTGCAGACTGGTTTGTTTGGTTTATCTGGTTGTTTAAGATAAGCTGAGATTGCAAGAAGCCATTATTATCAGTTGCATTGTAAATTAAAGTAATGTTGCCTGTGTTGCTAAAAGAATTATTTACAGTAATGAGGTCAACTGTGGGAGGCAAGTCTTGTATCGTAAAATTTCTTGTTATGCTCGTATTGGTATTGCCTGTTTCATCTACGCAAGTAACATTCCAAAGATGGTTTCCTATGGAGACAGGAGTAATTGTTCTGTTAAGAAGAGAGCCATTATTTGCATTGAAATTTGAATCTCGTACAGTACTATCGATAGTTAAATTGCAGAGCAATGTGCTGTCCATGTTATCAATTGCCGTAAAGTTAAATTCTACTGTGCTTACTTGAAAAACTTGATCAATAGAAGGAGAATTTAGGTTGATGACCGGCTTTTGAGTGTCAACATAGAAAGTTGTTGTTGAGGCATTAGTTCCCTCTAGATTTGTAGTGTCGGTTGCATTTACAGTCCAAGTATAGACTCCGTCAGGCAGAGCAATTGTGAAGTTATTTATTTGGGAATTTAGCAGTGCTGACTGATTAGTTTGGTTTCTCTGCCCGTTCAGTATAAGAGTTGAGTTCGCAAGGTTGTTGTTTACATCACTCACATTATAATATAAAATTGCCTGTGAAGTATTAAGCCAAGTTGCATTTGCAGGATTGATTAGCGTAATGGCCGGAGCAGTAGGCGCAGCACCGCCCACAGTGATTTGCAGAGATGAGCTATTTATTGAATCATAGGAAGAGACCGCCCTGCACCTAATATTGTTAACAGAAACAACATTACCTCTTAAAGTAAAGTTTGTTGTAAGCGCAGTCGTAGAAACATTGCCTAAATAGTGAGGATTGGTTTCCCCTGTATTCAATATCAGATTTCCTGAAGTTGCATTTATATCTGCCCAAGCTGAAGTTGAGATGTTTTGTTGGATATAAACAGAGGTATTCCTGCAAGTCCCTATAGAACAATAAACCGCGCAGGAGGCGTTGAATGTGCCAGATAAAGCTACATTGGGGTCAGAAGTTGGGAACGAGAGATTTGCGCGCAAGAATCCTTCTGTTGTTATATTTATATCAACATAAGAAGATGTTGAGGCATCCCAAGCGTGGGTTACTGAACGTGTTGCTGTGGCGTGCGTATTATAGCCATCCACTATGAGCTTGATCCTATCTGATTTTTGCAACCTTATGTCTCTATTTATGCATGTAGTGTTTGAAGAGGAAATAGTACCCGCTGTCGGCGTTCCCCCCGAGCCATCATCTCCATTTTGGCATAATAATGTATCTCCTGATGAGTTTGTAATATAAAGCTTCCAGGTCGCTTCAACGTTAGCGCTTGCCACTGTGAAGCTTGAGGAAAAAGCTATGGTTGTGCCTGAAGGAATAATCGCCCCATTGTGTTTCATAAATTGTGAAGTTGCCTGGACTAATTGTTCAAGAGTTTGTGGCGATATGTCAAATGAAGCTGTGTCTTGGATATTGTCTCTCGAGTTGTTCAACTTTATATTTGCTGTTTGGCTTGATGTAAAACTTCCGTTCGAGGTTTCATAGAATCTCTGGGAAAAAGATCCCTCATTGATGCTGATATTCGCTGTCCTATTTTGAGTTATGGCAGAGTTATTGTAAAGGTCATAGCACTGAACTGCCCAGTTATAGATGCCGTTATCTAGATAGTGGAAGAAAGATTGATTAATGTCTTTTGTTACCGAATTATCACTTTGCACTAAGCTACTGTTAATATGGAGGGAGCAATTATTCATTGAGGAGGTGTCTGCAACATTATAGATGAACTCTAAATCAAAGCTAGTTGCAATCAACGAATTGTTAGCAGGACTAACAAGAGAAACTGTTGGAGGAGTGGTGTCTGTTGCTCCACAGTTGCCATCCCAGACGGTTCCGTCTAGATTAAGAGTCCTTGCAATAACTGACCCTGAGATGTTTGTATAAGCAAAAACGAAAGAACCATCACAGAGGCTTATATTGGCAGCAGGATTTCTGGCGTAGATATCAAATAATAAGCTTGTAGTATTTTCATCGCTTGCTAAAGTATAAGGGCCGTAAAGTAAGCTGCCGCTCGCATTATACGCGACTGCCTCTATGCTGCTTGCGTTCTGATCATTCCAGGCAATAATAAAATTATCCTGGTCAGTTGTGCTTCTCTTAACTGTAGCCATCGCAATTCTTGAAGAGCTTCCTGCATTGGAATCCACGAAAGTATCTGAAACAATTATAGTGTTATTTGCCGTTCTAATAGAAAATTCTATAGACCCAGTGTCTCCTCCTCCAATATCAAACCAGCCTATGGCAAAAGCGTTATTATTAAGAGTTGTAACTGCTAATTGCGCTGTTTCTCCTATTCCGGTGTCAAGATCTGTAGTTCCTACTAATGCGCTTGCAGATTTATTCAAAACTTGAAAACTGGCGTCATTTGCATTATCATCATACCAGCTATAGACGAATACTGTGTCGTTTATTGGTGCGCAGGAAACTAAGTTTTGCAAAGGGAGCGCGGGCCCTGCGCTTCCGTCTATATTGGTTTCGGTGCCTGTGCCTAAGGATGCGTAAGTTATACTCCTTAAGTCTGCGTCATTTTCTCCATCATCCATATAACAGTATTGAAATCTGTCGCCCATGCTAGCCAACGAGATATCCGAGTTGATTCCGCCAATGCCTCCTATTTCAGCTTGTATTTTTTGGGTAGTATTAACTCCAGTGCGATTGTAAGCTGCATAAGTTATATTGTCAGAAGGCCCATCATACCATCCAAGAAGGAAATGGGTTGAATTAATTATGCTTAAAGCAACTCGAGAATTTCCATCGGCAGTAGTATCAGCATCTACAGTTGATGTCAGATTTGTTCCATTGGTATCATAAATAATAAAAGAAACATCATTTTCCACATTATCTACCCATGAAACTATAAAAGTCCGATTATCTAGTGCAGTGAGGGCTATATCTACAGAGGGCTGAGTATCTACGATAATATTTGGGTCAACAGCAACATACCATGGCCTAAATTCCTCAAAGTCATTTACCTGAAGAGGGCCAAGCTCGTAGAGATAAGGCCAGACTAAAGGAACAGAATAACTATATTGTATCTCTGCTTCTTTTCCCTTGATATCCCAAGTCAATACCTTAACATCATTTTCTTCCTTTACTTCAAAGCCTTCTCCATAGACTTCAAATTCTTCTGGCAAGTATTCTTTAATTGTTAAACCATTAATTCCCTCCTTTAGGGATTCGATATTAATTTTGACATTAAACTTATTCTCTATGGTAGGGTCTATCTTACTCTTGGTGTTTCTAATAATTTCATAGCTATATTCCTGCTGTACAAGAAAAGTTGAGGAAAATTTAATTATCTCATCTTCTGTAGTTGAAAGATCGATTTTGTATTCTCCCTCTAAAATAGCTTTGTATGAAGCGTGGTAAAGTCCGCATTCAGAGGCATTTTCTGTGACATCTATTACTTTATCGTTGTTTGTAGGATCTGTTATCTGCAGTAAAACAACCTCGCCGCAGACGCCTCTTCCTTCACTATCAAGTAAAACAATTTCTAATTCTGCTGTCTCGCCTGGCTTGTATATGGATTTCTTCGTGTTCAAACTGATTAGTCCCCAGACAAATTCCTGCTCATATATTTTGCCATCTTTTTCTAATTCGACAGTGTATATTCCTGGAGAGATTGTTTTTGAATTTTTTATTTGGATTGATGATTTACTTTCAGAGCTTTGCACAAGATATTCCTGCTCTATCTTCTCATTTTTTGCATTATATATGCTGATATCGGAGTCGTCTTTAGCAAATAGCCGAAGACTTTTGGCAATAAACGAGTCAGGCATTTTAGAATTATTCGGGGAGTGGTTAAATTCTATATATGGTTCTTGAGAAGAAGAGAATGAAAGCATTTCTTGTTCTAGTACTTCATTTTCCAGGTTTTGAATTTTCTCTCTAGTATTATTCTTTGGTATTTCTAGGGGTTTGCTTTCTGCATTTGGGACATGTTCTATTTTTCTTATAGTGTTGTTTTTATTGTCAAAAACCTTAAATTCATAAAAATCATTTCGGCCCTTATGGAATAGATTTATTCTATAATCTCCTGCCTCTTCTGGCTTGAAGATGAAAACGTCATTTGACCCTTCTTTTATGTATGTATTAGAAGGCGTTATTATCTTAATAGTGTAATTTTCAATCCCTCTTAAATCAATTTTAACTTTTTCTCCTAGCAGATAAGTTTCTTGTTGAATAATGGCAGATGAAGAATAAATTAATAGAATAACTAAAGTTAAAATTAGCAAAATTAAAAAACCAATTCCAGTTTTCACTATTCCTCTTTTATTCATTGTAAATTACTTTCTCCTTTTTTGTATGCGATTTATAATTCTTGGATTTCTTATTCTTTCTAGGAATATTCCAGTAAGGGCTTTTGCATAGAGGACAAACGAATGGCTTATGCTCAGAATTAGCTCTGGGAAACCATTTATGATTGCATCTCTCGCAGATATAGCCAAGTAGAGTAATCTCGCCCATTTTTATGATGAGGAGCGTAAAGAAGGTTTATATATCTTACTACTAGTATATTATTTATAGTATATTACCGCAAGGTATATAAACATGAAAATATAACTGAAAGTATTTATAAACTAAAAAGGTATTTTTGATGAGTATGAAAAGAGGCAGAGAATTAGAAAAGATAAATGTAATTAGAAAGCTCTTTCAAGTCTTTATTATTTTATTGGTATTTACATATTTAATCCCTGCCCAGCAGCCTTCATTGCATTCGTTGCAGGGATATATTTTCCATGCAGACAGTTCACAAGCGCAGTCTGGAACAAAAGTAAGAATCAATACTTCAACAACGACTATTCTGACACAGACCAGCGGACCTCCCGCAAATACAGGCTTCTACGCTGCAAGCATCAATG
>CAYHCG010000016.1:0-31413 GCA_964355135.1 Candidatus Woesearchaeota archaeon | reverse complement strand
TAACACTCTCAGGGTAGATTAACTTTTACCCTGAGGACTTTTTCAACAGAGCCTTTTACAACTCCAAACTTTTATATATCTGGCTGGAGGAATGAATTTATGGAGAAATTTATAAATCTTTTTACCTTGAAGAATTGGTGGGAAAATGAATGAAAAGATAACGCAACAAAACACTTTTAAACTCGAGAATACCTCTAATTCTATTCAAGTCCCCGGTATGGCCTTTATGGGTAATGCCGGGACTCCTACTCCTTCTAAAATCAAGAAAAAGGCGATTTTCTTTGTTGATGCAAACAATTGGTATCATAATGTAAAGAGATATTACGATCCTTCAGAAATCGATGTAACCAAAATGGTTAAATTTCTATCCGAAGTCAAAAATTACAGTGTTAAAGAGACAAGATTTTATGCTTCTATTCCAAGTATAGAAGATGGAGAAGCAAAATATTATGACCATATGAAATATCTGGAATCTTTACAGAAAAAAGGAGTTAGTGTTATAACAAGGAAGCTTCAAAGATTGTCCAATAAAGAAATTTTAAAGAGAAAACAGGCAACTATAGACAATTTGGATTTGTGTCATAACTGTAAGCCACTTATTGAAGCGAATTTCTTAGATCTTTCTGATATTAAACGAAAAGAAAAGGGAGTTGATGTTTGGATTGCTGTAGACATGCTTAGATTGTCTGTTATAAAAAGCGACTGTGAAGTTTGTGTGTTAATATCTGGAGATGCTGACTTTGTACCTGCGCTTGAGATTATTAAAGAACACAAAATTGAAATTTTAACTGCAATGACTCCATTAGGGTATTCGAGAGAACTTACCACGAAATTTCCTTATTTTTTCTTAAAGAAAGACACACTTATAAGATTTTTTAGAGATTCAAAAAATAAGGTTGTAAAATGAGTGAAGAAATAAACAGAATAGTAATACTTGAAAGAAATATTAGAGGAGATCTATCAAAATGCAAGATATGTAATATTAATTTAACCGCAATTCAACCTTGTATTATTTGTGCAAGTATTATTGAAAAGGAAGAAAAACTCAAAAGAAAACTGACCAAAGAAGAATTTGATGAGATAACTGAAGGAATTCTTGGTAAAAGCTAGTCGTCAAACACATTTATAAATAACTGGGCAGAAAGAACTTTATGGAGAAATTTAAGATTGCAGCACCGTTTGAGCCTGCGGGATCGCAGCCTGCTGCGATAAAGGAATTGACTGAAGGGATAAAGAAAGGATTGAAATTCCAGACATTACTGGGAGTTACTGGTTCGGGGAAGACGTTTAGCATGGCGCATGTAATACAGAATGTGCAGAAGCCGACGCTTGTGATTGCGCATAATAAAACGCTGGCTGCGCAATTGTATAGAGAGTTTAAAGAGTTCTTTCCGCATAATAGAGTAGAGTATTTTATTTCTTTTTATGATTATTATCAGCCAGAGTCATATATGCCTGCGAAAGATCAGTATATTGAAAAAGACTCACAGATTAATCCGCTGATTGAGAGGATGCGATTGAGTGCTAGCGCATCCTTGATGAGTAGAAAAGATGTTATTGTTGTGGCATCTGTGTCTTGTATCTATGGAATCGGTAATCCGAAAAACTTTTTGGGAATGGGAGTTGACTTTTCAAAGAAAGCTAAGATAACTCGTTCCGAGATTATGTCTAAATTAATTGATATACAATATGAAAGAAATGAAATTGAATTGTTATCTGGAAGATTTAGAGTCAAGGGAGATACTATTGATATTGTTCCAGGATATGAGAAAGATATCTTGAGAGTTGAATTAAATGGGGACACGGTTGAGCGAGTAAGTATTCTTGATAAGATGACTGGAAAAGTATTGCAATTATTGGATCATTATTTCTTATTTCCTGCAAGACATTTTGTAACTGGGGAGAACGAAATGCAGGGAGCGTTACGAAGAATTGAAGAGGAACTGGAAGTTCAATTGCCTAAACTTGGGTTGATCGAAGCGCATAGGTTGAAACAGAGAACGCAATATGATCTTGAAATGCTTAGAACTTTAGGATTTTGTAAAGGAATTGAAAACTATTCAAGACATTTTGATGGACGAGCAGAAGGAGAAAAAGCTTATTGTTTGCTGGATTATTTTGGAGATGATTTTTTGATTGTTATTGATGAAAGTCACCAGACGATACCTCAATTGCACGGAATGTATAACGGAGACCGACAGAGAAAACAAACATTAATTGATTACGGATTTAGACTGCCGAGTGCACTTGATAACAGGCCTTTGAAGTTTGAAGAATTTGAAGAGTATATGAAAAAGCAACAGGTTGTTTTTGTAAGTGCGACTCCTGCGAAATATGAGAAGGCGAACACGCAGAAAGTAGTAGAACAGATCATTAGACCCACAAATTTAGTAGATCCTATTGTTGAAATCAGGCCCATTAAAGACCAGATGAAAGATGTTATGGGTGAAATACAGACTGTGATTAAAAGAGGCGATAGGGTGCTTGTAACTGCACTAACGAAGAAACTAGCAGAAGAGATCTCAGATTATTTTGCTTCTCAGGGCATAAAGACAAGATACTTGCATTCTGAAGTCAAGACTTTAGAAAGAACGGAGATATTAAGGCAATTGCGAGTGGGGAAGTTTGACGTGCTAGTTGGGATTAATTTACTTAGGGAGGGAATTGATATTCCTGAACTGGGGCTAGTGATTATTCTAGATGCAGATAAAGAAGGCTTCTTACGAGATCAGCAGAGCTTAATACAGATTATTGGAAGAGCGGCTAGGAACGCTAATGCGAAGGTTATTCTTTATGCAGATAAGTCTACTATTTCAATTAGAGAGGCGGTTGCAGAGACCCAGAGAAGGCGGGATATTCAAATTGAATATAATAGAGTACATGGCTTAAAGCCAGTTACTATAAAGAAAAAAATTGAAGAGCAGACAGTAATAGTAAGAGACACCAAACATATTCCTAAGAAAGAGAAGGAGAACTTAGTTAAGCAATTAGAGAAAGAAATGCATGAGGCAGCTGAAGAGCTTGACTTTGAGCTTGCAATTGCTTTAAGAGATCAACTAAAGGCACTAGAGAAAGAACTTGGAATTGATAAAGAGATTAGCCTAGAATAATTATTTCTTTCTTAGTTTCATTATGAAGAGTGTTGGATAATGCAGCCCATCAATGATTTGTTCACTTGCGGGGAAATCTGAGAGTTCTTCAAAGAGTTGTAGTTCGGTTTTTTTCAAGAGTTCCGGATTTAGATACTCCATTAATGTATGCCTTGGTTCACTAAGGGTTATTGTTCCGCTTAATATATGTGATGTGACCATTCCAGATCTATAATAATCCATCGCCCCATTGTTTTTCCAACCCTCTAAGAGATTTCTTGTAGGGTGCTTAGCAAGAACTAGGATTGTTCCTTTAGGCTTTGCAACTCTAATCATTTCTTCAAGAGCTAATGGAACATTATCTGATGCTTGTAAAGCATAGAAACTAGAGACTATGTCAAAATTATCTGAAGGGTATGGAAGTTCTTTCATATCACCTACTCTGAATTCCCCTATTCCAAATCTTCTGGCCATCTCAATCTCTTTTTTTGAAACATCAATACCGAATACTTGAGCCCCTTGCCCTGCGTAATATACTGCATCCTGTCCCGAACCACATCCTACATCTAGAATAGACGTACCTTGTAGGTTAGCTGGAAGTAGAGAATGATAATATCTCCTACTTTCTATTTCTGCTTCTTCTTCTGCAGTACCTTTAGCATATTCCTCTGCGAATGAATCATAGTTTCCCATTTTATTTCGCTCAATTTACCATATATTTATATAAGTAGTCCTCTCTAACTACTACTATGAAGCTAGAAGACTTGAAGAAAATTGGGCTTTCCCACTCCGAGGCTACTCTTTACTTAGTATTATTTAGACTAGGAACTTCTAGTGTTAAAACTCTTATAGAAGAGACAGGATTCTATAAATCAAATGCTTATGAGGCGTTAGAAAGACTTTGTGAAAAGGGAATAGTTTCTAAAATTATAGAAAATGGAAAGAGATTTTATCAAATTCAGAAGCCTGAGACATTTTTGGAACTCATTAATAAGAAAAAATACGATTTAGAAAAAGAAGAAGAAATAGCAACTAAAATAATTAAAGATGTAGAAAACATAAAGAAGCAATTTAATACAACCGAGACTGCATCAGTTTTTAGAGGTATAGCAGGAGTTAAACAGATCTATTCGGAGATAATAAATTCCAAGCTCGATTACTTAGTATTTGGAAGTCCGAAAGAATCTGAAACAGTTATCGGAGATTATTATTGGCAAAATCTTCATTTAAAACAGAAGGAATTTAAAATTAAAGCAAAGATGATCTTCCATAAATCATTAAGAAATTGGGAGAAAATTATGCCTAAGAATGTAGTCGAATTAAGATTTTTAGATGAGGAATTTGAACCATTAACTGAAACAACAGTCTATGGCAAAAAAGTCGCTTTCGTAGTCTGGACAGACAATCCAGTTGTTACGATTATTAATAATGAACATGTAGCCAATTCTTATCGACAATTGTTTAATTTGCTCTGGAAGAATGCAAAAAAATAAAGATAAGTTAATAAATATAAAGAGATTGTCAGGATTATGATTTCTGCATTCAAGAAGAGCCTTTGGACGAAGGAACTGACTTCATGGTATTTGTATGACTTTGCAAATTCTTTGATTTCAATAAACATGATCGTTTATTTCTCACAATGGATTGTAGTTGATAATGGATTTTCAGACTTTTGGTTTTCAGTCCCAGTTATTCTTGCCACGATTGTCTTGATTTTTCTTTCTACACATATAGGCAGTAAGGGAGATAAAAATGGGTCGCACTTTAGGATAATTACAGTCACGACACTGCTGATGGTCCTTTCAATTATAGGGATGATTTTAGTGGGAAGAAACTTTTCTGATAGATATTTGATCATTATTCCTTTAGTACTCTTTGGACTGTATCAGGTTTTCTATCAGCTTTCTTTTGTTCCCTATAATGCGTTTATCAAGCATATTTCCTCAAAGGACAATTATGGAAAGGCTTCTGGAATTGGTTTTGCGATGAGCAACTTGGGAAGCATTGTTGGTTTGCTCATGAGCTTGCCATTGATAAATAACTCTATAACTTTATTTGGAACTGATAGGTTGGCCCCTTTGATCCCAGGAGTTATTGGATTTTTTATATTATCCTTGCCTTTATATTTTGTATTCCGCAAGAAGAGTTTTCCGGCTGAGAAAAATAAGAAAGTACCGCAATCGCATTTCTTAAAGAGCTTTTGGAATAATCTAAAAGAAAGCAGAAAATATCCAGGAGTTTTTGTATTATTACTTTCATTTTATTTATTTAGTGATGCTATAACAACAATAACCCTTTATTCTGCAATTTATCTCCAGAAAGTATTCTTACTTCCTGATACATTTAAAGTAAACATATTTATCACGATTATTATTGGAATAGTTATTGGAGCTTTTGGAGGAGGAGTTCTATCTGATAAATATTCTCATAGAAAGATACTGGTAGTTTCTCTCATCCTTAATTCCATTAGTATTATAATTATTGCACTTAATAGAGATACAAGTCTTCTTTATGCTATCTTCATATTGTTTGGCCTTACTATGGGGATAGTTTACGCTTCTTCAAGAAGTTATTTGGCTTCACTTATACCTGTTGAAGAGAGTGGAACATTCTTTGGATTGTATACTTTCGCTGAGAAATTTGCTTCAATTATAGGGCCAGCAATATGGGGACTAACTATACTGATTTTCGCTTCTGTGGAGCCTGCAAACTATAGAATTGCTGCGTTTGTAATGGGAGTAATTGTATTTCTTGGAGCAATTCCATTAAGCTTTATTTTTAAAAAACGCTCTGTTTAATTAGATAGATAGAAATCTTACTTGGTTTTATTCTTCTTCTCAGGAACTTTAGGCATTTTAGGCTTTTTCCAGCCTCTTTGCATCATTTTACCGAAGCTTCCTTCGACGGTTTTCATTTTTCTGCTCATAATATAATCATAATTATAGGCTATTTAAATTAGCAGGTTTATTGATTTTTGAGACTGGATTGGAAAGAAATTATCCCAACTCTTCTATTTTTAGACCCTTAATTCTCCTAAAATGAGATAAATTCGCTGTAATCAAAGTTTCTTTATTTGTAATTGCTACGGAAGCTATCATTATATCTGCAAGATCTATGAGGTCTCCCTTAGATTTTAGATCTTCAAATATTTCTGCTGCCTTTTTAGAACATTCTAATTCAAAATTATATATTTCAAAATTATTTAAAAAATCTAAAACTTTAGCCTTATCCATATTTGAGGATTGAGGTATTCCCTTAAGCAACTCAAATGAATTAATTGATGTGGTAGTTAAGTTCCTGTTTTCCGATTTCAATTTCTCAAATAAAGAGATAGTTTTTTTGTCTTTTCTTAAGAAATTAATAAGAACGTCTGAGTCTAGACAGACCATTATCTAAACCTTCTTGAGGAGATTTTTCTCCCCTCATAAATACTTTTTTTAATCTTTTCAGCTTCTCCATCAGTCAAAGCTCCTGCAAATTTCATTAGATTATCCTTATTTTTCTCCATTGTTAATTCTACTATTATTTCTGAAAAAGACATCTCATTTTTTAATCTCTTTAATCTTTCATAAGCTTCGTCTGAAATAGATATTACCTTCGTCATGTATACATGTATGTATGCAGGTATTTAAGTTTTTCGCTTTTTAGAATTATTTACTTTTCTTCTTCTTTTTGAGTTTGTGCCACTCTTTTTCGTCCAGAATGTAGCCTATGCAATTGGTTGAGCCGCACTTGCATACGTGATCTTTATGGTCTTCTATGTCATAACCATAATTATAACTGATTTCTTCTCCTTTCTTTATGGCTTTGGTTGCAACGATCCAGATGTGATCGTTTTTTATGTCTATTTCACAGTTGGGATCGCAAGTATGGTTGATGTATTTAGCAGGATTCCAATCGACATTTCCATCGATATCATATTTTCTATTGAGCTCGAAAATATAGACTGCGCCTTCACCTGGATTGCCTTTTGATAATTCTATTTGTCTTTGGGCTCTTCTCTCTCCTTCTTTCTTAGTTATTTTGTCTCCGACGTATTCTATGACTTTTTCTCCTTTTTTGATATTTGCAGCGGCGTACACTCCCTTGCCATGTATCTTAGATTTTTTTAAAATAATTTTCTCTTTCATGGATAGTTAATTTAAAACTAGACTTAAATACTTTATCTTTAAAATAATTCATTCAAAAACGCATTTAGCCGGGTTAATAGATACTACTTCCTTTTGGAGAGAGATCTCAAGAATGCGATTTTCAGGAAATAGATTATCCATGTCCCTTAATATCTTTCTTAAATCATAAGGGTTGTTGATTAAAACGCCAAATTCAATAAATGGATCTCCCAAATATTCAACAGTGTAACAAATGTCCGGATGTCTTGCCAGATAAGAGAGAAGATTTTGCCTGTCCTGTATGTTCTTATTGACAATGAATATGCTATATTGATAGAGGTTTAATTTGGAGAAGTCAAGAAATGTCGTATATCTTTCTATATAACCTGTACTTTCGAGCTTTTTTATACGATCTTTTATTGCTGGCGCCGTAAGTTTTATTTTACTAGATAATTCAACATAGTCTACTCTTGCGTTAAGAGATAATAATGAAAGAATTCTCTTATCAGTTTCGTCTGCTTTATACGCGAGAGTGGTTTTCTTATGGTTTCTATATTCTACTCCAAATAGTTTCTCGTAAAAAAATGAATTCTTCTTATTGAGAGTTAATCTGTGATCTATCATAATGTCCTTAAATTTTTGATAAAATTCTAAGAAATTAGCATCGATTTCTTCGGCAGTCTTTCCGAAGATAGACATCCCGTAATCCCATATTCCTACATGCTCTCCCACCCAGGAGATATAATCACTTGTTAAGAGATAATTTTTAAATTCATTTTCACGGTTTGTTTTTGTTGTTACAAATACTGCTGCTTCTAGAAATCCTAATTTATTAATATTAATTTCTGTGACAAATCCCAAGATAATTCCCTTTTCCTTTAATCTATTGAGCCTGTAAGTTACAACTTCCCGCGATATCCCTGCTGACTTTGCCAAGAGAGTGAGAGGTATGCGGGAATTTTTGATAAGATTAGCTAGAATCTTTTTATCAACTGCGTCTATAGGTAAGTTCATAATATATCCTTATCTTTTACATTATTAAGGTTTTCTATTAGTATTACTTTACTTTAGTAAGATTTTCTATAAGAAAGTCTATTTATCAAAAATAATGCAATTTTATATGAAAACAGAGATTATAGCTGTAAAAAGACATTCGGGCCTCTCTGAAGGCTCTAGTCTGTACCATGGAAGTGCTCTTACCTATAAAAAATTTACAAAGGCTGAAGATTCAGAAAATAAAGTTTTAGAATTTTTGATTCCCAGAGTAAAGGATAAAATTGTAGTCGATTTGGGATGCGGCAACGGAAAGTATGCTTCCTTGCTAAAAAACTATGTTAAATTTTACATCGGAATAGATAACTCTCTTGAACAAATAAGCCTCGCTAGATCCGCTGTAAATGAAAAGAATATAATTTTTATTAATGCTTCAGCGGAAAAAATAAGCTTGAACTCAGGATACGCAGATATTGTCATTAGTACATGGGGTTTGGGTAGCATTAATGGAATTGAAAGAAAAAAGAAAGCAATTAAAGAGTCAGAGAGAATTTTAAAGCCCAATGGCGCACTCTACATAATTGAGAACGAACCTAGAAGCGAATTCCAAAAAATAAGAGGAACTATATACGAAGAGCGAACTAAAAATTACAATCGATGGCTCATCAAGGAAGGCTTTATTCCTATAAAAAGTATAAACACTTATTTTAACTTTGATTCCACTCAGGAAGCAAGAAAAGTCTTTAGAGATATATGGGGCAATGAGATCGCCCAGAGATTAACGTCTAAACGAATAGATCATGTCTTAATTGTTTTTAAGAAGGAGAAGAAAGAAATTGGCAAAGATCTCTTAAAAAGAGTCAGAGAAAGCGCAAAGTATGTTGTGAGGCGAGCAGAATTGGTGCGTATAGATCCCATTGCCCTCACTGAGTTTTCAAAGAAACTTAAGAAAAGCAATTTTGAGCACTGGCTTAAAGAAGCCCCATATAATTTTAGCAATTTTAACACAAAACAAAAACTCCATCTTTTAGTTTTGTTTAACGCAGTTAGTTTTTCCTATTGGGGAAATCCCAAATGGGAGATAAAGTATAGGGGCAAATCTTATGATGGGTCTTGGGCAATGCTCTTATCCTTTATTCGCGCTTATGAAGAAGGAAAACCTATCTTTAATGCAAATTACCTAGCTAGACTTGATATAAAAACGTGGAAGAATATAACGCGAGGAAATACTGAGATTCCTTTCTTGAAAGAAAGACTACAGCACCTAAATGAAATTGGAGAAACATTAAGCAGAGAGTATAAAGGAAACTTTGAAAATGTACTGCTTGAAGCAGACTTTGATTCTGTTAAATTAATTGCTATTTTGATTTCAAAGTTTTCATGTTTTAGAGATATTTCTGAATATGAAGGAAAGACAGTTTATTTCTTTAAACGCGCTCAAGAACTGACTGGAGATGTTCATCGATGGTTTAAAGGACAGAATGTTGTAAAATTGCGCAATGTTGAATGCTTGACTGCCTGTGCAGATTACAAATTACCTCAAATACTCCGCGAGGCAGACATATTAGAATACTCTCCATTACTTGCTGATAAAATTGATTCAGGACAAGAGATAGCTAAAAATTCTAAAGAAGAAATTGAAATTAGAGCAAGCACTGTATTGGCAGTAGATCTTATCTTGGAACAACTTAAAAAAAGAATTCCAGACTTACTTGCAGCAGATATTAATGACTACTTGTGGTTAGAAAGTCAACATAAAAAAGGAGGCCGTAAACCTTATCATCTTGTACGTACGACTAATTATTAAAAAGATATTTATTTCTTTAGAGCCATTCTGTGAATCTTAGGTTCTTTGACTTTGGTAGTGTGTTTGAAAGCTTTAGCGTCTTGCTTGGCGTCCTGAGCGCGCACGTCTGCTACTGATTTTTCCTTTTCAGCTTCGTCTACCTTTTTCTCTTCATCTTCCTTCTTGATTTCTTCGTCTTTTTGTTTAGGCTTGATTGGGCTAGCTTTTTCTGCTTTATCTGATTTCTTCTGTTGATTCTGATGTCTCTGCATTCTGAATTTCACATATTCTGGAATGTCTGCAAGTTCTACCATGACTAACTCTCCAACTCTGCGTACACGAACCTTTATTTTTGCAGGAGGTTTTTGCTTTCCTCGGAACCAGATTTCATTATTGAGATAGATGTCTAACTTTACCTTGTCAACGTCTCTGTCTGGAACCTTCATATGCCTTGCTATGAATTTCTTTATTTCCTTTACAGCTCTGCCTGTTCTACGATAGTTGGCAACTTTACGCCATTCATTTCTTAATGGAATTGTATATTCTCTTTCCACGTTATCTTTTGCTGTTTTTACTTCTGTTTTTTCTGCCATTGTATTAATTAACCTAGGTGCTGCCTCTTAGCTGTGCTTCTTGGTTTAGTCTTGAGTTTAGTTCTTCTCCAGTGTCTTCTGTGTTTGGTAATGCTACTTGGATGAACTCTTTTTCCAGAGCCATGCTTTCTTACCACTACCCAGAATGGAGCCCATTTGGTATGTTTATTTGCAATATGCAATTTGACTTTCTTCTGATGTTTTGGTTTCATTTGACGCTCTCCAACAATTGCTTGCCTTTTTCAGTTAGTTTTCTTCCCGACTTCTTTCCTTTTACTTTTTCTATTAAGCCTGCTGCTTCTGCCTGTTGTAATATGACTCTAATTATTTTTCCTCCGCTTTTACGGAATTCTGGAGGACGCATTCCTCTATCTTTTCTTCCCCCATATCTTGTTCTAAGTCTTTCGACTCCGACTACTTCTTGAATATAAATTTGTCTTAAAATACTGGCAGACCTCTTATGCCAGAAATCAACTTGCGAAGTTGGTCTTTCTTTGTGGACGGAAGTTTTAACGAAATCAATCCACTCTGGCTTAACAAATTCTGGAACATTTTTTAATGCTGCGGCTAAAAGATTGTTATATTTTCCTGATTCGATTATTCTTATGTCTGTCATTGTGTAGCTTCCTTAGCAGGCGTTTTCTTAACTTTTTTTGTTTGCGTTTTATTTTCCGCCTTATGAGTAGATATTAATATGATTTCTCCGCCGGCTTTCTTTATTTTTTCCATTGCGGACTTGGAAACTGCTGAAGCAGTGATTTTAAGTTTTTCAGTAATTTCTCCATCTCCAAGAACTTTGTAGCCTTTAAGATTGATTTCTTTTTTGTCTCTGAATCTTGATTCTAGGTCTTTAAGATTTATTGCCTTTAATTTGATTACCTTTTTCTTTCTTAAAGTTTTGCTCTTTCCGAAATATTTTTTGCCGCCTAAGTTTAAGATTAATGTTTTTTTCTGGTCAGCTCTCTTTCCTGTTCCGGACATTCCTACTCCGCCTTGATGACCTGAACCTCTGGCTTTCTTCTTACCGCCTCTACCGTGCGTGTGTGTTCCTCTGAATCTAGATGATTTTGTTCTTTTCTTAGTTTTCATTTTAGTCTTCTTCTCCGTACATTGATAATATATCTTCCTCTGATTTTTCCTCGATCATATCTTCTGGTATTTTATCGAATTTGTTTACCCTGAAACATTTAGGACAGTCTTCTGGATCTTCATCCCTATATTCGATGTGACCGCATTTGCATTGCCAAACGTAACTTGAGTTCTTCATAGCATTCTCCTCACTAGAACGTTTATATTCTTTTTGTTATCGCCTAGAACTCCTTTACCGACTCCGAAGTGTTTCTTTGATTCTATTCCGCCTCTAGGAGGATGCAACCTGAAGAATGGTTTAAATCCTAATGCGGTAAGATCTTTTTTCTCTAATTGAGAAACTATTTCTTCAGCTTTTATTTTTGATTTAGTGTCAATTAATTGTCCTCTTTTGGCAATAAGTTCTGTAAGTGTTTCTTTATCAATTTCCCCAAATGCGACAAAATTTCTTAGTATTTTCAATAGTTTAAATGTTTGAGGAGTTGGATTTGCAACAATTATTGCGGCGTATTTTCTTCTTAATTTAAGTCTGAATAAAGCTTCTCTTACTTGATTAGAGATATCCACATCGCCGGCGATTCTTATTATGAGCATCATTTTAGTTTTGTTGTCTTCTCCAGAGCATCAATGCAAGCTTTTGCAAGATTGAATGTTGTTCTTGTGAATCCTCTTGTAGTGGAATAAACATCTCTTATTCCTGTTAGTTTTAATATTTTTTTACATTCGTCATTGATAACAAGGCCTGTCCCTCTTGGAGCTGGCCAGAGAGTTATTCTAACGCTTCCACATTTCCCATCTATTTTAAATGGAATAGTGTGTGGATCACTTTTATCTTTCTCGTGTTCAGGGGACTCAAATCCTAAATTAACTTTAATAATTCCTAATTTGGCATTTCTAACTGCTTTTTCCCTTGCAGGCAAAGTTTCCTTTGCTTTTCCATATCCTACTCCAACATGGCCTTTCTTATCTCCTACAACTGCCATTGCAGAGAAAGTGATGACGTTTCCTTCTTGAGTTTTTTTCTGTGTCTGTCTCCAAGCTCTTCTCTTTCCACCGCCGAATTTTCCTTTTGCTTGACCTACTAAAAGAAGGTCAGAGGATAGATCTAAAAGAGAGTCTACAATTTCAGGCTCAAGAATCTTTTTACCATGTGAAAGTATTTTGTCAAGATCTTTTTCTTTGCCTTCTCTTACTAATTTTCCTAGTTTTGTTCTTGGAACCCAACCCATTGTAGCTTTTTTTTGCTCTTCGACTATTTTTTCTACAGGAGCTTCTTTTTCCATAGCTTCCTCAAGTTCCAACTGAGCAATTTCTTCAGGTACCGCTTCAATTAAATCTTTTGGCTCATTTCTTGTTTCTTTTTCTGCCATTATGCGCCCGCCTTAATTTTTTCTATTATGCTTTTTGAGATATTTTTATTCGACATTATTCTTTCTATTTTTGGCAAAACAGCAGGATCAACATGTATATTTAAACCTGCGTCCACTACTCCTTTGACTACTGCATAGATTCTTGAACCGTGAATGTTTCTATGCATTCCCGCATCTAAAATAACTTCCTTTACTAGAGACTTTGCTTGCTTAGCAATCAAAAAGCCAGTAAGATATGCAGCAGGGAGACTCTTAAGACTACCTTTCTTTTCTGCAGGCCAACCTTTTGACAATAATTCTTTTGAAGTTAAAGTTGCAATTACTTTATCCTGAGCTACTTCTGAAGTAATCACTTGAACAATCATGTAACTATTTGTCTTTCTAATGACTAAACGGGCTTTTCCTGATTTCAATAAACCAAATCTTGCCTTATAGTCTGTTTTTGCTTCGCTTTTTCTTCTTTTTAGTGTTTTCATTTTGCTTTCTCCTGTTTATGAGCTATTTCCTCTTTAAGTTCTGCCAAACTATTGTAATCTCTGGCCCTTATTTCTTTTCTTAACTTTATGAATTCTTCTTGAGATATTTTTCCCTTTATTTTCAAGCTTTTTAGATAGGCTCGCAGTTTTCTTGTTATGATAATATATTGTCTTTTTGTTCTTTTTGGCTTTTTTCTAATGCTTCCAGCACGTCTGCGAGACTTTCTTTTCTGGATTTTTTTTCTGCCTTTTACTTCTTTTATGATTATTACTCCAGAAGCGATTAGGTCTTTGATATCTTGTTTTGTGATTGCTTCTTTTAATTCTGTTAAGCGTGCGTTATTGAATTTAACTCTGTGCTTACCTACTCCCATTGTTCGCGAAACTAAAGCTTTCTTATTTTCTAATTTCATTTTAATTTTTCTCCTTTAACGTGTCAAGATTGATATCTTGAGCACGATCAAGAACCTTTTACGCCTCCTGTTTTAGGTTGATTGTTCTTGACGTTTAATAATTTGATGTTTTTTTCCATTGCTACTTTTATAATATCTAATTTTTTCTTTGCTCCAACTTTTGCGATTATAGCGCCATTGTTTTTTCCAATTTTGGCAAGATCATTAGTATTGTGAACTAAGATCGGAATAAGGCCATTGACTCGCCCGGCAGTCTTAACTTCAGATTTATAACCTATTTCAACAGTAGAAGGATAGGATTTTCTTCTCTTTCTCATTTTACTATGTCTTCCTTTAGGCCTTTTCCATTTTACTTTTCTGTTCTTCCCGATTCGGATATGTCTCATATGGTCCTGTCTTAAGAATGTTTTTGACATTACATTTTTCTCCCTGGTTTAGATGTTATGAAAATTCCGTCCTGATAGATTCTTCGGTCTCTTGCCCTTATCTTGGTGGCTTTCTCCATATTTGCAGCTGTTTGACCTGCTGCTTCTCTATCATGAGAGGTGATTGTTATTATGCTTCCCTTAACTTCTACATCTACATTAGGCAAGATTACTGCGTGCCTAGGGTTTTTTTCTCCCAGAAAGTTGGTTATGGCAAGACTACCTTTATCAACTTTGAGAGTCATAGGAAAATGAACATTACATGATTCTAGTTTATAGACGAAACTCTCTTCTAAGCCTGTGATTACATTGTTTAAATGTGCTACTGCAGATTTGATTACTTTGTAATGATTTTTGTTTCCCTTAGCGCACTCTATAACTATTTCATTACCATGTATTTTCAGTTCGGTCTGTGGAAGAATTAATTTCCTTTCAATACTTTTTGAACCTTTAGAGCATTTTAACACTCCGTTTTTATAAGCGCAGGAAATTCCTGCAGGAAGATCTATCTTTTCCGTAAGTTTTATTTTCATGTTAATAGAAATATGCTAATAAGCAGCCTCCGATGTTTTTATCTATAGCGGAATTATGAGTCATTAGTCCCTTGGATGTTGAAACTATTATTATTCCTAGATTTTTTGCAGGAAGATAACGCTTAACGTATTTTTCAATTTCTTCCGTAGTTACGGTGAATCTAGGTTTTATTGCATTGCAAGCATTTACATTTCCTAATTCTACTTTCAAGATTTTATCGACTATTTCATAGGATTTTATATATCCTTTTAATTTAGCAATTGCTAATACTGAAAGGAGCAATTTAGAGTGGTGTTTTAACTCTACCTTTGCTTTCTTTGCTCTATGAGCATTCATTATCTGATTTAACGCGTCTGCGACTCTATCTTGTGACATTTTAACTGTATTTCTTAAAGCCTATTTCTTCTGCTATCTCCCTAAAGCAGTGTCGGCATAAATTTAGATTATATTGACTTAAGTGCGCTCCGAATCTTCCGCAGCGTTCACATTTTTTAGCTGCAATTCCCATTTTTCTGTCTTTTGGCTTGGAATGTTTTAAGAATTTTCTTAAGACTACGGGTTTATTCCTTAATTGCTTTGTTACTTTTTTCCAATCGCTTGCTGTCATTTTATTCTATCTCCGTATTGAAATTTTCTTTCATGTATACTATTATTTCTTCGGGTGAAACGTGCTGTTTTTTAGGCAATTTCCCGGCTTTAATTTTCTTTCTTTTTACTCTTACTCCTGGTCTTATAAAACTAACTGCTACATTTAAGCCACGAATGCCTATATCTCTTTGATATTCTATTCCTGGAATTTCAATGTATTCTTTAATTCCAAATGAAAAGCCGTTTGGAGCTACTGAGTCTTCATCTATGGTATTTCCTACTGCGCCGAGCAATCTTTTTAATAAAACTAATGCTTCTTCTCCTCTGAGAGTTATTCTTGTTCCTACTTCTAAACCGGGTCTAACGCCAAAATCAGGTATTCTTTTGGTAGAAGCTATTTTCTGAGCTTTTTTTCCTGAAAGAATTTCTAATAATTTTCTTGATTTCTCCAAGTCTGGACCTGTAGCTCCACAGTTTAAGATAATTTTTTCTATTTTTATTTTTCTCATAGGATTGATAGCCTTTTCTGCAACTACTGGTTTAGCTATTTGTTTTTTCATATTGCTAGAACGCTCCTTTTATCTAAAACTACTGGAACATCGTGATGCTCCAATTTTATTTTTGCTTTGTTTGCATCTATTTCACTAATTGAACCTGTATGGCCTGAATATTTTCCAGATAGTATGATGCATTTTTTGCCTTTCTCAAAGACTGTATGTTTTTTGATTTTAGTGTTAAAATCAATATAGACTGTGTCTCCTACATTGATTTTTTCTTTTGAAACTATATTTGTTCCCTCATGAAGATTAAGCTGGATAGTATTTTTCTTGTAGAGTTTTTTATCTATTACTTTACACATTCTTTCTTTTGAACTATCTTCAACAAATGCGAATTTTCCTATCTTGTTTAGAGTTAATTGATAAGACTTATCGGCTTCAAATATGTTGAATAATCGTATGCTATCACGGTAATCTTTTACAAGTTTTCCATTGATTTTTAGAAGTTTATGATGAATCATTTTTTCAACTTCCTTAAGAGTTCTTGCAAGCTTTAACATGTCCCTAAGAGCTATAACTACTGGAACAGAATTCTTATAATCAATCTTAGCTCTTGCTAGATATCTTGTTCCTTTTCTTCTTATAGGCAATCTCTTTGATGCCTCTGATCTAGTTAGATGCATTTTTCTTCTCCTTGGTTTGTTTTTCTTTAGCGGGTTTTGAATTTTTATTTTGGGAAGTTATTTTTCTCTCAATTGCGGCAACTCTCTTTTTATCATCAAGATTTAGAGAGGTCAACTGAACTTTGCTCGCATGGAAATAAACATTTACTTTAGTTCCATCTTTCTTGGATCTTTGAATGTTTTCTAGAGTCATTCTTGATTTTTTATGATCGACAAAAACAACTTTTGCAGTTTTCTTGCGGAAAGCTCCCCTCATGACAAGCACGCTGTCCCCTTTTCTTACCGGGAAGCTTCTCTTGCCATGTTTCTTTCTAAGATCTTTTGAAAGAGGAGCGTTTAAAAAACTATGCTTAACATGCAATGGAGCGTTATGCCTATACTTTCTTTGTTTTCTTTTTTGAGTGCTTGATATCCAACTAGTTGAAAATTCTTTTTTCATTTTATCCTGTTCTCCTTTTGTCTGCTGTTCTACTAAGGGCGATTCTTTCCGGCGGACATCTATCTAAAAGATCCTTTTGTATAGTCATTATTATCCTACTCATTTGTTGAACGGCGGTGAATCTTGGAAGAGAGTCCGATCTCCCCCTCAGTCCATTTGTGCAATAATCAGCATGGTTTTTTAACGCATCATCAAAAGCGTCAACTGCATCTTCGTAATCTGAAGTATTAATAAAATTAGAATGCGCAAAGGCGTCCAAATATTCTGCAGCTTCACTAATTCGTTCTGTAAATCTTTCTGCTTGCTCGTCTCTTTGTAGAGAAGCTAATAGGGCCGAATATTTTTCAACATAAGGTCTTATTTTGAGAGAGTTCATAGTACGAACTGAGCGATTTTAGCTACTGACTGCCAGCGCTCATGAACCTCCCTTGCTACTGGACCTTTAATCTGAGTTCCTTTTGGATTTCCTTTTTCATCTTTAAGAAGAGCGACTGCATTGTCTTCAAAGCAAACCCTCTCACCTGTTAGTCTTCTGTAAGGCTTTCTTTGTCTTATTACTACTGCATCGAAAACTTGCCCTTTCATGTCTGGTTTTCCAGCACGAACAGAAACTTTAACCCAATCTGCTATTTTTGCATATTGCTGTCTTTTCTTTGTTGTCTTTCCATGCTTAACGCCAACAATTTTAACAATTCTTGCTCCGCTATTATCTGCCGCGACTACATAGCTTCCTATATTCAAACCTCTTGTTCCTCTTGCAGATATTGCTTTTCCGCTGATTATTGGTGATTTTTGTGCCATTTTATTATTCTTTCGCCTTCCTTACAATTTCTATTGCCATAAAATGAATTATCTTACTTAGAGGCCTGCATTCCTGGACACGTACAAAATCTCCAATTTCTGCGTTTAACTCTTTAGGTAGGCGAGCGTGTATTCTTGTCTTCTTTACCATATAACGCTCATATTTAGGAATATAAACTGTCCTTTCGAACTCGATTGCTATTCTTGTAGGGAATTTCCTAATTACTTTTCCCGCAAAAACTCTTCCCCTAGTTCCGACTACAATTTCTTTCTTTTCTATTTTAGACTTCTCTGTCTGTTTTTTGTCTTTCTTCTTTGCTTTTTCCATTTTTCATCCTGATGAGTCAATCGCTTATTGAGCTATCTGGAAAGCCGAGTTTCACAAGTATTGCTCTTACGCTTTTCTTGTGATCTCCCTGCAGCTCGATGATACCGTTTTTTACGGTCCCTCCGCATGCAAGGCCTTCCTTTAGACGTTTTCCGATTTCTTTTACGTCTACGTGCTTGTCAAACCCCTCGACGAGTGTTATTTTTTTTCCGTATCTCCTCGCCTCGGTCATCACCTTTATTTGTTGTTCGCTCTTAGCAATTTCCTCAAACACATCGGACTCACTTGGTAGGCCGAATTCGTTTGAATCCATTATTTATTTTTCAATAAACCCTTGGATTTATTGAATGTATTTCTAGTAAGGATGCGCGCAATTGCCTTTTTAATCTCTTTTGTTTTTGCATTTGTCTTGTTTGCTGTTACATTTGCCTTTATTAATTCTAATCTTAAATCTTTCAATTTTTCTTCTCTTTCCTTATCGCCCATTTTAGCGACGTCTTTTGATCTTAGTATTGCCATTATTTCTTTCCTCGGGTTTTAGGGTTTTTAGTACTTTGCATTTTGGGAGCGTTTTCCATTTCTATTGAAGAGGTCCTTATTTTCAATTTAAGAGCATCATCTATGATTATTTGATCATGGATTTTTGCATTTGGAGGAAGTATTCTTACCTGGACTCCAACAACGCCGGGCATTGTTGTTGCTTGAGATTGAGCGCAAAGAACTACCTTTGCAGGGTCTCCAGTTTTTTTCAGATAACCTTGAGAGAATCTCCATCTTCTTGCTCTGTCGCTAGGAAGTTTTCCAGACAAGACTATTTCAGCGCCTAATGCTCCTGACTTCATTATTTGTTGAAGCATTTTATAAGCAATTACTTTGAACTTTAATGAGCCTTGTCTTTCCAACATTACCGCAATTTCATCAGCAACTAACTGAGCATCCAATAAAGGCTGAGTTATTTCCTGAATTTTTATATGGGGATTATCCAGATGGAAGCGTTTTTTTAATACTGTTGTTAATTCATCTATTTTTTCTCCCCTTTTTCCAATGATCAAACCTGGACGAGAAGTTGCTACAACTATTTTTTCTCCCACTGGTGTGTATTCGATTATGACATCGCTGACTTTTCCTTTTCCTAATTCTCTTTTTATATATTCTCTTACGCCGAGTTCTTCTTTCTTAAATGTTACAAATTTTTTCTCATCCATTTTTAGCTCCGGGAAATTCTTTTGCCCTTAATATTACATTTGATCTTTTTGCTTTTCTTCCACCTGAACGTGCAGGTCGAGACGCCCAACTGCTTGAAGCTATGTATATTCTTGTTTTATCCATATCTAAACCTGCAACAGTGACGTTGCCTTTTAAGCCCTTGAGCAAATTGATAAATTCGTGGCAGGCAGTTATTGGATAACGGCCAGACATCATCCCTTTTCCTTTTCTATGAGGTATTTCACCTTTAAAAGGTATGGCTCTCTTGAAAACAAGTACTTCACTTAATTCTTTTATTGCTCGATCTATTGATTTATTTTTTATGAAACCGCAGATGTAAGTCCCCTGTTTCTTTGATATTGGTAATGAAACTCCATATGCGACTGCTTCGTATTTTTTGACTATAGGTTTTTGAGTTTCTTTTCCTTTTTTATCTTTCTTGTCTTCTTTTGTTTCTTTGTCTGCTTTCTTATTTTCTGTTTTACTTTCTGTTTTTTTCTCTTCTGTTTTTTCAGCTTGATGCTCATGCTTTTTCTCGTGTTCGGCTACTGCTGTTTTATCTTCCATTTTTACTTCTGCATGTTCTACTTTGTTTTCTGAATGTTTTTGTGTTGCCATTTTACTTCTTCTGCGCGCGAGAGCCTTTTGTTGCTC
The DNA here is from genome assembly GCA_964355135.1 of Candidatus Woesearchaeota archaeon. Taxonomy (GTDB): domain Archaea; phylum Nanobdellota; class Nanobdellia; order Pacearchaeales; family GW2011-AR1; genus UBA73. The sequence continues at coordinate 11,340 of CAYHCG010000016.1, read as the reverse complement.
CTATTCCTGCGCTACCATGATTTACTCTTGAACGTGTTAAAGCGAATTCTCCAAGTCTATGTCCGATCATTTCTATAGTTATTGATACTTCCTGGAAAGCTTTTCCATTGTAGATCCCTATTGTGTGCCCTACTAATCTAGGAACGATAACTATATCTCTTAAGTGTGTCTTGATCTTTTTATTTCTTGAAGATTTTTCTTCGCAGACTTTTACAAACTTTTCTATTAAATCAAAATGTTTGTTCACTGTTCTTCTGCTTGCGGATGGAAGGAACTTTGCAGATTCTCTTACATCTAGACCTTTAAGATAATCTATGGTTCTTCCTCTGTAAAGATACTCTTTGCCTTTTATTTCTGTTTTTTCTGCCATTATTTGCGTTTACCTGTTCTTCTAGGACGTAGATGACCTACCCTTCTTCCTGGTGGGGCGTTTCTCTTTGCTATCTTGGATTTAATTCTCTTTCCTCTACCTGAACCAAATGGATGGTCTATCGCATTGACTTTGACTGCGGAAGTTCTAGGCCAGAGTTTGTTTCTAGCTTTCATCTTGAAATGCTTTCTACCTGCTGTTACAAACGGCTTAAGCATTCTTCCATCGCCTGCAATAACTCCGATTGTTGCGCGGCATTCTTCATTGAGAGAAACTTCATGCTTATTTGGCATTAAGATAAGAGCTGAACTCTTTTCTTTTTTAAGTAAAACTGCGGATGTTCCTGCCACTCTCATCATTTTTCCACCGTCTCCTGGATTTCTTTCTAGATTATAAACTCTCGAACCTAAAGGAATATTTTTTAAAGAATCTATATCTCCTTCTTTTGGATTTGCGCCACTTACTGCTATTTTTTGTCCGACAAATGCTTTATTGAAAGCAGGAATATAAAATGAAGATTTATTTAATGATATTTTTAATAATGGAGCGGAATGCGCTGCAGAATGGATTATTGAAACTATCTCTCCAACACCGGATGTAGAAGGATATTTTATTTTATAGATATAGGCTTGTTTTCTGACTCGGTATGTTGGTCCGCCCTTTCCTCGTGCCTGCGATATTATTCTTTTTCCCATTAGATCATTCCTAGTTTAGTCGCAATATCAATTGCAGGATTCTCCTTTTTAAGTTTTACATATGCGCGCTTCTGATTGTTTCTTATTAATGTTCTTACTGATTCTACTTTTACTGAGAAAGTCTTTTCTACCATTTCTTTAATTTCACTTCTAGAGACTTTCTTTTCCACTTCAAATAAGATAGTGTTGTCTATGTCAACTAATTTTACTGCTTTTTCTGAAGTCACTGGTTTAAGTATCATTTTTTGCCCCCTAATTCGGTTACTGCTTTTTGAGTATAAATTGTTAAACGGCCTAATGGATATAAATCTGAAATTTTTACTTCTTTAGTATTTTTAATGTCAAAACCCTTGAATTTCACTTTCTCTTCGGTAGAAGTAACTATTAAAACTCCTGCGTTGGATTTGTATTTTCTATTTCTTAATTTTCCTTTTCCTGAACGAACTTCTTTTTTCTTTAGAGCTAAATTTATATTATTTGCAAACATTTTCTTTAATAATGCTACTAGCGGCTTTGTTTTTTGTGGGAATGATTCTATTACCATAGGAACATGCTCAATATGCTGTAAAGTTGCATATCTTTTCTTTACATATTCTATATTTGTAGTTGCTGCAAATGCAGAGTTTAGAGCGATTTTGACTTCTTTCTTGTTTATTTTCTTTTCAGCAAAAATTCCTCTTGGAGGGTGAGCTTTTCTTCCGCCTCTTGTTCCTGGCGCATTAGCTCCTACCCAGAAAAATTGAGTTCCGCGTCTAGACATTGTTTTTCTTGGAGCTCTTGAAATACCTTTTCCGTAATGGCCTTTCCAGTCATGTCTCTTATGGCTTATTTGACCTTGAGCATTTTGACGCATTCCTGCATCTGAACTTACTGAAGAAGGCTGCCTATATTTTTCTGCTTCAAAATATTTTGCAGCTATTTCTTCTCTTACCGGAGTTGCAAATACTGCAGGTAAATCTATTGTTCCTTTCTTCTCTCCGCTTACTGTAAATAATGTTGCTTTCATTCTTCTTGATTCCCCCAATATCTTGTTGCTTCGACTAATTCTGAAGGGTTCATAGGATCCTCTTCGTAAGAAGATTGATCAAGTCTTAATATTTGATCTTTGGTTGCGGGCCCTATGACTCTGATTCTATTTAATTCACTTCTACCAAAAAAACCTACAAGCCTTACTGGAGCATTCAAATCTGGCCTATATGCTCTTCCGTGACTAGTTTCTATGAATCTTCCTTCTCCTACATTTTCTAAATCTGTAGGTCTTGCAAGTTTAACTAATTCTAAACTCATGCTAGCAACTCCAGAAATTCGTATTTCTTTTTCATTTGAAGTTTAGATGGTCTGAAAGCAGGCGTTAATAAGATTTGTCTTTTTTCAGGACCTTGGACAGAACCCTTGAGAATGATGTAAGAAGTTTTAATATTGCCGTAGTTTCTAAATCCTGTTACTGGGTTGATGTTTTTATCTTTAATTTTTCCACTTGAAATAACCCTGATGTTGTATATTATTCTTGAGAAATAACCCATCTGGCCCGCCTGTGGAGCTTTAAATGTGACTCTGGCAGGATGCCATGGACCTAAGCTTCCAGGTCTTCTAACTCCTTTTTCTGTTTTGTGATTTTTTAACTTTAATCCAAATCTTTTTGTTGGACCTTGGAAACCTTTTCCTCTTGTGACGCCACGAACGTCAAGAATATCAAATTTAGGAAAGTCTTCTAGAGAAAGTTCCTTGCCTACTAAGGATTTGACAAACTCAAGTTTATTGTCTCCTGCAACAGCAACTTCAATGATATCTGGAGTTTTCTTTATTGAAGTTTGTTTTGGTAATGAATAGATTATAACACGAAGATCGTCGTAATCTTTTGGAGCGTGATCAAGCCCTTTTAGTTGTTTTGCAACTTTAATTTTTCTCTTTAATTCCTTGTCATGGGAAACGACTATTTCGCCCATAACTTTGCCGAATTTATAGAATCTGACAGAATAGATTTTCATAGCAGGCACTTCAAGAATTGTTACCGGAATAGCCATTTGCTTTCCAGAAGTCATAACTTTGTCGGTTGAATCTTTAATTATTGCTGTTCCCATTCCGGCCTTATATGCAATAATGCCTAATAAACCTGGAACCTTATGTTCGATAGTTGACCAGTTAACACTGGGTAGAACTTTAGCAGTTCGCTTTCTCGGATAAAATTGGAGACTTCCTCGTCTCGGTCTTGATTCTTTTGACATTTCTTAACATTTTTAGGCTCAACTCCGTGCCAATTTAATTTGATATTGAGATGTAAGTTCTACATTCTTAACCTGCAATATTTGAAAATCTTTATCAGAGATTTCCGTATTCTACTTTATCTTGAGAAAATTGGGGTTTTTAAATCTGGTGGTGGTTTAGGCCCGAGATACTTTAGAGAAGAGTTAGATGATAAAGATTTACAAGTGGTCTGCTAATGTGGAAATCGATTCTTTAAATGCTGTCTGAAGCTTGTTCAATTCGGGCTGGTCAATATGAAATAAATTAGTTTTATTAAATTTAAAATTAGATTTTAATATCTTAAACTTATCCCTGCTATCTAAGACTTTTAAAGGCAAGCCCTCTAAATAATCTAAATTATCTGGTTGATTTATTCCTAGGAGAATCATTGAACAATGGGGGGCTTCTTTTTTCTGTCGTATAGATTCAGATTTTAGGGAATTATCAATGATCGTCAGATTTTTTATTTTGGTAATGATATAACCTTTATCTACACTAAGTTTTGTTGTGTACTCTATAACTTTTATTATTGACTCTTTTTGTAAGTAAATATCCACTTCATTAATAAAATCTTTATCCATTACAAAATTTGCCCTATAGGCGTAACCTTTTTTTAAAGATAAATAAAGACCCAATACTTCATTGAAAACTTTCTCAGGTTGCTCTGTATGAATTTCTTTCTCAAATATTTCTTTATTTACCCCGAGACCGCAATTATTGCAAAAATTATGAGATTCTTCTATAACTTCATTACAAGAACACGTATAAATTTCTTGTTCTAATTCTATGAGAGATTCTGGAGAAATAATTTCTTTAAAAAGATAAACTGGGAGCTTTATTCTAACTTGACTTTCTATACCCATTGACTTCCAAAAGTTATTATCTAATGTTAAAGCAAACTTTGAGAAGTCTTTTTTACATTCTTCGCAATATTTATTGCAGTAACTTTTAGGACAGTTATGTTCTTTCCAACTTTCTTCTTCAATTATCTTTGGGTCAACATAAGGGGAGGCTCTATCAATATAATTAAAATTCCAAAAGAAATTTTCGTGGACTATCTCTGAGAATAATTCTCTAGGCGTAACCATTTTTCCTATAAATATAGTTTCATTTCCTACTCCCACAAACCTAAATGGATACCCTGGTAAAGCAAAAGATTTAGGTTTTTGGTTCTTTATTATACTTTTCCTTTGATTTTCTATTGCATCTTCGTAAAGTCTCTTGTACCTTTCAAAACTAAGATAGAATAAAAATATTCCAAATAAAAATTCTAAAAACAAACCTTCTTCTAATATAGAATCTTCCCCACTTATAATTCCTTTCTCTATTAATCTTGCTTTTATGCCATAATCGCTCATCTAGTTAATTTTTATAGCCTTTCCGAACTCTGTATTTTTGAATTCCTCTAAATCATAGATAAATGCCTTCATTTCTCTTAAGGATTTCTTCCCATAATCTTGTATTACTTTATCGACTATTTCTTTAACTTTTTGGTCTAATTCTTGGTTTTTTATTGAATCTGCCAAAGTGAAACCAACCCCGAAAGGCAGACTAACTTCTACTATGAGGCCTTCACTTTTTAGTTGTTCAAAGGCTTCAACAAAAGAATCAGAATAGGGCCCATAATTATATTTTATATACTCTACACTCGTGGCGTTATCTTCTGATCTAAACTCTTTACAATATCTATAATCTAGTATAAAACTTAATTTTATTAATTCAGTTTTATATTTAGTTCCCTCTAAATGCCCAATTAGATAAACCAATATTTTCTTAAGTTTATCTATATCTTCAACAGTGCCTACTTTTTCTTGTGTTCGTATAGCCATATTTTTTACCTCCATTACTTTGTATGCTTATTAATATTTAAGCATTTATTTACTCTAATCTTTCTCAAATTTATTTAACCATTCGGTTAAAATTTCATCGATGTTTGCGTGATGATTTTCATATTTATAGGCTTGAAGCCTATTGCGTGTTGTCTTTTTTACATCAATTTTTGTCCATTCTTCTTTATTTCTTAATCTTTTCTTTTCGCCCACTTATAAAAGTGTAAAACGAGGTTTATAAATATTACAATTATTATAATAGTTATATTAGTACTAATAGTGGGAATTGTAGTGATATATATCTTTCTATAAAGCAATTAAGAATCAATAGATTTATAATAATAAATTTCTTTAAGTGGATATGGCAAAAAAGACTTGGGAAAAACTAGGCGAGGCTGCAATTAAGGGGGGAACTGAAATTGCAAAGAATTTTGCTGGAAGAGTAAAAGATAATATTGATGAAAGATTAATGATGTATAAGAAGAGGATCAGCCTCTGGATTTGGGAAAGCGTCTTATTTATTTTTGGATTTATAATTTTAGCAGTAGGAATTATGAAATATTTAGGAAAACTAATTCCTATAGAAATGGTTTATATTATCTTTGGAGTGCTATTCTTGTTAGTTGGTTGGATTTTCAGCAAAACTGCTGGTCAGATGAAGTAAAATATTCCTTATAGATAATTATTTAACTTAAAGAGCAATGTTCTTTTATGCAAGAAATCTGGAAGGGGCGGATAATCGACAAGAGCTTAAAGGATTTATCAGTATTATCTTTATTAAATATTATTGAATCTAATATAGAAGAAAACACGAGTGGTGCAGAAAAGAAAATTTGGACTTTGTATACTGTAGAAATGAGAGAAGCGGAAGTGAGGAAAGTTTCAAGAACTTTAGAGAAAAAGATAAAATCAGAATATTATATTCATTTTACTAATGGAAAAAAGTTATTAATAATTTTTAAAGACAAATCTTTCGTGATAAATTTAGATAAGGTTGGAAAAGATGAAGGAAATGGTATAGTTTCTTTTGTTGCAAAACCTGAAGATAAAGAAATATGGAAAGCGGCATTTAAGTATGGAACTAAGAAGGCAAAAATTGATCCTCGTTATCTTGTTGAAGTCAATTAATTATCCGAAAAGCTTATAAATCTATAGATTTATAGATCTATATGGAAAAATCTGTTATAGTGAGTGAAAAAGTTCATAACGAACTGATGAAGTTAAAAATGCAAGAAAAAATAAAGAATTTTGATTCTCTTATTAATAACCTTATTATTGAATATAAAAAACAAAAATTAAATGATATAAGCAAGAAATTTAAAGAAAGTTTGGATAAAAGAGGAATAACGTTTGATGAACTTCTTAAAAAATCAAGGAAAATAAGAGAGGAAATTTCAGATGAATGGTATCCCGATTAAGATCGTTATAGACACTAATATTATTTTTATGTCTATATATGATAGAAAAGGGAATGCTGCAAAAATTATTGACCTTGCAAACGAAGGTAAGATTTTATTATATGCCCCTATATCTGTAAGAGAAGAGATATTTAATGTATTGAAAAAAGAATTTGATTGGGACGAGCAAGAAATTGAGGATGACATTGGAGAGCTTCCAATAAAATGGGTTGAAAAGGAAATTTATCAGGGCGCTATGGAAAAAACAAAAGTAAAGCATAAAGCAGACAAACCAATTGAGGCTCTCGCATTGATTTTAAATTGTGGAATTCTAACTGCTGACAAACATTTTGATACTATAAAGAATAAATTAAAAGTTGATGATTTGTTGGAGCAATTGAACAAAAACCAGAAGAGTTTTTAATAAAAATTTATACGATTAATCGTCCTGTTCGATTCTTGGCGCTAATACAAAAGAAAGAATGACTTCGCCGGTTGGAAAATCTAAACGCATTGGATGATTATCTGAGAAAGATAGTGATGCTCTTGAAGAAACTTTTGCGCCCTTAATGAATTTTGACAAATACTCAAGAGAAAATCTTGCTGTAGAACTTGCAGAATGAATTTCTGCTTCATCTGTTGAGAATTCTGCCCTTGCAGAGTTTAAACCATGAGCCTCGACAATAAATTTATCCGGCTCTGCGATGAAAGTGCAGGCATCTGAAACCACGGAGCAGTCTTCGATAACTTCAACTAGAGTTTCTGAATTAATATGCACGACTGAATTAAATTCCCATTCCGGTAAGGTTTTTTCTTCTGCATCTATGTCGATTAAAGCTAGAGAAAAATCTCTCTTTATTCTATCGCGAATACTTAATTTTAGAACATTGTCCTGCTTTTCTAGTATTAATGAAGAACCTGGTTTGCATCTTCTCAAGACTGCTTTTAAATTATTAAGATTGATTCCTAAAGTCTCTTCTTTTTCGATAGTGAATTCAGAGAACAAAGTTGAAGGAATCTTGAAATAAACCATTGCCACATTCGCTGGATCTATTGCTGTTAGCATTATTCCTTCTTTATTGATCTTAATTCTCACTTCGGTTACTAGTTCTGAAATGATAGTTACGATATCAGAAAAGATTTTTGGATTCGCTAGTGTGATTTGCATTTTCATTGGTAATATTTTAGACTTATAAGGTTTATTGTGGTGGAAAAAAGATTTTAACAAGGTTTATATAGTGACTAAAATGAAAAAAATTATGAGAAGAATAGGTATATCAGATGAGTGTTTTAAGTATGCACAAGAGTTTACTCTTCAAGCGCTTGCTGATATTTGTAATGAACATACCGACAGGACTTTATATTTTTCTCCAATGAGCATAGTTAATAGATTGGACCAAAAAGACCAAAGAGAAGGATGGACTAGATATGGGAAAATAGAACCATGTGATGTTGAAAATCTATTAAAAGATTATGTTGAAAGAGGAGTCGTTGAAAAAGTTACAATCTCCCATGGAAGTGGAGTTAATCAAAGAAATTTAGGATTTAAAATATTATAGAAATTAAGACATTTTTATCTAGCTGAGGAGCAACACTAAACCGACGAAATACGCCGTAAGGTTTAAAAACTATTGAAACTCAGAAACTTTACTCTAAAATCCGTTGGAGGAGTAAAATCGTAATCAAAAATTCACCTATCAAATATCATACTCACTTTAGTGAGAAATTTGGCGCTTTATCAACGATAAAGTGTCATTCAGAGATACTATTCAATGAAGTAAGCAGGAAGACAATATACCATAAGGTATAATAAAATAATAATTCCACTAGAATTATTAAATTCAGAAGGTTAAAGAACGAAAGTTCTTTACCAACATAATATATTATCAGATTATGTATAATTTGATTCTTACTATTAAAACTACTAGACGGATAGCTTGGTTTGGATTGTGAAGAAGGACGCGGCAAGCTGCGATAAGTTCAGGGTAGACGCATGCGGTCATTGAACCTGAAATCTCCGAATGGGAAAACCTATTCGTAAGAAAATGCCGAGAGGCAGATTTACGCTGGGAATTGAAACATCTTAGTACCAGCAGGAAAAGAAAACATTTGTGATTCCCCCAATAGCAGCGAGCGAAAAGGGAATAGGGCAAACTGAATCTCCGTTGGAAACGATGGCAGAGATGTGGTTGAGCTTAAGCCTAAGGAATTGAAGAGAAGTTTCCTGGAAAGGAATGCCTCAGAGGGTGATAGCCCCGTATTTGAAGATTCTATGGCGTGCTCAGAAAGAGTAGGGCTCCCTAGATGGGGAGTCTGAATACGGCTGGATTAACAGCCAACCCTAAATATAAATCCAAGTCCGATAGCGAACTTAGTACCGCGAGGGAAAGCTGAAAAGTACCCATAATAGGGGGTTAAAAGACTTGAAATCTAGTAGTTAAATATGGTTACAGCTCACTCATTAATTTGACAATGGGTTGTAACGTGCGTTTTGAAAAACGGACCAAGGAGTTAGTTTAAGTGGCAAGGTTAACCCATACGGGGAACCATAGCGAAAGCGAGTCTGAAAGGGCGCTAGTCACTTGAGCCAGACCCGAAGCCAGACGATCTACTTGTGAGCAGGACGAAGTTTTCCGAAAGGAGAATGGAGGTCCGAACCCGTGTTGTGTGCATGCATTGGGATGATTTGCGAGTAGGGGTGAAAAGCCTATCTAGCCTGGCAATGGCTGGTTCCTGTCGAAATATGCCTCAGTATAGTCTTGCCTAGTTCGCCAACGGGGTATAGTACGGATAAGGTTCGCAGACCCGCAAGGGTACGGAACCTATTCCAACTCAGAACTTGTTGGCTGCTTAAAGCAGGAATGGGGGAAGGCGCGTAAGGTGCTTTTCCGAGACCCGAACAAGGGAGACTGGAGTTAAGGTCCCAAAACGTGCGCTAAGTGTAGCAAACTTGGTCTCGAACCTGAGACAGTAGGGATGTAGGCTTAGAAGCAGCCATCATTCAAAGAAAGCGTAACAGCTCACCTATCGAGGTTCAAGGCAGGGAAGATGGACGGGGCTAAGCGCACTACCGACACTCCAGAGATTCTCGTAAGAGAATTCTGGTAGGCAGGCATACTTTCTGCGTAGAAGCTCTTCTGAGAAGAAGAGTGGAGCGGGAAGTAATGAGAATCTTGGTGTTAGTAAGATCAATTTACCCTGAGAACGGGTAACGTCGTAAGAGCAAGGTTTCCTTGGCACTATCGTTTAACCAAGGGTTAGTCGGCGCCTAAGTCACACCTTAACTGGATGTGGCGAATGGACATCTGGTTAATATTCCAGAACTGATATTATTCGTTTAGTGCACGAGATTGCTTTCGGATATGTGGAGGCTCGAAAGGGCTAATGAGCAAGAAAAGCAGGGAGCGTAATGCTTAGATCTGTTAGAATTGCTTGTGAATCTGCAGATTCCAGGAGTCCGTGAAAAATTTGTGCATAGAATAATACTAGCCGTACCGAGAACCGACACTGGTGCTCTAGCTGAGAAGGCTAAGACGTGTAAGGATAATCTGGTTAAGGGAATTCGGCATATTGGCCCCGTAGCTTCGGTAGAAGGGGTGTCTATGATTGTCTTTGAAATATTAAGGCATTTGTAGATCGCAGTAACATGGACTGCCCGACTGTTTATCAAAAACGTAGCTGAGTGCAAACCCGAAAGGACTAGTATACTCAGTGAGACCTGCCCAGTCGCGGTGTTTCAAACCTCTTTTCAAAGGGGCTAAGACCCGTGAAACGGCGGGCCTAACTATGAGGCTTGAGCTTGTGGTGAAATTCCACTAAGCTTATCATAGAGATAAAACAGAAATGTCAAAATTGAACCAAAAATCAAAAAGTTTAACGTTGAACTTTTGGATGCTCAAGATTCTTGACTGAATCTTGACATAATAAGGGCCTCAATAAATTTGGCTATATGCTGGAATAGCATGGAGAAGTCATGATAGGAAGTTATCGTCGCGAGATGGTAATGATTACTGAAAATTCATGATGGAGTGCCAATCAGCAGGAAAGATTTCTTAGCAATAAGAAAAATCCTCAGAGACTATACGCCAAACGCAATTTTAAATCTTTAAAGTTGTGATGATATAGTCCAACAAATAATCATTATTTGTGCTTAAGGTAGCGTAATGCCTTGTCGTCTGAATGGCGACGTGCATGAATGGTTCAATGAGGTAGTCACTGTCCCTAACCAGCACCTTCTGAATCCATTAACCGGTGAAAATGCCGGTGACGCCTAGTGGGAAGCGAAGACCTTGTGGACCTTTACTGCAACTTGTTGTTGTGGCTTCAAGGAGAGTGCATAGCATAGGTAGGAGCGTCGAAGTTTAGCTTAGGCGAAGACGGAGCGACCTTGTAATACTACCCATTTTTCTTGAAGTTGCTTACTCGCGCAAGCGGGGACACCAGCAGGCGGGCAGTTTGGCTGGGGCGGCACCCTGGAGAAAATGTATCTCCAGGGCCCAATGGTGAGCTCATTCAGGTTGGAAATCTGAAGTTGAGTGCAGAGGCAAAAGCTCACCTGACTGCATTTCGCACAGCAAAGAATGCAGACATGAAAGTGTGGCTCAGCGACCCCACGTAGTTTTTTAATAGGACTCGTGTGTGACAGAAAAGGTACCCCAAGGATAACAGGCTTGTCGCGCCCGATAGTTCACATTGACGGCGCGGTTTGGTACATCGCTGTCGGCTCTTCCTATCCTGGTTGTGCACAAGCAACCAAGGGTGTCGGAGTTCACGCATTAAAAGGGATCGTTAGCTGGGTTAAGAAC
>CAYHCG010000015.1:0-32137 GCA_964355135.1 Candidatus Woesearchaeota archaeon | reverse complement strand
TAACACTCTCAGGGTAGATTAACTTTTACCCTGAGGACTTTTTCAACAGAGCCCATGTGACAAATACATTAATATTGTAGTTTTATTAAAAGAAAAATAATGAAGACAGCATCTGTGTTTCGCCTCTTGAGGGAGACTAACGCACAAGACGTTACCTGCTTGACTTCCGAGTTCAGAATGGGATCGGGTATTGCCAGGTTACTATGGCCGTCTTCGAAATGATAGATTAAATAGGGTTTTTAAGCTTTACTGATCTCCCAGTAGATAGGAATGTTGAAAAGTGGGCAACGAATCCTGTAAACCGACGCTATAAGGCGTATAAAACCCATCGCTGAAAGTTTTTAGCGCCAAAGCCTTTTGCTGTTGCTTCCAGTAATTTATCCTACATTGAATGCGAGTATATTCGATATTCATATATCTCCTAGCTTTACGCTTTTCATTTTGCTCTTTTTTCGCTTGCTCACTTAGTCCTTTTCTGTACTCTTTTTTCTGTTGAATTATCTTATCTCTATTTTCCTCATAATACTCTTCTTTGGTCTTTAGAGGTTTTGGATTTTTTATATCTTCAATAACTTTAGGAATTGCCTTTTTTGCCTGGTAAGCTTGTTTTGCTTTTCTTTTCAATTGTTCCCTATCTTCTTCCCTTTCTCTCTTATTTTGTCTAATGAACTCTGCCAAGTCTATGTCTTTCTGTTTCCAGAGTTTCCCGCACCTTGCGCATTTGTATTTTCCTCTATTTTCTAAGAGAACCAGTTCATAAAAGCAAGGGGAAGGGCATTTAGGCATATAGAAGATTAAACTTCAAAATATATAAATTTTAACATTTCTGGATTCCGACATTGCTTACACTTGCTGTTCTGCTTCTTTAATCTTGCTTTCTATTAATTTTTTTAAATCCAAAATCTTTCTAGATTTTATAACCAATCCTAAATTGTTTGGGATTGGTGTATAAGCAACTGGTTTTTCTATCTTAGGAATGTCTTCCATTTTTATCTCTCCTCTTGCATGAGGTTGGGGTCCAGCATAGAGAATTCCTAGTAACTTTATCCTGCTAGCCCCGATATTAGTAACCCCGTTTGCAAAATAACTGCCCAGGTTTAGGAGAAAGACTGGAGAACCACTAGAACCATTGAAGCATGCAGCATCAATCATAAATTCTGCTTTTCCTTTATAATTAGAGAAAAATGGAGTAGCCGTAACACCTGTCCTTACAATTGGGAGATTATTAACCGAGTCCCAGATACCATTTGGATAACCTACCATGGCTATATCTTCAAGAACTTCTAATTCTCTTTCTTCTTCAGCCTTAGGCAACAGACTCTCATCAAGAGAGATATAAAAAGGAGAGAATCCTCTTTCTTCCATGTTGTGTATTACTGGTCCAAAGGGATAAAAGCAAAGGTCCACATCATCTTCTGGGTGAAAAATCCAATTATCTTCAAAATTTTCTATTGTCACCAAATAGTTTTTTCCTACATCCCATTTGCCTAGCTTATCTTTTAACTTAAGGATAATGTTGCCTTTCTTTGCTCCCCTGACAACATGCTTGTTTGTTATTATAGCGGGAAATTTCTTCCCTTCAAAATCGAAGTTAAAGAAAAAACCCGTTCCGGTTCCAATCTCGCTTTCTATTCTTACAGTAGTGTGAGTCAATTGTTCTTTTATAGATGACATAATCTTTTGAAGAGTCTTTATTTATATGGTTTATTGTACTCAAGGTTCTGTCCGTAAAGTGCCTACGAAGCTTTTTTATATACTATTTTCTAATATTTGTGAATGGAAAAAAGAGATGTTAGTTTGCAAATAGCAACGCTCCTTGTTTTTGGCGGAGGATTACTGGGATTTTATTTTTTTGACCTTAAAACTAGCCTTCCTCTATTAAACGCTTTAATCATTACCGTAAAACCTTGGGTTTTTTGGATTGGTATATTTTGCTTTATACCTCCAATAATTAATCTTATTTCTCAGACATTCTCAAGCAAACAAAAATATAATGATAAACCGTACTATATTGCTTTAAGGTTCTTAGTACATCTTTCATTCATACTTATTGGCATATTTATCTTAGCCTGGCTTTGGGCATTATCTATGATAGGGATTGTTATTGCGGGCCTGGATGCAAAATTTACTATTCTTTGGACCATAATGTTAGTTTTCCTTGCCATATTCATAATAGACGTTCTCTCCCAGAGATATTTCAAAATTCACTGGTATAATATATTCTATCATTTTAAAAAATAGTTTTAATTAGATAAATTTTTGTTCAGTTTCAATACTTCCATTACTTCTTTATAGCTGTCTATTTGAGTTATTGAATCTTCGGAAATCGCTTCAGCGATTCCTTCATTAGGCCTTAAATCAAGACTCAAGTTTGGTACAAAGATAGGAATTCTCTGTTTTCTAGCTATTTCAATTTGAGTTCTTGAGCCGCCACTTTTTTTACTAGTAACAATTATTATGGCATCTGATATTCCGGAAATTATTCTATTTCTTCGGAGGAGAGAGAGTCTTCCTCCTCTATCGGTTGGAGGATGCTCGCTTAACAACAACCCGCCTTCATCAATTATTCTTTTAAACAAGTTTCGGTGTTCTGGAGGATATAATCTCAGTAAGCCAGACCCTAGAACGCAGATTGTTTTCCCGTGAAGATTTAATGCACCAGAATGGGCTTGATAATCAATTCCTTTAGCACCTCCGCTCACTACAGTAATATTTTCCTTCACCAAATCTCTCGCGTTAGTTAAAGCCCATTTTAATGCCGTATGTTCTGACTCTCTACTTCCAACTATGGCAATCTTCTGTGTTGTAAGTAAATCCAAATTTCCCTTCGCATATAAAGTAAGAGGGGCATCAGGCAAATTTTTTAAATTGGCAGGGTAATTCAGAGAATAAAGAGGAATTATGTTTATATTCTCTCTTTCACATATTTGCAATACAAAATCTTCAACAAAATCTTCTTCTTTAGCATGGTTGAATAACTCAATCATTTCAAGAGTAAATATTCGTGTCCGGTACAATTCCTCATTAGAGGCAGTATATATGTGGGAAAAATTTCCAAATATTCCTAAAAGCTTTATCACTTTACTTGAACCAATTCCTCTTACTTTACAAAATTTTAACCATCTTTTCAGCTCTTCTTTTTCCATATTTCACCTATTCTCCCATTAATACAACGTTCCTATTTATCCCCAAACAGATATAAAATAAAGGGTTTGCTTCTTCCTTAATCATTAATCTTCGGGATTCTAAAAATGTTGCTCCTGTTGTTTTTTGGTCATCTAATACCATTACTCTTAATCCTTTTTTTACCAGTGGTTGTTCAAGGTTAAATTTCCCGTCTACTTTATTCCATCTATCTAAAAAACCCTGGTTATTTTTGTTTAACCTCGGCCCTGCACCTTTTATAATCTTTACAACTCTGCAAGGATGTTTACTTGCAAACCAATTTCCAATAGCTAGTAAAGTAGGGGAATGTCCCCCAGTACTATTTGGTACAATAGCTATGACATCTACCTCCCCCAATTTTCTTTCCACACGTAGTCTTTCAAACATTTTTTCAATATAGGGAAGAAAGTACGAACTTTCGTCTGTTCTTTTTGATGTTAGGAGCTTTTGTGAATACATATCTAACATATCTCCCCTCTTATACCACTGAGAGCCATAAACTACTATTTTCGTATTTAATTCGTGTGGATGGTGCACTTCCTCTGAAACATAGTCTTTTGCCATTTAGTATAGTATCTTACTATACAGTTTACTATATAAACCTTTCTGTGCTTTTAAGCAATTCTTTTAATCTCTCCATCATTATTCAACCTAATCAACGACTTAACGCTCACCGTCTTATCCTTGTTTCTTACTTTTTCAACAAGATTTGCTTTTGCCAAAGCACTCGTATACTCAACAGTTATGCTGTAATTCAATTTTAGCATCTTTCCTAATTCAGTAATCGTGTATTCTTTATCAGAACACAGTTCAACTATCTTAAGTCTTTTCTCATTCGCTAGAACGGAAAAGACATGTTTAAGTTTAGCTATGTCAAGTTTGTTCATATTGGTTATATTGACGAAAAGTATAAATACTGAGATTGTCAAATCTGACAATATGATAAAACTAACAACTGCTCGCTTAATTTTTGCTGTGGGAGTTATATTAGTCATAATTGCCTCTATTTATTTCCTTAATAATATAACTGGCAATGCCATTGTTGAGGAAGGAGAATCTAGTCTCTATAATTCATATAACGAATTCATAGGCTTTTATAGAGAATGTTCTCAAAACTGCCCTCGTCAATGCCCTACATGTGAATATTCTTCTACAAGATGCATACAAAAATGTGAGGAGATTGCATATTCCACATTACAAGCGAATTTAGAGGATTTAGGATATACCGAATCTAGTCCGGAATTATTAAAGATGGGGGATGAAGATTATCTATATTCTATGATGAACAAAGACAACCTTAACTGGTATCCTTGTTTTACTGGGTGTCAAGACTCTACGGACAAAGACATAATAAATTACGAATGCTTACAAAGTTGCCGATAATATGGGATACTGGAAAGAAAAACAGAGATATGAGAAAAATAAAATAAAGATGAGTAACGGTGATAAATTTACTTATGGCTTGGTTTTAAACTGTACTTGGTGCGGTTTTCCATTGAAGCTAAAAGAGAGCATTGTTCAATATGTAAAATGTCAGAGCGGACCTTTATTGCATGGTAAAGGGTTTCTTATCTGTCAGAGTTGTGCTAAACAATGTAAAAACTGCGGAAAATATTTCTGCCCCAAGCATATAAGTAAGCACAAATGCTAAAAGTCTATTTGAGGTAAGATTTATTCTATCACGACTAGGATTTGAGATTTTGAAGGAATCCTGATTAGGGAACTATATTGCCAGCACCAGGATTTAGAGTAGGCGCTTCATCTATTATATTACTGAATATTTGTATATAATCTATGCCAAGAATGACAATCATTACTATAAGGCTTATAAAAGAGGCAACAATCCATTTCATGTTCCCAGATTTTATTCCCATAAAAGAGGATATTAAAGAAAATATTCCTGCTAACAGAGCAAACCCTAAAGAAATGCTAAACCAAGTTATATTAAGGGTGTCTGCACCTTTGTCTACAGCAAATGTGAATAATCCAAATGAAACGCTGATAAACAAAATTGCACCACTAAAAAGAACCTCTCCAAGATGATTAATCTTATCGATATCTGGACTATTTTTATTTTTTGGCATTTGATTCTACCACCTGGTTTATCTTGCCCTTATCAACAATAACATTATTATGATAGAGAGCATAATTTATGGTTAAATTTCCTTTGATGATGGGCCCGGTTACTGGAAAATTTAATTCTCCCAACCCTAAATTATAGAGAGTAGTATTAACTAGGGTGTCTCCTGTTTGATTAGTAACTAACACATCTAAATTGAGTTGTCCTGGAGGATTACTTCGCGAAAATATTTCTATTGCGGGCCCCTTTATATCCAAGAAACCTATATCTGCTACCTTAGAATTTTGGTCGCTGCCAGTAATTATGACGTTGAAATATTGTTTAGAAGATAGGGGAAGAAAAAACGCAACAGCGATTACTAGAATTAATATTCCAGAAATGATTAATATTGCCCCTCCTGAATCTCTAGCCATTTCTTTGTTCCTCTTGTCTTTAGTAGATTTAAATCGTTTAAACTCTTTAAATTCCTTTTGTTTTTTCATTTTGACCTCCTTTCAACCGATAGATTTTTATTTGGATTATAATGATGATTGCTATGAATAAGGAAGAAAAGATATTTGATATTAGGATGAAACAAATATCTTCCATTGATAAAAATACGACGGGCATGATATATCGAATGTTGGCTGCGGTTGGTATCTTGTTTATAGCTTTGCTTCAATTAGATAAACTAACTAATCCTTTCTGGATAATAATTCTTTTAGCAGCAGTCATTGCTGTTCTAGTTGTTGGAACTGGAAGTGATAAATATCTTTCAGATTGTTATGATTGGCTTGCAAAAACTGTAAGAGACGGTAAACTCTTAACTGAGAAGGTCCCCATGAATAATTCTTTTGGCCTTATCTTTTATAGGAAAAAATATTCCTTTTAACTCGCGGGTCCTATAGACTCTGCATTAAACATTCTTAATTTCTGAGTAATTCAAACTAAAGCGTGTTGTCTTCCCACGCTTTCCTTCTTTCCCCTTATTATCTTCAACATTCTCCCCTTCTTCTACAACTGCATCGTATTCTTTCAATTTCTTAAGCTTCCTTTGAACAGTTAAGTAAGGCAACTGTGTAGCTTTAGCCAATTGATTCGTGCTCATGCCGCTGCCCTGCTGATAGAGCTTCTTAATGATAATTTCTGACCTTGGGTCAAAAGATGATGACTTTTTGCCTTTCAGCTGTTTTTTACCGACCTTGTGAGGGATTACGTTTGAATCTTTATTCCTTAAGAATATCACAAATTTCGATTTTTCCATTTCCTCAAGCGTTTTTTCCTTGCTTGGATTAAAGACCATCTCAAAAACGGAATTTTCATCTAACCGGCATTTTGCAGATAAATACTTAGGAATCTTTATTGAGACCTGATTTGCATTACGGTCTATTATGGGAGTCTTAGATTCCTTTATCTCATCTACAGGTTCATCTTCAATTAATTCTCTTATATTCTTTAAAATAT
Source organism: Candidatus Woesearchaeota archaeon (assembly GCA_964355135.1). GTDB lineage: Archaea > Nanobdellota > Nanobdellia > Pacearchaeales > GW2011-AR1 > UBA73. The sequence continues at coordinate 25,449 of CAYHCG010000015.1, read as the reverse complement.
CATTTTTTACCATTTTAATATCCTCAACTCTTCCAATTAGGTTTCCCTCTTGGTCATATACTTGTGCGCCGATTTTTGGCAGTGTTTTCTTGTCCATCTTCTCATATAGATAAATAGACCATTTATACCTTTTCCTTGTATATATAACTAGACTAGATATAGTAACATTTAAATACCTTCTCTTTGTATATAAATATAGACTAAATATATATACAAGAAACCATGGAAGACCAAATAAATAATATCGTTAACAAGCACAAGGGAAGCCAGGAAACTTTAAAAGTTTCTTACTTATTGTCCCAGTTAGACTTTTCCAGCCTAGTTCAAGACAATCATAAATCATTGTTCTCCTTACATACAATTGCTCGCCTTTGTATTTTTAGGAAATTCAAAGGATTGTCTAATTATATTTCCCTCACCGAATATCTTCTTAATCATGAAGAGGAAAGCTTTCAACTGGGATTCTATAAGGGCGAAGATAATAAATTGATAATTCCTTCAAAGAGGACGTATAATAACTATTTTGTTTCCTTATTAAATAAAAGTGAACTGGAAAAAATTGCTGAACGTATTTTAGCTATAGCCACTCAAAATAATGTCTTACTTGATTTAGAGATTGTGAATACTGTCCTCAAAGAAAAGAAGAAAAATTATGACCGTGAAATAAGGGAGTCAATTAAACTGCTTAGGAAATTGGTCTATCCTCAAATTGATTTGAAGATAAAATCTAATGGGAAGTTTACTGGAAAGGATTTGTTGGATGTTTTAGCACATGTTGCTTATACCAACAATTTTGCCAATGGGGGAGCTAAGACCTTTAAAGTAAGCAACGACCTTGAACAATCTCCTTCTGGTGATTTAATGTTTTACCATTTCTCAAAATTTGATTCCATAGACAAGATAAGAGTCATGTTCGATAAAATTTCTGACTTTGTATTTAACTTTGCAAAAAGCAATTATAATGCCCTGAAAAACAGGAAACATGACATCGCTTACGATATCCATAGGATACCTTATTATGGGGGAGGAATTTCTTATGTCCGTGGTGGTGAACATGAAAACGGGACAAATACCTTTATTGACTTTTTGACCTGCTCTATTGTTACCCCAGGAGGCAGATTCATTGTTGACGTTGTACCTGTAAGCCCCCTTGATGACGTATGGAAATTACTTGATAAGAGCCTTTCCAAAGTAAAAAATAGGCTAAGGATAGACTTAGCTTACCTTGATAGGGGGTTTAATGAAGTTAAAGTATTTCAGGTTTTTAAGAAACATAAGGTCAAATTCCTTATGCCCATGACAAAAAATGCTTCAGTTAAAAAAGCACTTGACAAAGCTATGCACTGTCAAGCACGAGTTTTTAGCGGGTTTAAAGTAGGCGAGGAAGATGTTACTCTTATTCTTGTTGACGCTGAAAATGGTGTAAAGCACGCCTTCGTATCTAATTTTCCTGTGCACCCAACTCTAGCTTGGAGATTATATCAATTATATGGTTCCCGTTGGGGTATTGAAACATGTTATAGGACTTTGGATTATGACTTTCAGCCTAGAACGACAACACGCAATTATCATATAAGACTGTTCTACTTTCTTTTTTCTACATGTGTTTTTAATTTGTGGGTCTTGGTTAATATATGCATCAGTTTGATTATTCATGGAAAGCTAAGTCCCAAACCTATAATCACTGCTAAGATGTTCGCCTTACTGTTATACAAGGTGAAAGAGATTATTGATTCTGGCGGATAGTCTCAAAAAGAATAAAAAGACTGCTACCTATCTCTCTTGATGGTTACTGTGAAAACATTTTCTACTGATGATGAGACTTTAAGTAAAATCCGCAAGATTGTTAAATTAACTGGGAAGTCTCAAGCTCAGATACTGAAAGATGCTATTAAGCAATATTATGAGGAAGTTCTTAAAAGAAATGATGATGAGGTCATCAAAACATTAGATAGTGCGAAGCGAAATAAATGAAAAGTCATTCTTTTATTTTACTTTCCTATCAACTGTCTCCTCTTTTGATGAAAACAAAACTAACTAGAAAAGAAGCGCAACAAAGCATTGACGAATTTTTCAGGCGGAAAGATTTTACCGCAGAAGAATGCCGCAAAATCAAAAGACTAGCGATGAAGTTTAACATTAAACTTGGGAGCTATAGGAAGTTTTTCTGCAAGGAATGCCTATCAAAATTAGAGGGAAAAATCAGGATAAATAAGATATATAAGGCTGTAGAATGCAAGAACTGTAGCTATAAAAATAAATTTAAATTCTAATTATTCTTGAGCGAAAAAGCTAGATAATGTCTTTTCTTTATAGGCCTTAAGGAACGTAATAAAGTATGCTAGGATTAACGGCCCGATTAATAGGCCTAGTATGCCGAATACGAGCGTTCCCCCAATCATTCCGACTAGTACTATTACCTGTGAAACTTGGGTTTTTCTGGCCACTACGTGAGTCCTTAACACGGTTTCTATTGCAGACACAAATACTAAGTTATAGATAAGGAAGATAATTGCTGTGGCAGCATTTCCGTAAACTAAGAGATATATGGCTACAGGAAGATATACTATTCCTACTCCAAGCATAGGCAATATTCCAAATATTACAGATAAGATTGTCAAGACTAGAGCATTAGGAACTCCAAACAGATAAAGTCCTAGACCTGCTATGACTCCTTGTAGTATCCCAACAAGGAAATTTCCATAGATAATGGAATTAGTCATGTCTTTAAATTGCTTTATCAGGTTCTTCTCTTGATTTTTGTTAAGAGGAGACAAGCCTGAAGCGAATTCCTTTAGTTGTTCTTCATCTCTTAAGGCAAAGAAGAAAACAAAGGCTACTAAAAGCAAGTTAAGAGCTACAACTGCAAAATTAACCAGAAATTCGACTAGAGAGTTTAAGATTGAGGAGGTTATTTTGCTTAAAGCATTAGAGGCACTTAAGCTTACTTGGTTTATCAAACCCTCAGAAGATGAAGGGAATAATGCTTTTAACACTCCTGCTATGTCTAAAGTTTGTGTTGCCTGGAATAGGTCAAAGACCTGCTTGGTTACTAAAGGAAGAGCAAACCAGAGAGGAACTATGATAATAAGCAAAACGAAGATACTTACTATTGCTGCTGCAAGATTTTTGTATTTAACAAACCTTAAAACAAATTTATAGACTGGGTAGAATATGAAGGACAGCAATAAGCCTCCGAAAATAGATAGGAAAACCGGTTTTATTACCAATATTGCAAGTATCGCAAGAGCCAAAAGCAGGAAGATTAAAGATCCACGTTTAATGTCTTTCTCGGTCAGTTCCATTGATTAGCAAAGAAATAATGATATATAAATTATTGGATGAGTTCAACTGCAAAAATTTATAAAGATGGTTTGATGAAACTATGAAAATGAAGAACACTATTCACAAAATATTTACGGGAGCAGTCGATGAAGAGGTACATTCTGAATTTAACAAGTTTTCTCGTGGAGTCTTTGAAAACAGATATTTGCTTGAAGGAAAGAAACAGCCTGAAAAATGGGCTGTAAAAGCTAGCGCAGAGTTCGCAAATTACTTTGTCAGAAGAGGCTTAGAAGGCGCAAGTGGAAAAATAAAGATGACTGGAGCGATTATCTCTACTTTAGACCTGAAAAAGGATATTGATTTTGAAATAGCGGACACTAAAGGGTATATGGGGATAAAGCAAAATCTAATAAATTCTGAGATTGAACCTAAAAAAATTATTACTTTGATGAATAAATATCCTAAAGTATTTTTTGCCTTGTCCTTTTCCTCACCTGGTTTTGAACTAAAGGTCAAAGCCAAAGCACCTAAGAGCGGAAAGCCTGGAAGCAAGGGAGGAGAAGAAGAGCCAAAGGCAGATTTTTGCTCTCTAAAAACAACCGATAAAGCGATTATTGAGGACTTGTTCTTTGACGGCAGTCAATTTAAGGAAATTGCCATAAAGCACACTCTAGAGATTAAAGATATAGAAGTGCCTAAAAACGAGAAAGATCCAGTTAAGATGAGAGAAAACGCAAAAAGAAAAGGAATCATAAAAAGAATAGTTACTTTAGACGGCAAGAGAGACATTAAGGAAAAGCCGTTTGTTATTTGAGAAGTTTTATAACACTTTATTTCTTTAAGTTAGCATGGATAAGATAATATTGATAGGTGGCTCACCTACCTCAGGGAAAAGTTTTACTGCAAGAAAGATTGCGGAAGAGCTTAAATTACCCTGGATTTCTACTGATGTAATTGGAGAGCAAATGAGAAAGATAGTAAGAAAAGAAGATTACCCTGCATTATTCTCCCGCGGAAATACGTCTGAAATGGGAGTAAGATTTCTAAACGATAATTCTGCAAAGGAGATTGTAAAAAGAGTAAATGAAGAAGGTAAAGATGTATGGAAAGGTGTTAAAGCTCTTATTGAAGCTGACTACGTTTGGGGTTCTTATATAATTGAGGGAATTGCGATAACGCCTCAACTTGCAAAAGAAATTGCAAAAAATAAGAAAATATTTAAGGCACTTTTTCTTATTGATGAAGATATAGATAGAGTTAGAAAAACTATTTTTGAGAGAGGATTATGGGACAGTGCTGACAAGTACCCCGATAAAGTAAAAGAAAAAGAAGTTGAGTGGGTCATTGAATTCAATAATTTTATTAAGAAGGAAGCCGGAAAATATGGATTTCCGGTAGTTAGTATTGGAAACAGAAAAGACTATATTAAAAATATTCTAAAGATAGTGAAAGATTAATTTTATAAATCTCTTAACTGTGGGATTTTTATGAAATGTCCAAAATGTAATGAAACTTTACTTATTCAAGTGGGCATAAAGGTAAATGCACAGAAATGCAAAATACTTACTGAACTCACTTCAATTCTGACGGTGCAATGCGATAAATGCAAGCACGTTTTTCAATTACCTGTACAGGGAAAAAGAGCTTTTAGCGCAAATAAAGACAACTAAATCTTTTATCTCAGAATGAAAAATTGTTCTAGTAGAGTTGTTGCATAAGTGCCTGAATCTAGAACAAATTTTAAAATGATCTTCTTGCTTGGAGTGAATATTTCATCGTCTTTTGTTTCTATGTCTAGTTCACGCACTTGAAAAAAAGCTTTTCTTATAGAAGATTTTAAACTTAGAGAAGGTAATTGAGGTACCTGGAAATCTTTGAGTTCTAGGCCGTTATCTCTGAGAACCTCTCTTTCCAGTTCACCTATTCTTCCTGAAGAAAATTTAGAATTATATCCAAGTAACTGCAAACTTGCATCGTTAAGACTTATCCGCTCGTCTATCGCCCTCTGAAGAAGCTCATTGAATAATTTGCTTTGTAAAGCAGCGCACATGATCAATAGTGTTTTCTCGCCTATGGTCATTAATGCTCCCATCCAGTCTTTTTCAAATTCATGCAGATGATTCAACATACGCCATTCTGTAGTTAACTGGAGAGGAAAATAATCTTTTGCAGCTCGGATGTTTTTTTCATCTTTTAATCTTTTCTTGGCTTTTTTTACACTTTCGCTTTCATTCTCTCCAAATCCTATTAAGAATGCAAAAACTGCCTCCTGAAATTTTTGCTTGAATATTAATTTAGCCATCGTCACATTTTCCTTGCGTAAGGACCCAGATCTTTGCGCACCGAAAAAATTAGGGAGATTTTGTGTATTTCTTACTTTGCTTAATACTTTAATTGCGTCCTTATCTACATCTCTTAAGACAATGGTAAAGCGATTGCCTGCAAGATCTCCGATTTTTATTTTATGCTTGATCCATTTGAAGTTCTTGAGCGCTATGCCTGGAAAAGAAAACTCTTTTATTCTTTCTATATCTGCGTTAAAGATAGATATGCGCTGGCAAGTCCAGGCATTTTTGTCCTTTGTGCCTGCATATCCCAATTCATGCGGCATGTTGTTCAATTCTTTGGCAAGTATTGATAATGTGCTGAAATGGTCTAGATTGATTTTTTCTAGATCACAAGATAAAAATGGTCTTCTGTCATTGACGTCCAATTTTGCGAAGTCTACACTGGCGCTTTTTAGATTATCTGTACTGTCAGAGACTTTGCAGGTGTAATTGTCTCCTATTTCCTCAACAATAAAATCTTGAGGAAGATGTTTGAATACTGCAGTACCTGTATCTACCATAAACTAGAAGAATTATCATTCGACTCTTAAATGTACTGTTTTATTCAACTCTTGCACTGATTATTTTAACTTCTTCTATGGGCCTGTCCGAAGAATCTGTACGAGTTTTAGCAATAGCTTGCACAACATCCATGCCCTCAATGACTATGCCAAAAGCAGGGTGTTTTGAGTCAAGGAAGTTATTATTTACAAGATTAATAAAAAACTGGCTGCCTCCTGAATTAGGCCCTGAATTTGCCATGGAAATAGTCCATTTGTTATTTTTATTTCCACCCTGATGTGTAAATTCATCTTTAATAGAATATCCTGGCCCGCCCATTCCTGTTCCGGTAGGGTCTCCACCTTGAATCATGAAACCATCGATAACTCTGTGAAATATAACTCCGTCATAAAATCCTTCACTTGCTAATTTTTCAAAATTACCTGCAGTAATAGGCATATCTCCATATAACTGAATGACTATGTCTCCCTGTGAAGTTTCCAAAACAACCTTTTTTTCCTGAGTTTTTTCCATGCTACTTTTGAATATGAGTACTCCAACGATTACCAGCAAAACAATGCTTAGTATAATAACTTTTTTATTCATAATGGTGAACTAATAATTAGAGTTTAAAAATAATAGGTTTACAAGTCTTTTTGTACATCTTCACTTTCTTCTTCGTCTTCGTCTTCATCTTCGTCGTCTAGATCATCAAGATCTTCGTCGTCTTCGTCTGACTCGCCATCTACATCAAGTTCCAATTCTTGCAAAATTTTGATTATCTTATCAAGCTTTGCGTTAATCTGATTCATCTGATCTTGCGATCCTGAATTGCCTCTTGGGTTATTTTGTTGGCCTTCAGTTCTAAAGCAATCACTGCAGTAAACAGGCTTTTCTCCTGTTGGCTTGAATGGAACCTGACATTTCTTGCCACATTTAGCGCATGTAGCATCATACATTTCAACTGGTCCTCGAGATTCTCTGTCTCTAAAACCGCCTCCACCGCCTCGGCCTCCGAATCCTCCTCTTGATCCGCCACCACGGCTATCTCTGCCACGGCCTCCGAATCCTCCGCCTCTGCTGTCTGATCTAAAATTTCCCATGTCTATCTATTAAAATGTCGGTATATAAAGCTTCTTACTGTGCCAATATGTATATTTTAGTCTCCACTAGAGAGAGTAACTAAACTTTTTTATATCTCGATTGGGGGGTTTGAAGATGGACGGCCAGTATCTGGAGAATATAAAAAAGGGAATGAAGGTTACAATACTTACGAGCCAGAAGAGATCTTCAACTGGAATTGTTGAAGAGCTTGCCGCAAGAACACCTTTTCATGAACAGGGAATTATGGTTAGGTTGAAGAGTGGGGAAGTAGGGAGAGTAAAGAAAATTATTTTGAGTGAACCTCAAGAAAACGAAAAAATTGCTCTCCAAGTTAAAAAACTTCTAGAAGGAGGAGAGAGTTTACATACTGAATTTAAAGCGGAAGCATTCTGGAGCCTTACGTATAATCCTACGCAACTAAAGGAAAGCAAGTCCTTTGAGATTCGAGAATATGGAACTCGCGCTAGTAAAGTGATTATTGCAAAATCTATTGCTGCCCTACTTAACTCTGAAGGAGGAAGTTTAGCTATAGGTATTAAAGAAAACAAGGAAGGCGGTAATTTTGAGATAGTGGGCATTGAAGAAGACATGAAGAAGACGAAGGAACCTGGTACGGATAGTTATAAGCGTACAGTGATTGATGAGGTTATCAGAGCATTTTTCCCCAGCAAGATATTCAATCATCTTAATGACTACATTACTTTTGAATTTCTGACTATTGAAGGAAAGACTATCTGCTGGATAAAGATAAAGAGAAGCGACTCAAGAGTCTTTCTAAAATTAAACGAGCGAGAAGTCTTCATGATTAGAGTAGATTCCCAAAACAGAACCCTAGAAGGTGAGAAGCTCGTTGATTATTGCATTAGAAAGTGGGGCGCGAGGTAGATTAGTTTACTTTAACTTTAAAATGTAAATAGAGGTTTCTCCTTTTTGTAATCCGGTATTTAGATTTCCTCTGGATATTTCTTTAACAGTGTATCCATGTTTTGGAGCTTGCACTGCAGGATCGTTTATTTCTCCAGCGAGATGAAAATAAGGCATTACTATTAGTCCGCCTTTGGTTAAGAATTTCTTAGAATCTTCGAGAAATCTGTGTATTAAGCTTCCATTGTTGTTTACTGATTTTGTTATTATGTCCTCTTCCATCGTTTGAGTAGAAAAGAAAGGGTGATTGAATATTATAATGTCCGCCTTAGTTTTTATCTTTTGGAATAAATCTCCTTCGTAAACCTCAGATTTATTGCCGAGCTTGAAAATTTTAACATTTTCTTTTGTATTTTGCACCGCGGCATAAGATAAGTCGGAAAAAATGACTTGCTTTGCGCCATATAATCCTGCTACGACACCCTGAATCCCTGTTCCAGAACCCATATCTATCACTATTTTATTGACATAAAGGCCATTATTAAAAAATAACCATCTGGCAAGATGCATAGCATTCATGATCTCGGGCCTTAAAACTTTAGAATGTACAGAGAAACCTTTTAGAATTTGACCTTCTGTTAACTCTATATTTATTTTATAATCAGAATGCTGATGTTCTTTAAGTTGCTTTTCAACTTGCTCTTTTTGCTTTTTTGTTAGATCCATTTTACTTAGTTTATTTAAAACTAATAGTCTTTATATAGTTGGAGGGCCTTTAATTTTGATGTTGCTTGTAAGAGAAGTTTTTATTGCGAAACCTGGAAGTGCTGGTAAATTAGCAAAGCTGATGAAAGAAATGGCTAATACTATGGATGGAAAAGCTAGAGTATTACTTGATTTTGTGACTGATTTTAATAAAATTGTAATTGAACACGAAGTTGAGAGTTTGGCCGACTTCGAAAAGGCAATGGAAGATTATAAGAAAAATGCTGATCCTGCCATGATGGAAAAAATGAAAGGCTATACTGAATTATATCAAACTGGTTATAGAGAGATTTTCAAAGTTGTTGAGTAGTATTCAATCAAAATTTAATTTTTCTGAGAGAAATCTTTGTACACCAACAAATGGTACAATTATTATCACAAATTCAACAGCAATCATGCCCATAAGAAAGTAGATTGATCTTGTTTCTTGCCACATTGCTTTGAAGAGGACCATTGCCATATCATCATCCCCAAGCGGTATAGGAATAAGGTGAAGGATAATTACTAGGGTTATCGCTATCCAAAATTTAGAAGTATTATAGTCAAAAAATTCCTCCACATTATCCATCCTATATTGATAGTGTTGGATTAAATAAGTCTTTAGATCATTTATTTGTTTTATTAGTATTCAATGTCTTTTCTTGCCAAAATACCTAGGTCATGGGGGTGTTTGACTTTCTTTATTTCTGTGACAAGATCTGCTAAGGCGAAGATATTGGGAAAGGGCGTGTGGGAACACGTGAGAATTAGTTCTTTATTTTTTGGCTTTGACTTGATTAACTCTATTACTTGTGCTTCTTCGAGTAAGCCTAATTGAACTGCGTAGAGAATTTCATCTGCGATTATTATGTCGTAGTCTTTATTTATCTTGAGACATCTCTTTGCACTATAAAATTAATTAGTTAAGTAATTAGTTAAATAAATACTTTAAATTAATAGTTAAAACACTATAATAAACTAATTAAACAAAAGACTTAAATAGTATCTGATTTTTTATTGAGAATGAATTCAGATGCAATTTTTTCAGAGCCGAGATGGAAAATTCTCCAGATTCTTACAACTAGCCCCTCCTCGCCATTGGAAATAGCTAAAAAAGTTAACACTTCAGTCGCCTATGTGAGTCAGCAGCTTAAGCTTCTGGAAGCAGCGAATATAATTAAAAAAGAAAGAACAGGCTCTGCAGAAAAGGGCAAGCCAAGATCTCTCTACTCTATATCTGAAGAGTTGCTGCATTTGACTGCATTGATAAGGGGAAATCCCGCTAAGAAACTAATCTATCTTTCAGAGCATCATAAACTTATATTAAAAATCTGGCTTTTAGAAAGCTCTCAGTTGCATTATTTTATTGAAAAACTTTATTGGAGAATTGAGGAAGACCTGGATAATATAAAAAACATTTCTTTTGACAGCTTAAAAAAGAAACTCCTTATTGTTTCCGAGTCTAAGTTAGTTAAGACTAAGGTGGCATCTTTCTCAAAGGAAATAAACGGTTTGTTAGATATTTCTGTAGTTGAAGATCTCAAAAATTTAGGCGACTTATGCATAATTTATGAATCAAGCTTAAAAAAAGAGCTGAAAGGAGGCAAAAATTTATGATAAGATCAAAAAAAGATATAGTTGTCATTGTATTTTCAACTATTCTGATTGTGAGCCTATTTATAGAGCTAGCTTTGGCAGTGCAACCTGATGGAGCCATAGTGACTCCTGGAACTCCGCAGACAGCACCTACAGATGCGGCAGGGAATAATAGCGCATTTGCTGGAAACATCACTTATCTTGCAATTACAGGAACTGGAATAACTCCCACTTGGCAAGGTTACTTTGGTAATGTGTCAGGGGCAATTGAATTGGCCGATTCAAGCGGAAATGTTATCTACAACTGGACTTTGACAGAACCATCTGGGGAAGTTTATTCTTCCACAAACTCATCTATTACATGGGGAAATATACAGTGCTTTAACTTTACTGCAAATGGAACTGGTGGATTAGGTACCGCTGGAAGCACTAATCTTGGAGGTGCAAATTTAACGGTACTAGAATCAACATTTAACATTGGTTCGAGTGATGCTGATGGAGTAAATGAAACATTCTCGTTCGTGCCTGCTGGAGATGGCCATGATGCCTTTACTACCGCCAGTTTGTCTTTTGGCGCAGGAGAATGTTTAAGCACCAAGTTATTCAATAGCGGGGGAGGGCAGGCATCAAATCAATTTGAAGAAGTATTGCTTTTTGAGCCGGCAACTTCAAGCGTTGTATTCACTTCTCTATTAGAAGAAGGCGCCTTAAACGGTTTCAACAGCCAGGATAATGACTTCCAAATGATGGTTTTAGAAGATGGGCACAATTCTGATGTGTCTGCTACGCCATATTTCTTCTTTGTAGAAATAGAATAATTTTATTTTTTATTTTTTTTCTTTACTTTTGTTATCTTTTTAACTTTGAGATTATTTTCGTTGCTGTCTTTTTCTTCTTTTGAAGAAGCCTTCACTATTTCTTCGGATTTCTTGCCTGATACTTCCGGCTCAATTCTTTCCGCTTCTTTTATTTCTTCTTTCTCTTGGGAAGAATTTTGTTTAGTTTCTTGTTTACTAAACTCCTCTCTTCCTTTCTGAGCTTGCTTTAGAGACGACTCGATTATTGTTGTGTCGACAAGATCTATCTCGCGTTTCTTAGGTTTTTTATTTAGTTGTTGCCAATGTTTCTCAACTCTAGGCTTTAGACCTTCCAGATAAATATCCACAACGGTAAAGTTTCCAGTCATTAATTTGTCTTTAACTAATTTTAATTCCATCTTTAAGTCAAATACGTCTATCTTTTCCTGTTCGAGCTGTTCAATCTGATATTCTAAATCATCAATGATTTCGCCATATTTATTATACTGTTCGAGAATTTCGTCAGATAATCTTCGAGTATTATGCAATATGGGCCTAAAGTTAATAAAATAAGGCTTTCCTTTATTATATCGAGGGTTTACAAACATCCCGACACCAACCGAAGCTTTTATCAGAGATTGTAAAAATTCTTCCCCGTATTTTGTTTTGATTCTATTGAGGTCCGCTTCATCCCGAGTCCTCATCTGCGCTTCTGTATTGATATTTGCCTTTATCTCACCTACAAAATCGCTTAAAACCTGAGAAACAAGCATAACGCCAAAACCCCACTTTCTAAATTCTCTGCATGCTCTTTCTATCTGCAAAAAGCCTTTTCCTGAACCGCCGAATTTTGGCAATAAACGATGAACTTCATCAAAAACTAGCATAACCTTGAGTCCGGGATACTCTTTAGGGTCTGACTTGAAAATGGAAGCGATCACACTGGCGACAAAAGTGTCAATTTGGGGCGGAGTTAGCTTATTCATGGTAAAAATCTGCATCTGCCCTGGATTCATATATTTCTTTATGTCTATTGCCTGCCTTTCGTTAGTTATTTGTCTTACATTCCCTGGGAAAGCCCGAGCATCACTTGGCTTTAAGCCAAATTTAGGGTAGAAAGAAAACATTTTCTTGTCATCGCATTTTCTAAGCATTCCAGACCATTGAGCGGTCGGATCGAATACAATTACGGCAATATTTTTGAGCAATGTTTCTTCAATGATCACTTGGGCAGCAATGCTCTTTCCTCCGCCTGTTGCCCCCGCAACAACGCAATGTGTGGTGAGGGCATCCATCTCTAAATATGCAGGAATGTTGGTTTCAGCAATTTTCCCTAGAGCGAGAGTATTTTCTGATTTTTTAGGAAGTGTGTTTGTATAGAGCTGCATTTTATATTTTTTCTTCTTCTCTATTTCTTTTCTAATGATGGAAAATGATAAAATGCCTAAGAAAATAATTGCGAGAAAAGTCGCTAGCATCCACAATGGAATAAAGCCAAAAATCCTTATAGACCAAAACGAGGTTGTAAGCAGGAATTCATCACTAGAGGAAGTTACCTTATTGTTATATGTAGTTAAAGTCTCTAATACATAGTATCCCTCAGCTAATTCTTCAGGAAAATTAAAATTCTTTCGCATTTGCAGGGAACCCGCAATATCCTTTGTTTCATTCCCTAAAAAATAGGAGCTATTATCTGAAGGGTTCTTGAGATAATAAGCGAAAGTAACATTTTTTATTTCCGTCTCTCCTGCAATCTTTTTTATATCTAGCTTAAAATCAATCTTGTCATTAAAAGTAAGCTTCTTTTTGTAAGTAGATACCTCTACGAAGAACTGAGGGTCAAGAGATTCATTAATAACAGTAACGTTTACTGGAATTTTTTCATCAATATCCCCTGAGATTTTTATTTCTCCGGCGTAATTACCATTTTCTTTTCCAATTAAAGTAAAATAAACAATTGTGTAATTTCGCGCACCGATTATCTCTCCACTCGATTCTAATGCGATTATGCTTGAGATACTTTCAGTTAGTAGATAAGAAACTTTTAATTGCCTATCTCCGAGGTTCTTAATCTCGAAAGAATCTTTAAAAATATTCCCTTGGGTAAGTTCCCTGTTAACGAAACTTCTCGAGATTTCATATTGCTCTTTTTTTATTGGGGAACCATACGCAGACTCTGCATCAACATTGTTAAATAAACCCATAAATACGATTAAGAAAATACAAACAAGCATTCTCTTTTTACAAAATCTCATTTTCTCTTTTTTAAGGTCTTTTTAAGTTTAGTTTTTCTTCTCTTTCTGTCTTTCTCTTCAACTTTCTTTATATCTTCTGACTTTTTGCCTGATACTTCTGCCCCTAATTTTTCTGGCTCTTTTATTTCTTCTTTTTTGATTTCAGTTATTATATTTTTATTAGCTTCATTTTTAATTTCCACCTTGTTTTCTTCAATCTTGATTTGCGGCTGCGCAGTTTTAGGCTGTATTTCTGCCTGCCTATTGGAAAGCTGGCTATTGATAGTTTCTGCCAGTTTTTTCATTTCCTTTATAAGAAGATCTTTATTCTCCAAAGCTGTTTGTGAAACTGGCTCGCCATAGGCAGACTTTATCCTTACATAAATATCAATGGCCTCATCATGCTTTCCTTCCTGGATAAGTTTATTTAGCTGATTTACCATCATATAGAGGTTTAATAACCTTAATCTTTCTTTGCTTTTGTGATGTTTTGCCATTAATAATGCAACGGTGATCGAAGATAAGATAAGTATAATGATAAGAAAATTAGTTTTAATGAAACCTGCCACATTGAAAGATTCCCCGACAGTAAAAGTATCAGAATCTATAGCTATCTCGTCCCCACTGACTGCTCTTGCAAGAAAGATGTACTCTCCCCTTTCTATTTTTTTAGGAATTATGAACTCTTTTTCTAAGACCTGGGATCTGGCGGAAAAAATAAATTCTTCCGAAGCAGAATCCACAACATTCCCTCTAAAATCAGTTATCGCATAATAGAAATTGATATTTCTCTCTTGGATATCCTTTAGATTTTCCAGGGTAATGTTTGCCCTTAAAATATTTCCTGGGCGGACATTTTTATATTCTTCTGCGACAACTACTTTTAAGCCTAATTCTATATTTGCCGTTTTTACTATAATCACTATGGGTATTTCTTTTATTCCCGAAACTGTTTTTATTTTAATAACTCCGTAATAGACATCTGGAGCAAGATCTTTGCCTGATTTGAATTCTATACTTACAGATTTTGATTCTTGAGAACTTACATTAAAAATAGTATCAGATATTGTCTTTTCTAATTCTTCCAGGCCAGCAATTTCAATTTCAAAATCTAATAATGATTCTCCTTCGTTGGTTACCTTTATAGTTATTATCGCGGATTCTCCCTGTATTATTTCTATGTGGAAAGAATCTGTAGGATCTGTCGTAAATTCCCCATTTCCTTCTCCTTTCTTCTGAATAAGAGAACCAAGGAAATTACCCTCATCGTTTGAGGAGGATGGGCTGCTTGAGGGCGCTGGAGCACTTATGGATGTAACAGAGAAGTTTTGAATTGCCGTGGAGTTTAAGTTGCCGGAAGTATCAAAAGCGTGAAATTGCCAGTAAACTTGTCCGCTTGGGGCGCTGATCTGAACTGAGTAATTAGATATACTCTGCTTTCCTGAAAAAGCGACCGAGGAATAATTTGTCCATCCGCCTTCCTGCTTTATTGAAAATATATATCTGCTTAAAGCAATATTATCCTGCCAGTCTGTTGTGAATTTAACCAGGCTATTTTGGTAGATTATGACCTTGTCTTTTGAGGGATTTGACCATTGGGGCGCAATAGAGTCATTTGTGACATTCAATGTTATATTGTTTGTTTGGGTGCTTGAAAAAGTATCGTAAGCTGTAAAAACAACTCCTCTTAAACCTTCAAAACCATAATCAGAATAAAAAGAAACAAGATGCGTTGTAGAATTTATTGCTACACTTATATTAGAAACAGAGGAATAATTATAAGATAAAGTCTCTTCATCATAAAAATAATCGTCAAGATCAAATGCATCAGTGATGTTGGTATTTATTGCCCAAGTCTGTGTGGGAATATCGGCAAGAAAATCTGGAGGAGTGAAATTTGAAGGAGTTATGTTGAGCGAGGTTATTACTTCTGCTTTTCCAGCACCCGCAATCAAAAAGGTAAAAACTATGGCCAATATAATCAATATTCCTCTTTTAATCATGAAGTAAAGAGCGTTTAAGGGATTAAATATCTTATTAAATGATATAGGGGGATAAAACCGATAGAAATATATGGAGAAGAAAATTGGATAAACAATGCAGGAAGAAGAAAAAATTAATGAGATAAAGGATAAAATAAAGGGATTTAAAGATAATGCTACTAAAATCGACTTTCTTGAAAATTATCTGACAAATGGTAACGAAAAGTTGGAGATTAAAGTCTTAGCCGAAATTTATAGCCATCTTGGAGATCTCAAACATAGTGTAGGACAGCCGCGCGCCTCTTATTATCAAAAAGCGGCTTCAACCTGGGAGACAGTTTCTGTTTTAAGTAAAGATGCTAATATGGAAAGAGACGCACTTAGAAAAGCGTTAGAAAATTACCGCAAGGCATTGAAAATTTATAAGCGTGAGCAAAATTTTGCGCTTACAAAGGAAATTGAGAATAAAATGCAGGAAGTGAAAGGACTATTTTATAAGCAGATAGGCCCAATGAAAAAGCTGACAATTCTAAGTGTAATGCTTATTTTTGTATTTTCTTTTCTGCTTTTGTCTTCTAGCCTAACTGGTTATACTGTTATAGATACAGAAGCAAACGATCCAACGTTTACAGGGATTATTCTTGCTACTATAGGTTTATTTGCGATGTTATTAGTTTTAAGATGGTGGAAATAAGTTAGGTATTCTTGCTTTTTCTCATCAATTTCATAAGAATGACATTACGGGTCAGGGCCATTTCTTTTATCTCATCATTTTTCTGCTTATTTATCTCTAAGAGAACCTCTTTGTTGTCTTGCGCTAGAGTGCCATATGCCTTCCTGAGATACCACAAAAATAAGAGATTTATGGCTGACAAGATAGCTAAAGAGACCGATGCCAAAACTAAAAGCCAATTAAGAGAATTTTCTGCGCTGCCTCTTGAATCTTGGATTACAAAAGAAGATATTTTTGAGAGATGAGTTGGTTTTGTTGAATAAGCTCCTAAAAGAGCTATTTCCCCTAGGATAAATATAGCTAAAGTAAAGAGGGTTGCAACTTTTATTTTTCTTTGCCCAATGACATTGCCTGCCGCCTCATTACTCTTTTTTATTTTCATTAGCTTGGTTTAATAAGTTTGAAAATTAAAACCCCACTTGAGAAATTGGATAATTCTAATGGAAAGGTCTATAAAAATAGGATATTTTATCCAGAGAAAGTAGTAAAAAATGGTATATGGGGTTCATGCAGAAGAAAGGAATTTAGAAGAAGTGGTTGGAGATGAAAGAAATGGAAAAGTGAGAAGTATTACTTGTGTCTCTGCAGAAAGTTTAGTGGGAAGGCCGCTAGGAAATTATTTAGTAGATCATTTTCTTGAAGAAACGAAAAAGACTTGGTTTTATCAAGGGAGACACCCCAGGCTTGGAATCGATATAGGATTGAAAGTTCTTAGACCCGGATCAAGCGATGATAAAGCACAGTGTCTTAATGAAGAAGCTTATAATTTAACGCGTTTAAAACATTCGAATATAGTGAGGGTTTATGATATTGGAACGTATGAGGGGCTCTCTTTTGTTGTTTTAGAGCTAGTTAAAGGAAGAAATCTTAGGAAATTTTTAGATGAATTAAAAGCATCTAAAAAAACAATTTCTCTGTATGATATACTCAATACAACTAGTACAACTCTAGATGCTTTAGACTATGCCCGTAAGGAAGGTATTCCGCATACTGATGTAAAACCTGAAAATATTATGGTAAAAGAAAATGGAAACTTAGCAGGCATGGTTGATTTTGGATATTGGGATGATTCAGACAGATCTAGGGATGATATCGGAGGAACCGCAGGAGTTTTAAGGGAGTTGTTAATACATTCTGGGGAACAAAAAATTCCAAGAACCCTGGAAAAAATAATTCTCAGAGCTGAAGAAGGGCATTACAAAACTCCAAAGGATTTCAAAAAAGCCATTGATAGATATAAATGGTGGGGCGAGGAAGTAAGGGTAGCGCCTAAGGTACCCTTGATGACAAGAAGACAAGTTCTTGCGGGAGGAATAGTAAGTTTACTTGCTTTAACTGGAGGGAGTGTAGCTGCGAGAGTGTATATAAAACATAAAAATTCCATAGATTATGTTGTCGATCAAATAAGAAAGACTGATGTGGATGATGATAACATCAAAGAGCTATATAGGGAATTAGCGAAACGAAATGCAGATCAAAAGATAAGATGGCTTGCAGAAGAAAGAATACCTAAAGATCAATTCATCTCTGTTACCAGGCTACAAGGAGAGTGGATACCTATTAAACCAGGAGGGTCAACAGATGGATTTTGGCCAGGAATTCTTCTAAAGGCGGCCCATGTGACTAAGGATGAATCTTTTCAGCAGCTAGCAAGAGTATGGATGGATGCTATGAAGTTTACAGAAGTAGATGAATTAACTCTCAATCCGCTAAGATTTTACTACTCACATGCCTCTGCTTATAATTTAACAAGAGATGAAAACTTCCTTAGGGTAGGGTTAAAGGCAGCTGATTTGGTTGCTGCTAGATTTAATAAGAAAGGAGGATATCTCCAACTTATTGGCGACCTTAATGAATCCACCACCCATAGAATATCTGTTGAAACCATGGATTCGCCAGTCTCATTACTATGCTGGGCTTCTTTACATGGAAGAGAGGGATTAAGAAATAAGATTATAAGCCATTGCGATACCTGCATCCAATATAATATTAATGAAGATGGTTCATGCGTGCAGGAAGTAGAATTTGATACACTATCTGGGAAGGCTATTAAAGGAGTTCTCAATAATGGATATGGTCCCGAATCTTGCGTGTCTAGATCTCAGGCAAGATCGATGAAAGGATTTTTGGCAGCATATGAGACGACTCAAGAACCCAGATTTTTAGAAGCAGCTGAAAGATGTGCGGCATATTTCATTCATAACCTGCCCATGGACAGAATTCCCTTTTATGATTTTAAGGATCCTCATACAGATATTCCCAAAGATAGTTCTGCGGCCGCAATAGCTAGCACTACATTATTAGACCTCTTCAGAGTAACCTCAACTCAGGAATATGAAAGGCAAGCTTATGAAATATTAAAATCTCTTAGTACAAATTATCTTTCAACAAAGAAAGATTATGAAGGATTACTAAGGCATGCTTGCATGGATAAGAATAGTGGATATCACTTAGATTGCTCCTTAATTCATGGAGATTACTATTTTATGGATGCCTTATCAAAAATTTAAACCTAACTTAAAATGCAAGGATTAGGATATCCTGGAGGCGGGTTACAGTCGACTTTAGTTCCAGAAGGATACTCCGCTGAACCTGTTGCGACCAAGAAAGTTCTGCTTTGAGTCAAAGTAATATAAGTGTCTGGATCGCCTCCAATCAATGTCCCATTTTGAAAAGTTAATGTTCCGTTGTTTGTTGCTACGCCAGTTACGGTCTCAGCCAGTTGGTTTGAATTATCTCCCGTACTCGGCTCAAGAAACCATAATAGTCCCATAATTAATAAAAATAAGATTCCAATGAGTAATTTTTTATTCATATTATAGATGGAGGATAAATGAATTTAAACTAGACGAAGAAATCTGGATAACTTTTTAGGAAAATATAACTCTTTATAATTTTATTTCAGTTAGAACTCCCAACAGATCATGAATATCTTTACAAATGGGCGATAAATAAACTTCAATGTTCTTTTGTGAGTGAGAAATATTATTATAAGCAGATTTAACCTTTTTCATCAAGTCTTCCATCTTTTCTTCATTGTATCTATAAAATAACTTATGAAATTCACTAAGACAGTTGTTTACATTTAAGAATTGGTTTATGAAATCTTTGTCGATATTTTCTAGATTATTGACGCAAATGTTGCAGAGATCTTTATATCTGTCTGCGGTCTCCTCTAAACTCTTAATGAGGTGATAATAGAGAAGAGTTTTTCTATAATCCTTGTCGCCTTTTTTAATGAGTATTCTTAGGCAGTAATTGCTAAACTTGTTAATTGCCTGGTCCATTATCTGAATGTTCTTTAATCTTAAGGAATCCTTGTCCTTTACCGCTTCTAAGCTCTCGCTTGACAAGTCAATTATCAAAAGCCACATCCTGTTTATAGCATTATCAAATTCATCTTTCGTGTGTCCGGTTATATCCCTGAGAACGCACTTATTATTATCCTGCCTTATAATTTCAAACCCGGTTATTTCTCTCATTATAATTTCTTGTATATTTTTGAGATAACTGCTGTCAGCGTATTTTACTTCTATTTCTTCATAACCTTGCCTATATGCTGAGGTTATGTTTATTTTGCCAAGGCTATTTAAATCGCCGATAGTTATCTCTTTTTTTTCTAAGGGTGAAACTCCCTCTAACTTTATCTTTAGTTCCTTACCCTCTTCTTCTACTTCTAATTCATCTCCTTTTTTTATGTTAAATTTCCTTATCCAACTATACGGGAGAGAAATAGTCAATGTTGAAGGCCCGTGAAGGACCACTTTTCTTTTGATTTTAACCTCTTATATTCTTATTTAAATATGTATATCTGTATTAATATACATAATGTGATAACAAAATATATATTATAAAGCTTTCTAATATATTAGGATAAACTTTATTACAAATGTGAAAATGGGAACAATAGTTAGCTCAAAAAAAGATGGGGAGAAAGTTTTAGTAGAAGTCTTGTCAGATTATCAAGAATATCTGCAATTAAAAGGACATTTAAACGATATCCGGTTGTTTACAGAGAATGTTGCGGAAATTCAGACAAATATAAGCCAACGCGGAAGAAACGAAGCGACAAAGTATTTTTTGATTCCAAGGCAGTTCAGAAAGGGGTTTAAATTTAATAACAGCACTTCCTGCCAGAGGCTAGATTTTGGGGACAAAGTTATTTTTATGTATGTAGTGGATAAGTCTAAAACGAATCTCTCAAGAAGAGAAGCCACTATAAAAAGACTAGAAGAAGAATATGTCAAGAACAATCATAGACTTTAGTGCATTGATCTTGAGCACACTCAAGATTTCTATATGGAAAATCTTGATTTTTTAATAGAAGCGGCAAATAATGAGCTATTTGGGTCGGGATTAAGAAGCATATATTGTAAAATAATATACTTCTTGACAACGAAGAGTTTTTAAAAAGGAAAAATCTCCTATAAATCAGATTAAAACATTTAAAAGAGGGTCAATGTTAAAAGATTTATTGAAAAGAGTAAGGTATGCAGATTTAATTGTGTTAATATGCGTTTTTATCTTGCTTGGTTTTTTTGTAATAGGGCAAGAATCAATAGAGAGCAATCAAGTAACTCCCCTAACCGAATTACCTGACAATGAAATACCTGTAGATGGCCTGCCCAGCACCGTCCCCATTGAGAATGCAATCCAAAGCAAAGTTGTAGAAGAGATCAAGCAGGAAATTAAAGAAGATTTTGAAAATAAAGAACACTTTTATATCCCGTTAGAAGAAATAATAAATAGCTCTAACTCTGAACCTCCTATAGATGAAACAGAAACGCAGAATGTGTCTTTAGGCGGCAGCAATAACAGTGAAAACAATGATTCTGGGGCAAATTCTAATCCAGAAGAAGAGAATTTAGATGTAAAAGAGCCAGAATTTGAATATCTAAGTATCGATAATCTTTCTATAAACCAAGAAATCAATGATGAAACGGCGCGTATAGAGTATGCAGATGCAGATCAAATAAGACAAACGATTTCTTATTCTTACTTCGACTACGTTGATGAAAATAAAAAAATATATGAATTTGTTGCAGAAAGGGGTAAGGCTGAAGAAATTAAGGATATAGTCGATAATATTAATAGGATAGAAACTGTAGAAAGGAACGAAGAGCAGTGGAAAAAGGAAATAGTTCTTGAGGCCAGTAAGCACGTTAATGACTCTTTTATCACATATGAAGATGTAGAAGAATCTCCAGAATTAAAAAAAGAGAGCATAAAGCTATACTGGAAAGAAGAAAATAAGGAAGTTGATTTTGAAACTTACGATACTGATAATAACGGCCTTATTGATAGAATATCCTGGACCGTGCCACACTTATCTACTCAAACATTTCAAATAATTATTAGTCTTGACAAGATAAATGATATGGTTATGGAAGGTATGTCCTTGAATGTCTTGGAAGCACCTATCGGAAATATAAATAAAACTGACGTTTATTTTAATTTTAGTGTCTCTTATTATGATATAAGTTTATTAAATTGCAACTTCGGCATCCTCAAAGCACATGATGCACTTGATACTAAAAACTTTAGCGAGAGTTTAAATTATTCGCTGAATCTCGAAAACGGAGAATATTCTTGGGAGTTGAATTGCAGAGACAGCAATGATTCCGCGATCTTTAATTCAACTTCTGGGGCATTTAATATAAATGTCAATTATACCCCTATAATAGGGTTTAATTCCGATAAAAATAGCATAAACAAGGGAGAGAGCGTTAGTTTTTCGGTCAATATAACCGCTATTGTGAATAGCAATATCAGCTACATTATTGAATATGGAGATGGAAGCAGCGGAGCGAATTCCAATAATATCAACATGAAGAATTTATATAACAATGTGCAGCATATATACAATACGGAAGGCAATTATACTGCCCGGCTAAGAACTTATATCGATAATTCTCTGCCTTACGAAACAACTAGGCTAATAACCGTAAATTTTAATGATACTGAAAAACCTGCGGTAACCTTAATTGAACCTGCCAGTAATGAATTAATGAGCATTGACAGCTTTAACTTTTCCTATAAGGTCAGCGACAATATAAATCTCAGCAATTGCACTTTAAGCATATATTATTATGACAATAGCCAGCTAGGAAGCTTAGTTTACTCTCATGTTAATACAACATTGAATAACAGCCAGAAAGTGAAAATGGAGCTGAGGGATTTTGACCCAGGAAATTACTCTTGGGATGTAGGATGTTATGATAAAAATAGCAATTATAAGGAAGAAAGCAGGGACTTTGAAGTTGATTTTGATTTCGATGGGTTGGTCGCCTCACAGAATAGAGAGAATATAGCCGAAACCTTAAATGAGAGTTTTGAAGGAAGAGAAGAAATAGATTCCCTGATAGAAAGTATTAATAAATTTCTCCTGATTCAAGAAAAATATTCTGCCGAAGAAAAAGAAGCCATAGAAGACCTAAAAATTAACGAAAATCTTGAATTTTACAAGAAAAAATTATTGCAGATGAGACTTGACCTGCAGCATAATTTAGATTACATGAGGAGTTCAGAAAGCAGAGAAAAGAGAAAAAGCGAGATATTGGATGAAGTAGAAAATATGAGCGCAGGCATCCCTCAAAACTTGGTAGTTATTTCTGCCCATGAGTATTACAAAAACAGTCTGGATTTTGACTTTGAGGAAATAATAGGCGCATATGCAGCTTCCAGCGGAATTGTTCTTGATGATAAAAGCAAAAAAAACATTGCAGAGGAAAACGTTAGAATTCAGAAATTCATAATTGTTTCTGCAAAGGCAAAGCAAGTTGAGATAGAATACAAAGATAAAACTGATAAAATAACCCTTGTAAAGAAGAAAATTGAGGTAAAGAATGACTCATTTGATAGTTTTATTGAAGTGATTCCAAAGGAAATAGCAGAGTCTTCCACTGAAATAGTCTTTGTCAATAAATATAGGGTCATAAAGGAAGATCCCATATTTGAGATAAAATTAGAAGACTTAGAGAAAAGCAGCATTATTTACTATATAAAGAGAATTGTAGACACGAAAGAAATCGAGAAAACAACAACATTTTCCTTTAAAGAAAACTTTCCTGCTGCAAAAATAAGTGGCATAAGTGGGTTGGTAACTTTTGTTTCCGGAGGAGAAAAGAATGTCTGGTTTTATCTAAGCTGGATTTTGACTTTGACAATTTTCTGCTGCATGACCCTTTTTGGATTTAAGAACGCAAGAATAGCAAAATGGAAAAAGAATGATAAGGTAATGGAGATTTTTGTGTTAATAAGAAAAACCAAGAAAATGATAAAAAATGATATTGAGAAGTCAAGGGAAAATTATCAGAAAGCAAAAGAACTATATCCTTCTCTTCCTCTAAATTGCAAGAGATTTATATATAATAAAATAGAAGAACTACGAGTAGAAATTGACAAAAAGGATATTGCTGCTTTGGTCAAAGAGTTTATTTCTGTTGCCAAAACAGGAAACAAGGAAGAGGCTTTGAAACTTTACGAAAAAATAAACAAGGTTTACAGAAGATTGCCTAAGAAATACCAGAAGAAAGTATACAATAAAATCTTGCCGATTGTGAAAGAGCTGAAAAAATAGGCTTCTGTAGCATTTTTTTCATAAAGAAATGCGTAGAGTATAACTCTAAAAATAATTAATCGCTAAAACTCCAAGCTACCCAATGTGAAACTCCCCGAGGCAAGACCTTGGAGTATTACGGAGAATAAAGATCCTCATTTAAAAAAATGAAATAAGAAAAATAATAAAATAATAAGTGAATAGAACAAGACTGCCCAAAAGACGTATTGTGTATATTTCCAGACATCATTTTCTTTTATCTTTACTTTTCCAAATGCAAAATATAAAATAAAGAATAAAATTAGGGAAATCAAACTCTTGCTTATCCAATGATGTCCTGTAATTGATTTGAGAGCATTTTTGAAAGGCTCTGAGAGTTCAGCATAGATTGTCATAAAAACTATAACTGCCCCGGTAAGAAGGGTGGAAATTGCTCCTGCCTTGTAATTCCTCATGCTATCGCCTCTAAAGCAGATCTTGCGCCAGTCGATATTAAATAACCCATGAAAGCCATCAATGCTCCGATAATAATAATTAAAGTACAGAGCCACAAAATTGACTTTTTAATTTTCTTGTTTTTTTCCAAGTTATTTTCATATTGCTTAATCAAACTAAATGTAAGAAAAGAAAGAAATGGCAAAAAAAGGAAAATATGTTCTTTTGCTTCCATGAAAACTCCATGTGCCCAAGGTTGTGGGCCTTCTTTAATCAAAGGCTTCACGTTTGTTCCGTAATCTGTTGTATAATAATATCCTCCAATGAACCATGAAGCGAAAAGAAAAATAGTCCCTAATAGGGCCGCAATTTTTGCTCTTTTTACTCTTTGCTTTTGTGGATTGAGAGTTTCTATAAAAACCCAGAGAAATGAAGCCAAGCCCAGTTCTCCAAGGAATGCATGCAACCCTATGAGTAAATTTGCCATTTTTTTTATATTTAATATACTAAGACATTGTTTTTATATCTTTCTTGCTACAAATACTGGGGCTAATAGCAGGTTATTTTCTCTCCCAAATGATTTTTTTGCTTAATTCATATAGGCCTAGCTTTTCCATTTCATAGAACTGTTTTTCAGCCAGCTCCACAAACTGGATCCTGAAATTGTATTTTGCTTTTATCTCCTCAATTATTGAATTTATCCTATCAAGGGGAAGCGAGTCGCCTACTATTAGTACCTTGGCCCCGTTGCTTGTTTTTGACTCTAATATAATCTTCTTTATTTTTCGATTGAGTTTAATTTTCTCTATAAAATCGGAAAGATGATCCTCTCCTTTTAACATTTTGGTAAGTGCTAATGTTTTCTCGCTTTGCTTGAGCCGGTAAATCTTTGACTTGCCGACATAAGATAAATCTACTACATCATTTCTAACTAGCTTATCTACAATGCGCAGCGTTGTTGCTATATTTACTTTCGCGTCCAAAGAAATCTCTGAGAGGGAGAAATTTCTTACAGGGCTATCTAAGAAAATACCCAATATAGAGGTTATTTTTTTATCGAATATCTCTCTAAGAACATCCATTTCTTTCATTCTTTAGCTAAAAGGGAGAGATATATAAACATTTCATCGATAAAAGTTAAAATTTATTTTAGATTTTTATTTTTACTATTGAAAAAATTAATTATTTTTGAAAAAATCGAAAAGTTTAAATAGTGTCCATTGTTAGGGATAACATAAAAAAGATCGGTGACAAAAAGATGATGAAAAAATCAAAATATATTCTACTTG
>CAYHCG010000014.1:0-36111 GCA_964355135.1 Candidatus Woesearchaeota archaeon | reverse complement strand
AGTCCATACAACGAAAAAAAATAATCGTTGAGCAATATACGCGAGACAGTTTGTATGATATCTACTAGGCGCGTTGTTGTTTGAGTGGAACGAGCATTTAGTACGAGAGGAACGGTGCTCGGGTGCCTCTGGTGGGCGGTTCTTATGAGGAGGCCGCGTAGCTACGCACTGCATTGGATAAGTACTGAAAGCATCTAAGTACGAAGCCATCCGCAAGACGAAACAACTGAAGCCGTCATAGAAGATGACGTTGATAGAGTTAGTGTGTAAGATTCAAGGCAACGAGAATTTCAGCATATAACTACTAATAGCTTTATTTAAAAATCAAATTATTCTGAATTGTCTTCCTGCTTACTTTATTTTGATTTTTCTTTAATAAAGTTTAAATATTCTCCACGTGCATGATTTATATGTATCAAGGAGATTGTCCAGCAAGTTTCACACGAGATATTATGCAAAATGTACACTATCGTGCCGCTGTAAGAGAAGAAGAAAAGCTAGCGCAAAAATTAACTGATAATGACTTAGCTGCCACTGTGGGTAAATATGCTGCTATTACTAATCCGTTTGTGGGGATACTTCGAACTGTAGGTTTTCTAGGAGGAGAACCTGCAAGAGTTACTGCTCATAGAAGAGTCCTTCAAGAAAGAATTAGATTTGCAAAAGAAAATCCTTTATTTAATAGAGAATATTAATAGATAATTCTAAAGAGCTTTACTACCCTTAAACACTAACACTATTTCTATTATTCTCTATTTTAAGTTTTATATAAATCTTTAAATAAAAACTATTATTATGATATGGTAATGGTGAGAAAGGCAGATAAATTGCAAGACGAATCCTATCTACAAGTTGCAAGAAGGCTTCAACAGAATTTAAATGCATTAAGAACATACCATAATTTAACTTTCCAAGAACTTTCAAGAAGAACGAGATATTCTTATTCTTATCTACACGATGTTTTTGCCAATGATCCGGGAAGATATGTCCCTTCCTTGGATTTATTAGTAAAACTTGCAGATGTTTTCAAAACTACGCCTGGCAAATTGTTAGATACTGATTTGAAGATTAAAGAGTCAATTATGGAAAGACTTTTAGAAAAAAAATTGCCTTCAAATCCTGAATAAAAAGGTCTTCCTGATTACTTTATTTTGATCTTTCTATTTTGCTTAAATAAATTTTATAGATTATAGAAGAAATTATATTTGAAATAAAAGCAAAGTAAATTCCCACCATGAATACAACTGGCATAAAAATGAGTCCCCAACGGGCTTCTGCACTAGACGGAAAGTAAATTATTTTTATAGAAGAGGCTATTATAATTGTTATTGCCAAACCTAGATAAATTAAAAGTGAAGAATAAAAAGTTCTTTTCCTGAATTTTTCTATATTTCTAAAACCGACAAATAAGATAATTAGAACGGTAATGATATTAAAGAGTGTCCATCCTATAATAAAGGAATATGTATTTAAAGAAATTTTAAAGGAATCTTCACTAGAAAAAAAGAAAGCAAAAGAAATAAGAAAAGCAAAAATTAAGAAATTTAAAATTACCAATATTATTGAAGAGAAAATATAGGATTTTGATTTGATAGAATCATTTGGTAAGAGATATTTATCCATTTTATCTTAAAGAGTTTTACTTGCTTTAAACAACATAACTATTTCGATGATTGTTGAAATGAACTTAAGACCTGCAAGGACTAAGAAAGACAGGACAAACAATATGATTGTTGCTGCTGCGCCTATGAATGAATCCCCAACTGCCTGAGGAGAAAGCCCGTCAATGAATGCTGAAACGAATTCAGAGGCTGTAAATAATAAGATAATGAAGAAGATGAATGTGAAGATGCCTATGATTGAAACGATCAAATTGACAATTCCGCTTAATTTTGCTAATTTAACTTCGCCTTTTAATTTAATTAATCCGATAGAGAAGAGAATCTTGCTTATTATGAATACGAAGATCAAAAGAACTATCAATACTGACAAAACTATTACTAATCCTCCAGCTGAAGTGCCTGATATAGAAGAAAGAGCTTCGCCTAATTGATTTCCTGTTAGATATAGTACAAAACCTATCACTAGAATTAATGCCAAAATAATAACCATTAAGAGAGAACTGAACTTGAGTAATTTCGATTCTTTTTCTTTTCCTATTTTATAAAACCCGAAGATATATAGGCCGGAGAATACCATTATTATGATAAAATAAAATAATAAAACTAATGAATTCTGTAGTGAGAGAACTACAAGAGAGAATATTGTTAAGAAGACTAAAAGAGCAATGCCAAGAATTCCAGAGATTTTCGCCCATAAATGTGCCGAGCCCTTCTTATTGTTTATAGATGAAGATTGAAATACTGGTTGGGCAAAAGGATTTTGTTTTGGAGGAGTGTAAGTAGAAGTCACAGGTTTTGGCTGAGAAGATTGAAATATTGGTTTTTCTGTCATTGAAGACTGTGAGACAGGCTTTGACTGAGTTGGTTGTGACTGTATTGGTTTTTGCGCTGGAGAAGATTGAGTAGGAGCGCCCGCTTTATTTATTTCTGCAATCGCATCGTTTATTTCACGTTCTTCAAAACCTCCTTCTAGGAGTTTTTGCTTAAGTAATTGCAAAGAGAATCCTCTTTTCTTTCCCTCGTTGAGGTAATTGAGTACGTCTTGATTCACCATCTTTTTTGTTACTATAATAAACGAAATAGCTTTTTATAGGTTACGTTTTATGAAGAAATCGATTATAACACAATTACATATTCTTACAATTCTCTTTTTGTGCAGCATTCTCTATGTATTCACAAACAGTTACGTCAGGAAGCATGTTGGCAATTACTGCATAACAATTATCTTTTGAGCTAACTGTAGGAATATAACTACAATATGAAGGATCTCTTCTTGCTTCTGCTAGTCCCTGATAACAATCAGAGATTCTTACGGATTCTTTTACTTTAGTGCATAAGGAATCTTGTTGTAAACTCACAGCCAATTCATAATAACAGCTATCTGCCCATTGTGTTCCTTCAATTTTATCGCATTGTGTTGCATCATTAAGAGTCTTTGCTTGTGTATAATAGCAACTGTCTTTGGAAGGTGTAGAGCCGTCACTTGGAATCTCATCAGGGTAAATCTCGCAACCTGTTTTTTTGATAAATTTAGAGTATGCAAAAACTCCTCCAATGATTAGAACAACTAGAATGATAAGTGTAATCACTAATCCTTTTGCCATATTAAGAATAGTTAATTTTACTTTTTAAAAGTATGCAAGGGAAGGTATTTATAACGCTCTTTTCTTTTTAGCATATGGTTAATTTAATGGATAAGGATAAATCCGATAAGTGGTTTATTTGGTGGGGAATAATTCTTTGTCTTATTGTTTTAACAATTTATATTTTTATAATATCTGTTATAAAACCAGATATTATTTCTTACTTTCTTTTCTCAGGAAATCCTACCCTAAGTTTGTTCGGTGCGTTTCATACGTATTTGGTTATAAATGGAGCTGCGATTTGGTTTGGACTTGTTGGACTTATCTTGGCTAAAATAATGCATAAACCTATTTGGAAGAATGTCTTAATTTTCTTTGTGGTCGGATTAATACTGACTATAATCCTCTCCGTTGGGTTCTCTCCTAAAGAAAATAATGCATGGGCATCTCAACAGGTATTGAATGGATGGATAGAATTTGAAGAAGCAGCAGCCGTGGACGGGCCTCCCTTTGAAAAATGCTTAGATGAAAATTTTTATAGAGAAAAAGTTGGCACTCCTTCTTCTTTTAGATCCTTTAGGTATAGTTTATCTGGTCTAATGGGAGTTCAAACATACCAGCCCTATTTGCAGGATAAACCTGAGCGGCGTCGTTTGAGGTTTAGAGATGTGGAGGAAATTTATGAGTTTGAGATACACAGTCCGTCTTGTATATCAAATAATCTTGTAGACTTTGTTCTCAAAAATAATGACCCACAATTATGCAAGACCTATTCTGATAAAGAACGATCTACTTTCTGTATCGCACATTTCGCATGGGTAAAGGGAGATCCCCAAGTGTGTAAACTAATAGATATAGATCGAGAAGTATTTTACTGTGCCAGAGAAATTCTATTCGATCAACTTGAACGAGAAAGTAGGTGGACTATAGACTTATGTAATTATTTCTTTGTAGATGAAGAAAACGACTTAGAATATTGTCTTAATAATATAAAAGAATAGTTTTAAAAACCATCTTTATTTGACTTTTATGTGAGTCAGATAGCTGACCTACGGCGTTTGCTATTGAATTAGCAAGAGTTTGAATGAATTCTAACGCTGAGGAAGGTCCGGGCATCCATTCCAATGGAATGACAAAGCGATCTGCTGAAAAGCAGAGTGCTGTGAAGTATAGCTCCAGAACAGAAACGACACAGCCTTAACTGAGAAATGAACCGTGAGGGAATCTACGAAGTTAAGGATTTGGTGAAACGCGCTGCCTTCGCTGATGCAAGAGCCATTTAGCCGCTCGCTTAGACAGATGTCAGCACGAACTGTTTGTCTTGAAAAAGAAACAAAGTCCGACAGAACCTGGCCTATTTCTGACTCACACTTTTTTTAAAGAAACCTTAATTATTTTTTATCAAAATAGGAGAGAAACTTGCGCTATCACTTGGTAATTGTGTGTTTGATCTAGTTCCTCCTCCATTGCCGCCACCGTTGTTGCTGCCACCGCCGCCTCCACCACCGCCACCGGTAGGTTCTGTAGGTTCAGGGGTAGGTTCGTAACCTAGATAAGTTCCTACGCACGAATTGTAGTTATCCTCTTCAAAGGTATTTGCCATTCTACAGAACACTCTGAAGAAGAGGCTCTTGAATCCTTTAGCTTTAGATATTGCGTCATTTATTTCTACACATTCCCCTCCAGAGCAAAGGTTTGAGTCGCACTCATAATTATTCTGGCACTGTGCCCAGTTTCCTGCAGAGTCTTTTACCTTCTGAATTTTAACTTGGCCGTCAATTTCGCAATAAGCATTTACTTTTACGGGTACGTTTCGGTAACCTCTCCAGGTAATCTCTGAAAGAACGTATCTCTTTTCTGGCGTGATCACTATATCTTTGACAAATAAAGTTAAGCTACTTATCTCTTCTTCCCAATCTGGTATGCTTATTTCAACTGAACTACCCTCTACTAAATTATAGGTGTATTGATTTCCTTTTTTATCAAATAGTGTCAATGTTGCGGTGGTTTCTGAGTCTATTGTTAAGATATAATCATTGCTTGTTTCTTCAGGCAGGGCTTCTTCCTCGGTCATCTCAACAAATTCTTGAGTATATTTGCCTGTGTCTTGCTCAAATCTAAAACCATAAGGTATACAGATATTATCTGAGTATGATGAGTCTTTATCTAGCCATCTTGGGACGTAACATCCTGAGCAAATCCCCGGATTACAATACATTGTTTCTTGCTTGACTTCCCCGCATGAATTTCTACAGGTATTTGTTTGGTATCCATGAGGAGGGCATACTACTGGTTCTACTTTACATTGCCAGGTTGGAGAACATGTATTTCCATACTCATCTACAGGCCATTGTATATCTGAAGAACATTGGGATGTACTTTCATCGACCATCATGCTAAGAGGATAATCTATGTTGAAGTCTTCCCATTCGGCATAATTATACGGATTATTTTGTAGATCATTTAAGAAATCCTCAACACTCTCTTGAGATCTTTTGATTACTTCTTCGTCAGTGAGCCAGTCTCCGGTGTATGTCTCTATTTCTACTAAAACGTTATTTTTTATCCATATTACTTGCCTATGTTTACTTTCATGGTTATCTGAGCTTTGTTTATTATTCAAAGAATTCCAATTACATATATATACTAAATTGCCTTCTTGATACTCTCTAATTTTGCATATTGAATGATATAATCTATCTTTTGCCCAGCTTTCTAAATTAATGGAGGGGTCATCGAATACCACAACTCTGTAAGTAATATCGCTATATTTGCCATCATGATCTGCATACCAAGTGGCACTGTAATAAGTGGCTGGATAGGTATCCCCATTGATCCACCAGTCAACGACTTCTTCATCGTGCAAGCCAAGATTAAATTGAACGTCATTTTCTACGAAACTCTCGGGAGTTTTTACTTTATTGATTAAGTCTGTGCAAGTTGCAGGATCTGCAGGAATAGAACCGTTCTGAATGCAGGCACCATCTGAACAACCAAACTCACACAAAGCATTATCTACAAGAACCATATTTCCTTCTGGACTACAATAGTACTCATTTATAGTAGAACTGTCTTGACACTTATCTGTGCTATAACTGCATGAATTATCATTACAAAATTTGACTTTTCCCTTGATAGAATAATCCGCCCCATCATCAGTCTCAGTACAGGTTACTGGGCTAGAGATTACCTCTACTGAAGGATATAATGAAGTGAGTTTATTAATTATCACATTATTTGTAGTTGCTGTTTGGACATAACTGTATGAAGATCCATCCTCGATTACTTCTACGCTGCCTTCTTGAGTAATAATTACTGAAGGAAAATCATTATCAGAAAACCACAATAATTCGTGGCCTTCTATACGATAGAGCTTATTTGAGCCTGCGTAGGCGGTTTGCAACTGTCCTCCCATGGATGCGGTAATAAGAGATAGATATTCAGCTTGGGTTCCTCGAGTAATATCAAATAGCATTACGAAGAATATCTTATTTGAGGTGGTGTCTCTATACTCGGCTCGATGGCCTGAGAGGCAAATCGCCCCATTGGAATGGCATTCTTCTGGCATAAGTGATGTGTCATAAAGGGAAAAGGTAGAAATAGTTTCAGGGAATCCTGCAGGATTTTCTAAAGGATTGGAGTCATCCTCTACGCAAGCTCCGTCTAAACAACTATATCCCGAGCCGCAGGGTAGTGTATCGAAGGTATCTTCTGTAGCACTTGCACAATAATGTTCATTTACTTCATTAGCAGAAGCGCAACTATCCCAACTAACTCCAGTTATAGGGTTGTCTACATTTCCTTTAGTATATTTTGAATTAGATGAAGGTGCAGATGTTGGCTCAACGTCATCGCTATCAACACATTGAGAAGTAGGAGGGGCGGCTATACAAGCTCCGTTAGAACAGACAGGTTTATTGGTTGGGCAGCTTATTATTCTTCTTCCAGGTTCTGCTGAGGAACTTGAACAATAGGCCTCATAGAGCCTATCTACACTAAGATCCTGGTAACATTCATCCGTCATGGTAGGCGAGCCTGTTCTGGTTGCGCTGCCAGCCTGCGTAGTTGTGACATCTCCATCTGCGGGACCTCCGCCATTGGCATCATCGCTATCGGAACATTGAGCTGTGTTCGACTGGGTGCAAACTCCATTTGAACAAGTATAGCCTGCAGTGCAAGATCCATATCTTTTATCTAGACAATTGTCTCCATCATTAGCTTCTCCACAGAACCATGCGCCAGTTAGACCATTGCAACCAATTTGTCCTGAAGAACATTCATTTGTGCACGTAGGAGTTGTTGATAAAATAATGGTAAGCGCTAATGTGCCTGAAACAGGATTGATTGTGTAGGAGATAGTTTTTGTTTCATAACCTGTTTTGGAAGCAGTAAACGTCCAAGACCCTTCTTCTAAAGCTCGTGTTGTAGTTTTTCCTTCTGCGTTTGTTGTGTGGCTAAAGCTTGTTCCTGGTCCGACATAATTAACTAAAGCGCCGGATATTAGATTTCCATTTGAATTTTTTACAATGATATATACATTTCTTGTAGCTGCAGATGCCAGAGAAGAACCAATAATAAATATAGAAAGAAATAATAGAACTAAAATTATTTTTTTCATTTTCACTCTCTTCTTATTTGAATTAATAGAAATAGTATTTAAATTTTTCTCCGCAACTTAAAATTTTCTTTATTGTATAAAACTATATAGCTAAGCTGGACAAGGATGTTGTAATGGGTCATTTATCTCACAAGTGAAAACTTCTCCAAAGGTATTACTGCTTCCAGATATGACTCCAACAGGTCCAGCACAATAAAAGCTGAAATCTTCATGGTCACAAATATAATTATTTTCTAGATACTGATCTCTCGTGTTTCCTGTGAAAGAAATTCCGATTGCTAAATTCCCCGGATTAGTATGCACGGAGTCGATAATTTGGTTGTTCTTGTAGCTAATATTGTTTCCGTCATGAGCTGATATGCCGATAGATATGCTGTTTGAAACTATATTATTATATAAAGACGACTTGGAAACTTTTCTGAGATTTATCCCGAAATCAAAACTTCTAATAATGAGATTTCTTATCGTGAGGTTTTTTACTAGATAATTATGATCTACATAAATGCCATCTATTCCAGGAGTTCGTAAACCTACTATCTGTTTGTTGTTTCCTTCAATAGTTATGTTGTCTGCTTTCACTATCAAGCAATCTCTGTCTGTTGGAGTAGTTAATAGATCTGCGCTTAGAGAATAGACAGTATTTGGAAGATCTAAATCTTGACATGCCGACACTAACTGAATATTTTCACAGGAATTAGTATTCTCATTGCAAGTTTGTCCCGCACATGGATCTATACTTCCGATACATACGCCGTTATTACAGCTATCTGTTGCTGTACAATATAAGCCATCGTCACAAGAATTTGAATTATTGTTTACATGTGTACAGTGGCTATTTGAACAAATGGTGTCTGTACAAGAATTGGCGTCTGGAGTGCAGTCCGCATCAACACTGCAATCAACTTGTGAAAGAACAGGCGTAGTAGGTAAATTGCCTCTGCCCGTTGTTTCTTCTATATCTATTACAAATAAACTTCCGCCACCACCTATGTTGTCGATTGTGAAACTATAAGGAATGGTTGCGGGATTAAATTTCTTTAATACGTCCTTGTTATCAAATGTCAAATTTATGACTGTGCTGTAATTCAAAATTAAGTAGACCATTGCATTTTTGCCCTGGACTTCGCTCATTACAATAACGTTTCCTATATCTATTCTTACTCCTGGTTCTGAATACGGTTTACTCAAGTCTTTGAGTAACAACGTTATTTCGTCGCCTGGCCCACCTATAATCAAGTCTCCTTTCTTTAAAGTAAATTCACGAATGATTCTCCTGTTTCCCTGACCATTGTCTATTACCTCTTTTATTTTATCATCAAAAGCATTCAAAGAGGCAATGGATTGCTCAACTATAATTCTGTCTCTGCTTTGATTTATTTTTGGGGTGATGATAGCTAAGACTACTCCTATCAAGGCCAAGCCTATCAACGTATAAATCACTGTTTCCACCCATATCTGGCCTCTTTTCATCATTTTAACATTGAGCAAGCTTTATCGTATTGCTTGCCTCACATTTTCTCCCTGATTTTAATATTGGGTATATTTTAGCAGATTCAAAAACCATGCTATTATTGTGATAATAAGTCCTTACTTCTCCTGATTTAGGGATAGTAAGATTGGCTGAAAGATTTGAGTTCATAAATATCCCTGAAGGAAGGGTATTATCCATCACTGTTAAAACTATAGATTCTCCTCCAGAAAGAAGAGCCAGCCCAAAGCCAACTACATTTTGCTGTGTCTCGTTGAGCTCTGTTTTGGCAGTTACTGAAATTAAATAATTATTAGGAGTATTTTTTTTATAACAATTGTATCCGAATTCGTCTTCAAAGGAAAAATAATCTCTATAAGTGAAACATTCTGTGCTGTCTAACTGACCCCTATACCAGGGGACGAGGAAATTCGCTATAAAGACTGCAGCTGAAACAGTAAGCAAGATGAGGAGAACTGTTGCAATGATCTGGGATAAACCTTTTTTATTCATATTGATTAAGCTACTATTAACTGGCTATAATCTTCTCCACAGACGTATGCCTTTCTTTCAGTATCTGTTTCCCCCATTAAAACAGGAGAGACTACGATGTCTCCTGAAAGACCATTAAGAGGTATTTCTGCCGACTCTCCTGATTTTATTATAGTTTCAGAAGAATCGTCTATGTTGATTACATCTCCTCCTAAGGCATTTTTCTTTCTTACTTGAACGTCCCAAAGAGGTACGTTGCCGGTATTTGTAACTAAAAGAAATCCATCAGAAGCGTCTGCTTGAAATGCGACATCTTTACAAACTGTATCTATTGCTTGGCCATCTTTTGAGACTGATTCTCCAACAAAACTATATGCCCAGAAAAATATTATTCCTGCTAGGACAACTGTGATAGAAATTAATAATACTGTAGCAATAATAGGGGACAATCCCCTCTTCTCTCTTTTTATCATATTTTTATAAAACAAAAGATGTTTAAAAATCTATTGACGAATTACTTAGATGTCAAGATGTTTCTACATCTTGAGCACGCTCAAGAATTATTATTCTTGACGTTTGTTAATATATTCATAGGCAGAAAAAGCAGCCGTGCAACCTTCTGCTACTCCTGTGATTGCCTGTTTGAACTGTTTGTCTGCGACATCCCCCGCAGCGAATACCCCTGCAATGTTTGTTTCCGAGGTCTTATGATTGATTATGATTTCACTTTTTTCATTAAGGTTAACTCCCAGAGGTTTTGCTAACTCTGATAATACTATATGCCCTATTGCGACAAAAACCCCGTCAAGAAGCAATTCTTTTTTTCCCAGGTAGGCTTTATCTAATACAACACTTTCAACGCATTGTTTTCCTTTTATTTCCAATACATTTGTATTATTGATTACTTCTATTTTCTTATTTTGTTCTATTCTTTGTAGATTTATGGGTTCAGGGCGGATTTTCTCTCCCCTATAAATGATATATACTTTCTTTGCGTGTTCTGATAATAATAATGCATCTTTTGCAGCGCTATCCGATCCCCCTACTACGGCGAGAGTTCTATTTCTGTACAATGGCCCGTCACAAATTGCGCAATAGCATACTCCTCGATTCTCAAATTCTCTGCTTCCTTTTACAGTATCAGGCAATTTTTTCCATTTTGTGCCTGTTGCAAATAATATTGTCTTTCCCAGATAAACAGCTTTATCTGTTTTAGCCGAAAAACCACTTTTAGATTTCTCCACATTCTGGACTTTTTCTTCTTTTATTGAAACTAGTTCCTTATAATCCAAAGCGTGATCTCTGATCTTATCTGCTAATTCTGTTCCGGTTAAACGAATAAATCCCGGATAATTTTCAACTACGTTTGTAGTTGTTATGACTCCTCCAATTGGCAATTCTGAACTGCTTGATGTGCCTAGAACTAGACTTTTAAGACCTAATCTCCCGCCATACATTCCTGCTGCTAAACCTGCAACCCCTGCTCCAATTATAATAAAATCATACTGATTATTTTCTTTTTTTACTATTTTTTCTTTTTTCATAAAAGAGGATAAAGCTTTCGCTTTATAAAATATTCGCTAGTTATGCAAATTATACAAACATATAAAAATAATTAAATGTTTTTTAGGTGATGGAATTGTATAGAGCAGTTTGTATGGAATGTAGAGGAGAGGATTTGTTGTCTAGACCGGATGAGAGAGAAACCTGTGTATATTGCAATCATCCTTATATGGAGATTGCCCCGATAGATTTTGAACCTAGAGCAGGAGATTTTCCACCTAGACCTCGAAGAGTAACAAGCGGCGGCCTTAATTCTGTCTTAGACTAATTATACCAATTATTTATAAATTGATTTAGTAGATTAATGAAATGGATCCAAAATTAATGCAATATCTTAAAGAGCATGGCGTAAAATACATTGTGCATGAGCATCCTGCAGTATTTACAGTAGAAGAGGCAGAAAAAGTGATCACTTCCATGCCTGGAGTAATGCATACTAAGAACTTGTTCTTAAAGGATGGAAGCGGAAAATTCTTTTTAGTTTGTATGAATGCTTTGCGAAGACTTGACTTAAAGGCATTAAAAGATATTCTGCATGCAAAAAAGAAGCTATTCTTTGCATCTAGCGAAGAATTAAAGGAAAAATTGCATTTAACTCCGGGATCTGTCTCTATATTGGGCATGATTTATGCGCAGGATGTTACTTTGATTATTGATAAAGAAGTTTGGGAATCTGAGAGAGTAGGCTCCCATCCTAATATCAATACTGCAACTCTAGAACTCAAACATGAAGATTTAGAGAAATTTTATCATTCACTCACTACAGAGAAATTTATTCTGGAATTGCCTCTCGTACTATGAAGGCAAAATATGCGTTTATACTAGCATTGATGATAACTCTTTTGATCGCGTTTAACTCCTACTTTTTTAAAACGATTGATATGGGCAAGAGAGAAACTGTTTTTGTTACGCGAGTAATTGATGGAGATACTCTTGAAATTGAGGGGGATAAAACCATCCGATTACTGAACATAAATACTCCTGAAAAAAATGAGAAAGGGTATGGGGGCGCGAAAGAATTTTTAAAAGAATTAGAAAATACTACTGTTGAAATCGAAGAACTGGGGACAGATAAATATGATAGAACTTTAGCTAGGGTTTTTACTGAAACATATGTAAATTTAGACCTTGTAAAGAGAGGACTAGCAAGAAAATTTTTAGTAGATGAAAGTGAATTAGATGTATTTGCTGATGCAGAAAGAGAAGCAATTGAGCAAGAAAAGGGGAGCTGGAAAAAATCCCCTTATTTTGATTGCCTTTCTTCTGAAATAGATGAAAAAGAAGAACTCGTTTATCTAGAGAATAAATGCGAAAATATTACTCTTAATGGATGGGTCATTACAGATGAAAGCAGAAAGAAATATATATTAACAAAGAGATATTTTAGTCAGATGAGTGTCCATTCATCAGAAGGAGAGGATAATGAAACCGATTTATTTTGGTCGCAAAATCAAAACGTCTGGAATAACGACAGAGATACATTATATGTATACGATTCAGAGGGCAATATTGCTCATTATAACTCTTATGGCTATTAGTCTCGCCTTTTTTCCTTTTTCGACTGCTCTTGAGATTGAACTAGATTATCCTGCTACAGTTGAATTAAATTCTGAATTTGATGTTTTGATAGATTTTGAGGCTAATGATTCCTATGATGTTAAAATATTTGTTCATGATTCTCCTGATAGTGGAGTAACGCAAGGCGAATATATTTCTGATATTTATAACCCTGAGAAGGCAAAGTGGCAGACTTCGTGGAATTACTTGCTCAATTCTTTTCCAACTCAGAAAACGTATTCTTTAGAGGTTACTGAATCGCCAGGGGAGAGGCAGCTGTGCGTCAGAGTGAGAAAGACAGGTGCTGATGCTAGCTCTACAAAATGCGGCAGTATAACTGTTACAGGAGAAGATAATCCCAGCGAAGATACAGATGATGGAGAAGACGACTTAGAACAGGAAGATGGAGAGGATGAAGAAGAGAGTGATGAAGAAGACGAGAATGAAGACGATGAGGAGGAAGATGATGAAATAAGAAATATAACCTATATTCAAACAAGTGTTAGTAATGGGATCGTTGAGAATATAACTAACGATCTTGGAGTGATCCATCTCAATCCTACTAAAAAGGCTGAGAACGTAGAAACGCAGGAACCCATTATGACAAAAAAAGGAAAGACTAGATTTGGGCTACTTATAGGATTCAATTTTGTTTGTGTGATGATTATAGCTTTTTTACTGTTAAAAAAGTTATAAATTCTCAATACTAATATTTAAAATGCCTTTTTTCCATAGCAACGTATGCAAAAACTACATACACTCATGATTTTAGAAATATTAGGCAAGCCTGCAGAACATGTATTTGAGTCTTTAAATCAACTTGTCGATAAGCTAGACTCTGAAAGAGGCGTAAAAATTACTAAAAGAGAGATCCGTGATCCCTTGCCTGTAGAGAATTCAAAAGAGCTTTTTACTACATTTGCAGAGCTAGAGGTAGAATTTGAAACACTAGATATTTATCTGGCTGTTTTATTTGCTTATATGCCTGCTCATGTTGAAATTATCAGCCCGGAAAATATGACTGTAACAAACACGTACCTCAATGATCTAGGAAATAAGGTAATACAAAGAATGCATAACTATGATGCTATCACCAAAAAAACTTTATTTGAAAATCAGGTTATCTTACAAAAAATCAGGGAATTAGCTCCAGATGTTTTTAAAAAATTGACCAAACAACCAGATCAAAATTCACAAGTAGAAAACGTAGAAGAAAATAATAAACCTCAAAAGTCCAAAAAGAAAAAATAAAACCCCTGAAAGAGAGGAGTTATCTTTGGGGTTGTTCTGGGATCCTCTCAATCAAAAGTTGCAAGCTTTAAGCTTATGAATTGTTATGATTTCGGCGGTGCTGTGGGTTCTGATGTGATTTCATTACTTATCTTTAGAGATTTAGAGAATAAAAAGAGCTGGTGTCTATTTTTTACTTCTACTTTAAGTTTTAGAGGGTAAAATTATATGTAGAATTTTGGCCCTTCGAATTAGTTAACTTAAAATTTATCGGCAGAAAAGTATTATGGGGGACCTTAAAAGTTATATAAAATCTAGGACAATTACTACAAATCTGTTTAGTGATATTTGGAATTGTGTAGTATGCTTTTGAAGGCTCGCTAAGTTTTGCCTTAATCATTATTTTTCTGTAGGATGTGGCGTTAAAGTAACTAAAGGTAAAATTTGCGGTTGGGCCTTGCAAGGTGGTATTTGTAACGTTATTCTGTGGAGGGGTTGGATTAGGAGCGGGGGGAGTTGTTGGGGTATTGTTCACAGGAGTGTTGTTTATAGGGGTATTGTTTACTGGAATTGTGACTCCTGATCTTTTTCCTAAGTCTAAAACATAATAAGTTCTTGAACCATCGTAAGATATGCCTAAACCTTCTTCATTAAATAAAGAAGAGATCATGTTAGAATAATGTCCCGGACTATTTTTCCACATTGTAAATACTTTAGAGGCGTCTGGAGGCCCTGAATGGTAGGCAATATTTTCCCCTATGGCTGAATAGGGAGTATACCCTGCATTTTTGATTCTTTGAGAGAAACTTCTTCCATCCAAAGAAGTGTGGCTAAAGTAATTATTTTGATCCATATCTATTGCGTGAAGAGTGGCTGCCTGCTCTAATTGTGCATTTCTAGCAAGAGGTACTTTGCCAAGCGAAGTCCTTTCTCTGTTTATTAGATCTAGAAAGTCAGAGCTGACTGTGGCCTGCGCAATGCTTATGTATAATACTATGATAAAGACTATGCCATATATTTTTTTGTTCATCATTTTTGTAAACCGCTAAGAATCAAAACGCTAACATTTTGATACAAAAAGGCTAGCTTTTTTTGGTATATAAAGGAGTGTGACAACTTGATAAAAGCGACTTGTTACCGTATATAGGTTTTAAAATAAGACATTGAAAAATGGTTATAGGGAGTCTATTTTTTTAGTCGTAAATTTATCTCACCTTTGCTAAGAGTCTAAATCTAAGAAGCTCTGTATGAGTCATGCCTCTACTTTTTGCAAAGAGAGAAGTATAGGAATCTAAAATTGCTTTTTCGTGTCTTTCTCTTGAAGAAGGAAATCTATTTAAGAAATTACGTAGATGGTTAACGCCACTATAACTTAATAGTTTCCATGCTCTATTTCTTATTGCTTCTGCAGTTAATATTAAATCATGGTATCCTAGGCTTGGACTTCCTGGACACATAAAGCTGGCAGGAATTTTATTAAAGACGTAACCCGTATCTAAATAGTACTTGCCATCTACCTGTTTCCATCTCCAATTGTCTCTTCCCCAAGTTAAGTCTGCTTTTAATT
This sequence comes from Candidatus Woesearchaeota archaeon, assembly GCA_964355135.1. GTDB lineage: Archaea > Nanobdellota > Nanobdellia > Pacearchaeales > GW2011-AR1 > UBA73. Next base: position 20,411 of record CAYHCG010000014.1, on the reverse strand, counting down.
GCCCTGAAGTTTGAGAAAAATCTATTGCAAAGTCAGGATCATATTGAGGATATGTTTCAATGAGATCCTGTAAGGTAGTAAATTCTTCGGTTCTTTCTCTATGAACTATTCCTCTTATTTTCATTTTATAGTCTGTTCCGCCCCTTCTTCTTAACCTTGAACATCTTTCAACCAAATATAAATGGATTGGACTTGTTTCCCAAGCATCTGGACCATCCCAAATTGATGCAGATTCGAATACTTCTCCTTTTTTTGGAGTTGCTTTGACTGTAAATACTCCTTCAATTGATTTGGATTCATCAACTAATTCGCTTGCAAGAGGCGCCGTTACTTTGTATTGCGGTTCTCTCCATTCTTTATCTCTTACCCTTATTACTGAAAGGCGAGGGACCCCATATTCTAAACCAAATTGATCTTTTTTTAATTTGCCTTGGGCCCATTCAATAACTTGAGGCGAAAATTCTAAGTTCAATAATCTAGACAGACCGTATATTCCTGCATGAAAGTCTTCAAATTCCCCATAATATCTCTCAACTCCTCTTAGATCCCATCTGATACGATTTTGCCCCTTGATTAATTTTCTTTTTTCTTCAGCACTTAACTGCTTGAAATATCCATCCCATTTTTCTCTGCCTGCATAGTAAGATTCTATACTCCCAGTATAGACCTCTGTCTGGTGCAGAAGTTGCACAAATTCTTCCCTAGTTATGCCCGGGTTATCTAATAAAATTGCGGCAGGAACTAGAGTATGGTAAGGGAAACCCATTATTTGAGGATAAGAAGACTGTTTAAAATATTATATGAGAAGAAAAAGGAATTTAAAGGCAATAAAACAGCTACCTGTATGTTAAAAGTAGCTTCATTTTACAAGTATACAGATATAGAAAACCCTGAGGAATTTGCAGAGAAACACTTGGAGTTCTGCAAGGAGTTAGGCATAAAGGGCAGGATACTAGTTGCACAAGAAGGAATAAATGGCTCAGTTTCTGGTAGTGAAGAACAAGTAGAACGCTATAAGGAAGAAATGCTCTTAGACCAGAGATTTTATGGGATTGAATTCAAAGAAGAGGAATGCTTAATGCATCCTTTCAATAAAATGAAAGTGAAGATAAAACCTGAGCTAGTAAGATTTGAGCAACAAGTGAGCTATAAAGAAGGGGGAGAGCATCTCTCTCCGGAAGAATTTTTACAAATGGCACAAGAGGAAGATGTAGTCATTTTGGACGTAAGAAACAATTATGAGTCTAGAGTTGGAAAGTTCAAAAACGCCATAACCCCTGATATAAAGACTTTTAGAGAATTTCCTACAGTTATAGACTCTCTACAAGACAAAAAAGGTAAGAAGATTGTTATGTACTGCACTGGAGGCATACGATGTGAAAAAGCGTCTGCCTTCTTAAAAAAAGAAGGCTTCAGTCAAGTTTACCAGCTACATGGAGGAATATTAAATTTTGCCAAAGAGCTTCCAGACACCATCTGGGAAGGAAAGTGTTTTGTTTTTGACAAAAGATTACTCTCCGAAGTTAATGCGGAAGATAAACCTCTTACTAATTGCGAATTATGCAATATTCCATGCGACCTATATAAAAACTGCAGGAATAAAGATTGTGATAAATTGACTATAACCTGTCTTGATTGCGAAAGATCCTATGGAGGATGTTGTTCTAAGGAATGTTTCAATGAGTTATTTGCAAATCCTTTTATAGCATGAAATATTAATCAAATAAATTTCTGAAAAAGTTAGATATTTTCTGCCAGAAAGAGACAGGCATAAAATTGCCTCTGTCAAAATCGACAGGCAGAGTATTCAAATAATCAAGATCTTCTTGCGCATCATCAACTAAAGCAGTTCTGCTGCATAAAGTGACAGTTAATTCTTCTTCTACTAATGGGGCATACACTACATAAGATTTATCTTCTTCGAAATTATATCCGCAGCCTGCGCTGTCTTTAGCAGTATTGATTTTTATTTCTTCTCCCCACACTCCTTTCCAGCTTTTTTCTACATCGAAGGTAACTAGGTTTGACATTCCATTTTCATTTACATTGATGACTTCGCCTTGAAAAACTACATCATAGTTTGCAAATTCCTCTGCAGGAGTTCCAGGAGCCATGCAAGAGCATGCGCTTGCTAAACTTCCTAGTGCAACTAAAGTGAATGCGGCCATTATGAAAACCATTATTTTGTTCATATCGTATAGAAAGATAATATGTATTTAAATGATTTCTAGGTTTCAATTAGAATTGAAGTCTTAAATTTTCTTTGAAGGAAGAGTTGCACCAGGAGGGTCAAATCCGCCAAAGCTCGGCTTTCCAATGGAAGACATTGGGTTTACAGGAGATTTTGTTTTCTTATATTTCATATAAATTATCAATAAAGCTACGATTACTATAGCTATGATGAGATAACCTATCCATGCTTTACTTGCCGGCTTTTCGACCTTACAAGAGCCAATACAGCAAAGACCTTCACGACTTGCAAGAGTTCTCCCATCACAAACCTCTCCTGTTGCAATACACAATGTTCCTGAGGGGATTTCTGAACAATGAAGCAAAGAAGCAGAGGATGATGAATTACTTGCGAAATATTCTGTAGAAGTCTCGTTCTCATTTGTAGTAAAACTAAATTCTAATATGATATACTCTGATTTTGAACTAGAGGAAATTATAATGGCATCTCGGATGATTGCCGCAGAATTATTCTTTAAAGAGAGATTTAATTGTATTGAACTATTTGGAGGTATGGAAAGATTCGCGTCTGGAGAGATCATAAAGATGTCATGGTTGAAACTTAAATAAACCTCTATTGTGTTATTTTCATTATTTATTATTTGAAATGGGAAGAAAGGTTTTTCAGAAACCAGAATAGTTGATTTAATTGTTTGCGGGCTTACCGTAAAACTAGAATTGGAATTTGTTAGAGAATAGTTAGTGCTATTGACTGTTTGATTTGTTGTCATATTGGTTGTTGTGTTGTTAGAGGTTAGATTTGAAGTTTGGTTGGATGTTTGATTAGTAACTGATTGATTAATGGAATTGTTTGCTGGTTCTCCAACTATATAGGCAGGAACTGCATATTTACCGAAATTGAGAGTGATTAGCTGTGTCCCTACAACACTATCTATTGAAAAATCAACTCTGTTTTCTCCCTGTTGCAAAATCACACTTCTTGAACTTGGAAAATCAACAGTAATTGAATTTTCTGCCTCTGAATAAAGAGTGGAGGTAATAAAAAAATCTCCAGTGGCAAAAACTAATCCTGGCTTTATTGAGTAGTCTGTAGAGATAGAAGTGACTATGAAATTTTTTTGATAATCTACTTCTGTTTGAGAACCTTGCTCATTAGTCAAGATATCTTCTATGATCAATGTGTAATTTCCTTGCGTTTGTGGAGCGGTAAGCCAGATATAATACTTATTTCCTAATTGTTTTATATCATAATCAAATGCTACATCTATATGTCCGTCTCTCACTAAATTAACCTGGTCCCTTGAAATCGGAGCAAGAATTGAGCCTGAGAGCTCTCCGATAATTGTTTCTTTTTTCTCATAGGAGTCTTTTATGTTTGAAGAAATCGCGCTGACATTCACCGCTAGAAGGACTAAGATAAAAATTAATAGTATCTCTTTTTTCATATTTTAATTAAATTTAAAGATTTTATAAATGCTCTGAAAAAATTACTCGCTCATTTTCTTAAGTTTCTTAAGAGTTTCATCCATCTCTTTATCCTTTGCGCTTGGAGCTCGAGTCATAGGCCTTGCAGGAGCTCTTGTTGGCTGTACTGGCGCTGGCCTAGATTGCACTGCTGGAGAAGGCCTTAAGATGGGCCTGCCTGCGGAAGGAGGGCCAAAGCGTGGAGGAGGCATTCTTCCAAATGGAGGAGGCGAGCCAAAGTCTCTTGGAGGTGGACCTGAAGGGCCTTTAGATTTCTTTCTAGTGAACATCCATATCTTTATTTTATTTCTGTATATTATTGCGATTACTACTAAGATTATCAGGATAATCAAAAGGTAGATCCACCACTTACTGCCCTTTGATTGAGTTATTGGAGGATTAGGATTATCTGAAATGCATTCATTATTTTCGCATATGTCTCCGGGACTACAGTCCTCATCTGCGATGCACTCAAGTTCTTCTTCACCTTCGCATGTTCCTATGCAACACGAACCTGTAGAAGATGTAACTGTAGAGCCAACGCACTCTTGCGCGCCCTGACAAACATCTCCTCCTTTTTCTGCGCAAGACTCAATTTCTGGGACCTCTGCACTGCAACAGATTTTCGTAAATGGATTGCATTCATATTCCTCACCAATTACTTCTCCTCCTGCGACTAGACATCGGAAACTAGCAGAATCGTCCCCATTACCTGAAACGCAGTAATATTCCGCTGCTTCACAATTAGAAGGAATGGAAGGATTATAATCTGATGATTTTGGAAGACAGCAGATATCGCCCTGTATAGAACAAGAAGCATTTACTGCGTCAGAAGTAGTTGAACAATTAGTTGAACTACAAGTCCCGCCTATTTCGGCACAAACTGCATTATCTGGGATAATTGGAGTGATTGGGCCTCCGATGCTACCTGGAGGAGTTGAAGTAGTAGGTATATTTCTTGACCATCCGGAATATAATAAGAAAGCAGTATCTTTTAGATTATTATTGTTCCAGCAACCTTTATCTGTCTGCCCATCAGTCAGATAAAGAGCGGCACCTTCTAAGTCAGGATTTGTGCACAAGTCATCACTAGTTGGGTCGCAACCTCCCAAAGATAATATTGCGAGTGCTGTATCCGAGTACCTATTTCCGCTTACGTCCCAATATGCTCTGCCTTGAGGGCGATTATTTCTTGAATCTATTATTTTTGAATAGTATTGAGTTTCCGGTTCTATGTAATTTAAGAAAGAACTTGGGAAAAGTTCAGAGTTGTCATCAGCTAAGACTCTTAGATAAGGAACGAATGCTTCGTAATCTTTTCCTGTTACATATAAGGCAGTTGTCGCCCATAGGCTTGCTCCATAATCGCAAGAACTTCCTTCTTTGAAACATTTTGCATTGATTTCTAAATCTGCCCAGCCCCCAGCAGAACCCGCATATGTGTCGGAAGAAACGAACAATGTGCCGCCCGTACTTTTTTCATAAAGTAGATTTATTAAGAAATTTTTATCGCAACTTACACTGTATATTTTATCTACGCAATTATTGGATATTCTAAACTTATAACCTGAAGAGTCTACGGTTAAGCATTGCCCGCCATTCCCCTCTAATTTCATATCATCATTAATCCTGAAAATGTAGTCGGTGTTATCATAGCTTACTGTGCATTGAGAAGGTTCGTTAGTTTCTATTGTTGTCTGCAAATACCAGTTAAATCCTGAAACGGTAGCATTTTTGGATATTATCCAATTTGTTATGTTTGTAGTGTCTTTACCGAGTTGCTTGTAAACTAAAGCAACTTGAGAGGTTGTTTTCATAGTGCATCCTGCTTTTGGCCAACACCATTCAGAAGGATTTTTTTGATCTACAATAACTGACCAGGATTTATTGCCCGGAACGTTAGCTAAAGCAGAAAATATTGCTTCATCCAAAGTCAATGATGTTGCGTTGCCCACTAGTCCATCCAAGCACTGATAGGCCTGAGTAATTTTATCTATTCCCTGGGCATTTACTGAAACAGAAACACCAATCAATGATATGATCAGTAAAAATAATAGCAACCCTCTTTTCATCATTGTATTTTAATGTTTAAGATGTTTAAAAACTTTCACTCCCTTGTTTTTTACGTAATTTCCTTCCTACTTCGACTAAAGGATTCTTAGCTTCAGGAAGTTTATCTAATAAACCAAGGTCACGATAGAACGAGTCGTTAGAATAATTGGGCGGCAAAATCTTTTTGGTTTGCTTTAAATGCCAGTCGATCTGGCTTCTGATATAACCTTCTTTGAGTGGAGGTTTGTTCTTTTCATTCCAAGTCCTTATTTTTTTATTTATTTCATCTGGAGGGAAATTGAGGCAGCGCAAGAATGTTAGAAGGACAAAGAATCCCCTCTTCTTACCATCTTCTAATCCATTAAGCAGTTTTTTGATTGGAGGCGGGAAAATGTCTTCAGTTATGTTTTTTGAATCAAATTCCTTGAAATTTTCAGCGCTGTAATTTTTATATTTTTTATCTAATTCTGCCGCTTCTTCTTTATTATTTTCTTTTTTCCATTCTAGAGCTGCAACTAGAAGTTTGAGAGCTTCTCCTTCAACATTGCCTGGCATATATTCTTTAATTTTTACTTTCATAGGATCTGCATCGCTTGGCTTGAAATTTTCTATCTCATCTTTTTTTAATACTGCACTTGCTAAAGAGGTCTTTTCATGCAGTGAATAAGGCATCCTGAATAAATGCCTGGGAGAAACTAAAACCAGATCAGATGAGCCAAACTGGGCGCCTGAATATTCTTCTTTTAATTCCGAGGAATATTCTTCAACTCGAGCATGCTGGGTGAAAGTCGCAGCATATCTTCCTGAAGTCTGTTGTTTATTTATGTTTGATAAACCACAATTTTCACACTCAAAGTATTCGCTTTCATTTTCTATCTCAAGTACGCCTGCGCAGTCTTGAGGACATTTCAATCTCTTTTTTGTAACTTTCATATCTTTTCTTTGAATTGTGGTGCCGCATAAAGGGCATTTTAATATAATCAGAGTTCCTTTTTTCGCGGGCTTGCCGCAATCTGGGCAAAGAGCTTGCTTAATTTCTTTTTTAGATTTATTTTCTATTTTAACATCTCCAAATAATTCTCCTATCTTTTTATTGAAATCCCTCTTTACGTAATCCATCAAGTACTCGCATATTGCCCTAGGCCACTCTGGAAAGTTTTCCCGAGTTTTTTTACCGTCAAATGTGGAAGGAAATGCTTTGGCGGAAACCATTATATGAAACCCTTTAGAACCTGAGAACTTTATACTGTAATTTTTTACACCGTGTTGTTCTAAAGAAATCAAAATTAATCTTGTTAATATTTTTGAGACATCTAGATATTTTGAATCTATATCTATGAGTAAATCCCAATTTTTTCTTAAGCTTGTTAGTTCCTGCTGAGTCATATCTGAGTTTAAACTTAAAGGATCATTCCAGAGTTCTTCTGAGGCATGAAAAGAAGTTGCTCCTTTCTTTACTAATCCTGTAATGTCTGAAGGATATTGCAAAACGTCTGGTCTTTTCCCAAAACCTTCAAAGTATCTTGGAACGACTTCTCTATCTTTTGCAAAGTTCAGCAGAGCCTGCTGCACCTCTGGTTTTGTATAATAGATGCTTGTTAATGCCCGGATCCTTTCCTCTTTTATATCCATTAAGCTGTGAAAAAACGGTCTTTTATATTGTTTGTTGTTGTATATTTAATCTAGAACTAGCCTTGTATGTCTCCAGGGAGCATTTGGATTTACTCCTGCTTCTACAATTTCAAAATGATAATCGCCATTCCTTATTTTATCATTTCTTCCTTTAATAGCTAAATAATTATTAGGTAATCCTTTTTCGTAATTTTCTCTCTGACTTGCTTCTGCCTGACGAGCAGAAATAGAAGGCCTTAACGCTCCTCTTTCTTTGAAAAATTGTGCAGTTCCTAAGATAAGATCCCTTGGAGAAGAATCCCATCTAGTTGATGTAGTTGTTGAATATGTCATATTGTTTTAAAGTAAAGCCTGTTTAAATTATTTTCTATAATTTAACAACATTAATCGGATTATTTTTTGAGAAAGAAAGGATGTTTTCAATCGTCACTTCAATGATGCGCTGGACTGCTTCTTCTGAATAGAAAGCGATATGCGGAGTGAATACAACTTTCTCATTTTTTATGATTTTATGGTCAAGAGCGAGTTGATGCATTTTCTGCGTGTTAATCTTTTTATGAGAATGGAGAAGTTCTTTTTCTTCTTTAATGAGTTCTTCTCCTTCAATAACATCAATGCCTGCTCCACCAATCTCTCCCTTTTTTAACGCAGACATGAGAGCAAGAGTATCAACAAGCTGCCCCCTTGCTGTGTTGATAAGCAAGGCATGTGGTTTCATTGACTTGAGAACTTTTTTACTAATAAGGTGATGATTTTCCTTGGAATAGGGTACATGTAAAGTAACTATATCCGATTCTTTAAACAGTTTGGCTAAAGATACGTACTCAAAACCTAATTTCTTGGCCAATAGTTTATTTGGATGATGGTCATTTGCTAAGATATTCATTTTGAAACCTTTGGCGATCTCTATTACATTGTTACCTATTCTTCCCGTTCCTATGACTCCTATAGTCTTACCTTTAAGGTCAAAACCTTTTAATCCTTCAATTTCATGATTTTCATTGATGTTTCTTACATAAGCTTTATGAATATTTCTTGATAGAGACAATATAAGTCCAAAAGCGTGTTCTGCAACGGAATTATCGCCATAGTGAGGAGTATTGGATACTAGAATATTAGCTTTTTTGCAAGCTTCAGAATTAATATGATCAAATCCCATAGACCTTGTGGTAATATATCTCAATTTTGGCAGTTTTGCCAAAATGGCCTCATTAATTTGTGAATAAATAAATATCGAGATAATCTCAGAATTTTCAGCTTCTTTTATATTTTTTATGCTAAGTGGTTCCTTGATAAATTTTAAGGAATGATTCTTCAGAGCATTCTTCAGCAAAGGAGTTTCCCAACCTTGTATCTCAAAGAATGTTATTTTCATAGGTCGATAAACAAAATGAAGTTTTTAAATTAATCTTCCTTGAGGACAACAACGTTCGTCATGCCTCTTCTTTTCCTTTCAACAAGTCCTTTTCCTTCCAACCTATCTAGAATTCTCGTTATCTTTGCCTTTCCAAATCCTGTCTTTTCAATTAAATCTGCCTGAAATATTGTCTTATTCTCTCTCACAATATCCAATACTCTCCTCTCTTCAGCATTCAAATTAGAAATATCGATCTTTCTATCAACTTTCTTTTCTTTCACTTTCTTAATAATTATTCGCTCGCTCGGTTTAGACACAATTAATACTAAAGCAACAATAATTAATAATCCAACAATGCCTAAGGACAAGTAAGTCTGCTGCGTTATAGTGTCGTACATAGTACAGCTGTCATGCCCGGCCATTGTGCAACTTGCATTGACAATCTGCTTTAATGCACTATTGAATATGAATATAATCAAAACTACTAAAGCAGACACTCCTAGCAACAGATATCCAACGTTCTTGTTTTCCATATAAAATTAGAATTTAGACGCTTAATAAAGCTTATGAATTAAATATCTGCCCTACCGACATAATCAGCAGTAATCCTAGACAATCTCTCAGACAATTCATAAGACCTCACTAATCTATCACGGGCATAGGTATCTCTTGCGCTTAAATCATGAACAAGCCCTATAGAAAACTCTCTCATAAGGAATTGTAATTCACTATTCCTTTCTGCAAGCCTATTCAACCTCTCGGGCGATCTCAACATATATCTGAGAAAAAAATATACTTAATAAATATTTATCTCTTTACTGATTAGTATACCCGCCGTCTACCACAATAGTCTGTCCAGTAATATACTCTGCAGCGTCAGAAGCTAAAAACGCAGCAGTTTCTGCAATGTCTATTGGCTTTCCCATTCTCTTTTCAGGTATCGCTTGGATTAAATGAGTTATTGCATCCTTATCCAATCCGCCTTTAGTCCCAGGAGTTAAAATTGCTCCAGGGGCAATAGCATTTACATTTATCCTATATTGTGCTAAATCAAGTGCCGCACCCATAGTAAAACCAGATATTCCTCCTTTACTTGCGCAATAATGGGCTAAATTCGGGAAACCAACTTTCGTTCCAGCAATAGAAGCAATATTTACTATCTTCCCATATTTTTTATCAATCATGCATGGTAAAACTGCTTTAGTGCAATTGAAAACTCCCTTTAGATTTATATTAATGACTGCATCCCACTGGTCTTCAGTCATCTTGTCAAGCGGAACAAATGGATATATTCCAGCATTATTAATCAAAATATCAATTCTATTATATTTTCTTATGACTTCTTGGACAAGTAATTGCGCTCCAGCATAACTCGAAACATCACATTTGACAAAATAATGCTTTGTCTTTTCAGACTTTCTCGCAGAAACAACAACTTTTGCCCCGTACTTCGCTAAAGCATCGGCAATCCCCCTACCTATGCCTTTAGTCCCGCCAGTTACAATCGCGACCCTTCCCTTCAGCGACCTCTTTTCCATATTATCAATAATACTTTGAAGTATTTAAATCCAAAGGACGATGTTAGCTACATATACCTAAATAACTTTCGGGTAAAACTGTTAAGATAGTCAGCAAGAAGATGAACTAGTTAAATTATTAAATAAGAATTTATTTCTTAATTTATGAAAATTATACTTACATCAAGCGGATTAGAAACTGTTAGACTAAGAAAAGAATTTGTAAATCTTCTAGAGAAAAAAGTTGATGAAGCAAAAGTTATGGTAATTCATACTGCTAAAAAGCCAGAGCATTTTATTTTTGTTAATGAAGTAGCAAAAGAACTTGGTAAAATTGGAATATTATATCCAAATATAACTTATCTTAATATTCGTGGAAATAAAACTTCTCAATCATTAGGAGAATATGATGCAGTTTATGTTTGTGGAGGCAATACTTTCTATATCTTGGATAGAATAAGAAAAACAGGCCTTGACCGTTTTCTTAATAGTTTTGTAAGACAGGGAGGAGTTTATGTTGGAGTTAGTGCTGGAAGTATAATTGCAGGGAAAGATATAGAAATTGCTGGATGGGGGAGCGAAGGAGATCTTAATGATATTAATTTAAAAAATTTAGAAGGACTCAATTTTACTGATATTGCAGTCTTCCCTCATTATAAACCTAAATTGAAGAGAGAGGTTGAAGAATTAAGACAAAGGGTCAATTATCCAATAGAAACACTAAAAGATAAACAAGCAATCATGATTAAAGGAAAACGAGTAAAAAGAATAAATGCTTAATGTCTGGGCGTTGAACCAGTAACATGAATTGTAATATCTCTTGTTACACATTTTATTACAAAAAGTATTACACAGAACTCGTGGGGGCATTAATCCTCAATTCCCAGCTTTCTCTTATATTCCGTAATACGTTTTCTATAATCATTAATAAATTTCTCATTTTCTTTATTTACCCCAAGTAAACCTATTTTATATTCTAAAGCATCAATAAGACTTTTATCAATTTCTTTTATATGATATCTTGCAGTTATTTCATCCTCTTCAATAATCTCTTTATCTAATTTTTTAAAATGATTTTCTATTTCTAACTTAATGCTTTCAATTCCTTTCTCCAATCTATCGCTTCTTTTTACCATCTTGTTTTAGCGCCTCCAATCTTTTATTTATCTCATTAATCAAAATCAAAGCCTCTTTAGGAGAAATAACTCTCTTTGGCCTGGCATCATTTTTAATCCTTAAGTAAGCATCATAGCACTCTTCACTTGCAATTTTTTTAATCAACTTAACAAATTCTTTCTTGGTTGCTAACCTTCCACTCTTCAAACACTCAATAAGATATAGCTCCCTTAATCTTAAAACAATAGAATAGACTGTTCCATCAATTACTTTTTCCTCTTCTTCCTCATCCAACTCCACATTTATTCGATTGATTTTTGTAATTGACCCTATATCCTCAAGTTTTTTTATAATTGATATTTTATGTATATCTCTCTTGCAAACTTCAAGTAAACCATTATTTAAAATCGCTTTTGCTTCATTTATTAAAGAAGCCAGATATATACTTTTCAGTCTAGATCTATCAAATCTTTCTTTAGACACAAATAATATCTCATATTTACCAATTTTTAATTGTTTATCAACATTATCAGTTATGATAAGTACATCTATATCGCTATCTTCTGTTTCCTCGCCTCTTGCATAACTGCCTGCCAGGTATATCCCCATAATATCTTTCAATAAATTCTTTTCTTCTAATATCTCCATTAATTCCTGCGTTATAGATCTCTCTATAAGTTTAACCATTACTTTTCTGTTTTGCCATTCAACAGGAAGAAGAACACCTGCGGAGTTTCCAAGTTTAAATGCCTGTTTGATAACTTCATTCCTCATGTTTAAACATGTATAAACATATTAATAAACCTTTCTGTAGGTGTTGGTTGGGGCGTTAATCCCTGTCAATCTTTCATACAGTTTAAATATCCCTGGATTTTTCAATACTCATGAATTCGTTCGAAATGAAGAGCAAATTCAACCACGCAGGCTATTCCTTATTGAAAAATGTGCTCTTCTCTTTTGATCCTGAAAAGGTTCATAATGAATTTCTTAAAATTGGGAAATCTCTTGAACAACACGAGTTATCAAAGAAAATAGTTTCACTAGTTTTCAATTATCAAAATCCGATGCTTAAGCAGAAACTCAACGGGATAAACTTTCGTAACCCGATAGGATTATCTGCTGGTTTCGATAAAAACGCAGAATTGATCCCCATAATGGAAAATGTTGGCTTTGGTTTCGTTGAAGTGGGAAGTATAACTGCTAAATCATGTGCTGGAAATCCAGGAGTAAGACTAAAAAGGATCTTAGAAGAGAAGAGTATCTGGGTAAATCTTGGACTAAACAATAACGGCGCAGATGAAATCTCTCAGAGACTAAAAAAACAGAAATTCAACATTCCTTTTGGGGTGAGCGTTGCAAAAACAAACTGCAAGGAAACAACTAACTCTAAAATAGGAATAGAAGACTATATCTATTCTCTAAAGGAATTCAAAAATACAGGAAATTACTTCACAATTAATATTTCCTGTCCGAATGCATTTGGAGGGCAGCCCTTCTCAGATCCTGCCCTATTCGAATCCCTTTGTAAAGAAATTAGCAAATTAAACATAAAAAAACCTATTTTTGTCAAGTTTTCTCCAGACTTAGAAAATAACAATGTAAAAAAGATTATTTCCATATCTGAAAAATACAATATAAACGGCTTTATCTGTTCTAACCTTACAAAGAAAGACATTGGCTTCTCTAGTGGGGGAATGTCTGGCAAAAAACTTGAAAACAAAGCCAACAGTCTTCTATCATTTGTCTACAAACAAACTAGAAGTTGGAAGACCAAACCTATACTGATAGGCAACGGAGGAATATTCTGTGCAGAGGATGCTTATAAGAAGATAAAACTAGGTGCAAATTTAGTACAACTTGTTACAGGAATGATCTATCAAGGTCCAAGCTTAATCGGCGAAATCAATTACGGACTTGTTAAACTTCTACGGAAAGACGGATTCAGCAATATAAGTGAAGCTGTCGGAACTGCTAACTAAAAAACCATAAAACTCTAATCTCCAAAACAGGGAGGAGTGAGAAATTGCACAAGATAATAAGAGATTAAAGTAAAAAGCACTACAAAAATAAGGATTGAAAGCAGAATAAAGTAAAACTTCGATTTATGTCCCCAATTCCTATGAATAATATAAATAAAAAACGCAGGGATTATTATTGCAACCAACAACGAAAGAATAATTGTAAGATTGCTAGCACCATAACAAACAGTCATATATGGATAATATGAAATTAATATATAAAAGTTTTCATGACTTCAAAAGTAAGCCCTATCTCTAATAAATCTTGTGAAACTAGTTTCACAAAAGCGCTTAAATAGATTCAATTCCAGCATTTTGTATGACATTCAAAGAATTTACAAAATCACTCAATGGGAAAGGAGTAGAAGGAGAAATATTAAAGACAATATTTCTTTCTTTGCTAACTTCATTCATAACACTAGGATTATTATATTATCTTAAACTTAAATCCATAGATAACTTCATTCCTAAATATGGTTTCTTCCTTTTCTTTGCAATTCTTAGTTATGCTATAATAATACCTGCAGTAAGACAAGTTAGGGCATATCGGGAATTCCCTTGCATGTCTGGAATGATGATAGGTATGACTATGGGTATGATTGCGGGATTTCTGCCTGGATTTTTCATCGGATCAACAAACGGAATGTTCTACGGTTCAGTTTTCGGAATGGCAATAGGAATAGTTTTTGGAATCTGGAATGGAAAGTGTTGTGGTATAATGGGCCTGATGGAAGGTCTGATGTCTGGTTTCATGGGCGGATTAATGGGCGCAATGACTGCAGTAATGATGATAAATGATAATCTTAAAGCAGCAGGTGTAATTGTATTTGTAATTTGTGCAGTAATACTGTTCGGTCTCAATTTCATGATCTATAAAGAGACAAAGGGTGCAGAAAGAAAGCACAGAGACAGTACCCTTTTCACTTTAGTATTGAGTTTTATCTTAACAATAATTACAGTATGGTTAATGGTCTTCGGTCCAAGGAGTCTATTGTTCCAATGATCATAAAAAAGAATACACTATATACTCTGGGAACAATTTTTATAATCATAATTGGAATTGCATTCTTGTCTCTAAGTTCTAGCAATCCAATAACTGGCTCAGCCATATATGATGGAGAAGCCCAGATTGTAAAACTTTCAGTCGCAAACGGACAATATGTCTTTGAGCCTTCAAGTGTGAAAAAAGGCACTCCAGTCAGACTCGAAGCAGATATTTCTAGTATGCCTGGATGTTCAAAGAGCATTATTAGTTCTGAACTAGGAATAAGGAAGACCTTTAGTTCTAATGATAATTCAATAACTTTCACACCAACTAAAGCAGGCTCGTTTTATGTTGCTTGTTCGATGAACATGTATAAAGGAACTCTTACTGTATTAGAGTCAGATGGGTCAAAGTCTAATTATGTCCAAACACCTTCCTCTTCCGGAGCATCCTGCGGTTCTAGCGGTGGAGGATGCGGCTGCGGATCTTAAAAAGAATTTAACATTCATAAGACTTAAATAACAAATAAAATGCCTAAAATAAGATGAAAATAAAAAAAACAACATTATACTTTGTATTGGTCCTAATCCTTGTATTCGGAGCAGGAGCCGTATTTCTTAAAGGAGGAAATTCTTCTCCCCCTTCAACAAACTCTCCAGTAGGGGATGGTGAAGTCCAAGAAATAGTTCTAAGTATAAAAAATTACAATTATTATCCTAACACTATAACTGTAAAGGCAGACCAACCTGTGAGCATCTCGCTTGATAGTTCTGTCCAGGGTTGTTTTAGATCCTTAGTGATAAAAGATCTAGGAGTTTCAAAATCAGCGAGAACTCCACAGGATACTATTGATTTTACACCAACAAAGAAAGGAACCTTTACCTTTACCTGCAGTATGGGCATGGGTTATGGTAAAATCATTGTAGAATAACCAAATGGAAATAAGAATAGTCTTCAGAAGACCTTATATTTTTTATACAATCTCTATATTTATAGTCTATTTGGTCTTAGCAATCTTATTAAGCGGATTTTATAACACTATTCCCTTAATAATTGCTTATGCCAGTACTGTAAATTGGCTAAAACTAGGATTGTCAATTCTTCTATCTCTTTTAATCGGAGTATTAGTTTCTATTAATTCGGTAATAGTATATATAAAATATAAACAAAGAAAATCATGTAAAGAAGGTAAAACTCTTGCAGGAATAGGAACTGTCGCAGGCCTAGCGACAGGAGTCTGCCCATTGTGTGTCTCCGGTCTTCTTCCTTTAGTTCTAGGTCTTCTAGGAGTTTCTTTCAGTTTCGCGTCCCTTCCTCTAGGAGGAATTGAAGTTCAATTATTAGCCGTTGTTATCTTAGTAATTAGTTTGCTAAATCTGAAAAAATAAACACTATAGAAACATTTAAATAGTCATATGTTTGATAGATACATATGATGAATAAAACCATATTAAAACACTGTCACGAGGAAGGTTTCTCAGAAAGTGAACTGTTCGGAGCATATAAGATATTCTTCGGAACTTTATTCTCAGAACCTAGATTAAAGATGATAAACTTATTAAGAAAGGGAAAAAAGAATGTCTCAGAGATAATGTCTGAATTAAAAATGGATCAAACTTCCGTTTCTCATGATCTTTCTAGATTAAAACAATGTGGTTTTGTCAATGTAGACATAGAAGGAAAATTTAGGTATTACACGCTCAACGAGCAGAGTATTAAGCCATTAATGGAAATAATTGAAAAGCATATGTCGCAGTATTGTATCCATATCCTAAAATCAACCAAGGAGAACGAAAAATGAAAAACGATAACACAATCATAATAGTAGTAATAGTTCTAGCATTATTCTTACTCGGAGGTTTTGGGATGATGGGTTTTGGAGGATTTGGATATGGGATGATGAGTGGTTTTAATTACGGCATGAATTCTATTTTTGGATCAGTAATATCAATTCTTTTTATAATAATATTAATACTAGTAATAATCTATCTGATTAAATTAACCAAAGGAGGTAAAAGATGAAAAAGATAAAACTAACAATAGAAGGAATGCACTGCGCTTCCTGCGGCAGTAACATTGAAAGAAGTCTTAAGAAAGTTAAAGGTGTAAAAGAAGTATCCGTAAGTGTCATGACAAAAAAGGCATTTGTAGAAACAGAAGACTCTGTGGATGAAGGGGAAATAAAAAGCGCAGTTGCAAAAGTCGGATACAAAGTTTTAGCATTGGAGAAACAATAAAATGAATCATGATCACCATCACGAAGAAAGTGTAGAAGACCATGAGATAAGGTCCTGGAAGTGGAAGCTCTGGCTTTCCTGGATATTTACAATCCCAATCGTAATTTTAATGTTATCTGAAAGAATATTTGGAATGCCTTTAATACCCATGCCTTACGCTTCTATAGTAATATTAGTTTTAGCTTTTCCAGTAGTATTTATCTTAGGTTGGCAAACCATAAAGTCGGGCCTTCGTGGCTTATTCACTTTTTACTTTAATATGGATTCATTAATATCTTTAGGCACTATTATTGCTTACATCACAGGTTTTCTTGCATTTACAGGCCTTGTGCAGGACTATTCAGGTGTGGCCGCAATGATCATGGCTTTCTTTACAACAGGAAAATATGTGGAAACTCTCGCAAGAGGCAGGGCCAGCCAGGAAATAAAGAAACTTCTTGAACTAGGGGCAAAGAAAGCCTTAGTATTAAGAAACAATCAGGAAATAGAACTCCCTATAGAAGAAGTTTTAGTCGGAGATATATTAATTGTAAAACCCGGGGAAAAGATTCCTACTGATGGCGTAGTCTTTAAGGGGGAAAGCGCGGTAGATGAATCAATGGTTACCGGAGAAAGTTTGCCTAAGGATAAGGCAAAGGGAGACACAGTCATCGGGGCAACAATAAATCAGGATGGAATATTATATATCAAAACAACAAAAGTCGGCAAAGATACTTTCCTTGCGCATATTATCCAACTAGTAGAAGAAGCACAAGGAACAAAGATACCTATACAAAGACTAGCGGATAAAATAACTTCTGTCTTTGTACCTATTATTCTGGCAGTCGCATTATTAACTTTTCTTAACTGGTGGTTCTTTACACAGGACTTGAGCAGAGCTTTAGGAGTTGGGATTGCAGTCTTAGTAATCGCCTGTCCTTGCGCTTTAGGTCTAGCAACTCCAACAGCACTGATGGTAGGTTCTGGCATGGGTGCTAAACGTGGAATTCTCATCAGAAAGGGAGAAGCAATTCAGACAATGAAAGAAGTCAAAATAGTAGCTTTCGATAAAACAGGCACAATAACCAAAGGAAAACCAGAAGTCACAGATATATTCACTTCTTCAAAAGTAAAAGAAGCTTACTTATTGGAAATCGCTGCATCTTTAGAAAAGCTTTCAGAGCATCCTATCGCAAAGGCAATAGTGAACAAGGCAAACCTCTCAAAATACAAAACAGTAAAGAAATTCAAGATTCTTAGAGGCAGGGGCGTAGAAGGTTACATAGGAATAAGATCAATAGTTATTGGAAATCAAACACTAATGAAAGAGAAGAATATTAACTTAAAAAATAATCTTGAAATTATCAACAAATTCGAAGATGCAGGAAAGACTACTATGATCATCGCAGAAAATAAAAAAATAATTGGAGTCATAGCGGTCGCAGACACAATCAAAGAAGACTCAGTCCAGGCAATTAGAGAATTAAATGCTAAAGGATACAAAACAGTCATGATAACCGGAGATAATGAGAGAACAGCAAAAGCAATCGCGGCTCAAGTAGGTATCTCAGAAGTAATCGCAAACGTACTCCCCGAAGAAAAAGCAAAGAAAATCGAAGAACTTCAACAGCAAGGCATGGTCGCTTTCGTAGGCGATGGAATAAATGACGCCCCAGCATTAAAACAAGCCAATGTAGGCATTGCAATGGGTTCAGGCACAGATATTGCAATAGAAGCAGGAGATATTGTCTTAACAAAGAGTTCTCTTGTCGGAGTAACTCAGTCAATAAATCTAAGCAAAGCAACATTCAAAAAAATAAAACAAAATCTCTTCTGGGCATTTGCATATAATGTAGTAGCAATCCCCTTGGCAATCGGAGGACTGCTCCACCCAGTCATAGCGGAGATTGCCATGGCCCTCTCATCTATTACCGTAGTTAGTAATGCTAATTTGTTAAGACGGGCAAGAATTTAATTTATTTCTTAAATAATCTTTACTCAGAAACCAAGAAGTCTTTGAGTTAATTTTTGTAGACTTCTGGGTGTTCAAGATGCTTTGTATCTGGACATAACAAAATACTGCACTGGACTCACCGGGGATCGAACCCGGGACCCCCCGGTGCAAGCGGGGCGTTTTACCACTAGACTATGAGCCCATTTTAATCTCAGAGAAATTGGGTTTTTAAGGGTTTAGTTTTTTGAGCTCAATGAATTTTAGAATTAATTTTCTTTGTCTCTCTAAGGAATTGAAATCTCTACTCTGTAATTATTTCTTGGAGATTCGTTTTTCAAATAGTCTGCTACAATCTGAGAGAAATGAGTAAGATGTTCTTCTCTAGACAAAACAGGATTTCCGTGTTCTACGGTTCGAAATCGCGTTTCTCCTATTTCTAAAATTCCTTTAGGATCTCTTATAAATTCTATAGCGTAACTTCTCATAGTGTTTAAGTAAAATTATTATTTTTAATTTTCTTGCATATTTTAATTGCAAAGAAAAAAATAAAATATCAAAATATTAACGGTATGCAAACGATTCATTGAAATATTATTAAGTTCGTCTTGTAAATCTGTTTTTTAATTTTTAGGAGGTGATCCATCCGCAGGTTCCCCTACGGATACCTTGTGACGACTTAACCTACCTTGTCTTACAAAGGTTCGTCCCTGACGGGCCTCGCCAGCGCAAAACTCGGTTGGTTTGACGGGCATTTCCTTTTTCACTCTTTCGAGTTACTTGGTTCCCCACAGTACAGACGGATTTCCCGTATACTGCGAGCCCCTAATGCATCTGTTTAATAAGAAGCCTGATCAAATTATCATCCCTATTTGGTTGACTTAATTCCTTGGAGACTCTTTTAAAAATCTCAAAGTCATTAATCTTACTTTTTATTTTAGGCGGATTTTTCTCAAAAAATGGAATTATCTTCTCGATAATTTCCTTTTGGTTGAAAACTTCAAACCTAAAACATCTTGAGTGGTTTGCTCTACTATCATTTTGAATATAGATTTTTCCACAATCAAGGTGAGACTTAACTTGTTCTAATATCTCCTTATCTTTCTCGATTAATTTAATTGAAAATCTAAGAGTTGGATTCTTTCTATCTTTTCTAGTTTGCACTTGAAAAGATCCTTCTCCATCTACTAGTCCAATTATATAATCTGAGCTCAACATTAAGGTTTAGTTCCTTCCCCTTTAGAGGTACTATGAACTAAGCTGACTTCCTACTTATAACTTTATTTTAATTTTTAAGTAGGATCTCCTTGGGTCACTTTATTTTCTGTTTCATCCATCCACATCTTGTTCACTTCCATCTGCCACCGACCCGATTCAGATGTCGTTATGAAAACTCTTGCGAGTTATGGGCTGGATTTTGACTAGAGCCCTTCAGCTTAATCATTACTGATTACGCCTGCTTTCGTCTAAATTACTTCCTAGCACTTGTTTACAGAAGCAATTATGAGATTTTCACTCATTAGATGTCAAGAACAATCGTTCTTGAGCATGCTCAAGATTTGAATTTTTCACAAATCTTGACATAATAAAGCTGCCAAGCACATTTATTTCGGTGAGTGCACGGGACATTGACTTATTCACTGGACCCTGATAAGATCCGATTACTACGAATTCCAGCGTCATGAGGGTGAGTTGCAACCCTCAATTCGAACTAAGCTGCAGTTTATGAGATTAGCTTCCCCTTTCGGGGTCGCAGCCCTTTGAATGCAGCATTGCCGCGCGCGTGTAGCCCAGGGTATTCGGGACGTACTCACCTAACGTAGCCCACACCTTCCTCCGTGTTACCACGGCAGTCTGTATATTGTGAAAATCAAATATACATATGGGTCTCGCCTGTTACCAGATTTAACTGG
>CAYHCG010000013.1:0-43262 GCA_964355135.1 Candidatus Woesearchaeota archaeon | reverse complement strand
TTTGCATTTGATAAGCTATTTTAATGGGTGGTGACATATGTCATGGTCTTACACAAATCTCTCCAAAACAGTTAACTTTTTATACCTCATTATTTTCCAATTTCTATGGCAGACAATAAGATCCACATGCCCGGAGTATTTGGCGGCTTGATGAGATATGATGAAGAATATTCCTCACGTTTTATATTAAGCCCTGCTCAGGTAATAGGCTTTGTAATAGCCATTATGGTCTTTGTGGTAGCTCTAAAGGTCTTCTGGCCAGTAGCTTAATCAAACAATCTACTACTCTTTAGAATAGATATTATCCAGTTTAACCTTTAACTCCAGATTATTCTTTAATAAGTAATAATCACTTTTGATTATCTTGTTTCTTTGCTTATCGATATCGCTCATCTCAACGTCTTTCGCACTTGCTGATACAAAGATTAAAAGAAAACTATTGATTATCTTTCCAGACTTCTGTATGTGCTCCAGACTGATTGAATGAGTTTGCTTTAATTTGCAGCTAATGTTGTACTTATCTTTCATTATTCTTTTTACAGCTCCTTCAATAGATTCTCCCAAAATCAATCTCCCTCCCGGGAGAGATAATTTTCCTTTATAGGGTCTTTTTTCTCGCTTAACTAAAAAGACATTTTTACTGGTACCTATGTGAATAAGAATTACAGGTAAAACAGCTTTCTTTTCAGATGAATAAGGGATAAGATATTCAGAGGATTTGGACAGGGAATATGTCGCGCCGCTCTTTATCAAAACCTCCTTTCTTATTAATTTCTTCAAATGATAATCAAGCTTATTTGACCTTGTTTTTAGCGCCTTCTCAATTTCATTAAATTTTAATTTGTCACTATAAACAAACAACCCTAAAATCTTATTTTCCATTTTTAGTCAATATTTTTGAGCAAGTGCTTAAATATAAGTTTTATTATCTTCTAATATGGAAGAAATACAGCAAAAAGCGCATTATGTGGCAGTCACAGGTATAATAAGAAAAGATGGAAAATACCTGATTTGTAAAAGAAGTCCGAATGAATTGCTCTTTCCTAACAAATGGTGTGTGCCTGGAGGAAAAATAGAAAAGGGAGACTTCATCAATACCCCAAAGGGAACTTCTTCTCATTGGAATGACATATTTGAAGGAACACTTAGAAAAGAAATATATGAAGAGACTCAATTAAAGATAAAAAATATAGGCTATGTGTCAAATCTTGCATTTATCCGCCCCAATGGTTTCTCAACTATTATAGTGAGTTTGCATGCAGAATATGAAAGCGGTAGTGTAAACTTAAACAAAGAAGAGCTTACGGAATTTGCATGGGTAACTCTCCAGGAAGCTAAAGACTATGATCTGATAGAAAATATCTACAATCAAATAGAAAAAGTGGACAATTTCTACAAAGTGTAGATATTCTTAAAAACCATGAAAATATACTAGCTATCATGGAAAAGGAACTAATCACAAACACTACCATAATCAAAATTCTGGATAAATACAAAATACTTTGGTCTTTAGGCCATGTTTCCGCTTTGGCAGGATGGGATCTGGAAACATATATCCCTCAAGAAGGGGCGCAAGCCAGGGCAGAAGCATTAAGTAAAATATCTTCTCTATCTCAATCGTTGTTTCTAGAGAAAGAGTTTGTTTCTCTAATTAAAAAAGCAGATAAGGAAAATCTAAACGATTTTGAATTGGGAATAATAAGACTCCTCAAAAGATCTCTGGATTACTATGAAAAATTACCTCCAGAGTTCATAGAGGAGTTCGTAAAAACAACTTCCGAAGCTACAGTAATATGGAAAAATGCTAAAGAGAAGAATAATTTCTCTTTATTCGAAAATCACCTGCAAAAAATATTTGATTTAACAAGAAAAAAAGCAGAATATCTAGGTTATGTAGATCATCCTTACGATGCTCTCCTAGATGAATTCGAAGAAGGTTTAACCGTTAAAGAAGCAGAAGAATTTTTCACTACAATCAAAACTCCACTCGTTAACCTAGTCAAGTATATTAAAAAATCTCCAAAATATCAGCAAGAGCACCCTCTAGAAAAAGAGAATTACGATATAGAAAAAATTAAAGTTTTTAGTCAGAACTTATTAAAATTTCTTCACGATAAAAATGATCTTAGAATAGATGTTTCTTCTCATCCATTTTCAGCCCATATAGGTCCGGGAGACCATAGGATTACAACACGCTATTTAGGAAGAGACTTCAGCAGAGCATACAGCTCGTTAATTCATGAATTCGGACACGCACTCTACGATATACAATCAAATCCACAATTAGATTACAGCCCAATAAGTGGAGGATCAAGCCACGTTATTCACGAATCTCAATCAAGATTCTGGGAGAATTTTGTTGCTAAATCCTCGGAATTTATACAGTTAATTTATCCAGATTTAATGCAAATAAGCAAAAGTATGCATAAGTATTCCGTAGAAGAGATTCATAGATATCTTAACCTAGCAAAACCCAGCACAATAAGAACCGAAGCAGATGAAGTTACCTATCATATGCATATTCTAATAAGATTCGAATTAGAAAAAGGGCTAATGGAAGGGACAATAAAAGTCAAAGACTTACCTAAAATTTGGAATGAAAAATACAAGGCCTATCTAGGTGTTGAACCAGAAAATGATTCTCACGGAGTATTGCAGGACGTTCACTGGAGCAATGGACTCATCGGCTATTTCCCCACTTATTCTATAGGCACTGCTCTAAGCTCCATGTGGAAGCACTCCATGGAAAAAGAGATAGGAAGTATTCAAAAATTGCTAAAAAACAAAGAAGGCATACAAAAAATTCAAAACTGGCTCAAAGAAAATATCCACAAGTATGGTTCCACCTACACTTTCAATGATTTAACAAAAAGAGTTACTAACGAAAATTTCAACTCTAAATATTTCATGAACTATCTGGAAGAAAAATATAAAAAATTGTATTAAAAACTATCAGAAAACTATAAATACGACTTATTCTCTAAAAAACTATGTTTCCAGGAATGGGTAAAATAGATCCGAGAAAGATGCAGGCCATGATGAAGCAAATGGGCATCAATCAGGAAGAGATAGAAGCTAGTAGAGTAATTATAGAGACATCTGATAAAAAAATAATAATAGAAAATCCCTCTATACAGAAAATAAAAATGCAGGGGCAGACATCTTTTCAAATATCGGGAGATATCTCAGAAGAAGAAAATGCCGCTTTCTCTGCTAGTGATATAGAATTAGTAATGCAAAAGACAGGCAAAACAGAAGACGAAGTAGTAGCTGCTTTAGAGAGCACCGGCGATATTGCAGAAGCAATAATAAAATTAAGCGAATAAAATGGAAGAAATTGAGAAATTTATAGCAGAGCACATTCTAAAGACAAAGAAGTTGAATAAAGATCTGCACCTCGCATGGTGGGATTCTTACACAAAAGGGAGAGATGAAGATTATAAAAAATATAGTGAATTAAGAAACAACTACAAAAAGATATATAATGACAAAAACGATCTTATGCGGATTAAAAATTGGCTTTCTCACAGCATAGAAGATCCCTTATTGAAAAGGCAATTAAAAATTCTCTACAACACTTATATATGTTATCAAGGAGATTATAAAATACTAGCAGAAATTACTGACAAAGAGTCAAAAATTGAAAAAAAGTTTAATACTTTCAGAGCAAAAATAAATAATGAAGAATTGACTGACAACCAGATAAAAAAGACGCTTAAAGAAAGTAAAGACTCTAAGACAGTACAAGAAGTATGGGAGGCCAGTAAGAAGCAAGGGGAAGCAGTGGTTGAAGATCTTTTAGAAATAATAGAATTAAGGAATAAATTAGCAAAACAGCAAGGATTTGATAATTATTACATTATGATGTTAGAGACAGCCGAACAAAATGAAAAAGAAGTTTTTTCTGTTTTTAATGAATTGTTAGAAGTTACAGATAGTTCGTTTAAGGAGTTAAAGAAAGAGATGGATGATTTTCTTGCATCAAAATTTAGAATAAATCCTAAAGATTTGGCTCCCTGGCATTACCAAGATCTTTTTTTTCAGGAAGCTCCTAAAATCTATAATATCGATCCAGATTCCCTATATAAAGGAAAAGATTTCCTAGCAATAGCAACCGAATTCTATAAGGGGATAAGCTTACCTGTAGAAAAAATAATCGAAAAAAGTGACCTATATGAAAGGGCTGGAAAATCCCAGCATGCCTTTTGTACTGACCTCGATAGAGAGGGAGATGTAAGAGCTTTGACTAATCTGCAACCAACTGAAAAATGGATGGACACTCTTCTCCATGAATTAGGGCACGGCGTTTACTGGGCGCACATGGACAGAAATCTTCCCTATGTATTAAGACAAGAAGCCCACACACTTACTACCGAAGCGATAGCCCAGCTTTTCGGAAGGCAATCTAAGAACACAAGTTTTCTAAAAAATTACTGCAAGGTGCATAATCCTGTAGATCTGCAAACCATAAATAAAATGTTAAAGCTAAGACTGATAATATTTTCGAGGTGGTCGCAAGTAATGGTCAACTTTGAGAGATCGCTTTATCAAAATCCAAGACAAGATCTAAACAAACTCTGGTGGGACTTAGTAAAAAAGTACCAAGGAATAAACTTCTCCAGAGATAAACCAGATTGGGCGTCTAAGTCTCACTTTGTTTCCGCCCCAGTATATTATCATAATTATCTTTTAGGCGAACTAATGGCCTCTCAACTCAACAATTACATAGTTAAAGAGATACTAAAAGAGAAGGATATAAAAAATCCTGATTATCTAAACAAACCTAAAGTAGGCGAATACTTAAAAAAATCAATATTTGACGAAGGAATGAAATTACCCTGGAATGAATTAATAGAAAAATCCACCAAAGAGCCGCTAACCGCAAAATACTTTGCAGAAGAGTTCTGCTAAATGAGATTAATAGCAGAAAATCTATCAAAAAATTGAAAAAAATACAAAACTTTGCCCCAGTAAAGTATTTAAATATCCCTTTCTTTGTTAGGTTTCATATTATTTTATGGAAGAGATAATAAAAGAGAAGATTAGTGCAGACCATCTATTATATGTGAGTCTAAAGTACACAAAGACCTGCGATGTAATTATAAATCTCCTTTCTAGGTGGAAGAATATGATAGAAAAATGCATGGATCGCCTTGTTGAGAAAGCAAAAAAAGAAAAGAAATGGAAACCTATTCCTAACGCTCCTAGAGCCAAACTTATTCAATTAAAGAAAATCTACGAAAATTCAAAGGAAATTTCGCAAGCCCTAGCCCTATACGAATTATTTAGAGATCTGGACACCTTAGAAAAGGTAAGAGAAAATGAATTCCGTAAAGGAGTCAACTTAAGAGTAACCTATAAGGGAGCTATTGTAAATATAAATCTTCTTCAATTAAAGGAATACGCAGATGTCCTCGAAAGGTTTATAAGCTCAATAAAATAACTCATTCTACTTTGCTATTAAATTACAAAGGATTTTAATGATAAAATTTTAACACAAAGATGGGTAAACTAATAACGATCACCTCTGGAAAAGGAGGAGTCGGAAAAACTACAACTGCAATAAATCTTGCAACTGCAATAAATTCTTTCGGAAAGGAAGTGATAATAGTAGATGCTAATTTGACAACTCCAAATGTAGGACTGCATCTAGGCGCCCCAATAGTCCCCATAAGTCTTAATCATGCCCTCCTAGGCAAGGTAAAAATTGAGGAAGCAATCTATGAACACTCTTCCGGTACCAAAATAATACCTAGCTCTCTTTCAATAGGCGAATTAAGGAGGCTTAATCATGGAAAGTTAAAAGATATAGGGAAAAAGCTAAGAAAAATGGCAGACATAGTTATTTATGATTCTGCAGCAGGTTTAGGCGAGGAAGCAATTGCAGCCATGGAATCTGCAGATGAACTTATAATTGTAACAAACCCTGAGATTCCTGCAGTTACAGATGCCCTTAAGACTGCCAAATTAATTGAACAATTAGGCAAAACCGTCAAGGGAGTCATTGTAACCAGAGTTAAAGGATCAAAAACAGAAATGCCAATCGCAAATATAAAAGATATGCTGGAATTGCCTATTCTGGGAGTCATTCCTGAAGAAAGCAAAGTCCAGGCTTCCTTGGTTATGAAAGAAGCATTATTTCATGCCTTTCCGAAATCAGATGCCGCAAGAGCATACAAAAGAATAGCCGCAAAGTTAATCGGTCATGACAACTACAAGGAAAAAGTTGGCTTCTTCAGCAGATTATTTGGTTAATTTTTCAATTTCTCTAATTATCTCTTGCCAATTATGAACTCTTGTAACATTACTAGGCAATTCGCCTCTGCGATTCCAAGGATGATCAAATAATAATACCTTGCAGCCAGTTAAAGCGCAATCTAACACATACTCCCATCTATCATCAATATATAGGTCAATATTCTTCTCCCGGATAATATCTGATTTTTTTCTCCTCTTCTTTCCACTCAAGCCTGCAAAATAAACCTCTTTAATATTTCCCTTGAAATTTTTCTCTAAACTCCGTATGGTCATCTCTTTGAGATCTTCTTCTCTGGCAGTAATCGCTATAAGGAGGTTATCCTTAGACAGCACTTTAACCGCTTCAACCGCCCCCGCTAAAGGAAGTATCTCCTCTCCCCTCGTTCTGGCATAATCTCTAATCTTCAAGAAAAGTTCTTCCCGAGTGCCATGTTCTAAAAAAAGCTCTTCAATATGCCAGGCAAGAATCTGCTCTCTCTTATAACCAGTTCCGAAAATTTCATTTAAGTGTCTTAGCATATAAGTAGACGTATCAACTAAAACGTCATCAATATCAATTCCAATGTTCATTACTCTCTCTGAGAAATATTATTTATAAAACTAACTTATCTTATATCCTTCTGGAACATCCTTCTCAGGACTTAAAAATACGACTTCTTTCTTATCACTACTACCAGCGGCTAGGATCATGCCATTGCTTTCTACGCCTCTTAACATTGCAGGCTCCAGATTTGCTACAAAAATAGCTTTCCTTCCTTCTAAATCTTCTTTAGCATAATGTGCTCTCAGCCCTGCAACAATAATCCTTTCTTTTTCCTCTCCCAAATCTACTTTCATAACAAAAAGCTTATCAGCATTGGGATGATTTTCAACTTCTAAAATCTTACCGACTCTCAAGTCAAGCTTGGCAAAATCATCATATTTTATCTTTTCCATAAAAAATCTATAAAAAACACAGTTTATATTATTTTCTACAGGTATCTAAATTAAAATAATAACTAAGAGAATTAAAAAAATAAAAGTATAATAAAAAAATAAAAATAAATTTATGCGTTAATCTTACCAGAGATCGACCCAGTAGAAATCTTAGGCAATGTGCCTGATCCACTCGTATAAGTTACTTGAATATTTGCGTCAAAACTTCTACCCTCAACTAAGTCAACTGAACTCGTACATCTTAGAAAAACCGATGTCGCAGGGTTCCAAGTATATGGATAAATCACTGCAGTTCCAGCATCAGCTGAAGAATTAGTCAATACTGGAATACATCCTGATCCAGAAGGACTATTGATTGTCGCAGTAATATTTGTACCAGCATTAATAGTCAAACCTTCAGCACCATTGTTCTTTAATTCTATTTTAGCTATCTCGCTCGAAGCGCTAATAGTTTGAGATACAGCTGTAAGAGGGGGATTAAACACGCTTACTTGACCTACAAGATTGCTAGGTCTGAAATATATAGCTAGAACAGCAATAACAATAATAGCTGCTAGAATAGCCCAGCCGTAAGTCATCAAGAACTCCATAGCTGCTTGTCCTCTATTTTTCATTTTTAACCTCCTTTTTCCTTTTAATAAATATACAATCCCTTAATGAATATTACTTTATAAATTCTTTGTTTTCCCACCCTAAATGCACAACCAGCATAAGATATATAAAAACCTGTCTGCAATTCTAATAGTGAAAAAAGCAATATGGTTAATCCCGATTCTCCTGGCAGTAATATTACTGATATTTCTAATAAACCTTCCAGAGTGGCCTACTCCTGAGAATAGCGATTCAGAAAGTGAGGCTGGTATAGCGGAAAACTCACAAGATCCACTTAATGAGTTTCCAGATGAAGATATACCTCCACAAGATGACCCGATTACTACAGGTTCAGCAGACTCATCTGGAGGCGGAGGAAGTGGAGGCAGTTCATCAGACGATCCTTCTAGTTGTTCGCAAATACCCATTTCCTATGCACTGAAAAATTTTATGAAAGATTCAACCTGCCTGTCTTATAACGATAATACTTGCATAGATAAAATAATCAATTGTTCAGTTCAAGTGCAAAACCTTGACATGGAAGTTTCCGGAGAGTTTACAGTAAAAATAAGATTACAAGAATTAGAAAACCAAAACATTATTGAAGAAACAGAAGTAACCTATCCAGTCGAGCAAGAAAGCCTAAAAATATTCGAAAAAGCATTCAGTTTCCAAAATGAAGAAGCAAATAAAAACTATACATGTATATTCTCAACTACGCAAACGCCCACAAAATCTTCTTGTTAAGGAATGCAGCCGTATGATATCCCTCTAACTCCATATATATCGAGCCCTGCATCATCCAGCCAGATAAAATAAGGGGAGCCAGGTAAATTCACCTTGCAGATAGGTTTCGGATTACTGGCAGAAAAATAAATATAATCTCTTACGGATTTCGCCTGCACAGCAAAACCTTCATTAGAAAGCTTCTGGGTGTTTACTAGCGATTCCACACCGTAAATACTAGTTACGGTAAACTTTCCTTCTAAACGGTCAATAAAACTAGGAGCGCCACTATAATTGATATAGTGGGAATTTACAACATGATTTAATAAATTAGCAGGGTTTGATAAAGGATCATAGGGAGTCTTAATCGCCTTATTAGAATAAAATTTATTAGTATTGACTAAGTAAATAGGATCGTCAAAATATCGTATCGGAACATCTGCGCTGGTTAAAAATTCCTTATCCCAGCTGACAAGATTTCCAACATCCTGCACAATCAATCTAGACTTCATAACAAATTTAACATTCCAGGGATCTTCCTGAGTTACATAAACAGAAACATTTTGCAAACTAATTATTGCATTAACTTTTTGAGCAGAAGCGTTTAAAGTTGTAACCATATAAGTAAAATTTGCCCCATCCGTTAAGGCCTGGTGAGTGCCCTTATAACTGCCATTAAAAAAAGATTCCTGAAAAACCAAAGTAAAATTCGTTGCAGGAACCCAGACTGGTGATAAAACATCCTGCTCTACAATAAAAATAGTACGGAATCCTAATACAAATAAGCTTCTAGAGATATCTTCTTCTACTGAAAAAACATAATTATTAAGTGTTTCAACTCTTTTCTGAACACTGTCTCTTTGATTAGTATTGGAGACAAAGGAGTAAGATAAGGCAAATAAAGAGATAATAATCATCGCAAGAATAGTAAAGAATATCCCTTTTTTATTTGCTATTCTTAAACGGTTATAGATAATCTTTGGATATATTTTTTTGTTATTCATATTATCTCCAAATCCTCACCTGAATATCATGGGACTGTACAAAGGGTATCCCAACTAAATTATTTAATTCTATTTGTAGATCGTTCGATGTAAATTTATAATCTATTTTTCCATCACTATCAAAATCTAAAGAACTAAAAAGATTATATGCTGCTGCTTGCGCGGCGTCATCCCCTACGGAAAAATTCGTATAAGTACAAATTTCACTTCCGCTATATGTGGAAGGAACATCTAGAGTTAAATTTGTGAAATCCTCAAACTGCAATTCCCAACTACAGCCTTCAAAGTCAGGCAAAACATCAGAATAAGCCAGAAAGTTTCTTGAAATTGTATAGATTATTTTATTAAATATTGATCCATACGTTGAATTAATAGGTGAAACGCCCACAGTTAAATTAATAGTGTTATTTGCATTATTCCCGAGTACGTAGGAATTTGGAATATTGACAAAGTAAGGATCTCCCAGCTTAGTGTAATCATTTCCATAATCTCCTAGCCCATAAATCTTATTATTGTTTACAAAAACTTTGTCAGTCCACTTAGGGCCAGAGTAAGAAATTACTTTTGTTTCAATAATACTTGAATTTGCAGGAATACTGAAATTCCCTGAATAATTATTATCAAATCTTTTTTCTAAAGTGATTATTAATCCCTCATCCTGTTCTTTTAAGTAATCAAACTCTATGTAAGAATCAGGATATAATCGAGTAGTGACGTTAGCCGCGCTACCTAGAGTTTGTTCAGCATACGTCGCCTGAATAATATTGTTCGCAATTTGATTATAAATGGTAATAAGATCTCCCACATCTGAATAATAATAATTCCCCCCTCCACACTGCGCAATTTGCTGCATAACCTCTTCATTTCCTCCCGTTCCAAAAAGAACAGCATGTACCGTAATATTATAGAGTTGTTTTGCATCACAAGCTGCCTCTATCGCATGATCGTCAGCATCGTTACTGGTATCTCCATCGCTATCATAATCTACAACCGGATCTAAGCCACAAATTTTATTAGCTACGCCATCACTCATTACAATCATAGATCTGGAAAAATTTTGATTTGCATCGGGACAAAGAGTCTGATTAAGGCTTACTTTGATATTATCTACAAGATAATTTGCATCAGCATT
This sequence comes from Candidatus Woesearchaeota archaeon, assembly GCA_964355135.1. Taxonomy (GTDB): domain Archaea; phylum Nanobdellota; class Nanobdellia; order Pacearchaeales; family GW2011-AR1; genus UBA73. Next base: position 32,615 of record CAYHCG010000013.1, on the reverse strand, counting down.
ATGAACAAAAAATTCCATCTTTGCAACATTATTCCTAGTTACAAGAACAGGCAAGTTCGTATAGGCAGTATTATTGACGTATAAAGTATAGGTACTCGATCCAGGAACTATATTCATCCTTATAGTGTAATTTCTATTTAAGTTATAAGGTACGACATCTGTCCATACTCCTCCAGCATTGTTTTGTATCCGATTATTGTACATTCTCAATTGCATATAACCGTCATACCCTGATGCATCTCCATTAGAAGACCCTACCTCTAGCCTAAATATCCCTGCGCCAGAAAGGTGGCTGAAATTAAATGCAAGCGATAAGGCCTCCTGCTCAGCGGCAAAGATGTGTTCCATACTAATCTCGCCATTATCTCTGCTCAGGATAACTCCCCTATTTCCTTCCAAGCTTCGAGTCGTTATATCAATATATCCGGTACTTTCATCTAAAGTCCATCCTATCGGATTGCTCCCGTTATTTTGTCCGTTAAAATTATCAATAAATACATTGGCAGTGTAGCAGCTAAGTGCTTTTATAATTCCGCAGCAGATGCAAGTATTGCCATCAGCGTTCCAAACATTGTTGACAATATTTTTAAGAGAGGTGCTACTGTTTGAAAGATTGTGGAAATCTGCTTTCTTGGAAAAATCTTCATATCCTGCTAGAGCAACTTTATTCCCTGAATAATTTAATATCACATCAATAAGTTGTATATTGGCCGCCTTAGCATTAGTTATTTTCTGTCCGCCCATGCTGCCCGACAAGTCAGTTACAGATAGGACTTCCGCTCTTGTTGTAAAATTATAAATATAAGAAACATTTTCTAATCCTAGTCTTAAAGGAATTGTCTTTTTGCTCAGGCTGCTGTAATTAAGAGCCGAAAGTAACCAGCTATTATTGATTATGACAGTTTGCTCCCCATTTGTTGAACCATTGTAAACCGTAGTATTTCCCAGAATAAGAAAAGTTACATAACTGGAATTCATGTGTAACGCAACACTCATATTTGTCAAATTTCCGGGAATATAAAACCCGTCATAAATATTGATCAGGCCATTAATTCCGGGGAAATAATATCGCGTAGGTTCTTGATAGAAAACGTTTTCATTCAGATAATTGAGTTTAACAAATCCTCCTGCAATATGAAGTCCATCTCCTCTAAATTCTAAAGTATTGTCTCCAGAAGAAAAGTTAGTTATGGGCAATACATAAGTAACAGGCTCAGACTCGCTGGGAGACTTAGAATAGTTTCCAACTTTAACTCCATTAACATATAAATCAAAGTTTTTATTGGCAACTAACTCCATCTCCGCTCCGATAATAGTCCCATTATATTTTATTAAGAAAGTCACATTACCTTCGCCAACATACCCTCCAAAATACGTATAAACGCTTTGAGAGCTTCCTGATAAATACGCTCTTGCAGAAAATCCTGTAGCGCTTCCTTCACCTAATCCCCCTATGCCTGAAATAGTCTGTCGTGCAACGTCTACCTTTTCTGCTGATTCATAGGAAGTAGTATTCTTCGAAGCAAGATACTGATCATCATACCAAATGCCTATATTTTCAGTAGTGTTTATCATATTCAAAATTTCCTGCGCAAGCGCCTGAGCATAAGCAGGGTTCTCTGCAGAAAATATGCCCAGCTGCTCTATGAGTAATTTTTCAGTATCATTGATAATTCCTAAAGCAATCCAAGTGTTAACGGTATTGCTATTACTTGCAAACTCCCCAATTTTCAAAGAAGATAAAATGATAATAGAATCTTGATGCACATTTTCTTTGGCGATAGAATATTCAAAAATAGGGAACGCTACTAAAATGACAATCATGATAATGGCTAGAGCTATCAAAGCATCTGCAGAAAAGAATATTCCTCTTGTATTCATGGTAAAAATATTACCTCCATACTCTTATCTGAATTTCCTCTGATTTTATAAATGGAATTCCAGATAATTGGTCTAAAGTTATTTGTAAATCCTGTTCTTCAAACTTAATATCAACTCTTCCATTTAAGTTTAAATCCATTGCCCTTAAGAGATTATAGACCGCGGCCTGTGCAGCATCATCGCCATCATAAACTCCATATCCTGGCGGAGAATTAGTAGACTTATACGAACAGGCGTCAAGAGTAGAATCTCCTACGGTTATATTAGTTCCATCCTCAAATTCTATAGTCCATTCACACCCTTCCAATGTAGAAGTTACATTTGAATAAGCCAAGAAGCTTTTAGAAATAGTATATATTATTTTATTAAATATGGACCCATAAGTTGAATTAGTAGGCGAAATGCCTACAGTTAAATTAACCGTATTATTCAAGTTATTAATCTTGACAAGGGAGTTAGGAATATTTAATGCATAAGGATCTCCTAGTTTAGTATAATCGCCCCCATAGGCTGCCAGATCATAAGTCTTATTGCCATTTATCCGAACCTTGTCAGTCCACTTAGGGCCCGAGTAAGAAATTACTTTTGTTTCAACAATACTTGAATCTGCAGGAAGACTGAAATTTCCTGAATAATTATTGTAAAAGCCACGTTCAAGAGTCAGTCTCAGTCCAGAAGGATCAGTCTCTTTTACATAATTGAATTCCACATAAGAATCAGGATACAATATAGTTGATACATTCCCCGTAACATTCAGCGTCTGTTCACTATAAGTTCCCTTAATAATATTACTGGCTAATTGTTGATAAACATTTACTATATTAGATCCGTCTGCATAAGAGTAATTTCCTCCCCCACAAGCAGAAATATTTTTCATTAAAGATTGATTTGCCCCATTTCCGAAAGCAATTGCATGCACAGTAATGTTATAGATGTTCTTTGCTTTGCAAGAAGCATTTATTGCATCCCATCCAGAATCTCTCTTAGTACTTACTCCACAAAGTTCATTGGGGGAGCCGTCACTCATTACAATCATATGTCTGCCCGAGTTCCCACTCCCATCACATGAAGTTTTATTAACCCATATCTTTACATCATCAATAATATAACGAATGTTTGCAGTTGATGTTGAAAAACGTATTTGTCCAGCATTCTTAAGGCCAGCAGTTTGTACAGGCAAGTTTCTGCCGTACCATGTATCATTTATAGAAACATTATACCTATCTTTCCCCGGAGTCAAATCAATTCTCACCTTGTAAACTTTACCTGGACTATAGGGAGCAAAACTAGTAATTCCGTTCCAGAAATAATTATCATGCATGCTAATACCAGCGTAGGTATTATTGTAGCTATCTTTTATTTCTATTTTTGCCCATCCTGTTCCCGAAGTGTGGTTCACTAAGAATTGGAAATGTAAAGGCGTATCCTGCGCGGCAAAAATATGAGTCGAGTTAATGACCGTAGCATTGCCATCAATAACCATCGCCCTATCTCCCTCTAAGCTTTTATCAGTAATATTAACGTCTCCTCCCTTTCCCTGAATAAACCATCCGTACGGGTCTGTATTAACTATCTGGCCATTAAAGTTGTCCATGAAAATGTTTGCATCATAGCAGCTAATTGCTTTCATAATCCCACAGCAGATGCAAGTTCTGTCAATAGCGCTAAAAACATTTACTCTGTTATGGAGAGCAGCGCTATTGTTAGTTAAGTTATAAGAATAATTTGTATAAGCCCAAGTACTATAAGTCGCAAGGCCGACCCTATTCCCTGAAACATTCAAAATAACGTCTATTAATTCATGATTGGCACTTTTGGCATCAAGTAACGGCTGGTCACGCATGCTAAATGAGATATCAGTCACAGAAAAAACATCCACTTTCGCATTATTTCCACCGCTGGAGCTGAAGTTTTCCAAACCTAGTCTCAAAGGCACTGTTTTTTTACTGCTTTGGCTATAATTAACTCCGTAAGAAAGCAATTGAGTGTTGTTTATTATGATAGTTTCTTCTCCATCAGTAATATTCTTGTAAACCGTTTGGTTCCCTATAATAAGAAAAGTACTATAATTGGAATCCATATGCAGAAAAACACTCATATTTGTCACATTTCCAGGAATATAAAACCCATCATAAAGATTTATCACGCCATTAATTCCTGGAAAATAATATCTTGTCTGGTCATAAGCAACATCTCTTTTTCTATAAGTTACCTTAATAAAACCTCCGGAGATATGCAGATTCTTCCCCCTAAGTTCAATTAAGTCATAATCGTATTCAGGTTCAGAAGGAATAAAATAATATCCATTAGTTTCAAAAAAAGCAAAGATTAATGGACTAGCACTATCTATAGTTAAATTATACCTAACAGGTTCCGATTCACTCGGAGATTTGCTAAAAGTACCTCCCGAGACATTGTTCACAAACAATTCAAAATCATTATTAATCACTAGCTCCATTTCGATAGAAGAAGGCCGATGAGTATCTCTAAGAAAAAAACTTATGTTACCTTCACCAACATACCCTCCAAAATACGTATAAATATTCTGAGAGCTTCCTGATAAATACGCCCTTGCAGAAAATCCTGTTGCGCTCCCTTCTCCTAATCCTCCTATACCAGAAATAGTTTGTCTTGCAACATCTACTTTTTCTGCCAGTTCATATGGAGTAGTATTCTTACTAGCAAGCAGGGTATTATTGTACCAGATGCCCATATTTTCAGTCGTGTTTATCATATTCAAAATTTCCTGCGCAAGCGCCTGAGCATAAACAGGGTTCTCTGCAGAAAATATGCCCAGTTGCTCTATGAGTAATTTTTCAGTATCGTTGATAATTCCATCAGCAATCCAAGTGTTAACTGTAAGGCTATTACTTGCAAATTCCCCAACTTTCAACGAGGATAAAATGACAATAGAATCTTGATGCACATTTGTTTTTGTTACCGAATATTCAAAAATAGGGAATGCTACTAAAATGACAATCATAATAATGGCTAGAGCTATCAAAGCATCTGCAGAAAAGAATATTCCTCTTTTCTGCAGTATCGCTATCCCACATCTGCCATAGATACCTCCATTGCAATGCATGTGAAATATTCCTCTTTTATTCATGGTAAGTTCAAGCTGAAACATCTATATTCAATGTTATCGGCTTATTATTATATATGGTAAACCTACTTACCCTAATTAAATTTTCTGGAGTCCCTTTCGTAATTCCAAGAGAGTATATTTGGCTTCCCTCAATCGTCACCGGGGATGAAAAAGAGATATTATAATCGTGCGCTATATTAAATAATACTTTTGTGCGGTTATATGTTGTGGCATTTACAGTCATATTATAAAATCGATCAATTTTCGTCTGATTTATTTTACCGCCGCTAAGTAAGCCAATTCTCACAACATTACTAGAATTCCAATCACTAGGATGGCCCTCGGAAAGAATGCTATCCGCAACAAGTTGGCCCTCATAAATCAGAGTGTTAAATTGTTCTTCTCCCCCAGTCGAATAATTAATAGCGAAAATATAAAATGCCATAATAGCAAAAGTAAATATGACAGAAGCTACAACTAAATCAAATCCCCACCCCTGAGCCTTTTTCTCTCTCATCCCCATTTTATAAATTTATTAATAAGTATAATTACTCACAGTAAATAACAAATTTGATTATTTAAATATAGTCAATAAATATGTCAAATAATAAAATGGGAAACAGGGCTTTTATTGATTTTAATTCCCTTCTTTGCTATGTCAAAAGCAAAAACTCTATGTGAATGTTGAGTTCCTCTCATTTTTATCACTTCAAGATACCTTTGCCTTTCAGGTTTCTTTCCTTCTCTAACAAAATAAAGGACAGTTATTGAATCTGACTCAAACTCTAAGGTCCTAGAAGAGATTTTCTCCTGCGCGCTTGGCTCTTCTTCTAAAGTAAGCAATGCTGTAGCATCCCAGTCTCTAATCATCCCAAACAAAGCCAAGGCAGCCTCTCTTTTCTCTAGTTCATCATCAAATAAGAGTTCAAAAGAAGTTATACTATCTATAACAATTCGAGTAATCTTATTTTTTAATATGATAGTTTCGATAGCCCCGCCTCCTTCTTCAAGCATTGTCTTAACTTTCATCGGGGTATATTCTAAGAAAGTAAATAGTCCTTTCTTCTCATACGCTTCCAAATCCCATCCGAAATTCCTCATATTCAGATAAAACTGTTCCTTCTTTTCTTCAAAAGTAACATACAAGCATTTCTCTCCCTGTTTCATTCCTTCAATTAAGAATTCAGTGGCAAAAATGGTCTTTCCACTTCCCGAGCCTCCCACAAGCAGATTAGTCGAATTTTTCTCATATCCCTTCGCTATCAATCTGTCAAAATTAGGAATCCCCGTACTAATTCTTTCCTGAATTTTTACTTTCTTTGCCTTTGGAGAAAGTTTATGATGACCTTTTGTCTTTCCATGTTTCTTTCTTAAATGATGGATTGCCTTCTTTTCTTTATGTTTTACTCTCTTAATTTGCTTTTTTCTAAGTTTAATATGCTTCTTCAATTTCTTTTTAACTGCTTTCACTTTCTTCTTAGATTTTACTCTCTTTTTTTTCGCCATCTTTGTTAGAATCACTATAAGTAATCAAAAGTCTATAAAAACTTATCTCCCTGCATCTAAGAATTAAAGAATGCAGAGAAATATCTTAAAATTGCGAATCTAGTTATGAAAAAAACAGACAGGCTCATTACTATTAAAGGAATTGTATACTTGAATCCCTCTTTTTCCTGTCCCTTGCTTACCAGGCCCAAAACCAAGGAAGCCAAGATATCAATGACTACTAGGAAAGTAATGGCGAAATATACCACAAATTCAACAGTGATATTTATTTTAGTTATTGCAAAGGGCAGATTGCTGCTAACATTTGAGGTTTCTGGAAAACTTGCTAAAATATCAGTCAATATTTCCACCAGAACAGAAGAAAGTCCGAAAAGTAAAGGGGCCCCTATAGAAACCGCAAAAAATATGAAAATCACATACATTAAGACGTTTGAAGCAGCTCTTTTCTCAACAAAATTTCTCTCCCTCATATTAGCGGCAGTCTCTTCTAGAAGTATCGATAAATTTCCTCCTGAACGTATGCCAGAAATAATCAAATTAATAGTTTTATGAATTTTCTCTGATCCTATTCTTTCAGCCATTTCCTTTAGTGCTCTGCTGACTTCTCTACCAGTTATAATATCCTTGCCCAGATTGAGCACTTCCTTATCTAGAGGAGCAAACTCTTTCCTCGAGCTTAAAATCAAGGCCTTATCGATAGTCATTCCTGCCCGTAAGTTTGAAGACATTAATTCTATGAAATCAGGAAACGACTCTTCCATTTTTTTAATATCCGCAGATCTTTTCAGCTTCTTGCTGATAATAAAATAGAATTCAACTAATAAGAAAAAGGCAACTGCCGAAATAAGCAAAGCTAATAGGCTTCTTGAAATTAAAAAGATTACGAGTCCTATGATTAATGCAAGAGTCAGACTAATAATATGGATTAACCCCTTGTTCTCTCCCAGTCGCTTTTTTAGTGTGAATTTTGGTTTTTTCATGTTACAATAAACTTGGTCTTATGGACTTTATTACTCCTAAAAACATTACCTGCACTAGTACAATAAAAACAAATAATACCATAAATAAGACAGTAGTAGTGCTCTTTTCCAGATTAACTATGGAGGAGATAACAGTCAAAAAAGTGATAGAAAGTGCAGGGACTATAACTGAAATCAACATATAAAACATAATCATTGGATTTAATTTGTTCCCATAATTCTGGATCTGAATAAGCTGCTCTTCTTCCAAGGCATGAATGCTGTCTTTTACAATGATGCTTATATCTCCTCCCGCCTTCATTCCGTTACTCATCTGCCACAGCGCTCTTCTAAAAAAAGGAGAGGAGTTCTTCTCTCCAATTTGCTCCAAAACTTCTGCTTGAGGTATTCCTGCATTGATCATTTTCACTACTTTTTTAAATTCGGTGCTCAACTGCCCGTAATCACTGGAAGAAATATTAATCATGATACTAAAAAGAGGTATTCCTGAATTAAGTTGAACTAAAACATCTTCTAAGGCAGGGATAAGATTTCTTTCTATATCTTTTTCTTTTCTTGTGCTGTAAACCTTAGGGTAAGCAAGTCTGCTAAACATCAAAAAGAAAGAAAAAACAACCGATAGAAATATAGACAAGAATATGGCATTTCTAATTCTGATTAGGATAAAAACTGTAGATATAACAACAAACAAGGATAGTAAAGAAATCAAAAACCCGCGTATGCAAATAGCAAGGTATTCTTCCCTGCTTATGCCCGAATCTGAAATTTCCAGATATCTCTTTAATTTAGATTCTTTTTTATATTTTACATATCTCTTAAAATAAACAGATCTTTTTTTGAGTTTGTCTACTTCGGCAATGGTGAAAGGTATTTTAAAATTCATCCTTTATCTCCCGGCCAAGATAATCTTTATATCATCCTTTTGCATTGCTTTGAATAAAAGATCCTTGTTCCGATAATAAAAGCTTATGACTTTTCCAACGCTTTCAAGATCTCTTATTTTCTGTTTCACTAGCCAGAGTAATATTTTCTTCTTTTCCTCCAATTCTTTTTTTATCTCCGGCTCAGACATTCCTGTATTTCTTGCTATATCTTCAAAGAACCTACTGCTCTCACTATGTAATTTCATCTTATCTTCCTCATGAATCCATCTGTATAATATATTTGCCCGAGCAGAATCTTTTCCGGCCTCATATTCAGCAACCTGCAATACTCTTCTAATTCCCTTTCTTCTGTCTCTAAACATAACTACATTCAAATTAACAGATTTTAACAAATTAGGAGGAACATTCAAAGGAGGATTAACTAACCTAGAGATAGTTTCAGCAGCAGTATCCGCGTGAACAGTAGCATAAACGCTGTGTCCGGTATGCATCGCCTCAAATAAGACCATTGCTTCCTGTTGCTTTCTCATTTCACCAAGAATGATCCTATCAGGCCTCATTCTCAAGCTGTTAATCAATAAATCCAACATACTCACTTCTCCTTTTCCTTCAGGGTTCGGAGTTCTCGTAACTAATGGCGTCCAATACAAAAATTCAGGCAGCATCAGTTCTCTAGTATCTTCAATACTGATAATTCTCTGGTTAGGCTGGATAAAAGGCATACAGGCATTCAGAAAAGAAGTCTTCCCAGACCCCGTTCCTCCAGATATTAAAACATTCATTTCAAATTCAATAGCCAGCCACAAAAGCACAGCTACATCTGCGTCACAAGTCTTATTATTGATAAAGTCTATAATAGTAAATGGATCTCTCGAAAACTTTCTTACGGTAATTGTATTTCCTTTAGTGCCTATAGGATACAAAACCGCATTTACTCTGTCTCCTGTAACTAAATGAGCGTCAAGTAATGGATTAAGCACGGTTATCTGTCTGCCAACTCTTCTTGCAATAATATTAGAGTAATTAACTATCTCTTCTTCTTTCTCAATTTTGATATTAGTCAATAGCCATCCGTGTTTTTTACTATAAACCCTTATATTTTCTTTTGCAGAAGGAATAACTATTTCTTCTAGACTTGGATCGTCAATCAGGAATTCTATGCTTCCTAACCCAAGCATCTCCTGCATTAATACGCCAACCAAAAACTCTTCAACTTCCTTATTTATGTTAGGTAACTTCTCACTTAAAATATTTCTTGCGTCTCCAATGAATCTTTCTTTTATTGAAGAGAAAGCAGCAGGATCCGTCAACTCAGCCATGCTAATAGTAGTTATAGAAATAAGTTCGTTCCTGATCTCATCCAGCAGTGTTGCAGTTGCAGGACTTATTTTCGGCAAGTAAATATTATAACTCATCCCCAGAGGATCTTTTTTAATCTCTACTTTTACTCTTGCCCCATCAACTTCAATTTCATAATTATCCAATATTTCCTCATTTTTCTTTATCTCATGATATTTTTCCTTGATTAATTCGCTTGCCACTTCTTGCTCAACCGCTTTAATTTTCTTTTCCTCTATTTCTTTCTGGTCCTCTTTTCCGTGTTTTTTCACGGATTTTTTATCTTCCTTAATATCTTTCGCTTCCTCAGTTTTTATTTTCAGTTCAGTCTTCTTTTCCCCACTCTCGCCTTCCCATTCGTCTTCAAGGTTAACTTCTCTAGCCTGATCAAGAACAGCAGTCTTTGTCGTAGCAAAGTATTCTCCAGATTTAATTTCTGCAGGACGATTACTCTTAACTTGTGCGCTCGTCTTTTGAATAAGAGGTTGAACGCTCTGCTGCATTTTCTTTGGCATAGGGGGCAATTCAGCTGGGGGCATGCTTTGGCTCGCTTGCGGCGTCTGCACCTGCCTCGCAACAGCAGGCCACTGGCTACCGCTAAACCTCTCTAATTTCTTTCTTAGTCTATCTTCTTCACTTGCATAAACCTCCTCATGAGGTTTGCTCTCTATTCCTTTAATCCATAAATCAGAAGCGCTTGATCTCTGCTTATTTTCTATAGGTTCTCTAGAGATAATTGCAGGCTTACTTGTTTTGATATTTTTTGTAGACTTTTTCTTCACCGTTTTTTTAATTTTCTTCTTCATTATTTCCTCCTTTTACGCTCTCTTCCAGGACTAGCTGCGGTTCACCAAACCTCGGATACTCGATGCTAGCAAAATTTCCCTGCTCAAGTGTCCTACACCAGTCCATGGCCACTTCTTTATTTACATTAAATACTCTGGAAATGGTAGATAATCTTATAGTTTTCCTTATTTTTAAAACTTCATATAACCTATCCAAGTCTGTTTCTGTAGGTGACATCCTCAAACTGAGCAAAGATTTCACCTCTGTGTATTCATCTTCAGTCCCGCTTTTCTGCCTAAAATGTAAAAACAAAATAGCGACTCCTACAAACATCCATTCCACAAAAACAAAAGTTCTCGACAGTGTCGTCCAGACTCTGCTTCCTGCCAGATTTTCTCCCACATCACTCTCCCCTACTAAAAATCCACTAATCCCTCTCTCTCCAATCTCGTTCCCTCTAAATCCATATGCCGATAAATGAATTATCGTGTGAAGCAAAGCAATTATTAATAGAAACGAAAAAACCATTTCAGAAATCACAAATCTCTTTTTCATCCTCTATCCAACGAGAAGAACCTTTAAATATCTTTTTTCCCACTTATTCTCATGTCTTTACAAAAAATAGGGCAGATAGGTACAGAATATCTGATTATAATTTCTTTTGTAACCTTTGTAGTTCTTTCCGTATTAGGGATCGCGCTTTTGTATTCCTCCCAAATTCAGGATACCATAAAGTTTAATCAAGTAGACCGCTTTGCAACTAAAGTAACCTCCTCAGCCGAATCTGTTTTTTATTCTGGAGACCCCGCAAGAATAACGATTACAGCATATCTTCCTCAGGGGATAACCCAGATCAGGGTGCAAAATAAAGAACTGATATTCAACATTTCAACATCCAACGGTCCGTCAGTCATTTCTTACCCAAGTAAAGTTAACCTTGCAGGAACCATTTCGCCTTCCTCAGGAGTGAGGAAATTATTAATAATCGCCAACAATACCCGCGTGGATATCTCCCAGGCACCTTAATCTTTGCCAATACTTAAAAACAGCATAGCTTATATATTTCCATGAAAAGAGGACAATCATCCATAGAATTTCTGATACTCGTTGGTGCAGTATTATTTATTTTTATAATATTCTTAGGATTATTCCAGCAGAATATCGGACAGAAAACAATTGAAAAAAGAAATCATGAGGTTACGGAATTAGCTCTAACCGTGCAAAATGAAATAAACCTTGCATCAGAGGCATCAAATGGTTATCGACGTCAATTCACTATTCCTCAAAAGATTTTAGGATCAGATTATGATATCAATATCACTTCAGGTTCTGTTTATGTAAGAACCCGAGACGGAAAGCATGCTCTCGCCATCCCAGTGCAAAACGTAACAGGAGATATGAATAAAACAATAAACAATATAAGAAAGGTTAATGGAACCATCTATCTAAATACAAATTCCCCTTAGTCAACAGTCGCCTTTATTCTTCTCACGCCTGCGGCAACGCCTTCTTCCTTAATAATTTTAAACGTACCCACTTCTTTAGTATTTTTAACATGGGGACCGGTGCAAATCTCTCTGGAAAACCATCCTCTCTTTTCAAATGGATCTTCAATGACATACAAAGAAACAACATCGGGATATTTAGCTCCAAATTCTGCCTGCGCTCCCGAATCCAAAGCCTCCTGTAGAGTTACTTCCTCTCTCTTCACGTGCAGCCCTTCCTTAATTTTTTCATTAACAAGCGTTTCAACTTTTTTGAGTTCCTCTTCAGTTAATTTTCTGGCAAAATTAAAATCAAATCGCAATCTTTCAGCAGTTATGTTCGAACCTCTCTGCCGTACAGACTTGTCTAAAACTTTCCTTAGAGCTTCATTTAGCAAGTGAGTTGCAGTATGCAGTTTAGTTGTCCTAGTAGAATCATCTGCCAAGCCAGACTTAAAAGTTCCTGCTGAGGCGGTTCTGCTTAGCTCCTGATGTTTCTTCAGTTCCATCTCATAACCTTCCACATCGACTTCTCTTCCTCTTTCTTTTGCCAGCTCAACTGTCATCTCAATTGGAAAACCATAGCTTTGGAATAAGAGAAATGCATCTTCTCCAGAAATACCTTTTCCAGCGCTTGCAACTAAATCATTAAACCTCTTCAGTCCCTTCTCGATAGTTGCCGAAAATCTTCTTTCTTCGTCTTCAAGCTGTTGATAAATAAAGCTATCATTTTTTTCAAGCTCTGGGCAATAAGTATAATTGATAACGATTGCTTCTGCAATTTTCTTAGTGAAGCTTTGTTCTATCCCCAGTAATTTTCCGTATCTGATAGCTCTTCGCACTAATCTTCTTAAAACATACCCCTGCCCAATGTTCCCAGGTTTTATCGCTTTATCTTCTCCCAAAATAAAAACAGCCGCTCTTAGGTGATCTGCAATTATTCTCATCGCTTTCTCATTGCCTTCATAAGGCCTTCCGCAAATAAATTCTATCTCTCTAACGATGGGTTCAAATATACTAGTCTTGTAATTATCTTTTAATCCGTTCAATACTGCTAAAGTTCTCTCAACACCCATCCCAGTATCGACGTTTTTATGTTCGAGTTCTTCTATCGTCCCGTTTTTAGTTTTAAAGTACTGCATAAAGACATTATTCCATATTTCAACCCATCTTTTATCTTTTACATCGAATCTTGCAGGAGCTTTTTCACTTCCAGTCCAATAAAATATCTCTGTGTCGGGTCCGCAAGGCCCACTCTCTCCTGCAGGACCCCACCAGTTATCTTCCTTAGGCAAGAATGCAATTCTTCCTTCTTCCAAGCCCAATAACTTCCATCTTTCTGCCGACTCCACATCTTTAGGAGCATCTTTATCTCCCTTGAACACACTTACTGCTAGTTTCTCTAGAGGCATCCTCAAAACAGTAGTTAAAAATTCAAAACTCCATTCAATAGATTCACGTTTCCAGTAATCTCCAAAGCTCCAGTTTCCAAGCATCTCAAAAAAAGTATGATGTACAGCATCTCCTACTACCTCAATATCTCCCGTTCTGATGCATTTCTGCACGCTCACCACTCTTTTTCCTAAAGGATGCTTCTGTCCAAGCAGATAAGGAACTAAAGGGTGCATTCCAGCTGTGGTAAATAATACACTAGGATCATTCTCGGGAATAAGTGAAGCAGAAGGAATTTCCTTGTGTGCTCTCGCTTTAAAAAAATCGATATAGTTCTTTATCAATTCATCTCTTGTTTTTATGCTAGTTTCCATTATCAAATTAATCTCAGAACATATATAAAATTATCTCACTACACTTCTTGCTGGAGATGATAAAGCTTTTCTTTAATAGCGTTGATTTCTCCCATTAGTGCTTCAGGTTCTTTTACTATTTTTTTTGTTTTTTCTTTCTTTTTATGTTCTTCAGTGAAATGTATTTTAGGCAGTAAATTCTCAAGCTTTTCAAGTTCAGCCACTACTTCGCCCATCTTGCTCTTTAGATTTACTTTCAAAGTGAATTCTTTAGATCTAAGATCCCGGTAATTCTTGAAATTCCTCATAGTGTTCAAGAATTCCAATTGTGAATGTAACAAGTTCTTATAGCCATAACTTTTCTCTTCCTTAGAAAGTCTTACGTATTCAGTGTCCATGGTCATTCTACTTTTTCAAAAATGTTTTCTGTGACATGCTGAATTCTGGATTTAATATGCACCATGTCCTTCTCCCACATAGCCAGCTCCTGTTCCTCTCTTAATTTGACTTCTCTTATCTTTCTTAGTAGTTCGTTCATCTCATCAAGTTTCCCTTTGATCTCCTGCAAGGATCTCTTTGCAGAATGAAACTTATCAAGTTTGACAAAAATATCTTCATTCCTTTGTTTATTTTGTTCCATGCTGTCCATTGGCCTTAGAGGCTTATATTCTCTTTTTACAAATCTCGGAGGTTCTTCCTCTTCTTCAACATCTTCTTCGTCTTCTTCTTCCTCTTCTACTTCTTCTTTAACAAGTTCTCTTCTTTTTGGCACATTAGCTTTGAAAGTAGAAGGTTTCCATTCTTCTATCTCAGTAATAGAATCCTCTCCCTTATAGTTCCCCATAGGGATTTCACTTTCAGAAACAGCATCTTTAATCACAGCTTGAGAAAATCTATTATGATCAGGGGAATCTGGAAAACTAGGCAGAGAATTATCCTCCATACGACTATCAAAAAGCGGAGGGCTTATCATACTACCAAACGGCGGACTCCCAAGTTTCGAAGGAGGTAGATCGGGTAGTTTCTTATTAGACTCTTTTTTACTAAAAAACATACTATTATTTTTTTTCTTTGCTTTTATACATTTATATTAATTAAACAATAGTAACAAAACTAAAAACAGCAAAAAAGGCAAATAGAAAAGTTTTTAACGCTGTCCTTTCAAAAGAACATATGAATGACGAAATTCTTAAAAAATTATTAAAAAAAATTCTCAAAGAGCTAGCAGGCACAGAAGCCGAAAAAATAGTTGAAATTCTCTATGGTAAAAAAAATGTAAATGAATTCATCATTGCCAAAAAACTAAACCTAACTATCAATCAGACAAGAAATATTTTATACAAACTTGGCGATGAAGGCCTTGTAAGTTTTGTGCGTAAAAAGGACAATAAAAAAGGAGGATGGTACATTTATTTCTGGACTTTAGAGACTGAAAAAGGCCTGGAAAAATATAAAGACAAAACCCTATTAGATATAGGAGAATTAAATAAACAACTCAAGAACCGCGAATCAGAAAGATATTATCAATGCAAGAACTGCAGTATTGAACTAAACGAAGAAAATGCTCTCCTAAATAATTACACCTGCCCTGAATGCGGTGAAACAGTTGAAGTAAAAGAACCAACAGAAATAATCAATAGTATAAAAGTAGAAATAAAGAAATTGGATGATAATCTTATTATCATCAATCAAGAGCTAACGGAAATGGAAGCAAAAGATGTAAAATCAAAGGAAAGAAAAATGAAAGTGGAGCTGAAGAAAAAAGAAGAGGAAAGAGCAGAAAAGAAGAGAATCAGAGATAAGGAAAAGAAAAAAATGCTCAAAGAAGGCGGAATAAAACCAAAGCCTTCGAAAAAAGCTTCTAAGGATTCCAAGTCTCCTAAGTCTAAAAAACCAGCTAAAAAGAAGAAATGAGTCCTAGATATAACCCTTCAGCCAAAAGGTATAAATTTTCAGTTGTTACCTGGCTTATAATTATTACAGTAATAATTTCTATAGCAGGATTTATTTTTTTCCAAATCTCAGAACAATACACTGCCTACCTTGCCTTACAACCCACCAATATTTCACACGGACAGTATCTCTGGACTATCATAACGCATATGTTTGTGCATGGCAGTATCCCTCATCTATTAATTAACATGTTCGTTCTATTTTCTTTAGGTAGTCTCTGTGAAAGAATAATAGGAAGGAAAAGATTCATTTGGTTTTATCTAGTAGCAGGATTATTCGCAGGACTTCTCTCAGTCGCCCTTTCATTAGCCTTCGGCACGACAACGTTAGGCGCAAAAATCTTTGGCTCTCCCGACATCTACATGGTAGGCGCCTCAGGAGCAATTTTTGCAATTGCAGGACTTTATGTAATCCTCTTACCAAAATTAAGATTCATGATTATCTTCTTGCCCTTCTTCTCTCTCCCAGCATACATCATGATTCCTGTAGTCCTTTTCCTTACCTGGATAGTTTCATTCCTAGGCAACTTCCCGATCGGCAACGCAGCACATTTCGGAGGCTTCCTCGTTGGTCTTTTCTACGGCCTTTATCTAAAATCAAAGTACAAACGCAAGGTCCAACTCTTGCAGAAAATGTTCCGTTAAATTTTATCTCTATAGAAAATTAACGTCGGTCATAAACCTCTGTACCAAATCCGTCAGGATTTAACTTTTTTATGTGATCTCTCATCTGATTAAAAGTTTCGCAATCACTTCCTGCATAATGCCTTCTACAATAGAAAAAAGGCCTTATTCCCTCTTCCTTAGTATCTGCTACATTAAACCAATAATTCATTCCCTGTAAATGCCCTTGTTTTGAATCTATAGCGTGCATGAACTTAATATCTTTTCCTAATAAAGGTTTATTCAGTAAATTAGGCAATGCAAAAGTTTTCCAAGATACACGAACAGGATGTCCTCCTGCATCATCATTCATAGAAGCCCAATTAGCAAAGTTATAAAAGTCTCCTTTCAAAGCCCGAGATATAAGATATTTTTTTGCTCCTTCGCCATACATTTCTATTAAAGAATCCATGGTGTTGTTACCTAGTTCTATAGATTTTCTAAAAACTTCAAATTGCTTTTGTGAATAAGTCATTCGACCTTCAACATATAACGGAGGCAAAGTTATAAGCCATTTAGACGGACACTCATCAATCACTTCTGGACGAGAAATAAAGGGAAGAGCGGCTATTTCAGCCAGAACACCCCTAGTCATATTAATTAAAGGCAGGGGTTTGCCTATGTCGCGATCAACAGCTTTATGAGCTTCTTGAAGTCGATCCCTTGCTTCTTTCTCTCGTTCGCTCAGTTCCTTAAGAAGCTCACTTACAGATTTCTGTTCCGACATGATTGCTAGATTTCTCATGTTCTTCATACCCCTTTGCTCTTTAAAAATTAATATATCTTCAAATATAATCTTGTTAATAACATTATTCCATAATTTTTTATACTGCCCTTTTCTCAAAGTAAAATGAAACTACTCTTAACTTCTGGCGGTTTAACTAACGATCTCTTAATCAGTACTCTAAAAAATCTAGTAAAGGGAAACATAAAAACTGCATTTATACCAACCGCAGCAAATGTTGAAGAAGGAGATAAATCCTGGTTAATTAAAGATTATCTTGCGTTTCAAAAACTTGGCGAAATAGATATTGTAGATATTTCAGCCATAGATAAAAAAGTCTGGCTACCTCGCCTTAAAGAAGCAAACGTAATTGCTTTTGGAGGAGGCAACACTGGCCATCTCATGAATTGGATAAATAAATCCGGGCTTAACAATGAATTACGTTCTCTGCTCAAGGATCGAGTATATGTTGGAATAAGCGCAGGAAGCATTATTCTCAGTAAAAGATTATCTGCCAGTTCAGAGTTTCTCTATGGAGACGAACATGAAAATGATCCTCCAGGCCTAGGTTTTATTAATTTCAATATCCGTCCACATCTCAATTCTCCTTTCTTTCCCAAAGTCACAGAAGCAAATCTCAAAATCGTTTCAAAGAAACTAGAAGGCGACCTCTACGCCATAGATGACAATTCCGCAGTTCTTTACATTGATAGTAAGATAAAAGTCATCTCAGAAGGCGTTTGGAAGAAATATTAATCCTTCCTCAAAGGCACAAAGTTAAAACCCCCATAACGCTGTTCATCATATTCCTCGCCTCTTTTCTTTCTCACAATGAAGTCTCCTCTTTGTTCAGGAGCGACCAGGATACCTCCCTCCCTTAGTTGAGACATGTAAGGATCTAAATCCGAATCCTGCGCAATGCCTGCAGTCAAATATATTCTATCAAAAGGAGATCTTTCTACATACCCGTTACACCCAGTTGTGTGTAGGGTATCTATATTTCTCTTTAATTTTTTATTTCTAAGAAATCTGTCAAGATTATATCTACCAAATTCATGTAATTCTTTATCTCTCTCTAGAGTCAAGAGTCTTCCACTTTCTCCAATTAAATAAGATGTAACAGCAGCAGAATATCCGCATCCCGTACCTATCTCTAAAACATTCATTCCTTCTTCAATTTCAGCTAACGTTGCTTCAAATGCAACAACAAAAGGCTGACTACACGTTTGTCCATTGAATAAAGGCAAAACACAATCATTATATGCAAGACTTGTAATACTAATTTCATATTCTAATAAAGATAAACCCAGAGCCTGCCCGATTGTTCTAAAAAGAGTTTCTTCAGATATTAAACTATTTCCTAACTTACTAAAGCCATCGATAACATGTTGTCCAAATCTCCCATCCAAATCATGCAAAATCATAGGAAGATTAGGTAAAAATCTTGCCCGATCTACTTTTCTTAAAGCGTTTAAAACTCTTTCATTAGGAACTACATCATGTTCCTTCCACAGCGGACTTCCAACAACTTTCGCCACTAAATCTCTATTAGACATTGGAAGGGAAGATTAAAATCAATTTTTAAAGATTATCTACTTTTAATACAATAATTATTAAAACGTCTCTCACTCAAAAAAGAACATGAATAAAGAAACAGCAATAGTCTACATGGTGGCTGGTATGTCAAGTCGCTTTGGTGGAAAAATTAAACAATTCGCACAAATTGGCCCAGACGGGGAAACCTTAATGGAATATTCTATGGATCAAGCAATAAAAGCCGGCTTCAATAAAATAGTTTTTATTGTTGGCGAAATGACAGAAAAACCCTTCAAAGAAAAATTCACAAATTCCTACAAAGGAATCCCTATTGAATATGCTAAACAAGAATTCGACCACACCACTAGAGATAAACCTTGGGGAACTCTGGATGCTCTGGCATCAGCGAAAGGAATTGTCCGCTCGCCTTTCGTAGTATGCAATGGAGACGATATCTATGGAAAAAATGCATTTAAAGTTCTTTTCCAGCATCTACAAAAGCACACTACAGCCGCAACTGTTTCCTACAATCTTGCTGACGTTTTGCCCGAAAAAGGAAAAACAAACCGCGGCCTATTTAAGATTAAAGATGGGCGTGTCGTAGACATTGTTGAAGTCTTCAATATAGATAATGAAAATCTAGCTGCAACAAATTCAAAACTTGATGATCCTATAAGTATGAATATTTTTGCATTGCATGCAGAAGACTTAGAGAAAATAGAAAGAATTGTCCATAACTTCAAAGATACCCATAGAGGAGATAGAAAAATAGAATGTCTCTTGCCAGAGGAACTCGGCAATCTGATTAAACAAGACAAACTAGTAATGGTAATACATCCTGCAAACGACCTCTGGTTTGGCGTAACAAATCCAGATGACGAAGCAGTTGTAAGAAAAAAGCTAGCAGAAAAATAACTACTAATTCCTCTCTTCAACTACTTAACTTTAAAAATGCCTTTCCCCTCAAAGGATAATGAAAAAGAGAGTGAATAAATCTAAACTAAATATTAAACAACAATTCAAAGAAAGTCTTTCATACATCAAAGAATCCTCTGGATACATCTATCTAGCAATCCTCATATTCATCATAAGCGGAATATTCGGATTTGTGAACGCTAGTAATCTCACTTTCATAGATAATCTCCTCAAAGAAATAATATCCCAGACAACAAATCTCAATGCCTTGGAATTAATATTTTTCATCCTGCAAAACAACTTGCTAAGCGCATTGATTTCCCTAGCAGGAGGAATTTTCTTAGGAATATTTCCTATATTCAATGCTATGACAAACGGCGTAATCATAGGTTATGTAATGTCTCGCTCATATTCGGTTGCGGGCCTGGGAATTCTCTGGAGGCTTGTCCCGCACGGTATATTCGAGCTCCCTGCAATTTTTATCTCATTAGGCCTAGGAATGAAACTAGGCTTTTCAATAGTATTAAAAAATAGATCTAAAGAATTTGCAAGAAGATTTTACAGCTCTGCAAATGCCTTCCTTATGGTAGTAATTCCTCTTTTAATAATCGCGGCAATCATTGAAGGCTTCCTTATTGCCTTTATCAAGTAAGTTCTACTGAGCAAATATTTAAAACTCTCCTTCCTTCATAAACTAATGGATATAACCAATATCTCAAAAGAAGGAATAGAAGCAATAGATGACAGTATGGAGCTGGAAAGTGCTAAAAAAGTAGAAGCCGCCCTATTTATCACGGGGAGATATATGACATTACAAGAACTCATAGCCCTTACCGATGTGAATCCAATCCTATTAAAAAAAATCCTTTCTGATCTAAAGGACAAATATAAGGATTCAGGAATAACTATAATTCAGCGCGATAATACTTTTAAAATGGATGTTTCTGAAAACTTTGTCTGGATGGTGAATAAGCTCGCCACAGGCAGTTCTGAATTCTCTCGGGCAGAACAGGAAACTTTGGCAATGATCGCTTACAAACAACCGATAAAACAATCTGTAATAATAAAAATACGTGGCAACAAAGCCTATGATCACATAAAGAAATTCGTAGAATTAGGCTTGATCAATAAAAAGAGGCAGGGCCATACTTCAGAATTAAGTCTTACAGATGCCTTCCATGACTATTTCCATGTCAACCAATCACTAACAGAGGAAAGTGACAATGATAAATCTTAATTTTATTGATACTGTCTTTCTAGTCTACATGTTTATTGGTTTATACATGTTAAGTTTGTTTATTTTTATTTTAGTTCCAAATAAAAAGAAGCTTTTTTCCTTTCCCACCAGTAAACCAGAGCCGGTAAGCATAGTAGTTCCCTGCTATAATGAATCCGAAACAATTGGAAAAACAATAGAATCTCTTCTCAATTTAGATTATCCTAAGGAAATGATTGAAATAATCGTAGTTGATGACCTCTCAAAAGATAATTCAGTTAAAATAATAGAACAATATGTAAAAAAATACCCTAATGTTAGATTAATAGTAAACAAAAGAAATTCAGGTGGCGCCGCAGAACCCACAAATATAGGGGTCAAAGCAGCAAAATACAATTATATCGCAGTCACAGATGCAGATTCTTCTCCAGAGCCTGATGCATTAAGAAAAATGTTAGGGTTTTTGCAGGAAGATAAAAGAGTTGCTGCAGTTACCTGCGCAGTTTTAGCCAAGGGCTCAAAAACTTTCATACAGAAGTTGCAGGCAATAGAATACGTAGTAATTGCCTTTGGAAGGAAATTGCTTGATCTAGTAGATTCCGTATATGTTACTCCAGGCCCTTTTGCGCTATATCGTAAAAAAACACTAATCGAAGTAGGGCTTTTTGATCCTAAAAATCTAACGCAGGATATTGAAATAGTCTGGCGCTTTATCGCTCACGGCTACAAGGCAAGAATGTGTCTAGGGGCAAGGGTATATTCTCATACTCCTTCCAAGTTCAAGGCCTGGTGGAGACAAAGAATAAGATGGAACATAGGAGGCACACAGTCAATCATAAAGCACAAAAAACATCTTTTCAATAAAGGAATGCTCGGAGCATTCATAATCCCTTACTTCAGTCTTTCTCTCTTCTTAGGGTTATTTGGTTTAGGAATATTTATCTATTTGTTAATAAGAAGAGCTCTTTATTATTACCTTTCAACTCAATATTCAATATATGCCCAGACGGCGATCTTCACGCTGCAGGAGCTTTCATTCACACCTTCTATATTGAACTTCCTTGGCGCCTCTCTCTTCCTATTAGGGGCAGGCTTCACAATTATGGTTATAGGCCTAATGAATGAACCGCAAGTAAAGAATAAGAATATTTTTAACCTCTTGTTTTATCTTCTAATATACTTAACAGTATATCCTTTTATAATGATCACAGGATTATATAAGTTAGCAACAGGAAGATATTCATGGTAGGAACAAAACATGCATTTTGGCAGGCCCTTGTATTTACGATAATAATATTCATAATAGGAATTATTATGGGTTTCTTTCTAGAAAATTCCAGATCTGATAGCATAGAGTTTAACTTGCTGCAATCAGAAATTAATCTTCTGGATCAGCAAATACGAGATCAGGGCATTAATCAATTTAATGTAAGCTGTGAAATCTCCAAAAAAAGCACCTTCGCTTTTGCAGATAAAATCTATAATGAAGCAGTAACACTCGAAGAATACGATTCCCGGAGTAAATTTACAGATATCCTCAAAACACTGCACAAAAGATACGATCTCCTAAGAATGATTCTTTGGATGGAATCTATTGAAATAAAAAATAAATGTAATGAAGACTATCATACCCTAGTATATTTCTTTAATTATGCGGAAGGAGATATAAGTAAGAAAGCAGAACAAGCTTCCATTTCAAGGCTGCTAATAGATGTAAAAAATAAATATGGAGATAGAATCCTCCTCATTCCAATTGCGGCAAATCTTGATTTAGAATCTGTAAATTTAGTTAAAGAACAATATAATATCACTTCCTCCCCAGTTATAATAGTAGATGAAAGCACCGTAATAACAGACATTCCCACTTTGCAGGAGTTGGAAAGTGCTATTTTTCAATAAAAACCATCACAACAAAAGTTAAAAACCCTTCAGTTAATATTTTGATATGAATCATCCATATACTGAACAAAATATAGTTGAAGCAATAGAAGAGGGAAAAATAGTCCGCGTCTCAGAAGTCTATGCAAAACGCGAGGGATTACCAATTTTAAGAAAATCACGTCCAGGCGCGCCTCAAGAAAAAGCAACATCATCGCCTGAAACAAAAAAAATCATTCAAAAGGAATTCCGTGATGAAAGAAGCAAGCGCATGCTAGATTACCTAAGGAAACCTACAGGATGGCAAGAGAAGCAAGTAATTTCAGAATTAATCCCTAACTTCAGTTGGCATATATCTAAAGCAAGAAGAAATAAAAGTCTAACTCGAAAACAACTTGCAAAACTAGTCAATACAGATGAAGACTCAATCAAACTTCTTGAAAACGGCCTATTGCCAAACCCAGATTTCATTCTTATTAATAAGATACAGATTGCCCTGAATATTAATCTCAGAAAAGACAAGCAGGATTTCACTAAAGAGATGACTCTGGATAGAATGAAAAACCAAGCGCAAAAGCAGGAAGACGCTCCCAAAAAAGCAGAAGTCGATCATGAAAACATTCTAGGCGAAGATATTGAAATCATCGATGACGAATAGAGATATTCAACTTTGAATAACTAAATCTTTATTAACAGAATCTAAATAAGATTACCATGGAAAATATTCGGTGGCTAAAATATCTTCGTGCTTACTCTCTTCCTGCTTTTAAATGGGAAACATATGTTGGAGATTTTTTACCGCCAAAAGAGCAAAGAAAGATTGAAATTCCCCCACATCAATCAATGCCTGATGCTAATCCAACAATACATACAGCAAATTTTAGAGGTTTTGTTCTTGACAATTTAGAAGAGATAGAACAATATCGCCCAAAAATAAATTCTAATAGAGAAAAAATAGAAGAGAGAGCTAGAAAAATGGGGGCTACAATAATCGCTGAACCTTTCGGAAGATTCGAAGGAAGAAAAGCCCTTAATGGGGCCTACTTGTTGTATAAACCAAATGAAGGCGCTCAAGAAAGTTTTGCTATGGCCAGAAGAAGAACTTAACTCTTCCTCTCAGATTTCTTCACTTCTTTCTCTATTTCCCATAGTGTTGTAATATCACTAACACTTCGATCAGGCCTAAATGCAGTAATTCTAGGAAATCGTAATGCAAATCCCGAAGTATAACTGGGGCTCTTCTGGATATTTTGATACGTTACTGAAACAACAAGTTTAGCTTTTACCTTAACTTTATTTCCGCTAGTTTCGTAAATCAAAGGTTTCAATAGATTAGTCAGTTCCTCGTACGTTGTTCCCTCCTCCTCTTTCTCTTTCAATCCTGAAGAAACCATTCCAATTTCTAAAAATTCACCCTCGTTTCTACATGCAACATTAAATGAACTGAGCCATCCCGCTCTTTTGCCCCTTCCAAATTCTGCTCCAACTATGACTAAATCTATATCTCTTACATTAGGTTTTAATTTTACCATATACCCAACTCTTCTTCCAGATCGGTAAGGCATTTCTAGATTCTTTATCATTACTCCTTCTTCTCCAATTTCTAGTGCATTTCTGTAAAATTCTTTTACGTCTTCCTCATTATCACTTATGATCTGTATTGCGGGCCGGATCTTTAATTTTTCTTCATTAATGATTTTCTCAACAAGTTTTCTCCTATCTCTAAATTTTTCATCTAAAGTGCTTTTTCCATTATAATATAAAACATCAAAGACGTTCACTTCAACAGGTAAAGCTTCAATTAATTTCTCAATATCATATTTCCTTTTTATCCTTTGACTTATAGCTTCAAAAGGCATATATCTTCCCGTCTTTTTATCATAACCTACAATTTCACTATCTAAAACAAAGCTCTCTCCCTTAATATTTTTTAAAACCTCTTTTACAACATCAGGAAATTGAGTAGTGACATTTTCAAGTCTTCGGGTAAATAATTTTACTTTCCCATTTTTCTCCTTGCTTATGATCATTCTAAATCCATCATATTTATGCTCAATTGCAGCGGGTTTTCCGCAAACGCTAAATGCTTCACTGATATCTAATGCCTTCACCGCAAGCATTACATTCATAGGCCTTCCAGGCATTATCTCAATTTTTTCTAACTCTTTCTCGCCTTTAATAGAAGCATCAAGTACGGTGGCATAATCATTGCACATCCCATAAGCTTCTTCAATTCTTATTTTCATTTCATCTCTCTCTTCAGAGAAGAATGCTTCTACTATTGCATCCCTTATGACCCCATCTGCAACTCCTATTCTCAAATCTCCTAGTAAGGTCCTTATAATATACTTAGATTCATTTCCCTGGGCGCTCCCTAAGAGTTCAGAGACTAGTCCAAGTTTAATATCGACTGTCCCTTTTCCCTCAATCTCCATTAATTTTCTGATATTGTCAAAAACCTTGCTTACCGTTAATTTCTTAGTAAACAGTCTGCTCTGTTTCTTCTTTTCAGCTATTTCATACGCTATCTCGCCTAAATCACCTATTTTTCTAAATTTCTTTACGACATCCTCAGTTTCAACTCCAAAACTCTTCGCTATAGATTTTATCGCAAGCTGCTCACTTATTCCAGTTTCCCTTGCATCATAATCTGCTACAACTTTCCCTTTCAATAAATAAATCCATTCACTCTTGCCACGTTCCTCTAATACCCTCAAAAACTCTGCAATCATGGTCGTTTTCTCAAGTCTTTTTGTCGTACGAGCTAGTTCTTCATACAACTCAACAAATTCAGAATAAAACATTTCAGCCATTTTTCCAAAAAGAAACCGTTGTATTTAATGTTTTTGACAATAGTCTATTATCTAAATCCATCCGCGTTTTCTAATTCCGCCATCATATATCTGAAAATACAAACTGCTCTCAGGCAAGCTCCGATGCTTTCTTAAATAAGCAGTTCTTTTCCCACCTTCATTCACTAATTCAATCAAACACTTTCCCCAGTATCTTAAAATATCTCCTCCAACCATCTTTTTTTCAGTTTCCCAATTATAACTCTGGTTGGTTACAATAACTGCAATATTTCTTTTCCTTGCAATTTCAGCTAAAATTCCAACCTGTCTTGCTAGTTCAGAATTAGTTTTCTGTACTTCCCCACCTTTCTCATTATCTCTCTCCCTAGCGTCTGCCAAATCCAATCGATAATGCATAGTTAAACTATCGACTATTATCAAGCTAACTTCGTCTTTCAAATTCTTAGCAAGACGGTCAAACTCTTTTTTTTGCTCAAGAAAATTAGTTGGTTTTAGCAATAAAATGTTTTCTAAAACAGGTTCAATGCCATCTTTACTCCCAAGCATCTGCTTGACTCTCTCAACACTAAATCCTCCCTCAGTATCTATGTAAATTACCTTATTTCCTTTTTTCGCCTGTGAAACCGCAAGTAATAGGCAAAAATTAGTCTTGCCTGCTCCAGGCCCCCCATAAATTACACTGACGACCTCAGTTTCATATCCGCCATGCAACCATTTATTCAAATCATAACTTCCTGCAGATACTTTAGCCATCAATAATGAGATAAATTATCGTATATAAAGATAATTGAGTTCATTTTTCAGCAGTCAGATAAAACAATTCCCAACCTAAGTAAAATTTGCCGAAGTCACTCCAAAAAGGAATATGTTTTTTAGCAACATTTAGCGATTCTTCAGGAGAACACTTGGCGTTATGTATTTGATGTAAAAATTCTCCTGCCATTTCTTCATTTTTAAATGCCCAGGGAACACTTTCAATTTTAAATTCAATATTCTTAAATCCTGCATTTGAACATAACTCTTTTGCTAATTTTTCATCTAAAAAGTCATGAGGATGCCCCAAAGGATAACACAATTTAGGATCATCAATTGCATCAAAATATTTTTGAGCCGCAGTACCGTGTGCAACATCTCCAATAACCAATTTCCCTCCTTCTTTTAATACTCTATAAAATTCATTAATTATTTCTTCTCTTCCTTCACTCCCCGTTTTCTTTGATCTATCATCATAATGATGCAATGTTGCAATTGTTGAAATTCTATCAACGCTATCATTTTCTAGACTTAGTCCGTAATCTAGTGCCTGACTAACACATTCTATGGGATATCTGCCATCGTTTAATTTCATTACATATTCTAAATTCACATTTTGATAATCATGAGTAATTATCTTTCCGCCTTTACCTACTCTTCTGGCAAGTTCAAAAGTCAATATACCATTTCCCGTTCCAATCTCCACTATTCTTTCTCCAAGTTTAGGAGAAGTATATTCTAACTGCTTTTCTAACTCTAAAGCCCTTACATCAGGAAATTTGCCGTTTGCTAGACGATAATTCTCCCATCTTCTTGCAATCTCATCATTTAGTTGTATTTCCATAGTAGTTACTAAAAATAAGCATAATTAGTCACTTGTCCACCAAAATGGTTTACAATAATAAGAATTAAATATGCCAAAATTCTTCAAGATTCATGGACTTGCAGATGCCACTTAGAGAATACGGCTTATCAGAAAAAGAAATTGGGGTATATCTAGAGCTTCTCCCCCTAGGGACAGTAAACATACAAGAAATATCAAAAAGATTGCACTATCCTAGAACCACAGTTTATAATACTTTAAATTATCTTGTAAATAAAGGCCTAGTTTCCAAGATAATTATTAAAGGTGTAACAAATTTCACTGCCATTGAACCAGATAAATTTTTAGACAAACTTGAAGAAAAAAAAGAATTGCTTCAAAAAATCCTTCCTAATTTAAAAGATCTCCAGAATAATAAGAAGTCCTCTTCAAATGTACAAATTTATGAAGGATTTAAAGGAGTATTTACAATATTGTCTGATGTCTTTAAGATTAAACAACAAACTTACTATTTTGGAGCTTATAAAAAATCATTAGAAATTTTAAAACATCTTCCAGATCAAGCAAGACTAATGAGAATTCAAAGAAACATACCTGCCCAAATTGTCATAGATCCAGTTGATGAACCTACTTTTCACACAGATAAATACAGAAAACTTACTTCAATGAGATTCTTGCCCTCACTCGTAGATTTTCCTGCAATGATTTTTATATATGGGAACAAGGTCGGGATGTTTACAATAAAAGGAGATCTTATAGGCATGATAATAGAAAATAAAGAATTCTCTTTAGCAATGAAAATTATATTCGATCTATACTGGAAAATGGGAAAACCAGCAAAATTATGAAAATAAGCCTGGGAGATTATTTTTTTATAATGAAACTTCTATTATCTTAAATGGGGAATTTGTATTTATAATCTGATTTAACTTTAATCCTGCCTTATTTAGAAG
This sequence comes from Candidatus Woesearchaeota archaeon, assembly GCA_964355135.1. GTDB lineage: Archaea > Nanobdellota > Nanobdellia > Pacearchaeales > GW2011-AR1 > UBA73. Next base: position 4,697 of record CAYHCG010000013.1, on the reverse strand, counting down.
CAATTTAAAATCATTCGCCGACCGTTCTTTTGAACCAAACATAATCTGCATGCCAATATCATAATAACATTCTATAAAATCAGGTTTTTTATCTATGACCATTTCAATTAGGATCATTTTTGTTTTGGAATTCATTACTCCTTTGCATACTTTTAGTATTTTAACTGCATTATTATCATCCCAATCGTGAATAATTGATTTCAAGATCAACAAATCTGCATTTGGTATCTCTTCGAAGAAATTTCCCGACTTAATTACTGCCCTATTACCAAATTCAGATAACGAGTGATTTTTTAAAACGCTTTCTTGATCATAAAGAATACCTTTTAAGTTATTATTGGACAAAAGAATCTCTTTTAACAATATTCCTTGCCCTCCCCCAATATCGCAAATTGTTCTAAACTTTGAAAAATCATATGATTTAATAAAAGTGCTCGAGAACATTTTCGAAATATCATTCATCCAACAGTTAAAATGTTCTCCTTCTTCTAAATTATTGTTGAGATATTCAAAAAAAGAACAATCCATTTCTTTATCAAATACTGATTCCCCGGTTTTTAGAGCATATGAAAGATTACCCCAGTTTTTTTGCCATGTATTGCTTCCAATAAGCATCAATAATTCATATATACTTCCAGGCACATTTCTTAAAAGATATTTTCCAGATTCGGTTAATAAATATCTATCTTTATTTAGCGAGACAGCATTTAACATGATAGCAAAACGTAAAGTTCTAAATAAGACTTCTTTATTCAGTTTTAAGTCTTTAGATAATTGTTGTAATGTTTTAGGGTTCTCACGTAATTGTTCAAAAACATTTAATTTAGCAAGAGTATAAATTATATTTGTGTTTGCAAATCCCAATACCAATTGCCAAATTTTTAAATTGGGAGGTCTTTGATTATCTTTAATCTCGCCTTCATTCATTAAAAAATTAAATAAACATTGTTAATAAATATATTCTCCATATAAATTAATAAAAAACAATAAAAAAATAAAACCTACGCTTACTTCCTCTTTTTCTTCATGGCAGGCATTTCTTTGTCCATCATTTTCATCCCCTTATTAAAGCATGCCTTGCATGTAAATGAATGTATCAACAATACGATTCCTGCTACAACTAATATCCATTTGGAGTAAGTAGTCGCCCATAGAGCAAAGACTATCACAACAATAGCAATAATTAGTTCACACCAACTTTTACACATTTTACACCTCCATTTCTAACAATAAAATCTTCTTTTTAAGCATTTCGCAAAATAAAAAACGCTCCCAACAGGATTTGAACCTGCGACCCCCTGCTTTCCCCTTTCTTATCGATTAATAGAAGGCAGGTGCTCTATCCAGGCTGAGCTATGGGAGCTTCTAAGTCCTTTTCTTTGGACATTGAGATATCTAGGATATATATCTCGACATGAAAAAAGAGAAAGAAAAGCTTTATAAACGTTCTTAAAGAGATGATATTATGGAAATGGAAATAGTAAGACAAGAGAAAGGCGAAGTAGAGTTAAAGATGAATAATATTACTGTAGCTGAGATCTTGCGTGTCTACTTGAATAAAAACGGAATCGATTTCGCAGCCTGGAGAAGAGAACATCCATCCAAGCCGATTACAATGTTAATTAAAGGTTCAAACGTTAAGAAAGAAGTTGCTGATGCAGTAGAATCAATCAAAAAAGACCTTTCTAAAATAACTGCTTTAGTTAAGAAATAAATAGTTAATGATTTCTTTGAGCTTCATCTAAACTACATAAGCCTCTTATATTATTTTCAATTCTATCTGAAATAATAGTGCCATGCTTCGAGTCTTCGTATCTCGCAAATTCAAGAGCTCGTGAATAAAGATCTCGCGCCCTGGAAATATCTTCTTCTCTCCGCTTTTCATTTCCGGCTATTTTGTTTTGGACTGCTCTATCAACAAAATACTGAGCTTGATTTTCACAAAGACTAATCTCAAATAGTCTTTCCCATTTCATTTTTTCCTGAAATTCTGGGCTATCCCAAAGCTTATTAGCATTCTCGACATATTTCATAGTAGCTTTTTCCGCATAGATATAAGCATTATTTAGAAGTGGTCTAACAAAAAAGGCCCCTGCTAATAAAGCTCCCACAAGATATCTTGGACTTTTCCGCTTTACACCATACGATAATTCTTCTGCACGTTTATTTTCTTCATCAAATCCTAAATCTTCTCTTCTTCCAAGATTTACTGTCTTAATTAACCCAAATCTTGCTCTAACTTTTTGGGCAATACTAGGATGCAAAAAATCATTTCTTTCCATTAAAATAGAGAAATACGTCAACTTTTAAACATTTCGTCGGAACCTTATAAGTAAAAGTGCGGACCGGGAATCGAACCCAGACAACTCGGGCTGCAGCCAAGTGCAATACCATTATGCTATCCGCACATATCAAGAAATTTTTGTTCTTGACTATGTTCAAGGGGTATAAGTCCTTGACATCTAAATTTTAACAATTTCCTGCTTTTAAAATTGTTTGTATATCGCATTTTTCCCTAAAATTGAGAAGTGAAAAGAAATCGGGCTTGCAAAATCCTCTTTAAATCAATCATTTTGTCTTATAGTTCTTCACAGGACAATAATCGATTTAAATATCATCAAACCTAGTGCACTACTTAAAATATGAAAGGAGGTTTAAAATGAAGAAAATAATTTTTATCACAGCTACGTTTTTACTAATGATAAGTGTAGTCTATGCGGCTTCAGTAATGTCAACTCTTACATTCACAAACGTAGAAGGTTCTGACGCTGAAGGTAAAGTAAAGATCACAAACAATATGAAAAAGGGCCTTAATGCTATCGAAATGAGATTAAGTTTGATGGACCTTCCAATGGAACAAGGAGAAGTCTATGAAGCTTGGTTGGTTGACGAAGATAGCGACTACTGGTTAAGCATGGGAGGTTTCACTCCAAGCAATTCTGGAAGAGCTAACTTCAAATTCAAGCAATACCTGGTTAACTTTGATATTTATGACAAAATAGTAGTTACTAGAGAAGACATACAAGATACTGACCCATCCGCAGATGAGGAAGTGCTTGTTGTATCAATGGATGATGACGATGATGAAGAACCATCCACGCCAAATACATTTATGGCTCACTTGAATAGTCAGCAGGAAACAACCGGCTCTAATTCAAGCGCAACAGGTCACGGAATATTTGTCATAGACACAGAAGCAAACACCCTAAGCATCAATATAACTATTGAAGGTTTAGAAGGAACAGAAATATCGGCACATATTCACGGCCCAGCAGGAATAGGAGAAACATCCTCGCCAATAAGAACATTATCTGATGGAAATGTAATTACAGAAGTCTGGCATTATTCCCAGCCGCATGAAGCACATATCATAGATGGAAAAACCTATGTAAATGTGCACACAACGACTTATCCAGATGGTGAAATAAGAGGCCAAATCCTAGCGGCTTAAAAACAATTGACTTATTTTTTTATTTTTTATTTCTTGTCAAATTCCCAGAAACCTAGTTTTCCATTAATCTTTATTTCTTTTACTCTTTGCACATTCTCTAAAATAAACCCATAATCTCCCCAAGCAGTAGAGGCAAGATGCAAATCTCTATCCTTGCTATGTTCTTCCTCGCTTTCATATCTCTTAACATCGCTAAGTCTAGCTTTCCCAATTATACATCCAGTTGGCAATTCTTTAAATCCAAATTCTCTCATAGCATCCCAATTTGGCGTTTTAGAGGCATGAATAAGGAAAGTTCCCCTGAACTTAGTATTCCATTTTCGTAGTTCTATCTTCTTCCTACCCTGCAAAATAAGTTCAGCAAACGGCTGCTTAAGAGAAAGAGCTTTCATTAAACCTTTACAATCTCCTTATTTTTAAATTTTTATAAGCTTAACAATTCTTTACCAACATATTTATAAACGCTATCTTTCTTTATGGACTATACTCTTAAAAGGAGGTTAAAAATGACCGAAGCATATTGTGTTAAATGTAAGAAAAAAGTCGTAATGAAGGATGGTAAAGCCACAACAACCAAGAGAGGCACCAAAATGATGAAAGGTAAATGCCCTACTTGTGGAACAACTGTCTGTAGAATCGGCGGTTAAATCTTTTTTATTATTTTTATTTACTCCTTATTTATTTAGAAAGATTAATAACTCATAGAAATCTTTCTCGTTAATGAATTTTAGATATAGCCCATTAAAAAGAAGTCTAAAAGAGTTGTATAGGAAATTCTTCCCAGTTCCCAAATCTCCTTGGACTGCAGGACATGTTAAAGATATTTGTACTGTTAACTTAGTCCCGCCTGAAAAACTAAAAACTTTTTTTGCTCAATGCATAAAAGGTCTCCAAGATATCAAAGGTGAAGATATTGGAGACTATCTAGAATTTGGAGTTTTCAATGGATCTTCAATATCGAGTATGTATCTTGCAGCAAAAAAATTAGATGCTGAGATGAGATTTTTTGGCTTTGACGCATTTGAAGGTTTACCTAAAGGAGCAGAAAAAGAAGACGATGGAGTCTGGAAGAAAGGTTTTTACGCATGCTCTTTTGAAAAAATGAAAGAATGTCTAAAAAGAAAGAATATAGGCCCTAAAGAAATTAACTGGATAAAGGGCTGGTACAATAAAACGCTTAACAATAAAATAATTAGTGAAACTCCCTAAGGCAAGACCTTAGGGCATCTAAAAATTATCTAGCCTT
>CAYHCG010000012.1:0-45988 GCA_964355135.1 Candidatus Woesearchaeota archaeon | reverse complement strand
AGGCAATAGCCTACAATTTAAAGCTAAAACATTAGAGATTTTCAACAGAGCCGCTTTATAATAAAACTTTTTATAGCTCGACTAGCCTCTGAATTTATGAAAAAAAGGGGAATGGAGTATACTCAGAGAGGTCACCTTGGAGATGAATCAGAAGACTTCTTAGCCAGCCAATTTCTAATGGCCAGGCATCCCAATGGGAGTCTGCGTCCAGATTTGGTTTCTGTTAATGGAAGATACACTCCAAAAATATCTATTGAAGCTAAATCAGGAATCTCTCAAAAGGATGGGAGGATGAAAGGGAATATGGTTTCGTATCAATTACATTATGCGGTAACTACTCCGAGAGATTATGAAGAACTTTTTGGTGTAGATGCCCCTCGTGACAGCTCATTGTTTGATGATGTGGATTTCCATTCAGCCCCTAGAAGCGTAGCTTACTATTACAATTTAATAGCTAGAACGGGCGGGCCTACGAGTGGCGAATTGAGAACAAGATGGGATAGACTCAGGTCTAGTTTTGGAAATCAAATAATAATACCTGCAGAAATAGCATTTTATTCTTTTGCCGCGCACATGGTGATAAGAACAAAAAGAAAGCCTGGGGAAGTTGTCCAAGAATTAAGAGGGATAATGCGAGAGGATGTTCTGCATGGAAATTCTCATGCAGAAGAAAGGAAGTCTGACCCTCAATCTCGCCAGAATATTCAGTCAAAAGATATGTTTGCAATTTATAATGGACAATATGGGAGACGATCTCCAAGGAAAGTTTTAGGAGATTCAAAAGAGAGGGTAAAAATAATCTCTAGCTCATATGGTAAAAATAGGCTTGATCAATTAGAGAGAATAGAAATACCTGGGCCAAACGGTACAACGATTTATGTCTTAGCAGAACCAGGACATAAGAAGTTATTTGATAATCAATTGAGAAATACGGTAAGGGAAAGAACTCCAATCCTAGAGGAAATTACTTTAAAAAGAAGGCAAGCCGTAGATTCTCTTAAAAAAGTAAGATTAGTTTCCTCTCCAGGATTCTTTGGAGATGAAAGAGAAAAACAATATTTTTTAGATACATCAGATTTATCCGATAGTCAAGTTAAAGAATTAGAGGAATTATTAAGCTGGTGCGCTCCACACGAAAATCCCCTCTCTTCTAGACTTGGAGAATACCACTCCGACACTTTAGGTTATCATGCAGATGATCCCCAACCAGGAGAAAATAGGAACGGAAACGGGCATGCCCACACTAATGGATCTCCTAACGGTAAAGTTGGAGCTGACGTTCCATTTTAATTTTTATGCAAACTTTTTTAAAGCCTTCAAATAGGGTAAATAAATGGAACTTCCTAATGATAATCTAAAAGATAGATGGTCGCCTAGACAATATAGCTCAAGATGGGCCCTTTTTACTCCTGTAAATGGTCAACCTAAAAGATATATGCCTCATCCTCACGAAGCTTCTGATATTGGTGAAGTAGATGGAGAAGTTTTCAAAACGGCTTTAGAAGTTATTCAAGTAAGTACAAGGCGCGTCTATACAAGAAGAATAGACGGATTTCAAAAGACACTTTATGTTAATAGAGATTATGATGTTTTGCATCAGTCATCAGAAGACAAAGGCCTTGAAGTTATAGAGATAGCAGCGGATTCAAGAGAAGAACTTAAAGATATTGCGGCAACTCTAGAATTAAAGCGCTAATCAATACTTTCTTTAATATTACTTTTCTTCTTTTTGGAAATTAAAACATCGTCAACTCTTAAGAGCAATGCTGCAACTTCAGTTGCCGAAGTTATTGCCTGGGTCTTTACTTTTAATGGTTCAACAATACCTGCTGCTAGAGTATCTTCAATAGTATCATTAAATAAATTCAATCCTTCTTTATACATCCCTGCTTCGTGTCTTTTCTTTAGTTCTGCTACAATATCAATAGGATCTAGTCCAGCATTTTCAGCTAAAGCTTCAGGAATGCTTTCTAAAGAATTTGCAAACTCTTCAATAGCAAGTTGTTCTTTTCCTCCAAGAGTCCTAGCAAAAATTCTCAATCTTCTCGCGAGTTCAATTTCTGCGGCCCCTCCTCCGCATACTAGCTTCCCAGACTTCACTGCAGCAATTACATCTCCTAAACCATCTCTTACCGCTCTCTCTGCTTCATCAACAACGTGTGGAGTGCTGCCTCTTATTATCAAACTTACTGACTTTGGGTTTACGCATCCTCTGACATACGTCAAATAATCCTCTCCCTCTTTTATTTCTTCAACCTTGTCTGCTCTGCCAAGTTGCTCTTCACTGATATCATTTAAATTTGATATTACTCTTCCAGACGTTGCTCTTGCGAGTTTTTCCATATCAGACTTCGGCACTCTTCTGCAAGCAAATATGCCTAATTTTGCCAAATAATATTGCGCAATGTCATCAATTCCTTTCTGGCAGAAAACAACATTCGCCCCAATATTAGAAATTCTATTTGTCATTTCTCTTAAATATTTTTCCTCACTTTCTAAAAAAGATTGTAGTTGTTCTGGACTGGAAATCTCAATCCTGGTTTCCTTATCTGGGTTTTTTATTTCTAGTGCAAAATCAACAAGTAAGATTTTCGCGTTCTCTACACTAACAGGCATGCCTTTGTTCACCCTTTCCTTATTCAAAACGATTCCCTTTACAAGTTCTGAAGCAGAGACTTTTTCACCATAGAGTTTTTCAATTTTTATATCATCAATGTTGATATGTTTCCCTTCTGAAATTTGATCTACAGCCTTTATTATTATTTCAGAAAGCACGTCTTTATTGTTTTCTGCATCTTTGCCAGTCATAGCAGTTTTTGCAATTTGTTTCAATATTTCAGCACTCTTTAGTTCAATAGAAATTTCATTTAGAAAGCCATTACATCTCTCGGCAGCTAGTCTATATCCTTTGACAATTACGGTAGGATGTATTTTTTTATCAAGTAAAAATTCTGCTCTTTCCAGTAACTTTCCAGCTAATAGCACAGCCGTAGTCGTCCCATCGCCTACTTCTCTCTCCTGAGTTTTGGCAATCTCAACCATCATTTTACCAGCAGGATGTTCTATTTGGAGTTCTTCTAGTATTGTTACCCCATCATTAGTCACAGTAATATTTCCATCAACATCAACTAGCATCTTGTCCATCCCCTTAGGCCCTAATGTAGTTCTTATGATATCCGCAACTGCTCGTGCAGCTAGAATATTATTTCGTTGGGCATCTCTCCCAACACTTCTCAAAGAGTCTTCTGACATAAGTGGCATTCTTTCATTCATTTAAACCTCTAACGCTCAAATATTTTAAAGATATAGGTGATAAATATGTCTATAGAATTAATTAACTACTATTTTTTAGTATCACTCTATCCATCCTAACTACACAAATCCTTTTAATATTAAACAAGCTTGCTAAACTATGAGAAGAATCTCCGTTGGCGACATCATGACGAGAAACATCATTGTTGTCAACCCAAGCGCCAGTTTGCATACTTGCGTTAAAATAATGGCAAAAGAAGGCCTTGATAGTCTTATCATTGCCATTGACACTAAGCTTCTTGGAATTTTAACTTCCGGAGATATCATAAGAATGATGGTGAAAAAGCCTACAATCGATTTAAAAAAATTTAATGTAATGGAAATCGCAACAAAAAAATTAGCAGTCATAAAACCATCTGCAGATCTTTCACAAGCCATCAACAAAATGCGCTCTTTAAATTTCAGAAGACTTCCAGTCTTATCAAAAGGACAACTAATAGGAGTATTGACACTAAAAGATATTTTGGCAATTGCTCCTCAACTGTATTCAGAGAGCAGTTCTTTAATGGATGAAATAAGGGAAGAAGAAAGAAAAGTCAAACAGTCAGAAGTAGATTGGCCCCTGGAAGGATTATGCGATAATTGTGGTGCTTTCTCAGAGTTATTAAGAGTAGAAGGTCTTTTGCTCTGCCCTGATTGCAGAGATGAATTGCATTAATCCAAAGAATACCCTTCCACTAAAATTTATATCTAAGATAATCTACACAACTATTTATTGTTGCGAGTCTCTGATACTCTTCCTTTGGAACTTCAATTTTATATCTCTTTCGCAGTTCCATTACAATATCCAAAAAATCCATGGAATCAAGATCAAGTTGGTCTCTTAATCTTACGTCGTCTTTAACATTTTTTAAATCAGCATCAGGAGCAACAACGCCGATAATTCCAAGAATAACGCCTTTAATCTTTGAGTGAATTATTGAATCTAAAGCTCTAACAGCAATAATTCCTCCACCTCTTTCTTCATCGCCCATTTTTACAAACTTATTAACTCAACATTCTCGCCTTCTGTTGAGGAAAAGTTTGTTGCAGCCAAATACTTAATTCCTGCTTCATCACATCTATTTATCAAAGAAGCGGTTGCGGTTCCTTCTACGATGACTGCGAATATTCTTCTTTTGGTTCCTTCAATGCTTTTCATGACTTCTTTAATTCCAATTTTTCTTATAACATCCAAATTCTCATCTAGTAGTAATGCGCTTTTTGTTCCTTTTACTCTTTCAAAAGTCTCTCTCAACTTATCCTTAACTTGCGAGGAAGAAAATTTGTCTACAGCTTCTTCTTTAGGAGCATCATTAAATCCGTTTTCTTTATAGTTGCTACTGAAATCCATGCTTCCTTTTCTCATATACTCATCAACGCTTATTCTCTTTCTCAAAGAAATAAGTATCTCTTTTCCTGTCAATTCCTCTACTTCCTTTCCTTCAGGTGCAATAGCAACATATTTCACTCTTGCGTGTGTTATTATATTATTTGCTATTAATTTTCCGCCTCTGTCCCCATCCACAAAGATAGTGATTTCTTTCTCTCTACTTAAGTCAATGATCTCTCTAGGTAGCTTTGTTCCATCCATACCAATAACATTATTCACTCTATTCCTTAGCATATTCACTACATCCGCTCTTCCTTCAACAACAATTAGTTCATTGCTAGAAATATCTCCTACAGGTAATTTACTCTCGCCATATTCTGCTACTTTTTCTGCTCTTGATTCTTCTTTAAGAGATGCAGAAATTTCCTTAAAGCTGCTACCAGAGTCCATGCCTCCTAATAATTTCTTTGCTCTTTCTAGAATATAATCTCTTTTGCTTTCTCTAACATCATCAATCTTTGATATCTCAATTCTTGCTTCTGTAGGCCCTATTCTATCTATAGTTTCTAGAGCAGCTGCAATCAAAGTAGTCTCAGATTTGTCTAGAGCTGTTGGAACTTGAATTTCGCCAACACTCTTCCCATCAACTATTTCTAGATCTACCTCAATTCTTCCTATTTTACCTTCTTTTTGTAATTCACGCATTTCTAGGTCGCTTCCTAGTAATCCTTCGGTCTGTCCAAAGATAGCTCCGATTACATCAGGTTTTTCTAAAGGCCCTTCTGACCTAAATGAAGCGTAAATCATATATTTGATTGATACCGGACTTATTTTTGCCATTTTTATTATTTCTCGTTATTTATCTACTTAACAAATTACCTATAGAACTCAGTCGCTTTCTCTATCTATCTAACGAATGAACATGAAACGAATAATCTTTCTGACTATGTTCTATATTTAATATGTCAAGAATTATCTAATATTTATAATTCTTGAGCATGCTCAAGATGCGTACATCTTGACATGATATTAGTAAGACAAGGATTCGGTTTTTAAACCTTTCTACATTATCTCCCCAATCTTTAAATATCTCATTTCTCTCCACCAGTTATGAAAATAATAACGTTGCACTGTGATTATATAAAGTTCAAACCTTTAAAAAAAGCAATAAAAAGCGTTCTTGATTTGACAGAAATAGAAAAAGAAGAAAAAGAAATAAAAGAAGCTTTAGTCGTTTTAACAGCGGTAGAAAAAGGAGATAGCGATAGTGAAGTAAAAGACTTAATAGAAGCAGTAAAGAAAACTGCAGCTGAAGTTAAAACAAAGAACATAGTTCTCTATCCTTATGCTCATCTTTCTTCAAACTTAAGCGATCCTACAACTGCTTTAGAATATATGGTTTTAGCAGAATCCACTCTAAAAAAAGAAAAATACAATGTTGCAAGAGCTCCTTTCGGTTATTACAAAGAGTTCGAATTAAAAGTGAAAGGTCATCCTCTATCCGAACTCTCAAAACAATTCGGTACCAAAGATGCAGAAGACGTCAAGGGAGTTCACAAAGTAGTAGAAGTGAAGGACGAAGTCCATGACCCTTCTCGACTGTTAAAAGAAATTTCTCGTTCTAAGTTAGATACTTCTAAATTAAAAGAGAACGACCATAGAATTTTAGGGCAAAAATTAGATCTCTTTTCTTTTAGTGAAGTAGCCCCAGGAATGGTATTCTGGCACAATAACGGTCTTATAATATTCAATGAACTAGTTAATTTATGGAGAGATTTGCAGAGAAAGGCAGGATTCCAGGAAATATCCACTCCTCAAATCATGGATAAAAAATTATGGCTGATTTCAGGTCATTGGGGAAAATACAAGGAAAATATTTTCCTTAGCGAATATGAAGGAAGGACATTTGCATTAAAACCAATGAATTGCCCTGGAGGAATGTTGGTATACAAATCAAAAACCAGAAGCTACAAGGAATTTCCGCTTAGGCTAGCAGAACTAGGCACTGTGCATCGTCAGGAATTATCAGGAGTGCTTTCGGGTCTGTTTAGAGTGATAAGATTTACACAGGATGACGCGCATATCTTCTGTAAGGAAGATCAGCTAGAATCTGAAATAGAGAATATGATAGAGATGATCGATACTGTTTATTCTAGGTTCGGGTTTACTTACACTACTGAACTTTCTACAAGACCAGAAAAAAGAATAGGAGATGAAAAACTCTGGGATAAAGCAGAGAAAATACTTGATACGGTTCTCAAAAAAAAGAAAATGAAGTATAAAGTTAACGCAGGCGATGGAGCGTTTTACGGTCCCAAGATAGACTTCCATATTAAAGACTCTTTAGGAAGAACCTGGCAGTGTGCAACTATCCAGCTCGACTTTGCAATGCCAGAGAGATTCGAATTAGAATATACTGATTCTGACAACAAGCAAAAACGTCCAGTAATGTTGCACAGGGTCATTTATGGTTCAGTAGAACGTTTTATAGGCGTCTTGCTCGAGCACTTAAACGGAAACCTTCCAACATGGTTATCTCCAACACAAGTAAGAATTATTAATTTCACGGATAGAAATACAAAAGCCGCAGAGAAAGTCCTTAAAGAGTTAAAGGACAATGTCCCAAACTTAAGAATAGACGTCGATTTTGACTCTACAAGCGTATCAGACAAAGTAAGAAACGCCGAACTCATGAAGATCCCTAATATTTTAGTAATAGGTGATAAAGAGGAAGAATCAAAAACATTAGCAGTCAGACAAAGGGGAAGCAAGCCAAAGTTCGGCGTTAAGATGGAAGATTTCATTGCAGAGCTGAAAGAAAAAATAGAAAAGAGAATTTAAGACATCAAGATTTCATTAAATCTTGAGTATACTCAAGAACTTCTGTTCTTGACAATATTTTTAAGCTCGATAACAGTCTAATCATAATATGGATAAATCAAGGAAAAGAGGGAGATTAGTTAGAACACATATTCTTAAGTTATTTATCTTTACAGCCTCAGTAACTCTCCTTCTGATGGTACTAGGAATTATTTACTATGCTAATGAAAATACTATAAGTCAATCTCCAAGCATCATACCTGGAGATGCAGATGGAGATGGGTTTTACGACAGTGAAGAAACTTATTGTGGCAGCAACTCTATAGATATTCTTTCCACTCCGCAGATCAGCTGCATAGTAGATAAAAGGTTAAGCGAGTCAGACCAAAAAGAAGCAGTTCGTAGTTTTTTACAAAACAAGAAAAATACTCTGCCTTTATGGAATAATGGGGCAGATTACTCATCTACAATTACCTCTGGCCTTAACTCCCTGCCATCAGGATCTAAAAGTCTTACAATTCCGCCAGGAAGATACAAAATAGCCACTACACTCTGGTTTAACACAAATGAAAACATTGTTATTCAGGCTTCCCAGTTTGGCGAGGTCATTTTAGAAGCAGATGGCTTAGAAGAGGGAGAAAATGTGATACATGCCTTCGGTGATGGTACAATAATTCTAGAAAATTTAACTTTCTGGGGTGAAAAAACAGTTGATTCCGCCGCAATAGATCTATTTATGGATAACTCCAAAATTGTCTCAAATGCTATAATTAACTTTGATGCAGGTTTAATCCTTGATCCTTTCGGAACGCATCGCGGTAGAAATACCATAATAGCAAACAATTATTTTTTTGATAATGGTTACTTAACCTTGAGAATAGATGGAGGATACAATGCGGACACAGATACTTGTACGCAGCCTATTGGGCCTTTCAATTTAACTGGCAATTTCCTTTCAGGCAACTATCAGGGCATCAATCTTAAATGCGCGGAAAATGGATTAATTGAAGATAATATAGTGCGTGATTCGTCTATAGCAGGATTTAGGGTCGAATCTTCTAAAAATAACATTTTCCGTCACAACATGGCCCATAGAAATACCCTCCAGGGGTTTTGGATATATGGCAGTATAACAAACTCTATCTTTGACAGAAATATTGTTATAGATAATAACAAAGGCAATCAGCCTTTTTTCTTTGACTGCTGGACTCCTCAGTCAACTTTAAGAGATGACTATCTTTACAATAGGCCTGGTTTAAACGATTATCCTTACCTAAGACAAGAAGGACAAAGTTATTTATTTACAAATTACTGGTGTCAATTTAATGGGCAAGAAATAGAATTAAGAAATTCTATTGATGAAAATAATTTCACATATAATATCATAGGGCGTTATTCTCGCTCATTTAATAATGTAAACTGGGAATCGCCTCTTGACATAAGGGTTTCATATTATCCTCAGTTTTATGCTTTACGTCCCCAATTCTTATCCTGGGATAATATCTTTGAAAACAACTATTTCGTAAACGCAGATAGTAGCAGAATTTTAGATGGCGGATGTGGAAATCAATATATAAATAATAAAGCAGTAGATGTTTTAAGCGATACAGAAACACCTTTTTCATTTATTCCCGTAGAAGATCCAATCTGCGCTAAAGTTCGTTCAGGGACTTGCTCTGCAGGAACAGTATGCAATCCATGCAATGCAAATAATATCTGTGACCCTCTGGCAGGGGAAAATACCCTAAACTGCGGAGATTGCAAGCGAATAGAATTAGGGCAATCAGGAACAAGACAGCATAATGATCAATGCGTCACAGGATTAAATAAAACCGAAGCTATATTCCCGGCTAATCCGGGATGCATAAATATTTACGATGGTTCATTTAAATGCACTGATACAGATAATGGAGTATTCGAGTCTCAATATGGTGAAAATTACTGCAATCTGCCTGACACTGACCATGATGGAATATCTAATGAATGGGAAATTCAATATAATTTACTTGTGAATAGTGGGGCTGATGCAAGTCTGGATCCTGACACGGATGGACGTACAAATCTGCAGGAATTTGTTGCAGGTACAAATCCTTTAGTTGCAGACACAATAGCGCCCCCTATAGAGGAAGATTCGCCCGATAGTGGTTCTAATCCAGGCAGTATTGTCCCCACAAATTCCCAATGCAAAGATGGAATAGACAATGACGGAGATGGACTAATAGATCATCCAAATGATCCCGGATGTTCAAATAGAGAAGATAATCTTGAATTAAATGTTGTAGGAGCACCTACCGCCGATTGCATTGAAGACTGGGAATGCAGCCCATTTAGCGAATGTCTAAACGGAACGCAAACAAGGTCCTGTACAGAGGCAAATAATTGCGGAACAAGTAATGATGTTCCAGCTTTAGAAGAGAATTGCGGGACTGTGTGGAAAGACATACGTAAAGAGGAAAATAGGGGAATGTTATATTTTGTGGTAATAGCAGCTTCAGTCATAATCTTAGCAGTTATAGTGTCGATAAGTTTGCTTATAAGAAAGAAATAGAAAAGAGAATTTAAGAATAGATGGACCTGTCGGGAATTGAACCCGAACCCTGCCGACGCGAACGGCATATTCTACCATTGAACTACAGGCCCTTTATATCACAAGGCATTTGTTGAATTTTAAAACCTTTGTCATACCTTATTTATTGTATAAATTCTCAAGGTTAATCATCTCGTGGGGCATTAATTCTCCAATTCAAAGCAAAAAAGCAAATATATACTCTAAAAAAATAAAATTTAAAAACATAAGTTTATCTACCCTAATACGTGTCAAATAATAAGATGAAAATAATACCAATCGGAGAGCGCATTGTAATAAAGCAGGCAAAAAGTAGAGAAGAAAAGACAAAATCAGGAATCTACTTACCCAAGGCAGAAGATAAAAAAGAAGGCATAGTTGTTGAAGTAGGCGCTTTCATTGATGGCAAACCCTTGCCTTTAAACAAAGGAGATAAAGTCTTGTACGGCGGTTACAGTTCTGAAGATTTCGAAATAGATGGGGAGAAACATTTAATAATCGAATTCAAAGACGTAGTAGCAAAACTGGAGGATAACTAATATGGGTTGCGGAGGAAGCGGAGACGGTGGAAGAGTGAATATGCAAAGCACACAACAAATAGAACCCCTAAGGGATAGAGCTGTTAAAATGTTAGTAGGCGAAGGTTTTATTGTTTGGGACAATAGGAGCAATATATTTCATAATTCTCAGTACGATGTATCTGGGCGAGAAATGGAGATTAATAATTTAGGTTTTGTTGATAAAGAAGGCATATTATATGTGGTATACGACGGTAATAAATTAGACAGAGCAAATTTACAACTAAAGTTAGCTTCAAAAGCAAGAGAAAGAGGCATACAAGTTCGAGAAGAGTGTGCTAATTATGAGTCTTTGGTTAGGTATCGCGAAGAAGTAAATCAATTAATGGAGAGACTCAAGGCTCCAAGATCAAAATAATGGCAAAACAATTATTATTCAACGAAAATGCAAGGCAAGCTCTCTTAAGAGGAATAGACAAAGTTGCAAATACGGTTAAAATGACGCTTGGTCCAAAAGGCAGAAATGTAATTTTAGACAAATCAGGATCTCCTTTAATCACAAACGACGGAGTAACAATTGCAAAAGAAATTGAACTTAAAGATAAATTTGAGAATATCGGAGCCAAATTGATTAAAGAAGTTGCCTCTCAAACTCAGGACAAAGCAGGAGACGGAACAACTACCGCAACATTACTCGCTCAAGTCATGATCACAGAAGGACTAAAAAACATTGCAGCAGGATCTAATCCTATTGAAATCAAAAAAGGAATTGAATTAACTACAGGGCGTGTTGTTCATTTCCTAAAAGAAAAGTCAGTCGCAGTAAACTCTAGAGAACAGATAGCTCAGGTCGCAACAATCTCTGCAAATAACGATGAATATATTGGAAACTTAATCGCAGAGGCAATGCATAAAGTAGGCAGCAAGGGAGTAATTACAGTAGAAGAAGCAAAAAGTATTGAAACAACTTTAGAATTAGTTGAAGGAATGCAATTAGATAGAGGATATATATCTCCTTATATGATTACAGACTCTGAGCGTATGGAAGTTTCTTATGAAAATCCTTATATTTTAATCACAGACAAGTCAATTTCTTCAGTTAAGGAACTCGTCCCAACTCTTGAAGCAGTTTCGCAGGAAGGAAAACCTTTGTTAATAATAGCAGAAGAATTAGAAGGAGAAGCATTAACAACAATAGTAATAAATCTTCTAAGGGGCGCATTAAAAGTCTCCGCAGTAAAAGCTCCTGGTTTTGGGGATGAAAAAGCAGAGCTTCTAGAAGACATTGCAATATTAACTGGCGGCAGAGTAATAAGCAAGGATAAAAATGATAAACTAGAAGAAGTTACTTTAGAAGACTTAGGTTCCGCTAGCAAAGTTAAAGTCGGTAAAGATATTACTTTAATTATTGAAGGTAAGGGCAATAAGGCAGGTATTGAAAAGAGAATCAAAGCAATCGAAAACAGAATATCTTCGGAAACTTCCGAATATGCTATTGAAGACTTAAGAAAACGCTTAGGCAAACTTTCAGGCGGAGTTGCTGTCATCAATGTAGGAGCAGCTACCGAAACAGAACTTAAAGAAAAGAAAATGAGAATAGATGATGCTCTGCACGCAACTAAAGCCGCAGTAGAAGAAGGAGTTGTTGCAGGCGGAGGAGTCACATTATTACACGCAATAAAAGAACTAGAGTCATTACAATTGCAAGGAGAACAGGCAATTGGAGCAAAAATAGTAAAGACAGCTTTGTCAGCTCCTATAAAGCAAATTGCCCAAAACGCAGGGAAAGAAGGCTCTGAAGTTATAACCAATCTCAGCGGCAAACCTTTCAATTTCGGTTATAACGCAAAAACAGACAAGTATGAAGACTTATTCAAAGCAGGAGTCATAGATCCTACTAAAGTGGTTAGAAACGCCTTGCAGACTGCTAGCAGCATCGCAGCTATGGTAATTACAACAGAAGCACTAGTAGCCGACTTTGAAGATGAAGACAAGGTTAGTGCAGAAAAGAATTCATCTATTATAATTTAATGAGTAACTTCAATCATTTGTCTTTTCTCTAAGTTTTTCCCGATTAAAACAAGTTCCAATTCAAGTAACTTCTTAACAATGGGGTTTGTTGAATTTAATGCATAAAGTTTTGTTTTTCCAAATTTTCTTTTAACTATAACTATTTCTTGCTCTTCTATTTGTCCCCAACAATTAAATAAAGAGGCCCTTGAAATACCTGCTCCTTCTATAATTTCTTTTTTAGTTACATCTATTCCTTTATTTTCAATAAGAAAATCTACAATTTTAAATATTGGATTCTCTCCCAAAAATCTTATCAGTAACGATTTCTCAAAAACTTTATGTTTTTGATGACTGTCAAAATTTTTATTTTTAGAAAATTTTGAAGTTTCCATAAATTCTTTAAAAAAGAAAAGTATATAAATATTACTATTCAAAGTATGTTTATATAGACTTATAAAATGTGGTCAGAAGAGGAGATTAAAGGAAAAATATTGCATAAACTTTCTCGTTTAGGGAAGTTTGACCATAGTCATACTTCAATCGATAATCTACCTAAAGGTTTTCCTATGGATTTAAGAGGAAAAGTTAAAGATATGGCAAAAGAATTAAAAAAAGAAGGAATATTATTAAGCAAACCGACTAGTTATGGAGAAGAAATTTCAATAAATCACACAAAAAAAGAGAAGATACTTTATTATATCTCTAAGTTCCTAGAAATGAAAGATACTGATGAAAATTAATTAACATGAAACAGACAAAAGAAATTTGGTATGATAAAAAGGCAGACGTCTTAAACATAGAAGTAAATGATAGAGAATACTGGAAAAGCATAGAATTACCAAATGGAGTTATTGTAGATATGGCTAAAGATGGATCAATAACTTCCATCGAAATCTTAAGAGCAAGTAAGATATTCTTTGGAGATGCCAGAAAAATTATCGATATGACTGAGTCTGCTTAAAATACTAATTTTAAATAAAATGGACAAAAAATCAATGCAAGAGGAAATGGAAGAGGATACCAAGAAGTTATTTGATATGTCAAGATGTGTGCATCTTGATCATGCTCAAGAACTTCAGTTCTTGACAAAATGGACAAGTTAGTAGAGGGATATTGGGGGAAAATGTGTCCAGAGTTTGAGCCAGACTGTATTCAATGCAAAGTTAATTTGACATACAACCAATTTAAAGATAAAATCTGGCAGGATTTTGTGAGATCTAAATAAAATATTTTTAATTTTAAAGAATTCTTTTCTCGTTCCGGGTTTTTCTTATTTCATCTTGTATATCTTTTTCTGTAATATTAAATTCTTGGGATTTCTTTGCCGCCATCTCCAATAATTTCGCAAGGTTCTTCCGAGCTTCTTTTGATTCTGTATTCATAAGAATAATTGTATCGATCTAACTTTAAATCTTTGTATTATTTAAAAAATAGTATCTAAATAAACCAACTCAATAAATACAATCCGACCGCAATTGCTAAAGTCGTATAATAAACTCCTTTATTCCAGGCGATGATCTTTGCTCCATCAAAAGGCATGACTGGAATCATATTAAATGCCCCAAGTAATGCGTTTATTGTCAGCCCGAAGCTTAATATTTCCCCTAGCATTCCCGAACTTCCAAATATCAGTAATAAAATTAAAAATACAACTGCGAGAACAATATTCGTAACTGGTCCTGCCAATGAAATCTTCCCGTTTTTCTCCTTAGAGATATTCCCTCCGGAGATAAAAACCGCCCCTGGAGCAGCAACAATAAATCCAAACAAGGAAAATCCTAAAGCAACCCACAACATATTGTAAAACGCCTTAAACTCTGCATGCAGTCCATAGCTCTGTGCAACATACTTATGCATGAGCTCATGCAATAAAAATCCTACTCCTGCGGTAAAAAATGCAATGACAAAAGCAATTAGTAGTCCAGAGTTTAGCGAAAGTAATGCTCTATACCCTCCAGCTAATAATATAGCAAACGCTAAAGAAATCATTAGCCCTGCAATAAGTAAATCTTTCTTTTCTCTATGTGAAAATCTCATAATATCATAAAAATAATCTTATTTCTTTGAGTTCTTGCCTAAGCAGAAATTATCCTTGCCATTCAATAATATAGCAAATGCCCCTAGCAATAAGCCGAAGTCTCTAATGGTGATTTCATTATATCCAGAGGTAACTATAATTCCAAGTAGATGCAATGCTGCTAATGCTGCGGCCAGTCTAGTCAATATACCCAATATTAACAAGGCTCCAACAATTAGGTTGAAAACTCCTGTAAATACTATCATCGTTGACTGTGAGATAGCCATATTAGTTGTAAATGATGGAAGCCACGCTATCCAGTTTGCAGGATCCTTTATCTGACTTATTCCAAATAAAAAGAAGACAATTCCCACTCCCCATCTAACTAACGCAGGAGCATACTTTTTGTAATTATCTAATTTCATAACCCATAAAAGAATCATTTGTATATAAAGTTTATGAAATTTCTTTCAGCTATGCTATCATACTAATATTTTAAAACCAAACTTAGTTATCTAAAAAATGGAAAAAGAGTTGAGCGAGTTTATTGTTAAATGGAATCTAAAGCCTTTTAGTAAGACTTCAGTAAAATCATCCGCAAAAACTATTTTCAAGACAAAAGATGCAAAAGAAGTTCACAATAGAGCACTAAATGTCATAGTAAAAGATTTCCAGTTTTCTGATACTGCAAACTTGCTAGACTTCTTTGAGTTTCCTTCAGAAGTAGTTGAAATTCTCAAAAGGCAGGAATTCTTCAAAAGTATCGAGTCTTCTACTAACTCTTTTCTCAAAGAGTTAAAAGCTCCCAGACCTTTCTGGAACCCAGATTATGGAATTGTAGTGGTTACCGAAGAAGATTCTACATTTAGAAAATTAAAAGAATTAGGTTGCAGTGTTAAGTTTATTATAACCGACTCAGATGTCTTAGAGCTAGAGAGATATGATATAGTCCAAGTTTTAGACTGCGACAATTTCTCCCCAATTCTGGAAAAACTGCCTCAAACGATCTCTCTAAGTTCTACAGATGAAGCATATTTAGAAAGGCATGTCAGAACGCTATCTGGATGGAAAAACAATCTAGAGTTATTAAGTTCTGTTTCCCTCCCTAACGATCTAAGAGCATTAGTAGCAGAACTTAGTTCCCTGCTTCCATTACTTAATCGCTCTGATGTGGATAAATTATCAAAGGAGAGTGTTGAAGATGCGTTAGATATAATCAAAGATGATATTTCTGCCAAAGTCAAAGATCTAAACATCTCGGGAAATACCCTCCTAGAGGTATTAAATAAAGGAGTATTACCTAAGGAGCTAAGTGAGATTATCACTGCCTCTATTAGAAAAACAGGGCTCCCTGAAAACTTATTTAATAAAACCATGCCTGTGAGCATAGACGAAAAAGAAGTAGACAAAGTTTTGCGTGAGCAAGACCTATCACAATTCGCTAATGCTGCAGAGAAAATTAGAAAAATGGCTAAGCAAGTAGTTTCCATACCTGCAAAACTGGCAGAACTAGAAACTCAATTGGTTTTGTTTGATTTCAAAAGCAACATTCACAATTGGATGAAAAATAAACAATTCCCAGTTATAGCAGAGGAATTATCTATGGAAGTTTCACATAATGAATTTCTGAATAACCCTTCTCCAATTAGTTTTCATCTAAACAATACTCATAAATGTTCAATTCTGACAGGAGCAAATAGTGGAGGTAAAACCACTTTACTTGAGCACATTATTCAATTAGTAAGTTATTCATACATTGGTTTGCCAGTCAAGGGAAAGCTTAGGATTCCCTTGTTCAGAGAGATATACTATTTTGCTAAAAGTAAGGGCAGTATGAACAAAGGAGCATTTGAAACTCTACTAACTCAATTATCCCAAATATCCCTGGGCGATAAAACCCTCATTCTAGCAGATGAAATAGAGGCAGTGACAGAGCCAGGAGTCGCAGGTAAGATGATTGCCGCAAGTGCTAGCTTTTTCATCAATAGGGGATGCTATATCGTATTTGCAACTCATCTGGGGCTCCAGATAAGCAAAGTCTTGCCGGCATATGCTAGAATTGATGGAATAGAAGCCAAAGGCCTTGATGAAAATAATGAGCTAATAGTAGATCATAATCCAGTTATCGGAAAACTAGCAAGTTCAACTCCAGAGTTAATAGTGGAAAAGATGTCTAAAACTTCAGATAAGGAATATTTCAAGTTCTTGTATAATTATCTCAAGGAATTCTAACAATTTATTTAAACTACAAACAGCTATTAGACATATGTCCAAAGTTGTATTGCTCTCTTGCGTTAGTAAGAAACTAGATCATGAAGCAAAAGCATCTGAACTCTACAATAGTCCGCTTTTCAAATACAATCTCAAATATGCTTTTTCTCTCAATCCAGACAAAATTTTCATTCTTTCCGCTAAATACGGTTTAGTAAAATTAGAAGATAGTATCCAGCCCTATGAATTGACTCTCAATACCATGAGATCTAAAGAAATAGAAGTCTGGGCAGAAACGGTGTTAGCTAGTTTAAGAAAAGAAATTGATTTGGATAATGATAATGTAGTTTTCCTCGCGGGAATGAAATACAGAAAGTTTTTAACACCACATATAAAAAATTACATTATTCCCATGCAAGGTCTGGGAATAGGCAAACAATTAAAATTTTTAAAGGATAAAACAAAATGAACGAGATTTGTACAGAACTACACGCATTATTCAACAACCTCCCAAGATATAAATTTCCATTTGACAAAAGTAAAATTCCAACCGATGGAATTTATATTTTATTTGAAAAAGGGGAAAAGGCACACTCTGCAGACAGAATAGTTAGAATAGGCACACATACAGGAAAAAACCAATTGCAATCTAGGTTGCTTCAACATTTTGTCAATGAGAATAAAGACAGAAGCATATTTAGAAAGAATATTGGCAGAGCAATACTAAATAAAAATAAAGATTCTTTCTCAGAGTTCTGGGAAATAGATTTAACGACAAGAGAGGCAAAAGACCAATTCCTCTCCAGCATTGATATGAATAAGCAAAAAAGTGTTGAGAAAGCCGTAACAAAATATCTTCAAGATAAGTTTAGTTTTACAGTCTTTCAAATCGAAGATAAAGAAAAGAGATTGCAACTTGAAAGCAAGATAATTTCAACAATCTCTACATGTAAAGAATGTAAATGTTCCAACAGTTGGCTTGGTAATTTTTCCCCTAAGGAAAAAATAAGAAATAGCGGTCTCTGGCTCGTGAATGAACTGCATAAAACTCCATTAAATCAAAAAGATTTAGAAGAATTAAAAATGTCTTTAAGGTAAATTTATAAATTTCAGACCATTATCTTAAGCATGAAAGAAATCCATAAAATAGTTGCAATCGTAGTTCAGGACAATGCTTTTCTCATGGTGAGAAAAGTGGGAAAAGATATCTGGACAAGTTTAGGTGGCAAACCAGAGGTAGGCGAAAGCGAACGTGAAGCATTAGTTAGAGAAATAAAGGAAGAAGTCGGATGCGAGGCAGAAATTGTGCAAAAACTCGGAGATTTTACCGATAAAGCCATATTTGATGATGCAATAGTGAAAATATCAGCATACCATGTTAATTTAATAGGAGAAATTAAACTAGATGATCCAGAATTAGAGGAGTATAAATTTCTTCCTTCAAATTATAAAGAATTGGGTATACACGTTTCTCCCATCACAGAAAATAAATTAATTCCATTTTGCATAAAAAATAATTTATTAAATTGGTAAAAATAAATTAAAAAATAAAAAAAATAAAAACAAATTTACAACTTAGCTTCTATTGCAGTTTGGAAACTAGTGAATGGTTGTGCTCCTGAAAGAGCAGTTCCTTTTCCATCGCTTCCGACAATCACGAAGTAAGGTGTTCCCTGTCCTCCAGCTGCTGCTGCATCTTGCATGTCTTTTTGGACTTCACTTGCGAACTCGCCAGAATCTAAGCATGAGCTTATATCATAGCCAAGTTCCTTTGCCCAAGCTTTTAAGTTTTGAACGCTTAAGGCCTGTTGATTTCCAAAGATTTTGTCATGCATTTGCCAGAAAGCTTTGTCTCCACCTTTATCTCTTACACATTCCGTTGCTTCAGCAGCAGGTTGTGCATTCGGGTGAATACTTACCAAAGGAAGATCCCTGTATACAAATTTAACTTTACCTGTCTCAATATATTGTGTTTTGATTTGTGGTAAAGTCTGGCTCCAGAATCTTTCACAGAAAGGACATTGATAGTCTGAGAATTCTATAATTGTTACTTCAGCGTCTTCATCTCCTAAGATTGCATCATCATCAGCGGTTGCAGTTACAGTAGAAGGTCGTGGATCAACTATTACAGTAGGATCTTTAACAACATTTCCTGTTACGCCTCCATTGTCTCCAAAGAACATTGTTGCAACAAGGACAATTACCAAAGCTCCTAGTACAAATGTAGAGTACTTCCATAGAGTATCTTTTCTTATTGTGATTGTATTATTACTTTTTTCTTCCATTATATTTACCCCCTTTCATCTTTGTGAGGTCAATTTTGCAGACATCTCCCATTGTTAAATCTTTTGATATTTTAAATATTGTGAAAGATAATATCATAATGGATATTATCGAAAGCTCTAAGCCTTTATAGGGGAATATCGCCAGGAAACTCGCGCTTAGTCCTAGCGTAGAAACAAGCCCGATCCCACAGGCAGCACAGCCAGGGGCAAATATTCCTAAAAATGCCCCAACTATTCCCACTGTTCCAGAATTGTTTTTGATTTTTGAATTAATCTTAAAAACCAGGAGGCTAAGAAATATTCCGAACAGCAAACTAATAATAGCTAATGTGTAAAAAGAAAATGGAGTTACAGTATCCTTAAATCCTATCGCGAAGTTCCCCATATATTTTAATATCCCAACGAATCCCAAAAGAGAATAAAAAGATTTTATATTTGTTAAATTGCCAATTATCACATTAAATAAATAAAAAAATACAATTGCAAAAATTCCCAAAATAAGATATTTCCAGTTCCCAAAAACTTTTCCCCAAACCTTGGAGACTTCTTTCAGCTTGCTCACAAAAAATAGTATAAACCGGGCTATAAAACCTTTTTGTATTTGAGCTCCATGTAAAAAATAATTCAATAGTATTTCTCGATAAGAATATTTAAATACCCCTTATATCTTAAAAGTCTAACTAATTAAAAAAAGGGATAAAATGACAAAAAAATGTATTTATTGTAAAGTTGAGATTGAAGAGAGCTGTGTTTTAGATGTTTGTACTCGTTGCGGTATTGGCGTATGGGGAGAAAAGATGTTCAATGCTATAAAAACTAGCATGGAAGGAGCTCGTGAATCTGGAGACCTTTTCCAGGGATCAGTATCAAATCCTCAGTCTTTAAAGCAATCGACCCGTAAAGCAGGCGGTTTCGTTACTAACGACGGACTTTAATTCTTAATCTTAAAACAAATTTTTATCTAATCTCTTATCGTATTATTTTTCTATTCAACACTATAATTGCCATAAAGTTTTTATTATTTCTATTAACTAAAAATTCAATAACTTAATAGTAGTTACATAAAGAAAGGTCTAAATAGATATTTTTGGGGTTTAATACATGAGAAAAAGTACCCCAATAGTAAGTTTACGCGGAATTGTATTATTTGATGTAAATCTCTATGGGCAGAAAGAAGGTCGAGATGCTTTTGTTGCCTATAATATACTTGCTCAAGATCGGTCTGGAGCTATCGATGTTGCAACAGAAATAGCCAAAAGAGAAGGTTACACTATCAGAGGATTAACAATAGAACCAGATGTTCGCTCTCAAGGCTGTTTATGTGCCGATTCAAAATATCTAGAAGACGTGGTTAAGAATAAAAGCAGTTCTGTGAGATATAAGAGAAAAAATTAATCTAATTTTATATTTTAATTTTTCTACAATCTTTAATCTTATACTTCTTACTTTTTGTACAAAGTCAACAATCGAAGAAACCTTTAAAAAGCACTTTTATTACTAGTTTCTATGCTTAAACGAAAAAAACCAAGACAGAAAGGGAAGTTCTCATTCACTAGATATTTCGCTAGTTTTCAACCAGGAGACTCCGTCGCCGTCGTTCAAGAATTAAGTTTACCATTCGGCTACGTTAAAAAACTTCAGGGAAGAACAGGAAAAGTAATAGCAAAAAGAGGAACTGCATATTACGTCGCTATAAAGGATCTTAATAAGGAAAAGAAATATTTAATTAGACCAATTCACTTAAAGAAAATAGAATCAAAATGATAATAACAAAAAAGCCAGTAACATTAGTAGAAGTAAAAGAAATAGTCAAAGACCTGGAGGACAGACAGCCTATTCAGGATTACCTTAAGACTTTCACACTTTTATCAAAAGACAAAGCAGAGAAACTTAAAGACGAATTGCTTTCTCTGAACAGTCTAAGAATAAAAGAAGAAGATATAGTTAAACTTATAGATTTTGTGCCTAAAGACAAAGAAGATGTAAACAAAATTTTTATCGATACTAGTCTTGGGGATGAGGAAATAAATGCAATACTCGAAATTACGAAGAAATACTAAAAATGACAAGCAAAGAAGATCATGCGATAATCTTAGATTATTTGCAATACGGCTACCCGATGGAAAGAACTAACTCTCCTATAGCTCAAGCTATAGGCGCCGCAACATTTATTCTTCTTGAGCTTATACCTCGAAGAGGCGTGACCTTAGCTCCAAAAGAAAAAGTTTATATAGGTCCGGAGAAGAGAGAGAAGATATACTTCATTAAAGGTAGGCTTCCGAGAGAGAAACTTACTGAAACAGCAAAGACCGCTCTTCAGGAATTTATAGAGGGCGTCGTAACTGAGCGGGAAAAAGAATTTGTGGAGTTTTTCAATACAGCTCAACCTATAAACACAAGGTTACACCAGCTGGAATTGCTTCCAGGATTTGGAAAGAAACACACCAAAGAAATCCTAGAAGCTAGAGAAGAAAAACTATTCGAAAATTTCGAAGATATAAAAGCAAGAGTAAAAAGCGTTCCCGATCCAAGAAAAGCTGTAGAGAAGCGTATAACGGAGGAATTAATCGAGAGACAACGATTTAATTTATTTGTAAAATAAAACAATGGAAACACTAGATAGACAGGTAGAGAGAGATTATGAAGGGCCAAGAATGAATGCCCAACAAGAAGTAGGCCGAGTCGTCCAAGTATTGATGGAAGCTCAGCAACAAATAGCTCGGAATAAAACAACCAGAAAACCTCGGCCTATTGGTGAAGTAAGATTTTCTTTAAAAAGAGAAGGAGATGTAGCTGAATTTATGGACACGCTTGCAACTCAACAGAGAGAATATAATGGCCAGGCTTTTTATGCACATAGAACTAATTCTTATGATCCTAACTCAACAGCTCTGTCATATATTGTACATCATCATGGAGCATCCATTTTAGCAGAAGATATTCCACGAATGGGCCGAGCTAATTTTAGAGTTATTTCCTCGAGAGTCAAACAAAATAAGTCTGAGTTTTTGGGAATGATTGGTAGTCACGAGTATATTGTAGAGAGGAAGGAGAAGGAAGAATAATGGCAGAAGACAAAAAAACAAAAACAGATCCAAAGACAGCACAGAAGCTTCAAGATAAGAAAGTTGAAAAAGAACAAAAGAAACCTGAAAAGCATTTCGATAAAGAAATACTTGAAGAGGCATTAGTCAGAATAGCAGGTTATGACGTCCCTGGCTCAAGAAATCTTTACACAGGTCTAACAAGAATTAAAGGAGTTTCATGGAGCATTTCAAACGCAACATGCATAAAACTAGGTTTTTCAAAGTCAAAGAAAATATCTGAGTTGACAAAAGATGAAATAGCTAAAATTGAGTATTTCATTAAAAATCCAGATATTGCAGATTTCCTTAAGAATAGAAGATTTGACGAAGAAACAGGTGAAACAAAGCATTTTGTGGGTTCTGACCTGGATATAAAGAGAGATTTCGATATAAGAAGAATGAAGAAGATAAGAAGCTATAAAGGAGTAAGGCATTCTTCAAACCAGCCGGTTAGAGGCCAGAGAACAAGATCTCACTTTAGAAAACAAGGTAAAACAGCAGGCGTCAAAAGAGCAGCAAAAAAGGAAGTTAAAAAATGATAAGAAAAAGCAAATTATACAGTAAGCCAAGAAAGATGTTCCAGAGCGTAAGAATCAAAGATGAAAACTTACTAGTAAAAGAATTTGGCCTAAAAAACAAAAGGGAAATCTGGAAAACCCAGGCAAAAATAGACTATTACCGAACAAGAGCAAAGGCCTTGGCAAAATCTCCTATGGAAGAACAGAAAGTCTTGTTTGGAAAATTACAAGCATTAGGATTAAAGATCCATACTATCGCAGACGTACTTGGTTTGAAAGTTGAGGATTTATTGAATAGAAGACTTCCAACAGTCCTAGTAAAGAAAGGTTTAGCGACAAAAGTTAAGCAAGCAAGGCAGTTTGTAGTCCATAAGAAAGTCCTAGTCAATAACCAAGTTATGGATTCCCCAGGATACTTAGTTCCTGTTGCTTTTGAGTCATCTATAAAAGTAAAAGCTATTAAAGCTCCCGCTCAAAAGAAAGCAAGTGAAGAAGTAGAGGAAACAGAGGAAAACTAAAATGACAAAAGACGAAGACAAAATCGGCATAGCGTATATTTACAGTACACCTAACAATACCATAATCCATATCACAGACCTAGTAGGAAATACCATTTCTCGCGCTTCTGGCGGAATGATAACAAAGCATAGCAGATTAAAGGCAAATCCAACTATTGCAATGTTCGTAGCAAAGAAAGCCTCTGAAAGAGCTTTAGATTTAGGTTTCAAAAAACTCTATGTGAGAATGAAAGGCAGAACTCGCCTAGGTTTAGGTCCAGGCGCTCACGCAGCAGTTAAGAGCCTTAGTAAGGCTGGTTTCGAATTAATCAATATTCTAGAAACAACAGCAGTTCCTCGTGGCGGCCCAAAGAAGAAGGGCGGAAAGCGTGGAAGAAGAGTATAGTTTTGCAGCCAATCTTATTTGACTTTATAAAAGTTTGCAGGTCTTTTTAGTCGCCTATAACCTTTATATACCATAAATCTGGAGTTTTTTCATGACAGATACAATAGACGAAGCAGTTGAACAAGAAGCAGCAGTTATAACAGAAAGAGAGATAAGTTTGACAGAACATTACCGGACAGGATATCCAAAAGCAAGGATTGAACCATATAGGAGACATCACGATACAGTCGAAGCGATTAAGTTTTTTGACCTGTCAAGAGAGGATAAAGAAGAAGAAATGCGTGCTTTTGGGGTTAGACGCTATTCAGCAAATGGATGGGCGCCGAGAACTATTTCAGGCCCTGGAGCGCAAATGATGACTAAGGAAGGTAAAAATTATATGTTCTCAGTAACTAGAGATTACGATTTTGGTACGGCCATTGTAGAAGTAAAAAATTTAGACACATAAATAGCTTTAAAAACCATATTTTCATAACTATAAAATGGAAGTCATAGAAAATACAAAGGAAAAATTGATTTTACGCATGGAAGCAGACGAACCTCTTGCAAATGCAATCCGAAGAAGTATTTCAGAAGTAAAGACTCTTGCTATTGATGAAGTTGAAATATTCAAGAACGATAGCGCGCTTTACGACGAAGTTTTAGCTCATAGAATCGGTTTGATTCCTCTAAAAACAGAAAAGAGCATGACCGATAAAACTAAAGTTGATTTTAAATTATCTAAAACAGGACCTTGCACAGTGTATTCTGGCGACTTAAAAGGTTCAGCAGAAGTTATTCACGCTAAAATACCCATCACTATTCTAAATGAAAATCATAAATTAGAATTAGTTGCAACTGCAAATCTAGGAAAAGGAATAGATCATGCAAAGTACGTCCCAGGTTTATGTTATTATCGTCACATTCTTGAAGTAAAGTCTTCTCCTCAAATAGATAAAATAGTCGAGAAATCAAAAGGGCTGATAAAATCCCAAAAGAAAGGATCGAAGTGGATCTGTGATCTAAGTGATGCAGAGTTAAACTATGTTGAAGAATTTGATCGTGAAGCAATTGCAGACTCTACAGAAATATTGTTCATCATAGAATCTTACGGCAATTTAGCTGCTAAAGACATTCTTCTTCAATCAGTAGAAGCTCTAGAAGACAACTTAGACGAATTCGCAAAAGAACTTAAGTAAATTCTCATATTTTTCTTCTTAAAAAAATAATGTGCTATATCTAAGTTCTAATTATCCGAACAACATGAGCTTTTGAATAATATCTTACATTCTCTTGAACTCAGCCAATAACTCGTAAATGTTTTTATATGATGGCTCACCAGAAAGAGGTGTAAGCCCTAGAACATAACCGGTTGTGAGTTGACATGCAATAGTGCTATATCTCACTAGAGCCTCTTCATCAGTATCAATTCTATTATCGGTTATATAATCTATAATCCGATTGCATACCCTAGTTGCTAGATCTTGCGTTATTTTTATTGCATAGATATCATCTTTATTGACCACTTCTCTAAATTTGGGAATAAATTCGGCAGCAGTATCTTCAATTATTTCCTCAATAGGTATATTCAGAGAATGGGAAAACTCCAATAATTCTCTAGATTTATCCATAAATTGAACATCTTCGTCAGTATCTACCATTAATTCCCTTCTAATTCTCTATATTTAAGTCTTACTCTTAGATTTATGCGGAGATTAGGTACTAAAAATTATTTCATAATTTTGGTAACATTCAATTCGCTAGAATTGAAGTATTCGAACCTTGTTCGAATCTTAAAATGCGGAGATTAGGATTCGAACCTAAGCAAGCACTAAGCTACCACGGCCTTAACGTGGTCCGTTTGACCGCTCCGGCATCTCCGCATAAAATAAAGGGGAAAAGAAGTGTTTTAAAGATTGCTCTTTTCATTCAAATGCAATAATCCTTATAACCTTTCTAAAAGATTTCAGGAGATGATTTCCAAGACGATCTCCTGGCTGGAAAAAAACTCTTCCGTCACATGGTTGATAGTAACCTTCATCGCCGTCACAATCTTCAGTTTTTCCTCACTTTCAGTTCAGCCAAGCACAGAAGAATCGCTTTTAGTATTACCGATAATATATCATTTCACTATATTCTTCTTCCTCGCGTTTTTCCTTTTTATCGCCTCAGTTAAAGGAAAATATAAAAGAGTTTTCATTCTAGTAATTATAATGTCTCTGCTCTATGCAGGCCTGGATGAACTCCACCAATCTTTTATTCCTTTCAGAGACGCTTCTCTCTTCGATGTTTATACCGATGCCGCAGGAATCGCTATAGCTTTCCTTCTTTACTATATTTCCATAAGGTACCGAACTCTCACATCAGCCATATATTTAAAAAAGTAAATTGAGCTTAATTTTAATGTATAATCTGGTTTACGTGGAGTTAAACGAAATATTATCTGCTGGGAATAGAGTTTATACTATTAAAGTAACTGATGATAAAAATCGTAGTCTCTTTCCTACTGCTTTCCAAAATGATCGAGACAGAGCTATAAACTTATTCAGAATTTATGGGGAAATGGCCAAAGAGATAAGCCAGGAAGTTAAACTAGTGGCGACAAGACAAGGCAAACTAGTTAGCTTGGCGACGCTAGTAAATGGGGAAGATGTCAACACCTCTATTCAATATAAATAGCCGGCTTACCAAACTTTGCCTTTGCAGCTTTATCCTGCGGATCATATTTTTTAGGATCATTAACTGCAAAAACTTTTGTCGTTAAGCCAATTCTCTTACTCAATTCCTCTGCGTTATAATTTTCAAGCTCTTTAGGAATTACGTACAAATATACTTTCTCTCCTTCTTTATCCTGTTTCTCTTTTATTATTTTCAATATATTGAGTATATCTCCTACAGTGGTCTCCAGAACTTTTTCCGCCAGATCAAACTTATCATTAATTTTGCTTTCGTCAACTGTAGGCCAGCTTTCTAAACTTACAAATCCTTTCTTCCCTAATTTACTCCATAACTCTTCTGCAATATGAGGAGTTATGGGCATAATCATTCTTATCCAGTCTTCAATTATTAAATCATAGAAGTGACTTAATTCTTTTTTATCCATGGCTAGTTTTGCGTTTTTCACAGCTTTAAGCATATCAAAAACAACTGCAGCATTATACTCTCGCAGTTTCATTTCATCTAATTTTTCTCCAGCAATTTTTTTTATTTTATTGAACTTATGGGTATAGAGTTCCTTCACATCTCCTTTCTTTCTTTGTTTAATCGCTTCACTCATCTCGTCAAATAACCGAGTTATAGTTTCTTTTGCGTTATTTGCCTCATTTTCTCTCCAGTCAAAAGTCCCTTCAATATTAGAGGAGTAAGTCATATAAAATCTAAATGTATCTGCCCCGTAATTTTCCTTTACTTTCAATAGAGTAATTGTATTTCCTTTACTCTTACTCATCTTAGATCCTTCACTAACAACTAATCCATGAAAGGTAATCTTCTTTGGCCAGTACTTTTCATTAAACAAAGCCGAAAAAGCAAATATCATAAAAGACAAGTGGTTTGACAAATGTAATGAAAAAGTATGTCTATGGTCTACAGGCATCCAATAATCAAAACTCTCCCTGCACTCTTTTAAGATACTTTCCTTTATTTCTGTTTTTTTGGATACTTCCTTCAAGTCGCCCTTGCCTAAATAAACATATTCAAAAAAGTCTTTATTCAATTGCTCTCTTTTTAATTTATTTTTCTTTACTATATGATTTATTGCGTATAATGTCATATAGATTGTAGAATCAGATAAAGATTCTATAACCCAATCTTTATCAAATGGCAAAAGAGTTCCTAAACCTCTCTTCCTTGCGCAAGGTCTTTTGTCCAGCCATGCAAATGTATCTTCAAACTGTTTTCTGAAATTTTCAGGAACTATATCCATTTTAGCAAGACATTCATTGGCCTTGGCTTTCCATCCTTTGGAGTTAAAATCAATAAACCATTGATTATCCATGATCGCAACTATGATCTTACCCCCGCCTCGGGAAAATGCCTTTCGTGAGGTTTCATACATAATATCTGCCTCTCCATTTTTTATCAAATCCTTCTTCATCTTTTCTTTCGCATCTACAACTTTCATTCCCTTATACTCTCCACAATTCTCTAATAAAATTCCGGTATGGAAACCTTCCTTGTAAACTTCCTGCGTAAGCTTTTCTAATCTAGGATCATCCTGTAATCCAATACCATGATCTTCAACAACTCTTACTCCTGCCTTGTCTCCATATTTGGCAGTCTTTATGATAGGGATGATTTCAATTTCTTCTACTTTTTCTCTGTTAAGTCCATATTCCTTTAGAATTGCCTTGTTTTCCTGTAATTCTTTTAGGGCAACATAATCATATGGGGCATCACTAGGCACGCTGGTAACTATTCCAGTGCCAATATCAGCATCAACAAACCTAGAAGGCAAGATAATCACTTCTCTATCTATGCCGGGGGCTCTAGCATACTGCCCAATTAAATCCTCTCTTGTTTTACCTATGGCCTTTACATCTTTTCTCTGGTGCTCTAATTTTTCAATAGCATCTTTACTCATAATCCATACGTCATTTCCCACTTTTACTTCCCAATATTCAACCTTTGGATTTATCCATAAATTTGTCTGCCCAAAAATAGTTTCTGGCCTGATAGTTGCAGCAACCAGTATTTTATCTTTAAATCTAAACTTTAATAATGTAAACTCCTGCTTTTCTACAGCATTAGAGTCTGCATCCACAATATCATCCTCTCCCATGGCGCTCTGGTCTAAAGGTGAATACAATACGGGATATTTTTCCTTCTTTAAGTATCCCAGTTCATTATATTTTTCAAACTGCCAGGTAACCATCTGCTGATGTTCTATATCTCCTGAAGTAAAACTCCTTCTCCAATCTACACCTATTCCTAATTGCTTATATTCAGACATCATCTTAGGAATGAAGAAATCAACAAGTTTTTCAGTAGATTCAAAACTTTGGACAATTTTCTTTACTTTTGCTTTATCTTTTTCATAAGCAGACACATAACTCTCATATAATTCTATCTTATCTTTGTCTCCGTTTTTTATAGCAGAGGATATGCCTAGAACAGGAGTTCCGCTGATATGAAAGGCCATAGGATAAAGGACATTAAACCCTTTCATTCTTTTATACCTGGTGTAAATATCGCTTTCTATCACTGCTCTTCCATGTCCTATATGCAAACTTCCACTGATATAAGGATAAGGCGTTGTAAAGAAGAATTTCTTCCTCTTGCTATCAATATCTGTTTCAAAAATTCCTTCTTTTTCCCATTGCCTCTGCCACTTTTTCTCTATTTTAGAAAAGTCAGTTTTCTTTATTTTAGGTTCTCTACCTTTACGGTCAATCATAGTTTGATTAGAAAAAAATGAGATTTAAATGTTTTCATGTTCGTAAACGAGCAACAAAAATCAGTTTGGATATATACAACTGCCTTGCGAGCAAAATTGGCCGTTAGCACAGGGATAAACCGTCTTGATTGCTACACCATTTACGCAATAATATTCGGCCAACTGATTGTCTTCAATCAAACAATAATCGGTATGTGTATAAGCTTTCCCCTCAAAAATTCCACTAGCCTTGCCCTGTCGGTCATAATCTCTTCCACCATCATTATCATAACAGCTGTTCTGCCTGACCTCTTTAGGGCTATTATAAACTTCATCATTATTAATCACAAACTGAGTATAAGTTATACCAGAAACAACGACTAAACCTAAAACAACAATCAACATGACTTTATTGAAAGTCATCAATAATTCGCTGTTGTGATTAGTCTTATGAGAAATATGATGTTTATGAGATTTTTTAGAAGCCCTCTTTACCATAGCTAGATAAAAGAAATATTATATTTAAACCTTTCTTCAATCCTCGATCATTTCACAAGAGCCACTAGAACATCTTTCGCCCGAATCACAGCTACGTTCAATTATTCCGCAACTCTCGGTCCGTGTGACCACAGTGTCATAGTCTAAACACCAGACTTTTTCTTCACACAAAGTACTTTCCGGGGGACTGAAATAAGCTTGCTTATTTGTAATAACATGATATACTCCTGCTATTAAAGCTAAACCAACTATAACCATTAAAATAATCCTCAAGATCCGGTAACCTAATTTTCTATTATCTTTTTTCATTAATTCTTCAAGGCAATTTGGTTTATAAACACATTCTTTTTTCCACTCAGGCTTATTTTCATAAACTATATAAATCACACAACCCTATAAAAATAATGGAAAAACTACGTTGTCAGAGTTGCGGAATGCCTTTAAGCGAAGAGTTTTTCGGAACTAACAAGAATAAGAGTATAAACGAGGAATATTGCAAATTCTGTTTTAAAGATGGAAAATTCACAAAACCAGAATTAAAAGTTAAAGATGCGATAGAGGCTTCAATAGAACACATGATGTCAGAGTTAAAACTCAATAGAGAAGAGGCAGAGTTCCTTGCAAATAAGACAATTCCAAAATTGACTAGATGGAAGCGTTAAGTGTAAATCCAATAGTTTTTAATGTCCTTTAACTTTACTAGGAAATGAAAAAAGGGGCGATTTGGATTTTCATTGCGATAGTATTGGTTTTATTTGTTTTTTCCTCCTATCTTACAAATCAAAGCCTTGACTTTTTTAAAAATAATATTCATCCAGGTCTAACGGGAATGCTTCTCTATATTCTGATAATCATTCTAGAGATTATTTTTGCACCTGTAAGCATAGTCCCTTTAATTCCTGTAGCCTCGGCGATCTGGGGATGGCAATTAGCAGGCGTGCTTACGTTGTTCGGTTGGACTGTTGGATCATTAGCAGCATTCATAATCGCAAGACGCGGAGTGCACTTCTTTGAGAAAAGGTATACTTTCGAGAAGATCCGCCGTGTTGAAGGCATCATACCAGAAAAAAACGTCTTTCTAGGCCTTATATTACTTAGAATAACTCTCCCATTCGATCTCATCAGTTATGCAATAGGGTTCTTCTCAGGAGTTGACTGGAAGGTCTACACCCTGGCAAGCTTCATCGGTTTCATACCTCTTGCATTTACCCTGGCATATCTGGGTACTTTCTCTTTAATGTATCAGATAATTCTTTTCATCTTAGGTATCTTAATTGTGATCATCTTCATTAAAGTCTACCACAGAGACCAAAAGCTAAAAAAGAAAGTCACTAAGTTCAAGCACGGCCTAGAGAAGAAATTCAAAGAATAAATTTTTTAAATTAATCAAACATTTAACTTTAATGATAACACAAGCTCGAGTCTACAATGCACTAGATTACACTTGGCGTTCAGCAAGACAAATAAAAGAGATCATCTGTCCAAGAAAGGTAGGAAATTTAGGCGATGTTCTCTGTGAAGTAAGAGTTAGGGGTCTTTATGCTCATCTTGAAAACCTGCAAAGGCAGGGCTTCATCCAAACCAGAGATAGAACTCTACAAGGAAGAAGGTTTACAATAAGAGAGTATAAACTAGTAGATCAAAGGTACTAAAATACTAATTTGGTTTTATACAACTAAATAAAATATATTCAGGTACAGGATAATTCTCATAAATTGCAGGTAACTGAGGAGATTTAACAGGTTGAGGCTCAATGATATTATCTAAAACTAGCCCAGCACCTTTAACAGCACCTATATAATCATTTAAAGTCCAGTGAACATCATCAAATTTCATTCTACTGCCATCTTTCATTAACATACTAGTTGAAAATTCAGACCCTCCTCTAAAATATGAAAATTCTTCTGGATGATTTACTGTTTCAGTAGTTGTATTCATCATTTTACTGAAAGGATGCAAATCAGTGAAGATAAATCTCCCGCCTCTTCTCAAAACTCCTGCCGTTTCACTAAATATTTTCTCAAGGGTTTCTTTTCTATCTACATTCAACATTAGCATATTTGCGACAGCATAATCAAAATGATCAACATAATTATCTGTTATCTTTGTTGCATCCTGTACAAAATAACTAATATAATGATCAACTCCAAATCTCTGCCTGCAATGTTCAATCGCTGCCTTAGATTTATCTATTCCGGTATATTTCACATCAAATCTCTGTAAATATTTTGCAAAATCTCCATTAGCGCATCCAATATCCAAAACTCTCTTCCCCCTAACATTTCCCATCTCTTTCAATATAGCAGGATAAACTACATGCTCGTGATTAATCACTTGCTTAGAATATCTTTCTAATTCTTCTCTATCTGAAAAATCTGAGACGGTCATTTTGTTCTCCTTGGTTTAGTTAGTCTTGCGTGGACCTTGTTGCTTTCCTCCCACATCTTGCAACAATCTCTCTAGTTCATTAACTTCCGTTTCCCACAAATCTCCTTCTAAAAGAATTAAAGCATTAATCTCAAAATACATTTCTGGTCTCACTGGGCTCTGTTGATAGAAACTTAAGCCTAATTTTGGATAGGTAACTCTTACACACATTTCAGAGTTATACCAATATTCTAATGGCAAGTCTTCTTTATTTGAACCTTCTCTATCTAGTCTAAAACCTCTTTCTTTCAATGCCCGATCAATTCTTTTCTTTAATTGGTTAGGATCTTTATTTTCCTCATGATAAACTGAGAAATAGTAAATTGGTCTTTCTTCAGTCATTTCTCTCTACTCCATTGTTGTAATCTATCTCTTAGAGAACTGTCTCCTTCGTGAAATGTAGGAATAGAAAAATCATATCCAGTATGAGGAACAAATCTAAATTTATTGTAAAAAGAATTATCAAAAGCGTCAAAATCGATCCAATCATTGCCGGTTGTTTTAGTCACACAAACAAGCCCACTACATTTTCTTTTATCAAAATCAAATAGTCTTATTCCAGTTATTTCGTTTTCAGGAATACTATCTACTTTTGCATTTAATCTCATGAGATAAACCTCCCTATCCTTGTTTAAGTGAATCCCAACTCCTCCGAAAAAGACTCCCAAGTTACTTCTCATTTCTATAGATCTATGTGGGCCTTTTCTTTTTGTTTCATTTATAACATATGCCACTGCCTGTTGCGAAGAGTCAAGTAGTGTACTATCAAGATGAAACTGCTTACTATACAGGTCTTGATTAGCAAAAATTCCTTGCAAAAAATCATTCCAATGAGGAACTAAATCTGTTTGCCGCTCAGTCATTTCGCCCCCTCAATACAGTTATGTAATCTCCATAACTCCCATAATGTATATCAGTTGGCCATGTCTTATGCGTTTCACTTCGCCTAAAAATTCTGTAAAACTGTTGTGTTCTTTGAGCAATTGAAGTTTTGAATTCATCCATCACAACATCATTACAAAGAATGTCTGCAGTAGCTTCCAAGATGTCTCTCGGAGCTCCAGTCTTAATCGCTTCTAAAATATATTCATAACCTAATTTTGCAGCAGCAAGTTTTCTTTGTGTTTCATTAGAATGATCATCAATATAACAATCAGATATTAAAACAAAACCATCATCCCTAACCATTTTACTCATTCTTTCAATTACATCCGCCTGCCTTTCATAAGGTACATGATGCAATGCTCCTGTACATATGACTGCATCAAATTTCTGCTTTGGCTCCCATGATAAAACATCTCCAACTTCAAATTCAGCTTCGGGATATGTTTTATTAGCATAACCAACATAATCTCCATCTAAATCAACTCCCTTTAGAGTTAAATCTCCTC
Organism: Candidatus Woesearchaeota archaeon; assembly: GCA_964355135.1. Classification (GTDB taxonomy): domain Archaea; phylum Nanobdellota; class Nanobdellia; order Pacearchaeales; family GW2011-AR1; genus UBA73. Next base: position 12,758 of record CAYHCG010000012.1, on the reverse strand, counting down.
TTCTCTCACTTATTTTTCCAAGCAAAAATCCTGGACCGCACATCAAATCAAGTAAATGTCCATTAGTGGGAGTTTGCCTCACAACAAAATTCTCTACCTGTCTCAGTGATTCTCTATAAGGTATATACGACATTTCGTTCTCATACGTTTTTGCATCAGGTAGTTGTTTCATTTTTCACCTCTTGGAAAAAGCATTTCCAAAGTCTTTAACATGTAACTCTTTCCTAAGTCTAAATTTGGAAAATCGCACCCAGGATAACCATAAAAACCAACTTGTTCATGTTCTTTCTCACCATTAAAGATGTGATCAGTACGATCCGTTCTTAAAGCATCAAAAATATTCTGCGCATGTTGAGAACTAAAGTGAAACCTAAACTTCAGATTTACAGAATCTAGGTAAGAATTTTGTGCTTCAAAATAATACGATCCATCAGATATTGTCAAACCATCTATTGTTCTTCTAGCATCCCAAATCTCTCTTACATAATTGAGCTTTGGCTTTTTTACGCCATCTCCTCCATTATAACAAGAGACTACTTCGATACCCTGTCTTTTAAATTCCGAACTTTCTGAGATTTTACTTTTAATCTTTTCATCACTCCTAAATCTTATTCCTCTGTCATCCGCAAAGTCTCTAGCGAATTGTAGCAACTCAAAGTCAATTTCGGTCATTCTTTCCTCCGTAATTCAAAAGCATAGAAAATCTCAGGAGAATCTATTGTAGGTCTCAAAGGTCTTCTCCCAATTAACTCAGCATGAAAACTGGCCTTGTCAGCTAAATCAAGCGCAAGATCTACATCTCCAAAGTTTGCCTGTGCCATGTAAATTCTTCCTCCTTCTCTCAAATGTTTTCCAACTCTTGAAAAGAAACCTTTGTGTACGATATAATCGGGGTCGCAAGTAGATCTCTCTTCTATTCTTGTATAATCCATCTTATGAAAAGGAGGATTAATTGTAACAACATCAAACTTCTCATCTGGCGATACCAAATCAAATAAATTAGAGCATCTCGCTTCTACAACGGTGCGAAAGCCATAACTATTATCTCCAACATATCTTTCTGCATTAGTTTCAACACTCTTTACAGAATTAGGATTAACATCAACTGCAAGTACATAGATTGCTCCCTTAATTGCTGCATTTACCGCAATAACCCCAGAACCTGTACACATATCTAAGACTCTTTCTCCTCTATTGATTATCATATTATTCACTAAAGGCCTGGAATCATATCTCGGATGAAATATTCCTTGAGCAACAAAATACTCTCGCCCCTGATACTCAACATTTATTCCACTTTCAGGAGTCTCGATTGCCTCTCTATGCAACCTTCTCGCAACTTCGTTTACCTGCTCTCTTTCTTCTTCAGTAAGTTTATCGTGAAGTACAATTGTCATTTCGACCCCTCCTTCGGTTTTAATTAAGGAAAGTAACGATAAAACATCTCTAAGGAAATACTAGTCATATCAGCCTTTAATTTGAGATCACTAACTCTATCGCTACTGATATTCTTTTCCTTTGCTGTTCTTGCAACCATTTCAAAACTTTCTGCATCACCAATCAAAAAATTCTCATATGCTCTTAGTTCATCAGGGTGAATCAACTGTGGAACTTGCTCCCTCAAAGAATATCTGGATATAAGGTCATGTACATGCATCTCGGCAACAAATTCAGTCGTAGAATCAGTCCTTGGACAGGAAGCAACAAAGTAAATTGCATTCCATGGAGAGATATCTTCTCTTTGCATCTCGTTAGATAAATACAAGTAAGGGTTTAATGCAATTCTTATATGGCTAGATTCACTTTCCTCACCTATTCTAGAAACTCTACCTAAAAGTAAACTGATATCATTTCCTGAGAAATGTTCTGAATTAATCCCAATTATATCATTTTCACTCGCGTACTCTGCCCAGATTTTAGTTACGTCGTAATCTCTGCTCGTCATTTCTATTTTCTCCCCTCAAGCGTCCTCTCAAAAGCATTAGCGGCTCTCTGAACTTTTAGAAGCTCCCCCTGAAGAGGTTCAGCAGCATACTTGCCGTACATTAAACTATTATAGGGATTTTTCTCAATTTCCCTTTCTTTCTCTTTATAGAACTCTCTTAAACCAATAAAAGAACCATCTTCCTTACCAATCATTATTGTTGGATCGTTTCCAGTTCCATCTTTAATCAAAAGATCTTGCAAGCCATCTTCATTGAAATCATGAGAATATACAGAAACAACTACCGGTTGCACTCTATCTTCTACTTTACTTACAACATAGCCGTCTTTATTACCAAAATAATATCCTAACAATATGCCTGCTACAGCTGTCCAAAAGGGAGCCATTCCCTTAACAAATCCTTTTACCTCTTCTCTGTCTTTATCATTCATAGGACGCAAAGGAAAAGGAATTATCTGAGGCATTTTAATTGCCTCCCTCGCTTTTTTCACCTAAGCAATAACCGACAGAAGCCCCATAAGGATGCAATATCTGCTTACCAACTGGCTGAGAGTTATATGAAATTTCAGATTCTAAAGTTTCTAATATAACATAATCTCTTGCATGTGCTACAACTCTATAGGGAGTGTTACTAGTAATGTTTGGATCAGACATTCTAACTATTTCTACAGTTGTTCCTTCTAATATATCAAAAACTTCATCTAAACTTTTTTCATCCCCTGAAAGAACATCTGTTAATTTTTTATCTGCCATCTTACTTACCTCCCCGATTCACAGGTTTAACAGGATCGTAAGTTCTAGCCATTTGCTCATGATATTTCGCTTTTATTGCAGCTCTATCGGAACCTTCTAACAATCGCAAAGTAAAACTTTCATTATTGCGAGGATCATAAGATTCAAGATGAAGTTCAACACAAAGTCCTCTGAAATGATAAGCTCTCCAATCATGCCAACGTCTTGTAACTCTATCTGAAATAGATCTAGTCATTCTTTACTTCTCCTCTTTCCTCGCATGAGGAATAGTTATAAAATAGCCAACAGATTCGTCATTTCTAAAATCAGAAGCTCTTTGTTCTAGAGCAGATAATTCATCTCTCAAAGTCTGTTGCTGATTTCGTAATGAACTTTCACTATTTAATTTTGCATCTACAATCTTCCTTTCATATGTTTGAGTTAAATCGGCGTAAGTTCCATCTCCATTACTTAACAAGTATTGATTAAAACCATCGCTGGTCAGCAATACTAAATCATTATTTCCATCTTGATTAATGTCATATTCATAAGACTTTACAACTCTTCGATCTTGATGTCCTTCTCTAATAAAATCAGGTTTCTTTGATTGTACGAAATATCTCTCACCAATAAGTCCCAAAACAAGACCGCCAAGAAGAGCAACCACTCCACCAACAAAAATTCCATTATGAAGTCCTAATCTATAGCTTGGGATATTGGTCCCGGATACAGTGTGATTTTGCTCTATTCTTTCAGTATCTGCCATGTTTACTTTCCTCCATTACCAAAATAGAAAGTTTTACCGAAATAGAAGTATGCATTGGTTTCATCTTTATCTCCTATTTCAGACTTTCCTACTCTGAGTTGTAAGAACATATCTGGTCTGCTAAAGTTAAAATCAACACCGTATCCATTTCCGCTTTCATCGTCCAATGTAGTTACATGTTCTGCATAAGGCATCACGCTAAATTTTTTCTTGTCTCCTAAATCCCAGGTATAACCTACTTCTCCTCTGACTTTAAGCGCATCTGCATCTTCTACACTTGTGTAATCTACAAGGAATCTTGTAGCAAATCCCTTAGAGGATCTTCCAGCGGTAGTTGGTAATTCAATATCCAAAGCGTTTCCAACTACATTTCTAGGTCTAACGTCTCCATTGTTCCTGCTTGTTACTGCATCTCCCCATGCATGTCCGGATGCAGGGTTCTGAACCAAGTAAACTTCAAGTTTTCCTGTTGAAGTATCTGTTTCCCTATTGTCTGATCCTTCAATTCTTGTTCTTGTTCCCCATTTTTCCTGTTTTCCTAAGTGAGTCCATACAAATATTCCCGCATTAGTTTGTCCTTCTGCGTAGGAATCTTTTAATTCATATCCAAAATTTAGTTTATCAGTTTCTCTAGGTTGGATTCTTACTCTTCCTAGAAAATAATCTATGCTGTCATCTGCAGTTTCAACTCGGTCAAATGCTCCGCCTATTGCTACTTTAGGAAATTCTCTAGATAGTTCGACATCTAAGTCAAAACCATATCTTCTTGGATCTCTTCCTTCATCCATATTTGCCTTTTCAGCGTTTAAAGTCAGAGTCGCAGCAGTTCTGCCTTGTGAATCTTTAAGTGTGTGTTGTGACTGGAAACCATATCCTTCCTTGTCTCCGAAACTTCCAAATAAGATTACTTCATTTGCTACATTCCCAAGCGTCAATTTGCCTTTTATTGCAGCTTCTGTCCACTGACTTCTTCCTTCATCAGTAGTTTTCCAATAATTATACATTCTGAAAAACTCTCCATTCCATCCACCATCTTTACCATATCCTAAACCTTCAGTTGTCTTATACTGGGTTGAGAAAGTCTTCTCAGTATGTTTTCTATCCCAAGTAATGGATTCTCCTGTTAATGGATTTTTAATTCCTAGATCTATAGGTTCATGAATAGTTGTCTCCCAACTCTTATGATCATATTCCATTGCGGCTCTAGGATGTAACTCATGTAAAGAAAGAGGTCTTTCATGTTTTGGACGTTCCTCTCCTCCATCTTGATGTTTAGGCTTCTCTTCTACTTGCTCTGTTCCATTCTGTACGATAGGAGCTTCCTGAGCTCTTGCTGTATATGGCGCAACTATACTCGCCAAACCCAAAAGGCCGCTCAATATTTTTCTCGTTTTTGTTTGTTTCATTTTATTGTTTAACTACTGTGTAGTTAATAATATCAAAGAAATCCAGGTTTAAACCTTTTTATTATACTATATATACCTGTATAAATCTATATATATTTTAGAAAAGTTTAAATATTGGAGTTTTTTCAAATATTTATGTTAAGAAAGATAGTAAAGCAAGGCACGTCCACACTAATGGTCTCGCTCCCATCTAAATGGGCGAAACTAAATAATCTGGATAAAGGAGACGAAGTCTCAATAGAGGAAGATGGACAAAAACTCATAATTAAGTTAAAGGAAGAAAAGAAAAAAGACAAAAAGTCTAAGATAGATCTTTCCGGATATTCTCCGCTCATTAACCGAGTCTTGCTTTCTCTCTATATTCAAGGAGTTGATGAGCTGGAAATAACTTTTGAGAATTTTGACTCTATAAAAGATTTTCAGAAAAGAGTAGTAAACGAATTAATTGGTTTTGAAATAATAAAACAGACTAATAATTCTGCTTTAATAAAAGACATTTCAGGTATTTCAGATCAGGAAATAGACGATATAGTAAAAAGAATATTCTTTGTATTAAATTCTATGGTTGAAGAGTTAATCATTGCTATAGAAAAAAAAGAAAGTATGCAGCCCATTATAGAAATAGACGCAAGTATTAACAAATTTGCTAACTTTTGCCTGCGTATTCTCAATAAAAAGGGATATAAAGATAGCAAAAAAACACCCCATTTCTACGGAATAGTTTCCATACTTGAAGAAATAGGAGATTTATACAAGAATATTGCTGTAGCTTTAGATAAAAAAGAAAAATTAGAAAAAGTACAATTGGAAGTGTTAAAAGAAACCAAAGAGTCATTAAACTTATTCGAAGGATTAGTGTTCAATTTCAATAAAGAGGGCGAAGTAGAATTTGCAAAGAAATACGAAAAGATAAAAGGTAAAATAAAGGGCAACAATAAAATGGATTTTTTGCTCTATCAGGTTAACGAGTCATTAGTCAGGATGAATAACTACTTACTCGTCATGTCTTTGTGATTCTAAACTCTGTCTAAAATCGTACAATTCTTGGGCAAATTCTCTTCCTGGCACTCCACTATTCCACCAATATAATCCTTTATCTATTGGCTTATCGGGCTGGCCAATATACTTTCTCTGTATTGGGATCCCAGTAAAGTAAACAATATTCCCAGTACAATCATCAGTAATTGTAGTATAGAGGTTTTTCTGTTTTGTATCGCTTCCCTTAGGCAGCCAGAGTCCGCCATAATCATCTTTTCTATAGTCGTAATGATTTTCCTGCGGTATTTCAAATACTGCTTCAAGATTCTCTGTTCTTGCTACTCTATAACTGTATGAATTAATTTCTTCATTTAAGTCTCTAAGAGAGAAACCACTGTCCCATTCATGAATTCTTACATATGAGAAATCGACTGCATTTTCAGGCTCTCCGACAACAACAGAGATTCTCTTCCTGCTTAATACTTTTCCAGGATCTGAAAATTCAAATTTATTTAGATTTTTGTCTCTTTTTTGCCTTTCTGCTTCTGGGGATAAGAGTTCTACTGCTAAAACATATACTCCTGGCTTGAAATTTTCTGGAACATTAATATTTATCCAGCTTCCAGCAAATCCCTGGTCACCGAAATGTTGGGTAAAATCATGTTCATAAGGATATACATAAAATCCTTTGGTAAGGGCCCCGTCATCGAACAAATGCCCCTCAAAATACATCTGACCTTCAAACCCGATAACTCCTTCAAATCTTTCTTGCGGATAAGGCCTCTTGCTCGCAGTGATAGTTGTAAATAATTTTTCCCCGGGATTTGCTCTGATCATTTTTTCATCCTCATGATATACAGTTCCGGCCTTGCTTATATGGGTTTTTAATTCAACCAGATTATTAGAGAATTCCAGCCCGCTTCCATTAAAGTCTGTCACAACTCTATATTTGGAAGCTTGTTCAATTTCTTGCTTATGTAATTCTTCATAGTGATTGCTTATAGGTATCAAAGATAATCCTGCAGCGGTAAGAGTAGCTGCGCCGGCCATGGCTATCGTTTTCAGATTTCTTTTTACTCTTTCTATAATGCCTGGACTTGTGGCGGTCTTAAAATTCTCGTCAAGCCTTTTTAGAGTCTTAGTCCTTTTTTCTGGATCAATTGTCAATGCTTCGCTTATCCAATTTCCATGTGCCTTCCTAATTTTTTTAGGCATTCTTCTTTTGCCTTCATCAATAGCCGCCTGATGCTTATCCTTGTCGAGCTTTCCATTCTCATCCAGAACACTCTCTCCTGTAAATGTATTTATTGCCGTTTTACTAGCAAAATCATATCTAACGGGCGCTTGTCCTATCACAGAGTATATTGCATTAGTTGCAATCTGATAAATCTCGGAACTTTCAGTGTATTTTCCTGCTTCATCGTTAAAGCATGCGTCTAGGAAAGGACATCTCCCAAATCTGTTTCTTTCAGTTGTAATGGACTGAGTTTTTGCATCATCAACTTTTTTTGCACTCTTCAGATCGGTTAATCTCACTTCCAAATTTCCTTCACGTTTCCTCAACATAATATTTCTAGGATGTAGGTCCATATGGAAATATCTATATTCATCAACCAGCGCTGTATCTGCATGAATTAAGCCTCTAACAAAATCTTCAAAATCTTCCTTAACTTCAATTCTACCCCAATCCGCTAGAGGTTTCCCTCCGTCAAATAAAGGTTCCACCGTAACGTATGTTCCGTTAAATGGTTTATAATCAATAAGAGGACTAATCCCATTTCTAGACGCCTCATCAATCGGGATATCTGATTGCACCCTAATGTCGTTAGCCATAGGATCTATAATTCCAGGAACCGACTTTCCTACTTTAATGAAAACTTTCCTACTTCCCTCAAATCCTATAAAACCTCTTGATTGAACTCCTTCCCCATCAGGTGCTAAAGTTATATTTTTATATCTCCCATTAAACAGATTTTCAAGCTTTTTCTCTATTGTTAATTCTTCATCCTCATCATGCATTCTCATCTTCAACCTCCTCAATAATATCAATAGTAATTTGTGCAATAGTGCCTGGTGGCAGTTGTGCTTCCAGAAGTCGTGGTATTACTATAATTGCCTGACTGCCGTGCTTGGCAATCTTCTTTGTTATTACGAATTTTCTTTGTTCCATTTTATAGATTATACATAAACGGTACATAGGAACCCTATTTAAACCTTTCTAATAGTGTAACTATAGAGTTACACTTAAATATTTAGAAGTTTAGAATATACACCGTTCTATTATATATCCGCGATGTTACCAACATCGTTATCAACAACAATCCATGATAGACACTCCCATTACTACAGAGTACTTGAGACGACAAGATCCAATGGGAACTCCAGAATACTCATGCTCTCCTTCTTACCAACCTTTACCTCGACAACCTGCTCTAGTTCCCCTTACCACATACAATTCTGCTGAATTAAGAAGTCAAGTTCTTCAAGTTATTGCAGCTAATCAAAATAGGATAGCCCCTAGAGAAGCAGTTTTGGAAGCTATCGGAAGAAGATTAGACGCGATTGATAACGCCTTAGATTAATTCTATACGTATAAAAATGGCGTAATATCTTGAGCACGATCAAGGACTATTAGTCCTTGACGCAAACGCCAATATCCCCTAAATCTACTCCTAACATAGTTTTCCATCCTTCTACCGTGTTAGTTCTTTTATTAGGGGAGATGAATTCTTTTAGGCAACTGTGGTTTTCTCCGCAGGTATAATCAAAACTGCCCTCACAAAGACAAAACTTCTGCTGTGAGCAGACGATATCAAAATGAGGCCCATTACATAATCCCTGATAGAATCCTCCGGTAGTTTCACAACTCTGTTTAGTCGTAGTAGTATTTTTATTGCAGAATGCTTCTCTTTTACAGCTGACTTGTCCATTTTTACCACATTTACAGATATCACAACCTTGGGCAAATGTGTCTCCTTCGTTAATTGTTCCGTTGAGGCATCCCACGATCTTTGGAGGAGTACAGTTTTTCTGGCAAGTTCTATAAAGTACATTAGAACTCTTCATGCAAGCGTTCTTTTCTTGCGAGCAAGTCCTTTTGCAGGTAGAATCAGTGCAGTTTTCTTTACAGGTGGTATAATCTTCCTTGCACGTATTCAGACTTGCCTTATAAATAGCCTTGCAATCATCCTTGCACATTTTTATTTCAGTTTTATTAATACTAGCACTTGCAAAAGAAATGCTAAATAGTAAGAGTAATCCCAAAAGTAATAACTCTTTTTTCATAGGTCTTTGATACCCTTCCCTTATTAAAGGATTATCAAGTTCTGAAGTGTATTTCCAGAAGGATATGTCAAGAACTCTCTGTTCTTGATCACACTCAGGAATTTTATTCCTGAAGTTTTAAAAAGTTGACAATATGAGTAAAACAATGAAAAATCACGCAGTTCTAGTCATTCTAAATGAAAATAAAGAAGTCTTATTTGTTCAGAGATCAATGAAGAAGAAAACTCTTCCCGGAGCATGGTCTTTCCCTTCAGGAACTATTGAAGGAAAAGAAAGTGTCTTTGCTACAATAATAAGAGAGGGGAATGAAGAGTTAGGCGTTACTCTCCAGCCTATAGAAATATTCGCGGAAAAAGAACTCAGTGAGTTCTCAGTCAAATTATCTTTTGTTTTGTGCAATATAGTTAAAGGTACTCCAGTAATAGCAGAGCCAGAGGAAATAGATAATATAACCTGGATGACTTTCCAAGATTTCTTCTATAGATTTTCAGATAATGTTATAGGTCATGGTCTTGTCTGGCTGAGACAGCATCCACAACTCTGGAATAATCTACAATTAAGGTAAGAATGTAAGGCGCCGATAGTCTTATAAAGTAGCTATTCTTACATTCTTACATGGTAAGTATAACAAAAATAAGTTCAAAAGGACAGGTCGTAATACCTGCTGAAATAAGAGAGAAAATGAATTTAGAAGAGGGAAACTTGTTAATTGTTTCAGATAGTGAAGATTCAATTTTTATGAAGAAAATTAAACTTCCTAAGGTAAAATCGTGGAAAGATGCAACCAGGCCATTCAAGGAGGCTGCTAAAAAGTCTTCTTTTTCGAAAGAAGATTTACTCTCTTTGATTGAAGAATCGAAGATGAGAGACAAATAAGAGGAGATTATGAAAGTAGTCTTGGATACAAATATATGGTTGTCTGCTATCTTCTGGGATGGAGAGGCAAATAATATTCTAGAGAAAGCTGAAAAAGAGAAATTTCGGGTTATTATCACTCAAGACATTTTATCAGAGATAGTCAAAGTAATAAATAGAGAGTCAAAATTTCAGAGACTTATGGACAATCTTAATCAAGACATTGAGGATTTAATCAGAACAATATTATCTATCTCTACATTGATTGAAACAAAATCCAAATTTAATTTAGTCAAAGAAGATCCTAAGGATAATATGATTTTAGAAGCAGCCTTTGATGGAGATGTAGATTACATAATTTCTTATGACAAACATCTCTTAAATATGATTGAATTTAGAGAAAAGAAGATTTTAGGCCCAAAAGAATTCTTGAAATTAATATAAAAACAAATAACTTTAAAACTACTCAAATCCCATTAATTTCATGCCCAGATGGCCCAGCGGTTACGGCGGTAGGTTGCTAACCTACTTTCACGCAAGTGATTCCCCGGTTCAAATCCGGGTCTGGGCGTTTCTTATTTTTATAAGCTAAGATCATTTACATCGAGGAAAATTATTGAAGTGAGAATATAGCTTCTAGTTAACTAGTTTATTTAAATATCTGGCCCATCTGTCAATACTATGGTAGAGATAGCGGAAATGGAAAATGCAGGTGTAAAGATAGGAAAAAGACTAGAGATAATCATGTTTGAAGGGGCAGAATTTAAACCGGGATGCTGCGTCACTCCACCAGAGAGCCCTCAAGGGTTTGAACCTGGCGACCATGTTAAAGGTAGTGAAGGGGAAAGAATTATAGGATATGTTAGCCAAATAGAGAGCGGCAGGATATTTTTAAGAATGATAGTTGGGAAGGCTAGTCCCGATTACCAGCTGCGAGATTGTTATGTCCAGCAAGGCGCTATTCATTCTTATCAACTCCACCACTGATATCAGAAGTATTATATATTTCTTTATCTCTACTTTTTTCATGGAAAAATACACTGCACATCCGCAAACTAGAATTGGACATATTCATCTGACTGTTTCTGATTTAGACAAATCTTTAGAATTTTACAAGGACCTACTAGGGTTCGAAGTAACGCAAAACCTCGGCTCTGCGGTATTTCTTTCTGCTGGAGGATATCATCATCACATTGGTTTAAACATTTGGAGTAAAGATGGAGCACGAAAACCAGAAAGTGGTCAGATAGGCCTATATCATTTCGCGATTCTCTATCCTTCCCGAAAGGAACTCGCAAGAGTTCTCAAGAGACTTATAGAAGTAAAATATCCCTTCGGGGCATCAGATCATGGGGTAAGTGAAGCATTATATCTGGACGACCCAGACGGAAACGGAGTAGAATTATACGCAGATCGAGATAAAAAAGACTGGACAGTCGATAAAAAAGGAAATATCAGTATGCACACAAAAGTACTAGACATCAAGAACTTGCTGAAAGAACTATAATAATATTGGTCTTCGTTATAGAAAAGTTTATATATTATAGTTATTATAATAATTATAAGAGTTATAGAAATGGAAAGTACGACTATCGCAATTTCAAGAGAAGTAAAGGAAGAGATAATGGAATTTGGAAATAAAGGAGAGACGTACTCTCAGATAATAAAGAAGCTAATAAAAAGTGCGAGGGAAAGGCAACTTCACGATTTATTAATGAATGAAGAAAACACTGTTTCTGCAGAAGAGGCCTTAAACAATGCTAAAAAGAGATGGCAAAAGTAATCGTTACAAAGAAACTGGAAGAAGAAATAAACAAAAAGTTCAAAAAAGATTCTATTGAAATATTTAAATTGATATATTCGCTCGAACAGTCTCCTCTTAAAGGAAAGATTGTCGGACAAATAAGCGGAATTGTTATTAAAGAAATAAAATATGAGGGATATAGGTTTTATTTTATTACCGATGGATTTAAGATAAAACTCTTAGAAAAAGGAGAGCTAACAGATTTATTAATAAAATTCGTTAGAATGTCTGACAAAAAAGATCAGCAGAAAGTTATCGACAGTATTAAAGAGATATTAAGAAAATTTGGTGAAGATAAATTAGATTAAACTTTTCTTAATGTTTGCTCTCTATCGAGCCAGAATAATATAACTAAACCTACTACAGAAATTATTCCTGTCAAAGCAAATACTAGTTCAAAGCTTGTTTTATCAGCTAGCCATGCTCCTCCGGCTGCAGTAATTGCTGTACCTATGCCGACGCTGGAATTATAAATTGACCACTGATAACCCTTCTTACCTTTTTCTAAATGGGCGCTAAACAAACTATACCAGGAAGGATAAGCAAATGAAGCTCCTAAACCATAAATAAATTGTATTGCATACAGATGGTAGATATGTGTTGCAAAAATATAGCCAAAAGGAACAATAGCTATCAAAGCTGTACCCACATGCAACATCCATAACCTATCCTTCGGATTAAACTTATAGGCAAAGAAAATCTGCAGTACAGAATGGGTTATCAAAAATATCGCGCTTGCAATACCTGCAGCTACAATACTTCCACCTATTAAGTCATCTTTTATGAAAATCGCGAGTATAGGGGCTATAAGTCCAAAGCCACTGAATACAAATACATCTGAGATCATCAATAACCTTAATGTCTTGTTCATGTTCACCATCTTTATAACCTCTAATTTCAGTTTTTTTGCTTTATAATTTTTTCTAAAAACCAGGCTCTGTTGAAAAAGTCCTCAGGGTAAAAGTTAATCTACCCTGAGAGTGTTAA
>CAYHCG010000011.1:0-46597 GCA_964355135.1 Candidatus Woesearchaeota archaeon | reverse complement strand
AACACTCTCAGGGTAGATTAACTTTTACCCTGAGGACTTTTTCAACAGAGCCTTATAAAGCTGAAGTGACAACAACTTTAAGAAGAGTCATTTCAGCCAGGTTTTCTTCAATTGTTGGAACTTACCTGCCTTAATGCTATCCCTTATAGTTTGCATCATATTCAGCATGAAATGTATATTATGGATTGAGGCTAGACGGAAATATGTGAGTTCATTGCTCTTGAACAAATGATGCAAATAAGCAATTGAGTAGTTTTTACACGTTGAACAAGTACAGGACTTATCGATTGGAGACTTATTTTTGATATGTGCTGAAGGTTTTATGTTAAAGCGGAATTTGTTCTGCATGTTTCCTCCAGCTTGTGGAGTAATGTATAAGGCGCCTCTTCTTGCTTCTCTAGTGGGGGAAACGCAATCAAAAGTATCAATGCCTTTTTCAACAGCTCTGAAAATATCATCTATTCCGCCTATTCCTAAGAGATGAATTGGGCGATTATCAAAATAAGGAACTAGCCAAGATAATACTTTGATCATTTCATCTTTTGAACTGCCCATATTTGAGAAAGACCCTCCTACTGCTATTCCGTCAAAAGGCAGACTAGTTATGAACTTTGCTGACTTTTCTCTTAAGTCTTTGAAATGTGCTCCTTGAATAATTCCATACAACGCTTGTTTTTTATCATGATACTTTAGAGATTCTACAACCCAGCGATGAGTTCTCTCTAACGCACTCTTTTGATACTCATATGATGATAATGGAGAGGTGCATTCATCAAATGCCATGATAATGTCTGCTCCAAGATTTGATTGGATTTCCATTGATTTTTTTGCATCGATGAAGTGATCTGAACCATCAAAAATGGATTTGAAATGTGCGCCTTTGTCTGTTATCTTGACTAATGAAAGATTTTCGCCTTCTTCTCTTTTTTTCGTTACTAGGCCTAATTTGTTTACTTTATGCTCCATCCCTAGACCTAGAGAAAATACTTGAAAACCGCCTGAATCTGTGAAGATTGGCTTATTAAAATTCATGAATTTATGCAAGCCGCCAAGACGTTTGATATTTTTATCGCCTGGCCTTAAATACAAATGATAAGTATTAGCTAAAGTGCATTGTGCCTCCAGATTATCAAGGTCTCGAGAGTCTAGGGCCCTTAGGGAAGCTACTGTCCCTACAGGAACAAAATAAGGAGTTTCGATACTACCGTTTCTTGTTTTAATAATGCCCGTTCTAGCATTAGATTTTTTATCCTTAGCTATAATTTTAAATGAAAACTCTGCCATTTTTATTTCTCATTAATGATTATTAGAAGTAGACTTTTTAATTATTATCATCAGGCGACCCCGTAGGATCGCCTGGGATTATGTTAAGAATATGACAGTTTTTAGGTTTATAAAATCTTGTATTTTTTAACTCCATCATGTAATAAATATCGTTTTAAAATGTATTGAATTAAAATATTTTAATCAATAAAATGTAATGCGAATAAATGTCCATTAAACAAGAAAGGCACTAAAATAACTTTTGTCTTGACTTTCCCGCCAGACTTCTTTTTCCATTCTACTTCCATACTACTTCCGACAAAATCATTCATTGCTTTTTGATATGCGGAAACCAATTTTTCCTGGCTTTTTTCATCTACGAAAGCCTGAGTGAATGAATCCTCCACTGCAGACCATTCTTCAGGAGATTTATATCCCAAAAGTGCTGCAAATTTCTTATTGCATATTTTATTCTCATCATCTAAGAACAAATAGATTGACTGCTTAGATTCCTCAAAAATGGCCTTGAGATGGCTTCTTGCCTCTTTTATAAGGTCGCTGTGGCTGTGATCATGTTCCATTGAGTGATGAAACTAATTAGGTATTTAAATTTATTTGTGAATAATATTCCTTGTGTGTTTTCTTCCATATTTTCTGGATTCCAATTCATGACTAGTAAAAAAACTTAGGCTTTGCACGAATGAGTAGACATTGATTGGACTTGAGGCTCGAACTAAATCACTTTCCACTTCTGTAGGAAAAGGAAATCTGCTGACAACGTCGTTAAGGGTGCGATCTGAGGATGCAAAAGCCACTGAATTATCTTTATTAGATAATGAGAATGCAAAGGCGGCAAGCTTTATATCCGTAAAGGGAAACTTTTTATTTGGACCCAATATGGCATCTCCCTCCGAACTCCTTACAATATATCCTATAAATCGATTGTATCTTGAAAAAGATGACTCTTCCTTCCCGGTTCTTGACCTAATAAGGTTCGCTAGTTCCCCATTATAATTAGAAAGAGAGGGTTCAATTTCCCCAACAACATCACTCACAGTGATTATATTTTCATGTTCCTTAAATGCCCTGCGAAGGTTTTCATGATACCACTCTTGCTGGTCGCGACTTACATCAGTTGAGAGGATAACACTAGAATCAATGACCACTCGGTCATGAGACTGTGCCAGATCAGATAAAGAAAACCAGCACTTTCCTTGGGTTTGCATACTCTAAAAAGACCAGGTTGCTTTTAAACTTTCACTGGAAGTCATTGCTACTTTTTATTAAGAACTATTGGTGCTGATGTAAGTGAGAATTAGCTAATGCGACCATCGGGAATCGGACCCGAAACTCCTCGTTGGCAACGAGGCGTTATACCACTTAACTATGGTCGCTTCAATAAACTCAGATTATGGGATTTAAAAAGGTAAGGGTAGATTTAAAAAGTATTTTTTGATTGATATTTTAGGGTCCATTAGGCTAGGGGTTTAACCGACTCGTTTACACCGAGTAGTGAGCAGTTCAAGTCTGCTATGGACCATTATGGTAGAACATAAAATACCCTCTCTAAGTGGTTTTAGCAGAAGACTTGTTAATGAATTATTTAAAGAAACAGAAAATCAGCCTAGATGCCCACATATAAGAAGAGATGGTAGTGGAAAGGCTTATTGTGGAAAAGATCTTGCCGATAAAACCAAAGTTAGCATTGGAAGATACGATGTCTGTGGTCCCGCTTCATTACAACTATACTGTTTGAACAGCCCTGAGCAACATCGTATTTGTATTTATTATAAAGGCGAGCGAGTTGATTAATTCTGATTTTGTAGATCGGATAAATATTTCGAGTCTGTGTGGGACCAAATATCTAAGTATGATGATAACACGCACCCTCAACAAGTCCCAGATGTGGAAGAAGTTATTGGTTTAAAGGGGGGCAAATATCATAGTTTAAGGGGGGGAGCTAAATCGCTTTGATAGAGATACCTCTATTGAGATCAAACCATATCAATCTATAGAACAATTTGATAAGTTAATTGATATTTGGGCTAATCAACTTCATGCACATAGTGGTTGTGATCCAGGGGAGGCTAAGCGGGCTCATTTAGTGTATAGAACTCCTAGAAAGAAAGGCTATCACCAATTTGAAATAGTAGATATGAAAAACAACAGAATTATTGCCTTTACCAATTTTAGTGAAATCTCTAAAACTACATTAGCTTATAACATGATAATAATGAATTTTGATTATAGAAACCTATGTAGAAAACTAATTTATGAGGGTGCTCAAATTGCTCATTCATTGGGTTATGAGTTTCTTAATATTCAAGGGTCTGAAACAGAAAAGCAACACAAATCTAAAAGAAGATTTAAGGCAGAGATAGAAATAGCAAAAAAACATATGGCTTATAGGAGCAAAGAAAGATGAATTTAGGAGAAAATTATAAACTAGAAGATGGAGAATACAAGATAATTGGAATTGATAGTTATGTTCTTCATAATCTTTTAGAAGAAACGAAGAGATGGAAAAGTTATACTCTTGAGAATGAAGTAGATAGCAAAAGATGGGTGGTAGAACCTATCTTAGGACAAACTTGGATATTTGATCTCATTTCAAGGGAAGCCATACCAGAAGATCTAATAATAGTAAAAGAATATAGTGGCGTGGCAGATATAAACTTTAAGGGTAATCGAGGATTCTCTACTCCTCGTTCTTCATTAGTTCTCTTGACCGAACAAGGAAAATTGTATGGCTTAGAACAGTTTTTTGGCCAAAATAAAGTTGAAACCTATTATTTTATAGGCAGTGTTAAATCTACTCGTTAGATAATGGAACCTTTTGGTATATTAGTTTACACCGAGCAGTCAGGAGTTCGATTTTAGATTTAATTTTTATGAGAGCATTGAGAAGACTTCAACGATACGTTTTTATATTCAATATTTCTTAATACATTATGGAAAAGAGGGTTGGAATTTTCTTTTTAGTCCTTGCGTTAGCTTTCTCTTCTCTAATTTCTGCGGAATCTATTGACGGACCCATTAAAGAAATAACTTACCAGGCAGAGCAATATGAGACGGGGAATATTAATTATGCTCAACTGACTGTTTATATAAATTCTCTGAGCAGGGAAATAGCTGAAGAGATGGGAGCCACTACCCAAGATCATGATCCGATATTGAAAGAGGAGCAGTTGAAAAATTCATTAGGGGAGCCTACTGAATCAACAAAGTGGGTATGGATTGAAGGCAACGATGGAGGCCATGATAAAAAACTTGACAGTGAAGTGCCTGCATGGAGAAAGATAATATTTGACGGAAATAAAATACAAATATGGCTTAACGCATGGCCAAATATCAAAGTTTCAAGCGGTGAAGATGTTTTAATTTATAAATTGCATACAGAAATCTTCTTCAAGGCGCCTGAAGACAAGATAAATGTAGAAAGCAAAATATCGGACGTAAAGCTAATTGCCGAAGAATATGCCGGCGCACCGAGCGAGGACATTTTAGAAAGGCTTGCAAAAGAAAGCGTGAGTTTTGAAAAGTCTTTCGAAAATTATTACAGGCAAAACCCTGCGCAGTGTCAGGAGCTTATGGATGGAATTTTCGGAAGCGAAAACAAGAGGGATAACCAGAAAAAACTTGGGCAGGAAATAAGTTTTGCTGAAGGAGATAATTATGAAGCTATATTAAGAGTTGAGATGTGCGATGATTGTGAATGGAAATGGATAGATGTTCATATGAAGTTTGAAGGAAGAGGGAATTTCAGGTATCCGCAGGATAATAATTTTGGGGGAGATAAAGGGAAGTATTCTGGATTGAGTAATGAGGGATTCAAAGAAGAAGCCACCAGATTAGTCAATGATGCTAAAAGCGCAATAGATGCAGGAAATTATGAATCGGCAATGAGAATGATGCAGGACTTGAAGATGCTCAATGAAGCATGGAATGAGAAATCAAATAATGTCTGGGAGGAGATGGACAAGCTGTATAGAGTAGATTTTGAATCAATGACTGAAGAGGAAAGAAGAAAGTGCAGCGAGGAATATTGTTGGATAAAGAAAGACCAGGAGAGAAGGATTGCAGAAAGGCAATTAAGAAATCAGAATTATCAGGATAGGAAATCTTTCTACCTTAACTTATTCTCAGGATATGAAAAGAAAGAATATTATGTAGAAGAAGAGCAGTGGGAAAAGAGGCTTGTTGAGAAATTTAAGGAATTTGGAGAGGAAATATGCACTAATAACATAGATGACAATAAAAATGAGCAGATTGACTGCGCTGAAGCACAGTGTGGAGGAAAAGTATGTGGTTTTGATTTTATGAATGTAACCAGAAATAACGAGACTTTTGAAGAAAAGATACAGCTATATTGCATTGCCGGAAGCTGCCAGGCAAAGGAAGAAACTATGCAGGTTGAGATGGCTGTCTGCGGCAATCATATCTGCGAAGAAAATGAAACAGAGATTTGCGCAGAGGACTGTGCCGCATGCCCAGTTTATGAAGCAATAGAATGCGCAGGAAGCGTTATTTTCTCAGGAGAAAATGTAACGAGCGGATGCCCCTTGGAACCAATTTGCCTGTCAGAAAATACCGCTTGCGCTGCTGACAGCGATTGCGCTGATCCATTATGTGGAGATGCTTCCTGCATTGAGGGAACGTGCCAGGTTGCGGAAATTACTGAATGCAGGGAAGCAGAGTGTATTGATGGAGAAGAAAAAGTGCAGAATTGTGATAGTGGAGAATCTAAAGTTGTATCTGTATGTATAGAAGGATTATGGACAGAAACAGGAGTTGAATGCGAGCTCATTTCAGGAAATGAAAGTGAGATAGAGATAGAAGAAATTGAGCAGAAAGAAATATTTGGAAATGAATGCGTGGTCAGGAGCGACTGCGGAAATGAAAATGACGTTTGCAGCAACGGCCGGTGCGTTGCCCTGCCACAAGTAATTGAAGATGCAGAGCAAGAAACAACAGGCGAAGAAAGGATAGAAACTAATGATGACATTGAGGAAAGTTCCCAAGATACTAATAATGAGATCGAACAAGAGATTGTAGAAGAACCAGAAACCGAGGAAAGCGAGCCTCAGGAAGAAAGTACTCCGGAGCCAGAGGAGCAAAATGATGAACCGATTACAGGAAATATAATAAGAAATCTTAAGGTAGGAACGAAAACTATTGTAGGGTTTGTAATCTCAGGATTCGATGTTGAAGGCGGAGAGTCAGGAGATAGTGGAGGAGAATCCAGTGGAGAGGATGGAAGCAGCTCATCTGAAAGTACTGGCGAGTCAGGCGAGCAATCTCGGGATGATTCAGGTTCCCAAGGGAGTGGTGAAAGTAATGAAGGATCACAAGAAGGCGAGAGACAGGAAGGGGAGTTTAACGAAGGTAATAGAGAGAATGAAGGCTCATTTGAAGACAACTCAGGATGGGAGAATAATGAAAGGGACGAAGATGATAGGAGGGAAGAAGATAGGGAGAGAAGAGAGGCGGAATGCGGAGAGAGGTGCACGAGAGAATGTTCTGAGCGAATAATCAGGCCTTGCACAGAGAAATGCATCAGGGAAACATGCGGAGAAGAATTAGAATGTAATGTTGACGAAGCGAGAGTCACATGCGAAAGCACATGCAAAGAAAATAGTGACTTGAATAGCTGCACAAACGAGTGCTCTGAGAAATGCCTTGGGGGGCAGGATACTTGGGTAGAGCCTGAAAGAGAGGAACATAAGGAAGAAAGGTTTGTATTCACAGTAGGAGGAGCATGCAGAAAAGAACAAGGAAGAACAAATGGGAATATATGGTTTGGAGGATGGGGGGATGAGTTCAGAGATTTCCATCAGATAAAGAACAAATATTATAATTATGGAAATGATAATTGGTGCAAAGATAGTCTTGAAAGCTTAATCAAGGAAAGAAAAGAGCTTGAAAAATCTCTCAATAATGAATTTGCCGCCTGGTTCTTTGAGAAATATGTGGCTAATTCCGCAACAGACTATGAAAAACACATGGAAGGGATATTTCAGTTGTACTGGAAAGATATTGAGATATCTAAGCAGATGAACGAAAGGATGAAGTGCCTGGGCCAAGATGCCTTGCCTGAATACTCTTTAATTAATTTCAAGTATGATACTGACTTTGGGAGCGTGGAGTTCTGGGAAGAAGTAAAAAGAGTGAAGATGGATGAAAGCGGTGAAGAAAGAGATGTAATCTCACCTTATATGAAGATATGGCTTTTCCCTTCAAGGGACTTTTTCAAGGCTAAGATGAGGGAGGCTATGGAAAAACATGTTATTCCGGGAGAAAATCCAGATGAGGAGAAATTTAGCGAAGATGAAAAGCAGAGATTAAGAGAAGATGAGAGGTTTATGGAGAGTGTAAGAGAGTTTAATAATAAATATGGCGAGAACTTAGTCATTCAATTTAAAGACTTTGAGACAGAGGAAATAGTATTCAATGTACATGTGAGAATAAATGAAGAGGAATTGATTTACTTTGAGCCGATGCCTGCTGCTGAGAACCCTGCAGAGAATGTTAAAGTTGAAATTGATGTAAATAAACTGCTTGACATCATCGAATACCAGGAAAGCGGAAGAATTGAACTGGAAAGCCCTCCATGGGACAGGCAGCCAAGAACTACTTTTGTAAAGGGGGCGGTTGACGGAGTGAAAATGTACTTTATGTTCAACAGCCTGATGGATTCAACTGTATTCGCTCCAAGCGATTCAGAGAATAGCGCAGAGATATTTGTAGATACATTCTTTAAGGTTGTAATGGGTGACGGCGAAGGTCCTCAAGGCCCTCCTGAAGGCGAAGACATGAGAGAACAAGGCAGAGAAGGTGAAGAAGGATCTAAACAGAATAACGAAGAGAATAATTTCTAGAAAGTTTTAAAAAGATCTCTTTTGAATAAATTTTATGAGAAAATTCAGTAGAAAAGAAATTGATACACAGAGAGTAAAGTTTATTGATAGATATCCTCAGATGGTGGCAAATTTAGACGGTCGTCAAGTAGATTATTTTGTTCTACCAACTCAGTTGTTTAGAGGGATTCCTAATGGATTATTTAGAATGACTGGAGACAAGCAAGACGGCTATATTGTCGGAGTTAGTGAGGAAGTTCCGCTGGGGATACAGCCGCATTTTGCTATGAGTGAACATGATGAATTTATGGTATATGGCTTAGATGACCTAGACAGAACACTGCACAGCGAACAAAATATGCTAAGAATTATAGGAAACAATCCTAATTTAAAGACTAGGTATGCTGAATCTAAACTTACACTTTATAGATATATGATTAGAGAGTCAAATAACAATCTCGCCTGGGGATTTGCTGCTGAAGATTGTAAAGGTTTTCGCAATGCAACAGAATACTTGAGAAAACAATTAGAAATTCTGTTGAGTTAAGGTAAAGAAGAAATAAATGAATATGAATGGGACTTGGCAATGCTAGATGCGTTAGATCAAGAGGAAGCTAATCAATAAATCATGTTCACTTTTGAGCGTTAATTTATAAATCTAGAAGTATTTTATGAGATATGTCAATACAACATTTCAAAAAACAAGAGAACTCTATTCAAAAACAATTTAGGCAGAGAAGAAAACTTCTTATCCCTATTGTTAAAGAGTATGGGAAACCTGTAATAGTTCATGCAATTCATGACAAGGGAGTTTTTCATAAAATTCTCCAAGAGGGAAAATTAAAGCTTCCAAAAAATCATGATTCTACTCAAAAAACTCCTTACATGGAGAGATTTCTAGGCATTGATAATTGTATTTACTACAGCTTGGGTTTTGTTTATTTTAGCTCGTATAAATGGAAATATAATCTAATCTTTGATACTAAATACCTTAAAGAGTTAGTTTATTACAACAATTCAGCAAACTTTCAAGCTGCTCGAACGGTTGTAAACTATTTGTATGAAAATGATAAACCTTATCTGGATAAACTTGCCAATACCAACGCTACAACTAGAGCAGTAATGGATAGATATTATAATGAAGAACTTAATGGCAAAGTTAGAGTAATATTGGAGTTTTGGAAGATTGAAAAAGAGCTCTTTGATGCTATTTCTAACTACCCGCATAAGCGTGTGCTCTTGCGCCTCATTAGAGAAATTGGAGAGAAGCATTTTCTTAAGTATCCTGATTCTGAGAAGCATGCCTTGGCCACTTACTTAGAAGAAAGAGCTCCAGAGATGATTGGAAAGAAAGAGAATAATTTGCTAAAAAATCCCTATTTTCTAGGATTTTATATTGATGGAACTATAGAAAGAGACACTCTTGCAATCTTAAAGAAAGAGTATCCGAATAAGATTATTTATGATGGGAAGAAGATAAAGAAGATTAGTAGCCTATAAATTAAAAAGGTTTATAAGTAAGAAAATTCTTACATAGATATGGAAATTAAAACTGTTAGGGTGTCAGAGAAAGGACAAATAGCCATACCTACATCTATGAGGAAGAATATCGGAATTGAACAGGGCGATGAATTACTATTAGTTGAGACAGAAGGAAAGATTTTAATTGAGAAAGCAGATAAATTTTCTCAATCCATGAAAGATGACTTTAAAGATATCTTAAAATACAATGAAGACTCATTAAAAGAAGTTTGGGATAATAAAGAAGATGATATCTGGTCAACTTACTTGAGAAAATGATATTTCAACAAAAAGAGCTAGTTCTATTGCCTTATCCGTTTAGTGATCAGGGAGGCAGTAAAGTTAGACCGGCAATAATTGTTTCAAACGATAATTATAATAAAAAATCACAAGATTGCGTAATGATTCCTTTAACAACTGTAATAAAAGAAGAACCTTTCTCTTTAATAATAAATCAAGATAGTTTAACATCGGGCAGATTATTAAAACAAAGTAGAGTTAGAATCGATAAAATCTTTACGATTAAGAAAAATCTGGTTATCATGAAGATAGGAAAGATTAATGATAAGACTTTTGAGAAAATTAAGATTGAAATTAGCAAACTATTCTAAACATAAGATATATAAGTCTATATTACCATATTTCAATATGCCAAGTAAAAAGAAACAGGCGAATATGGATATTGAGTGTGGGGAAGATTGTAGAAGATGCAAGTGCTCTCATTGCGGTGGAGCATTTTATGGATTAGGGCTTATTGGTGCAATAATTTATTATATTTCTACCGCGACTGGTTTCTGGATGGGCGTTTTGGGAGTACTTAAGGCGATTGTCTGGCCTGCATTTCTTATTTTTGAATTATTGAAGTTTCTAGGCGCTTGATAATTAGAGATTATTTATTTCAGTAATTCCACTAATCCATTAGGTTTGATAAGCAAAGTTTTTCCTGAATCATTAAAAGAAAGGGCATGATTGACTAAACTTCTTGCTATTAACTGAGGATCTGCTAAATTACCATAGCTTTTTATTGTTTCCTTATTTAGTGTCTTTTTGAAGGTTTCTTCTATTCTTCTATACGCAGATGTGTCTGTACTAGGTAAGCAGTAATGATTGGATTTGATAAGAGGGTTAGCTAACGCAAAGTCGCGTGTATATTCTCTTAAAGCATGTTTTGCTGCCCCATAAGGGGCTAGTTCTGGACAGTCGGTGATAGGCCTATAGGACCATTGACTTCCAAAAGTTACGAAAATTGGATTTTTACTTTTCGACAAACTATTTTTTAGACAATCTGCCGTTGTTTTTACATAAGTAAAATTTCTATCCAGGTGCCTTTTAAAAACATCTGGAGTTTGTTCCTCTCTTTTTTTCGGATAGGCATATCCTGCTACACACCAGATATTATCAATCACTGGGTTGTTTTCTTGAATATTTAGTAAAATGGATCTTAATTTGTCTTGTTCTAAGACATCACATTGAAAATGGGTAAAACCTTGTAATCCCATTGGTGCTCTACTCAGAGTTATAATTTCTGCTCCTTTGGAGATTAATTCTTCAGATATACATTTTCCTAAACTACTTGTACCTCCAATTATTAAAGATTTCATTTTTCAGCGATAAGACACTTCATAGGCCAGTTGAGGACTATTTTGTCTCCCTTGTGTTTAATTCCCAGAATATCTCGACACCCTTTAAGGGTTTCATTGACCTTGTCTTTTTCAGTTCCTGGAAAAAGAGTCATGGCGTGCAATTTATAGATAAAATCTCCCAGCTCATGTTCTGAATCAAATATCCATTTTTGAGGTAATTCCTCTATTTTCACATTTTCATCTTTAAACCCTGCCAAGTAGCAGAGAGATCTAGCAAAGGCGTCAGAGAGAAATTTAACTTCATGTCCAGTGTTGCAATATCTCGCCACTTGAGTGTCAAAGTGCTCAGCGAGTTTAGATCCTTGAAAGACATCGCAGATAACTGCCCTTCCTCCTTGCTTTAGAGCAATGTAGATATTTTTCATTGCCTGCGTTTGATTTGAGCAATGATGAAAGGCTCCGAAAGACCATGCTTTATCGAAAGAAGTTTGAACTACATTTATCTCTTCTGCTCCTGCAATTTGAACTTCTAGATTAGAGGCATTTTGTCTTCTTGAAAGATTATCTAATTGTGATTGTGAAGGGTCCGTTACTAGATAAAATCCCTCCATTCCGATACTTTCAAGAATTGAGTTAGTGAAATAACCATTGCCCTCTCCAATTCCCAGTATCCTTTCTCCTTTTTTTGGAGCAAGATAAGTTTTCATTGCTTCTATATCTGAATTTCTAGCCTGCGGATATTGTACTATTGCTTCTTCATACATTTGTGATCTGATCTGGTTGAATTCTGTTTCAGTTCTTCTTGTAGTTACCATAAAATGGTCACAAATTATCTATATATAAATATAAGCCGCTGTTAGGCGACGTCTTAGAAAGAGTTATAAAGATGAATAGATTGCATCTGCTATGTACGAAGAACTCAAGGAAATTGGATTGTCAGAAAATGAAATAAGCATTTATGTTGAACTATTAAAAACAGGAACCACGACTGCAAATCGTATAGCTCAGTTGACTGGAATAAAAAGAAGTACGACTTATGATAATCTTAGTCAATTAATAAACAAGGGTCTGGTTTCTTCCATAATTCGGGAAAAAGTAACTTATTATGAATCTATTGATCCAAAAAAAATACTACGTTTAATGCAAGAGAAAAAAGAAAAATTAAGCAAACTAGTACCTAAACTCAATTCCTTAAGAGAAGTTAATAAAGATAAAGGAGGTGCATCTTTTTTTGAAGGGAAAAAAGGAATAATAACGATACTCAATGATATTCTAGATGAAAAGAAAGAATTATGGTTTTATGGTTCACGTAAACGCGCGATGGTTGCTTTAGAAACCTATCCAGATAACTTTGTCCAGAAAAGAGCCGAGGCAGGAATTCCTCTAAAGGCAGTCATGTCGATGGAAGATAAAGGAGATCCTGGAATGAATGATAAGAAAGTATATGCCCTATCTCAAATGAGATTTTTAGAAAGTTTAGATCAGATTTCCGCCAATGTTTTTATTTATAGCGATAGGGTTGCGTTTATGAGTTCTGGAGAAAATGTTGTAGGAATTATAATTAAAAATAAAGAAATATTACAACAGCAAAGAAAAATATTTGAGATACTTTGGAAATTTTCTAAGAAATAGATAATTTAGAGAAGATAAATTTATATATAATTAAGTATATTTTATAGTATGTCTAAACAAATATATGTTAATATGCCGGTGAAGGATTTGAAAAAGACTAAAGAGTTCTTTGCTAAAGTGGGATTTACTTTTAACCCTGCATTTACTAATGATGACGCAACGTGCATGATTATTGGAGAGGATATTTATGTTATGCTATTAGTGGAAAAATTCTTTAAAACTTTTATAAAGAAAGATATTATTGATACGAAGAAATATACTGAAGCCATTATGGGCATAGCTGTTGAAAGCAGAAAAGAAGTGGACAACATGGTGGAGAAGGCCATTAAAGCGGGAGGCAAAAAGACGGGAAAAGATTATGATCACGGTTGGATGTATGGAAAGAGCTTTGAAGATTTAGATGGACATATCTGGGAACTGTTTTATATGGATGAAAGCAAAGCGCCTCAAAAAGAGAGAAAAGAGACACTTGAAATATTTACAGAAAACGGTCCAAAAACTATCAGACCATGAACAAAGCTATTTCTCGTGCTAAATTAAAAAGCTTCCTTGTAATAGGAATTTACATTGCTTTAATGATTATAGCGGCTATTGTCTTTACTCAGTATGTTAATAGGGAGAGTTTACAGGAAATTGTACAGGGTTCTGGAAATTGGGGAGTTTTAATTTACTTTTTCATTGAAGTTATTTATGTAGCCTTTGCGCCACTCTTCAATACATTTATCCTTGTTCTTTCTGGCTATATCTTTGGCGGGCATGTAGGTTTTATTATCAATTTTCTTGCTATGAGCGTTGGATTATTCTTAATTGTCTTTCTGGTGAAGAGATATGGCAGACCATTACTCAAGAAGGTAGTTTCTGCGCACTTTTACAATCGCTTTGATAACATTACTCAGAAAGTTGGTCCACTCACTCTACTTGTATTTTATGTTATTCCCTTTACACCTGATGATGAACTGACTTATATTGTTGCAGCAGGACCTGTGGGCGTAAAAAGACTTATTCTTCCTATTTTGATAGGAACGTTGGCTAAATCTGCATATAGTTATATTGGAGACATGGGAACGGAAGGCATAACTATTGCCCTTTATGCTAGATTGATTTTTCTCGTAGTCGGTTTAATTGTAGTAGGAATTCAGGAATACTACGTGAAAAAGCGAGTTGCAAAATAGATTTCCGAATATTGTTAGACTCCTTATTGCAAAGTTTTTTAAACTTAAATCTACCGAAAAAAATATGATATCTTTATTTAAGTCGCCGCCATATCACAGAGTCCAGCTTACCTCTCGAGGGAGAGTGAGAAGAACTTTTGGAAGTATGCTTCCGGATATTGATGGAGGATTTATTTTAGATCTGGGATGCTGTGTTGGACAAACAACTGAAGAAATTTCTGAATTATATCCTGATTCAAGAATAATTGGGATCGATATTTCTCCTAGAGTAATAGAAGAATCCAAAAAGAGAAGAGGAGATTTAACATTTTTGGCTGCAGATGGTTATTTACCTCCATTTGCGCCCGAAACCTTTGATATTATATTTGCGATGAACAATATTGGTTATGCTTATGAAAAAGATCCTAAAAGGCTGTTGCCAGTTATTCCCAAAATTGGAAGAATATTAAAAAATAAAGGTTGTCTAGTAGTCTCAATAGGAGAAAGATACGCAGGATATTATAAAGATAAAGTCGCCAAAAAAATATTTTCTATGAATGTGATTCACAATCCCATATATCCAGGTAGAGGTTATGTTGCTTGTTTCTTAGATATAGAAGAAGTTTTAAACAGAAAAAGAGAGTTGTAAAGTAATGACTGCGGGATTTTGGAAATGTTTAAAAATTAAAATGTATTAGAGATTGGACGAGATATGTTGATGGATTTGTATTAGTAGTGCCGAAAAAGAATAGAACAGCATACAAGAAAATGGCACAGCAAGGTGGAAAAGTCTGGAAGAAATATGGAGCTTTAGAATATGTAGAATGCATTGGAAATGACTTGAATCCTGATATGGGAGCAGGCCATCAGATAATGAATTTTCCAAAATTAACAAAATTAAAACCCAATGAAGAAGTATGGTATTCCTTTATTATCTATAAGTCAAAAGCGCATAGAGAGGCAGTTAACAAAAAAGTGATGAAACAAATGACTAAGGATATGGAAAAGCATAAAGATATGAAAATGCCTTTTGATATGAAACGAATGGCTTACGGCGGTTTCCAATCGATAGTTGATATGTAGAAATTCTAGAAATCTTTTTTTGATGCATAGGAATCATTGTTGTTTGAATTCCTCTCGCTTCTTGAGTATTTAATCAACGAAGAAGTGAATAGAAACATTAGGTTCTAAAATAGGTAATTCTCTTGTGGAAGATCTTACTCTTTCGGAAGATTTTTTCCTCGAAATTTGATCGGCACCACCGTACGATTTATGTGTTGAACGACTACCGCCATAATTTGCGATTGGAGCAGCCATAGGTGTTACCATTTTCAATCCAGGTGCTATACCGATAACACGATTAAAATTGCCTCCAAGACCATCCCGATTATCAATATCAGAACAATCTTTCACACTACATATTCGCATGGTTGGAAATTTTACTGGCTTAGCAAGAAAAACACCCATTGCGCCAGTAGCCATTCCATAATTAATTGCTTTCGCCTCTGCAAAAATATAAGGAACATATTCATCTAGAGACGCTTGATTTTTAGCCAAGACTTTCCAGATAGGATGTGATTTTGCCTGCCTTGTGTCTAACTTAATTCCTACAAGACCTTCTAATTCCTTTCTTTTAAATTCTGGACCCTCTAGTGATTCATAAGCTCCATCCTCTAATAATAAAGCCCCATTTTCAATTCTGCTTTGAGAATTTATTCTTCTTAAATATGCGGAATCAGCGATAACTTTAAGTTTATCATCTTTGTAAGCGATAGCATCACCTGTTTCAAAATAATTTTCTATCCAAGAAGATTTAATAGCCCCTTCAGCGTTTTTAACACCTAATCTTATTTGCATTAATTGAGAAACATTCATAGGTACCCTGCCTTCAGCTATTAATCTTGGCATACTATCTATTATTCTTCCGAAGTATTCTTTGTATAATTCTGCTTTTGATCTTGAGACCATATTATTTTAGGAGAATAATCCTTTTTAAATCTTATGTTTTGTAATTACTCTTTAGTAAATATAATACCTAAACTGTATAAATTTATAAGGAATTAGGAATATTGGACGAGAAAATAAATTATTCAAAAGGCACACTTGCGTCTGAGTAGGCAAAAACTGCCCCTACAATCCCAGTATGCCTGTACCGATCAATGGTTGAAAGATCTGTCGCAGGAATCTTTAACTGACTCAATATTGCTGAGAGGTCATAGCTAGGAGATAGAATAGGAAGTTCGTATTCTAAACTAACTCTTAATCCTGCAAGTGCTATTCTTGTTATAGGGACAAAGTTTGCATCTAGAGGTATTTGTCTAAGGGGCTTAAAATCTGCAACTTCTCTTTTACTTAAATAGAAATCCCTTCGGTTTACTTTTCCTATGACAAAACGATTTACCGTACTAATCGGCTCTCCGCCAATTGATACACTATCTTGGATAAAACCCAAGGAACATAACTCAGAAAAATCACTGGAGGAGAAATCCTGCGGAAAAGAACGATTGGAAAAGAGCTCTTCGCATCCTTCTCTAACTGCTGTTTCAGTTATGGGCTCCATTCCGGCTTCTTCTCTAAACCGCTCTCCAATTGAGCTTACTTTGTGCCCTCCTGGTTTTTCTATCTTTAGAGGGCTGGCCCATATAGAACATAAGGTGCTTTTTTTTGGATCTGCTTTACCGCCTATTGCACACCAATAACCTTGATAAGGCTCCGTTCCTCTTTGACATAGATAGATATCGTCGTCTATTACTGGAATAAGAAATGAAGCTTCTCTTTCTTCTAACATGGTAATGCAGACTTATTGCCTTATTTAAGAATTGTTGCAGAATAAACCCTAAAATTCACCCATTTTCCTAAAAACATAGTTTTATAAAAGCATAAAAACTTCATATTTTAGTACATAAGCAGATCAGACCGATTTCTTAGGTATTGACAACTATATGGAAAACACAACTAAATCATATGGGAGGAATATAAAACATGGGATTTAACAATTTCAGAGAGCAAAGAAGTTTTGGGCCAAGAGAAATGCACAAAGCTACTTGTAGCAAATGCAAGAAAGAATGCGAAGTACCATTCAAACCTACAGAAGGCAAGCCTGTCTACTGTAAAGAATGCTATGCAACAATGCCAAAACCTAACAGATTTTAATTTCTGTTAAAGGCCTTTAACAAGGCTAGTTTTTATTTTTTTATTTTTAATATTTAATCAAGGACCATAAATCCTTTTAAACTTTCTAAGACCTTATAAATTATGTTTGAAAGAGAATTACCTTCTTATTGCAGAGGAACGGCAGTTGGAGGCAGATTTAGTGTAGAAGAATTTAACGCTTTAATTGAAGAAGCCAAGGGGAGACTCTCTGTAGAAGTCGATACTTATTTTAATTCAAGACCCATTAAAGGCAATCTCAAAGTTTTTCCTATAAGAGATGAAAGGTTTATGAGATTGGAAGAAGAAACCCCATTTCCGGCAAATATTAGAGATTATTTAGAAGGATGGTCTGAAAGTGAAATTAAAAGATATGAAAGACAACATAATAGATATAAAACAGTTATGATGCGGGATGTTGCTCTTTTGTTTCCACATCACACTTTAGCTTTTGTTTTGGATAATCACGCATTTAAACGTATAGATGAACAATGCGGGCTTCAAGGCAGATTGGAATCACTGGGGTATAAAGTAGCTTATAAGAGAAAGGAGACTTCCAAAGGAGGATGGTTAGGAGCTGTTGATTGGAAAAAGGAGAATAAAGATGAACTTTTACTTACGCTCAGAAATCCTCAACTTGATTTTGGGTCAGCTGATTCAAGAGCGCAAGAAATTGTAAATACCGTAAATGAGAATGTTGGGGCTCAGGCATATACCTATGGCATATTTATCCCGAAACGTTGGGTGAATTCATTCTATGGAGATGGGGGAAATCAATTGAGAGTATCTCCTGTAAAGAAACTAGTGAAAGTTCCCGCCGAGTGGAAGAATGCAAAACTGGAACAATTAAGCTGGGGCCTGCCTTTGACAAGAGCAATTGGTTTAACTTCTTTGATTCAAACCAAAAAAGGAATGAGGCATATACCTATGATTGATTTTAGAGATTTTAGTCAAAATGGTTATGATGGGAGAAATGAAGTTGAAGAGGCTTTATCCCAAATAGGTATGCCTGGAGTCATTATTTCTTCTGGGGCATCTTATCACTTCTATGGTTTTAGAGCTCTTAACCATGGAGAATGGATAGAATATATTAATAGTCTAAAAGAAATTCCTGGTATAGACAAAAACTGGCCAGAGCTACAATTAAAACAAGGTTTTTCGATGCTAAGACTAACTCCTTCCAAGAGAAAGTTCAGCCAGCCGAGTTATCTGGGGCATTTCTCTCCTCGATCTACTGGCACCGAAGAAAATACAGAGATTAGGAAATTAAAAGTTATTGCCGCATAATTTAAAAAATAATATGCCTAAACATAAGAAAATGCTGATTGTAAATACAGGTAAAATGAAATTTACCCATTAGAATAAATCACTGCAAGATCTAAAATAGCCGCATCTTCCGCATTTTAGCTTGCAGCCGCGCTCGGCCATTAGTTTGCCGCAGGCTTCGCAGACTAGATAGTTGCTCTCTTCTTTTTGCAAGTCTATGAATTCGTTTTCTATCATATAAAATCTGATATCTTGTGTTTTAATTCTAGATAGATTAGCCAAATGACCAAAAGAACTCCATCTAGAGTTGCTGTGAAATATCCCTGCAAACCTGCTGGAAGGTAGCCAACTAGGTTTATGCTGAGATTTAATGCAGAGAAAGGATAAAAGAACAAAGCGGTTTCTCCGAATATTGAATCCAGTAGGAGATGAGTTAGTATTCCAAAAGAAAGGATTAAGAAAATTGTACTTAACTTTAAATTATGTCTTGTAAGATTGCACACTCTGGCTTTTTTATGGACTGGTCTGAATGCTAAGAATAGTATAAAAAATAGCAAGGGAAAGAAAATAGAGTGAGTGAATGTTTTATGGATATTCCAGCTTTCAAAGCCTAGGATATTAAGTAAAAAAGAAATAGGTATATCAATATCCGGTAAGACGCCGCCTAGACCTGCAATTAAAACATAATGCAGAGGAAAATGTTTTTTATCTCTCTTTCTTAGATAAAAATCCCTAAATAAAGAAATCAATAAAATTGGAATTAAGATATGTGTAACTGCTTGTGGCATAATGACCTCTTTTTTATTTTGAATACTGTAGGGTTTTTATTCCTATCTCTGCGTTAACCAGTAATTCCCCTTAATGAATAACCTACAAGGAAAGCAATTAGCGCGGCTATTCCTCCTATTAAGAGAGTTTCTAGTGAAGATTTGATATAATGTTTCCCTACTACTTTTCCTTTAACTGCTCCTATGATGATAAATGCTACTGCGGTAAGAATTGCGGATATGAGAAATTTGTTTTGATTTATGAACCCAGATAAGGGGGAGAGAACAAAAGGAAGCAAGGGAATAAATCCGATTATTATAAATGAAATAAAGGTAACTAACGCTGTTTTTTTAGGATCTTTTAAACGGAGATGCTTAAGTTTATTATTGCTGTATAGATCTGCCTGGGACTTATTTGAAAGATAATTAGAGATTGCCATAGAAAAACCGTCTGCGAATAAATTGGCAAATCCCAAAATGAGAACTATTAATGGAGAAAGAGATGCCCCTATAACTCCAGCAACAATTGCGAAAGTTGTTACCGAACCGTCTATCGCACCATAGACAAACTCTGCCAGGTACTTCCTTTCCGTACTCTTTTTTATCACATCTGAAAAAAGCGGGAGAGTTATTTAAATATGGCGCTTATCTCAAAGATTCTTTGTCGCCTCTTGAAACAGGGATCCACATCTTGTCGGCAATCATCAAGGAACCAAGAATCCCCATATGTACTAACGGTCCCCAAAGGGAATGAGTTTTTTTGTATCCTGGTGAAACCATTTTCACTGCAGTTCTTAATCCATCATTTAAGGTTTTTGCGTCTTGGAAATTAAAGCCGAGGATTTCTGTATAACTAGACCCGACTTCCCTGAAGGAGTGTCCATCTGAACTTGCAAGCCCTCCACAACCGCTTAATCCCATATAATGAAGCCATAATTCTCCCACTTTGCCATTTAATCTCTTTGAGACATTTCCATTGTGGATTTCAAAAGCGTCTATATCTTCTGCACACTCGAAATTCCTCTGGTTTGCTAGATAATTCCATGCAGCACTATGGAAACAAGGATGAGGAATTATATTTACTCCGCCATAACTTCTACCTTCGCATAAAGTGTAATCTAATTCCCTCCCAGGCGTTAGATGTCTTCCCTCCTCTAAACCTAAAACAAGCACGTCTCCCTGTAGAGTTGGGACCTCTTCTCCTTTTGTTATTGTAACATCTCGATCTGGGAAATGAACTGCATTTCCATATCTGTCTCCGCCATAAGAACCTGCTCTATTTGCAAAGGCTTCAAATCGTTGATCAGCGTAATTTACTAAGGCGCAGATTCCTCCTGGACCTAAAGCTTCTCTAACCCTGTCCGCAACTCTATTTACATCTAGAACTCTACTTTTTGTTGTGAAGTGATTATGCAGGTCTACTTTTATTGTGTCCATAGTTCTATTTTAATTCTCTAACGTCCCAATAATTTACTTTTCTTCCCCTCATTGGACTAGGAAAAGGATCTCCTTGCGGAATATATCCGCTTACATATACCTTGCCTGAATTAACTACACTTCCCAGGAGGCTAGATTTTCCTTCATCTACATTTTCTCTTATTAAATAAAACTCGCTACCAAAAGGGATGGTTGTCATTCTATCTCGCCCATATTGTCCCTGCTTGAATCTTATAGTTCCCTTTTTTCTTGGTTTGACTGCATGAGAAATTAATGATCTTAATTTACTGTATTCTACTCTAGCTCCTCCAGCCAATAAGATAGTTGCAAAGGCTCCAAAAAGAACGATATCGGCGCATGCAAATGCAACTCTTTCTAAGCGAGATTCTTTTCTTCCTTTCATAAAATTTAAGATTTGTAGGGATATATAAATTTAACCAGCAACGTTCCAACTAACTTAAGATGAAGTTTCGCGGTCAATTAAGTTACTTTATAGTAGTTACATTTAGAAAGATTTATAAAGCAAGAAAAAGGAGGAAAAATATGATTAAAGACTATAGACTATTCACTGATGCGACTGTGGAAGAAGCTAGTGAAGTATTGAAAGAGAGAAGGTTTGTTATAAATAGAGATTCTCCTAAAATTGAATTTTATAAGCGCGCACGCATGGTTCTTCACCTTTTGGATGCTGAGGGAGATGAAGCAAAAGGGTATGAGGAAGCGTTTAGTAGACATCCTTGTTATATAAGTGACGCTAGAGCAGTTATTATTGGTGAGCCCGCTAACTCATTGCCTCCTGACTGTAAATTTCCAGAATCTGTAAAAGAATCAATGATTACTAGATTTTCCGCTGCATATGCAGTTGAACTGGCAAATATAAGGGCTGAATTAAGAAATAGAAACTTTAGAACGCATCTATTTTCTTTAGAAAGGATCTCTGATTCTGATAGAGGAAGACCTATTCTAAAAACAATTTTTTAATTTAAAGAGCTGTATACAATACCTTTAAATAACGATAGTAAGTAATTTAGCTATGACGAACGGTAAAAAGCCGGATAGTTTGGCTGACAGTCTAGGAAATACTAAAAAATACGATGTGAATAGTTTAAAAAATATGCCTAAGGCGGTTCCACAGCCACAAATTGATTTTAACAAGCTAAAAGACAAACTTGAAGACTTTAAGAAAAAGATGGTTAAGAAATTTCCTTATATTAAGGCTTTAGGGATATTGCCTCCTGCAGCTGTACCTTTATTTGAAGAAGATGAGGGAATACCGAGAGAGGAAATTGAGAAAAAGCCTATACATGTCATGATGATCATTCCTGAAGACCAGTATAAGAACCTGAGCAAGATAAAACCGGACGTTGTGAGTCTTGCCAAGGAATCTGGGGAGCATTTATGGGTTCACATCAAGAGCAGTGAAGTTGATCTATGGAATTATGGATTAGACAGCAAATATGAATTCTTAGATGCGATATCTGCAAGTTTTCCTCTTTATGATAATGGTTTTCTTGGAGCTTTACGAGTTGCCAACATCCATAAAACACTAGTATTGAACTGGTTAAATGTTGGCCGAGTACATTATGTTGCAACATATGCAATTGGCGGCTCATTAGTTAGAGGAACTGCTGACAAGACTAGCGATGTAGATACTTTCGTAATCATTGATGATACGGATGTAAAAAGAATGTCGAGGATTGAATTACTTGAGAAATTAAGGGGCAAGATTGTTGGAGAATTTGTAAAGGAAGCGACTGCACTAGCAGGAGTAAAGAATATTTTGAATGTTCAAGTTTATTTATTGACTGATTTCTGGCAGAGTGTTAAAGATGCGCAGCCCGTTATGTTTACTTTTATTAGAGATGGAGTTCCGATGTTTGATAAAGGAACTTTCATTCCCTGGAAGAGATTATTACAAATGGGTAGAATCAAGCCTTCTCCTGAAGCAATTGACTTGTATATGAAAGAAGGAGAAAGAACTGAAGAATTAATCAAGAGGAGATTGCTGGATTGTATGGTTGACGCTTATTACGGTGTTGTAACGCCAACACAAGCTATGATGATGATGGCAGGACATGCGCCTCCTGTTCCAAAGACTATTGTTGCAGAAGTCAGAGAAGTCTTAGTGGTCAAGGAGAAAGTTATGTCTGAAAAAGAACTTAAAGTTTTAGAGAAAGTTGTCAAGTACTTTAAGGATTATGAACATGGAAAATTAAAAGAAATTTCTGGAAAAGAAATTGATGAATTGATAAAAGAATCAAAAGAATATTCAAAGAGAATGAAAGAATTAAGAGAAAAACTTGAGAGCAAGGTGCAGGAACATCAAACTGAGAAAATCCATGAGACTATCTTCTCATTGATGAAAAAGATCTTTGGAGATAAGAGTGAGGAAGCTTTGATAAGAGAGTTTGAAAATGAAATGGTAAAGAAAGGAAAGATACATGAAAGAATGCTTGCAGTCGCAAAAGAAGTAGGTAAAATAAATCTTAAAGCGAAGAAAAAATTAACACCTGGAGAGATGCATAGATTCTCTAGAGAAGCTAATGAACTTATTGAAGCATTGATAGAGTATTCTCAGAGAAAAGAACTGGTAAGCGTGCAGAGAGGAATCATGCAGATATCTTACCAAAACAAGAAAGCCGAAGTAGTTTCAACTGATGCAGGAGTTTTCGTTATTGAACCTGATAAAGTAAGAAAAGTACATGATGGAAAATTACACGCGGTTGAGAAGAAAGAGTTTGAGAGCGCTTTAGCAGGCACAAAGGAAAGGCTGAAATATAATTTAGATGTCAAAGTTTTAGAAGTCTTAAAGAAAGAACTTGGCGATTTTGAGATTGTTTTCTAGAAATCAATACTCTTAAATAGAATAATCTGCTTTTATGGAAATGCAAAAAGATAGATTCAAGAAACTATCGGATAATTATTCAGAATATTTTGAAGAGGTTTATGCAGAACAGGGTTTTTCTTATGAAAAATCGCAGCGATCCGTTCTTGAAGCTGTAAAAAGCAAATATTCTTCATTTAAGACTGCCCCTATTTTAGACATTGGTTGCGGTTCTGGGGCAACTCTTATGCCATTTATAACTGCAGGATGCACAAATCTTACAGGACTGGATTTAAATAAAGAGATGCTGGAGTCTGCTAAAAGAAGATTAGGGCCTAAAGTAAAACTCATTAAGGCGGATGCTACAAATTTAAGTTTATTTAAACCGCGCCAGTTCGATATAATTACTACCTGCATGTGCATCCATAATATTCCATTTAAACAAAGAAAGCTATTTTGGAAGGAATTACTTAGACTTAAACCTAAGATATTTGTAGCGGCTGAAAAAATAGCTGATCCAGATCCTTATAAACATAAAAGAAGTTATCAGAGAGAGGTTAACGCTATTATCAAAGTTTATCGAGACAAATATAAGTTAGATGATGTTGCGAAAGAATGGGTTGAACACTATGTTTATGATGAAAGAGAAAAATTAACTTTAGAAGAAATTAAAAAAGAACTATCTAAATTCTATGATTTGAGTATAACTTCTGAAATAGCTATGTGCAAAACAGTTCTTGCAATTAGAAAAGAAAGTTATGATATTGTTATTGAAAACGTAGTTGAAGAAGACTTAAAATTAAAGAAAGAAATAAAAGAAGAACTGCACAGAAGAAAAAAGAGCAAGAGTATTGCGCATCACCATGTCAAGAACTTCTTACTAAAGCGGGGGAAATTAAGTTCTTGAGCATGCTCAAGATGCGTACATCTTGACATGTGAAGAAGAGACTTGGACTATGATGCATACTCTAGAATGGAAAGAACATGCTGTAAAAGAAATTGGGCATTTGGATAAGACCACCGTTAAGAGAATCGTGGAAAGTGTTGAAGAAATGGCGGCTGATCTAACTCATCATGATATAAAGAAATTAAGGAACGAAGACCATTATAGATTACGTGTTGGACATTATAGGGTAATCTTTGGACTTACGCCAACGGTAATAACTGTATTAAAAGTTGGAAGCAGACAGAATATCTACGAGCAATAAGGTATATTTCCCAAGATGTAATTGTTTAAAAATTCCACTTCTAGTCTTAAACAATGGAAGCAAGAAAATTTAACAGTTCGCCAAATCCGAGAACCCATCATTTATTTTTAGGAAGAAT
Source organism: Candidatus Woesearchaeota archaeon (assembly GCA_964355135.1). Lineage (GTDB taxonomy): Archaea > Nanobdellota > Nanobdellia > Pacearchaeales > GW2011-AR1 > UBA73. Next base: position 21,820 of record CAYHCG010000011.1, on the reverse strand, counting down.
TCTGAATATGGAAGTAAATCATCATGGACCTGATCTATCTGACCCTTATAAAATTGTTGAGATAAAATTTTGCTTAAATCCCGGCAGACAGGGATGGACTGTAGACGAAAATCAAATGGCATATGGAAACAATGGAAAAACAGGCTATTGGGCTCTGGGAAGGTATGAGATGACTAGACCTGTTGCAGAGGTTAAAACAACTGTGCCCGCCACATTAGAAAGAATGGTAACTAAGCGAGAAATATGGGTTGTGCCTTGGAGATGGATGGATCAATTTCAAGGAAGTAGATGCACGGGAGTTGGAAAGAATGGGCGAACGTGGGATCATACTCTTAGATATGCGAAAAAGGCAGAGCTACCAGACGTAAAAGAAAGCGTCGATATAGAAAAGGGAGTAATTCATTTAACTAAGGGAGTGAGAAGAGACGATTTTTCTTATCTGTTTACGGGTATACCTTTTTAGAGATGAGAAAGTTTAAATTGATATTTACACTATTTTAATTATGGGTGAAGATAAGAAAATAGGCGTTGGATTTGGAGTCATGTTAATAAAAGAAGGCAAAATTCTTCTTGGAAGGAGACATGAGGATCCAGAGAAAGCATCCAGTGCTTTGAAAGGAGCTGGAACTTGGACGATGCCTGGAGGAAAATTACATTTTGGAGAGAGTTTTGAAGAAGGCGCGAAACGGGAAGTTATGGAAGAAACTTCGATTACGTTAAATTCTGCTAGAGTTATTGCAATCAACAATGATGTAGTTGAGGGGGCTCATTTTGTTACTATTGGCCTCATAAGTGGAGATTTTAAAGGAGGGGTAGATGTGATGGAACCAGATGAGATAACTCAATGGAAATGGTTTGACTTAGAGGATTTGCCTTCCCCATTATATTTCCCAAGCAAGAAGATAATTAATAATTACCTAAGTAAAGAGTTTTACCTTGATTCAAATTAGATAAACCCAATGAGAAATCTTTAAAAAGCCATTTTTCCAAGCAGAAGGATGAAAGGCATTGTAATTCAATTCAGAAGAAGCAGAAAAGTCATAAAGGAAAGACATTACTTATTAGATTTTGGTATGACTACTAGAGAAGAAGCTAAGAAAATGGCTGGAAAAGAAGTTGAATGGAAAACCACGTCTGGAAAAATAATCAAGGGAAAAATAAGCGATGCTCATGGCGGCAAAGGCTTGGTGCGAGCTATTTTTGAGAAAGGTTTACCTGGGCAGGCTGTAACAACTGAAGTTGAAGTCAAAGATGGAAGTCATGTAAAGGCAGTAAAGGAGAAAAAGTAAGATGGCATTAAGAAAAGCAAGCGCATATTCAAAAAAGAAAGCTAGACCATTTACAAGAAAATCTGGAGTAAAGGCAAGAGCCTACATTAAAGCTGTTCCTGTAAGTAAGATAGTAAAATTCAACATGGGGGATATCAATGGATATAACCAAGGAAGACACACTCATACTGTTAAAATGCTTGCAGATGAGAAAATACAGATAAGAGACAATTCTTTAGAATCCTGTAGAATGTTTGTTAATAAAGATCTTGATGTTCAGATACCTGGCGCTTACTACTTGGCTGTTAAGGTCTATCCCCATCATATCTTAAGAGAGAACAAAACAGCTGCAGGTGCTGGCGCAGACAGATTATCTAGCGGAATGAAACACTCGTATGGAATTACTATGGGGAGAGCTGCAATGCTTAATCCTGGAAAGGAAATTTTCTTTGTTTCCACAACTAGTGAAAAAGCAGCAAGAGTAGCAAAATTGACTCTAGAAAAAATCAAGGCAAAAGTACCCTGCAGAAGCAGAATTGTCTTTGAAAAGATTGCAAATTAATACTATTTTTATATAAAAAGTTAAATACCTTATCTTAGTTATTTTAATATGAAATTAAATGCAAGAATTAGACAGTATTTAACAAGAACAAATCATTGGCATTCAGCTGAAGTTTTTGCAAAGATGAGAACTGGCGTAGATAATATTGAAATTTACCAAAAGTCATATAGGAGAGATCAACCTTCTACATTTAGGGTTTCCCATAGATGCTATGGGTTAGGAGATGAAAATAATGATCTTAATCAACAACATTGGTATTCGGAATTTGGCATAAGAGATAGTATCGGCAACCCAACCGACCTTGGAAAAATGATGGGAATAAAAACGAGAGATAAGAGAATATCAATTTTTTCTCCTAAAGGCCAGGCAATACAAGAATTTCTACATAGGGTGGCTTGGATTGACGCTTGTAGGTTAACTCACGATAGAACTCAGATAAAGGGCGGACCTTATTCTAAAGGTGCCATTTATAGAGAAGAAGCAAGCGCTGCTTGAATTGAAAAATAGTAATATTTAAAAGGTTAAATAATTCTTTGAAAAGTATGAAAAATTATGATCCTACACGTCGAGCAGTGCTCGCTGGAGCAGGTTTAGCTTTGCTTGCAGCAGGTAGAGAAATTCATGGTGAGAAACCTACCAAAAGTGGAAGACCTCCCCACTTATCATGTTTAGGCATCTATATGGACCATGTTGAAATTGGGTTTTCTGACGATGTTCCTGGAATGACTGCATACTTGGAAAACCTCACGACAAATAAAAGAATTAAATTAGAAAGGGGAGATGATAAAGATGGAAGAGTAGTTTTCAGCTTACCTGCGCTTGAATTGCTTGCGCTCATGCCTTCAATGAACGACACTAGATTTGAGATGTGCGCTTCCGACAGAGATAAAAACGAATATACATTAAGGCTTGACCTTGCTTATCTTAAACAATATCAGGATAGTTTAGATAAGAAAAGATCTGAAGACGTAAAACCCCAGTCTGTTAAAAGAAAGGTAGATTATCGGACTTAGAATTAAACTTTAACTTCCTGCCAGACTAAATCTATTGCATTGAGATAGCTCTTGGTAAATTCAGCAGCTTCTTTAGCAGAAAAGGGTTTACACGTATAGCAGTCTACTGTAAATAAAGGAGGATTTGTTGGGTAGCTATAAACTGCTGCTCCTGAAGATTTCCAATGTATCCATCCGCCATAACCCATGTCATGAGCACTATATGCTTTCGGCTCCGAGAGCACTTCCATTTTTGTAACTTTAGCTAATTCTTTAAGGTAAGATTTAATTTGCTCCGGTCCTACTATTTTTTTGGTAGTACATTCTATTATTACTCTTTGTCTTATTAAATTGGGGGCGAGGTTTTTCCATTTCATACAAAGGAGAATGGGAAACCATTAATAAATTTTACCTTTCCCTTATGAAATTGACTTGAGTAATCTTTATTAACTCAAGATATTTATTCTTGGAATGCATAGCAAAGAGGTGAAGATGGAGGGATTTGTAAAGTGGTTTAGTGAATTAAGCAAGAATGATGTTCCTACCGCTGGAGGCAAGGGTGCAAGTCTGGCGGAAATGTATAACATTAAGATGCCTATACCTCCTGGATTTATGATAACTGCCCAGTCTTTTGATTATTTTCTAAAAAAAACTAAGATTGATGGGAAGATAAAAGATATTCTTTCTAAGTTAGATATTAATGATACTGAAAAGTTAAACAAGGTTAGCAAGGATATCAGGTATATTATTGAGAGCGCAGAACTGCCAGAAGAAATGAAAGAAGAGATTGTTGAAGCTTATGATCATTTGGGCGCAAGCAGCCAGGAAAAAGGAAAGAACGCCCTGGGAGTTTTAGAAAACTCGGGAAATCTTTTTGTCGCGGTAAGAAGTTCTGCTACAACGGAAGACCTAGCGGATGCAAGTTTTGCGGGGCAACAAGACAGTTTTCTAAATGTTAGAGGTAAAGAAGAATTATTAGAATTTGTTAAAAAATGCATGTCTTCATTATTTACTGCAAGAGCGATTTATTATAGGCAAAAAAAAGGATTTGATCATAACAAGTCTTTTTTGGCGGTAGTTGTGCAGAAAATGATAAATTCTGAAAAATCAGGAGTCATGTTTACTAAAAATCCCACTAAGGGAGATGAGAGTATTGTTATTGAGGCAGTTTGGGGACTTGGTGAGGGAATCGTTTCAGGAAAGATAAAGCCTGATCATTATGCTATCGATGCGGATCTAGATAATTTCAAACTACTTGAATGTGAGATTTCACTAAAGAAAACTGCCATTATAAGAGATGAAACAGGACATGATAAAGAAATTAAACTAAATGATGAAGTAGCTAATAGACAGGTTCTTAACATGCATGAAATAAAAATATTGGCGCAATATGGAAGGAAATTAGAAGAGCATTATGGTAAACCTCAAGATATTGAATTTGCAATTGATAAAAGCGGAGTCTTTATTGTTCAATCAAGACCAATAACTATTTTCTTTAAAGTAAGAAATGATGATCAGGCTTCAGGAAATGTATTGTTAAGTGGGATGGGGGCAAGCCCCGGAATTTCTTCAGGTGTTGTGAAGATAGTTCATGATTTAGGCGAGTTACAAAAAGTAAAACAGGGAGACGTATTAGTCACCGAAATGACAAATCCTGACATGGTGGTGGCAATGCAGAGGGCTGCAGGCATTGTGACAGATGAGGGCGGGATAACTTCACATGCGGCAATTGTCAGTAGAGAGATGGGAATACCTTGCGTTGTTGGAACAGGAGAAGCGACTAAAAAACTTAAAGATGGCGATGAAATTACTGTAGACGGAAATAGTGGAAAAGTCTTTGCAGGTAGAGGAAAGACTAAACTTAAAGAAGTTGAGCCTGTTGTTCCAACGAAAACAGAAATAAAAGTTATTGTAGACTTGCCGGATTATGCTGAACGCGCTGCAAGATCCAAAGTAAAAGCTGTAGGATTAACAAGAATGGAAGGGATAATTGCAGAAGGAGGCAAGCATCCTATGAAATTTGTGAAAGACAAGAATATGAACGAGTATGTTAAAATAATTTACAAGGGAGTGAAAAAAATATCAGGATATTTCGAAGAAATGTGGGTAAGGACTAGCGACATAAGAAGTGATGAATATCAGCATTTAGAAGGCGCTCCGCAGAAAGTTGAAGGCAATCCGATGCTTGGTAACCATGGAGTAAGATTTAGCCTCAAGCATAAGGATATCATGAAGGCTGAAATTGAAGCTATAAAGAAAGTTGCTGAAGAATTCCCTCATAAGAAGTTTGGAGTAATGGTTCCCCAGGTCATTAGTTTAGATGAAGTTCAAAAAACCAAGCAAATAGCTAAGGAAGTAGGTGTGCCTAAGAATGTGGTTATTGGAATTATGGTTGAGACTCCTGCAGCTGTACAAATCATTGAAGATATATGCAAAGAAGGAATTTACTTCATTAGTTTTGGAACTAATGACTTGACACAATTTACTTTGGCTTTAGATAGGAATAATGAAGAAGTGCAGGACCTGTATACTGAAATGCATCCTGCTGTGTTAAAATCTCTAAGTCAGGTCATCAGAGTATGTAAGGAATATGGAGTTAAGACAAGCATCTGCGGACAGGCTGCAAGCAGAGAAGAGATGGCAAGATTTTTGGTTGGAGAGGGAATTAACAGCATGTCCGTTAATGCGGATGCTGCTAGGAAAATAAGCGAGCTTGTTGCAAAACTTGAAAGTGAAAGAAGTTCGGTTGTTGTAAGTTATGAACCTGAAGAAACTGAATATAAAAAAGAAGAGGAAAAAGAAAAGAAAGAGGATAAGTATGCGCTAGTAAATCAAGCAAGGAAAACAAGAGTTTATGATGATCAGGATATGGAAGAGCTTGTTCTCAAAGAACTTGATAAAGATGAATACTCTCCGGGAACTGCAACTGAAAACACTGACGTGCCGAATTTGAATGATGCAATTGTTTTGGAAGGCGAACTCTTTGAAGATAATTCAAAAGGTGAAGAAATCAGTAAAAATGCAGAAAATCCTGAAGTTTTAAGCACTGAATGGGATGGAGAAAATTAGTGGCTTGTGTTTGTTAAAGGTTTAAGCCCTGCGACATCTTCATACATTATTCCGCCAGATCTTGCCCTACTCATTAAATCTTGGTTTATTCTTCTTAAATAGAATCTTTGCGGCCCATCGACGTGCTCTCCGGCCCGATATGTGTCTACTAGCAATTCTCTTATTTCTTCTGCTGCCACATGTGGATTTGTAGAGATTTGTCTATATCTACCGTCTAAATCTTCGAAGGTTGGTGACTCAATAGCAAGTATCATGGAGTTTTTTATAAAACTCCCCATTTATAAACTTTTCTTCGCGTATTAAAAGAACTAATAATTGAGTTTGACCCTACTAATCTCTTCCTTGAACGCGTTTAGCTTTTCTTCCCCTAAAATTGTCTGATGAGCAGTAAAGTTAGAGTAAATTATCTTGCCGAGACTGCCCATTTCTTTAACTAACAAGGCTATTTCTGCTTCCGATAGGGATGTTTTTGAGAGAATTCTCCAGCCTTCTATGTGCTTATTCCCTATGTCATTTGAACTTTCATAGCCCAGTCCTTTAAGTATTTCCTGTTTGTCTATTATTTCTTCGTAGGATAAGTTTTCCAGTATGAATTTGGAGTTTTTCAGACCTTCTTTTGAATAATCCTTAATGATTAGATCTGTTTCATCTTCTACATCTGCGGTTATCTCTTTCAATCGGGTTTTCAGCAAAGTGCCTTCTCTTCCTAGTTCTATGAGATATCTTTGCAATTCTTCTGAAATTTTCTTAACTATTATCCCTTTTTGAATGGCATTCACGGCTTGATTTAAGCTCGGCTGATTTCTTAGTTCAAGATGAGTGAGTTTTTCTATATGCCTGTCAAAAAGTTCTCTTTGTCTTTCAAGAATCTGGATTTGTTCGCTTGTCTTTCTTAATAATTCATCAGTATGCACTAAGGGGTAGCGGATTTTTTTGTAGTAGAGCGTTATTTCATGCTTTCTTTCAGATATTGCAATGACTAAAGAGCGAGTTTGCTTTGCAGTTCTTTCTGCAGCTTTGTGCCTTGTTCCTGTTTCTATGCTTCTTATTTTACTATCAGGAGTCAAGAGAACGTTCGCATAATTTATTTTTTTCATATCTCTTGATAGAATTATTGCTCCGTCCATTTTGGTTAACTCTATAAGCCTTTGGGGAGTAAATCTTGCGTGGATCTTGAAGCCCCCATCTATGAGTGGAGTGAGATGGTCATTTTCTATTGCGATTAAGGCTCCTTTGCCTGCTTTTAATGCCCCATTAAGAGCTGAACGCAGATTGGTGCCGGGAGCGACCATTCTTATAATGTTCCAGAATTCCTCTTCAGTTACTTCCTCTTCCTCTTCAGCCTTAATAATTGTGTCTTGAATCTCTTTTTTATCAGTCATTTCTCTTTTTTATAACTTGGAGAACAATAATTTGTATTTAAATATTTATCTTCATTACTAAATTAAAATAAATTTAATTTTAAATCAGTGAAGTGTAGAAAATACAACCAATATTTTTCTAATTAAAACAAATTTTACACTGTTTAAAGTTTCTATTTGTGAAATAAGACTTATTATTATTTGAAATTTTATATTTCTTTTTGATCAATTTAGAAAATCTGCAATTTCTTTTGTGGAAAGTTTTAGTTTCACTTGAACCTAGATAAGTATATTTAGGAATATCTAATTTTTCCTTGTAACTAGCGTAGACTGGTCTAACGATATCTCTGTACACTGGTTTTTCTACAATGATTTCTTTTATAACTGGCTTTTCAATATATTTTTCCTGAATTACAGGTTTGGTAACATACTGTATAACTGGTCTTTCTACTGTTCGGATAGCTAATTGTCTTGTTTCTCTTAGTACTGTTGGTTGTAATAGGAAAAATAGGAAAATGGAGAATGCAACTACATATATTAGTAAAAGTACAAGCGCGCCAACTAATGATAACGAAAATATAGTAAGGATTAAAGGGAAAGAAAATACTCCCAATAGTGCTACTAATATTCCTAAAAGTATATTTTCATTATTGATAAATCTAGTTTCAACTATCTCAGGAGCCATATATTGCAACTCTTTATTGTAGTTTTCCATAAGTTTTCATGAATGCCTGCGTATTTAAACCTTTCTAATTGTTACTACTTTATGATTACATTATTATACAAAAACCTTTCTTATCCAAAGGGTATAAACTTCACCAAATCTTTAAAAATGGATTATTGATTTAAATAAGATGAATGGACCACCCCCATTTTACAGAGGATATGAAGGTTTTAGTGAAGTAATTGCAAACAAAGACCTTGTTGCACGTCCTGGAAGAGCAATAAGAGTTTACAATTATGCAGTAAATTCAGGTGATGAGAAATTATATGTAATTGGAACAGAAAATCAGTTATTTGAAGCTGCAACAGGCCTAGAAGTTAAACCTGAAGACGTTCTTAGTAATAAAGCTGCACCGAATGGGTGGAGTGTTGAAGGATATGCAGTAGATCTTCTTCCACCAGCAGAGTTAGAAAAGATATTGAAAGAAAAATGAGCTTGGTTTACTATACTGTCTCTAATCTCCCAGTTCATTATACCACGTTTCATATTTTTTATCTTCAAGCGTTTTATTATCTAATTCAGTTTCCATAAACCCGTAAATTTTACCTTCTCGATGACTTATCTTTATTAGGCCTTTCTTCTCTAATTTAGAGATAATTACTTTTGCTTTTTTCAATTCTATATTGGATGAAAGACGTTCGAAATCCATTAAACCATTTCGAGCAATCCAATATAGGACTTCATATTCTTCTTTTTTTAATTCCATAATAATATTGTATAATGGAACTATTTTAATTTTTCTTGTTCATTTGCTACGTGAAGAATCTACAAATTTATTAATCTCCGGAGTGAGTTGGACTTACAAGATAGAATTTAAAGAACATTTTATTCCCACCTGACTTTTAGAGCTATTTCCACATTATCCTATTCAAAGGCGTTCCGTTCAATTTTTTACCTAGCTTATCCTTTAAATTATAGATATCATCTTCGTCCGTCCAGATGAAAAACCAATTTTTATTTTCTTTGCATAATCTTTCATATTCCTTTATTTTAGCTTCTTTCTTTTTATTATAACTATCTTCATCCATTCCAAAATGCTCAATTATGATAATATTATCTTTATCGCAGATTATAAAGTCTGGCCTATATTCTTTTCCGTTAGGATATATGGGGGTTTCGTATTGAGGTTTGATATCGTTAGCTTCAAAAAAATAAAGAAGGAGCAATTCGGATTTTGATTTTACAGGCATGCCTCTAAAATAAAATTTTCCTTCAAACTTTTCCCTAAAATCTGTTTCTTTTTTGTCTTTAACATAGCTTATCTGTTTAAGCTTCTTTTCTTCTTCCTGTTTCTCATTCCAATGAGGTTTACAAAGATAATGTCCTTCTGGGACTTCTATTCCACAAACCTCACAAGAGGGTTTTTGTTTTTCTTTTTCGTTACAATCAAAACAAAGCCTGAACCAAGGGTTTTTAGGATTTCCGCACTTTGGACATTCGGTTTTTGACATTTTATACCTGTGAATAGCTATTAATACTTGGTATAAAAGTTTATGCACGGCTATCCGTATATGAATAAAGCCTCTACCGGGAATCGAACCCGGGACCCCGTCCTTACCAAGGACGTGCTCTACCGCTGAGCCATAGAGGCGACTTTATCTAAATGTCTTTTATTTGAAAATCCTATAAGAGACATCCATTTTCTTAACTGTTGAATACCATAAATTTCTATTATATAAATCTGCCTTTTTTCATTAAATCTTGTGTATAAGTTAAATTCTTTAGATAAGTAAAAATGTACTTGATCATATAAAGGTTTGCTTACTGTTTGTAAAAATATTCTTGGATAAGGGGTTTTATAGTTTTTCCTTTTATCTAAAAATACTCCTCCATCTGTATCAAATACCCCTCTAATAGTTGAATTGATAAATTTTTCTCCAGCATTAATTATTTTATCTGGAATATATACTGTGAAAGTTTTCTTTCCCGGAACAAAACCTGCAAAATCTTTAAGAAAATAAAATAATGTTCTTGAATAAAATACAATTCTCATAGCATTTTCTTTTTTAGGAGGTATGTAGATATGTGGTTTGATTAATGAAGAAATAGATTGGATTGTTGGGATGATATTTTCTTTATAATAGGGCATATCATATCTTTTATCCCCAGCAAACTCTATATGATAAACATTATTTTTATAATGATTAAAACATCCGTCTCCTATAAATGCCCCTATAAACTCGCATATTTCTGGAGTTAATTCCAAATTATCAAATTCAATTTTCTCTGCAATTCTCTTTGATTGACTTATTTTTCTAAGTGAGGTCGCTCCTTTTTTTCTTCCTTCTTTAAATTTCTCAAAATTGATAGCATATGCTTTTTTTCCTCCATTGATCTGCCCAAAATTATCTTGCAGGTTTTCAATGTTGGCTACAATCTTTTTCTTTTCAATTTCATCAATAGATTCTAATAAAGAATAGAATAATTTATCAGGTAATAACAGTTTTCCAGATTTATAATTGTCAAAACTTGTTTTTGATACACCTAATTCCTTTCTTATTTCTTTCCAAGATTTATTTAAATTTAATTTTATAGAATTAAAAAATTCTTCTCTTATATAATCTCCTTTAATTTTTATTCTCACTCCATATTATGAATTTCAATCTATATAAGTTTTTGTGTTAACTGTGCTGTAGAGGCATGTAAAGAGGTTTTTTTATAGATATAAAAATACTTCTATTTGTTAATTACTCACCAGGCGAAAGCAAATTAGCCAGAGGGTTGCCTTGGGGCGAAGGATTTGGATTTGGAAGCCACTCTGAACTTGTTACATAGCCCGTTATTTGAGTAACGCTAGATAGAATATTATTGAGCCAGGAATGAAAGTTTGCGTAGAAAACTTCTCTTTCTGCTGGATTATTCAGGTGCAAATTATTATTGCTTACTATGAATAATGCTCCAATAAATAGGAATTTTAAGATATAGAGATATATTTTCATGGTTTGGGTAGAGTATTGTTAGTAACGTTAAATGTTGTCCACTCTTGCTGGGCAGCATAACCTGTTATTCTCCCTAGATTTTTAACTATAGTTCCTAGCCAGCTTACATACACTTTTCCCGCCGCAGCAATGCCTTCTCCTGAAGTAAAGTCTAAATTGTGCGTTTTATGCAGCTTTGTGAGTGAAAAAGCGAAGAAGACTAGTATGACAATAAGAAACATATAAAAGAAATTTTCTTTTAGCCACTGTAGGACGTAAACCTGATTCAGTGAACGGAATAATATTATTAAACCTACAACTATAATTGCAGGAACTATAAGCCATGTTGGAAATGCCATTTTACTCTTTTTTACCTATTTTTATTAGATATTAAGGAGAAGCAAAACTATAAAAAACTTTGTTTTGACCTTATTGTGATAGCCCCGTAGCATAGCGGTCAAGTGTCTAGGCTTCTGGAGCCTGGGACCCAGGTTCGAATCCTGGCGGGGCTATTTATTTATAATCTCAAAAATAGCATTTCCAGCAGGAGAGTCTTTATTAAAAAAGTCTGTGTGTAACAATTTCACTTTAATTCCTTTCTTTTCAAAATATTTCTTTACTTGTTCTACGCTAACTCCAACTTCCCTATTTCTTACGACTTCAATCTCTAGATATTTGAAACTTGTGTTCTTTAGACCTTGGAGAGCTTCCATTTCTGCCCCCTCTACATCTATTTTAACCAAATCAACAGTATGTGGGATTTTTAATTTTTGAAGATTCTTTTTAGTTAATGAAATTGTTTTAACTCGTGTTTCTTGCACATCGGCCCTTACATAATTTTGAGACATATTCTCTTTGTAGAAACTGCCTTCCGGAGAGGCACTTTTTGAGAAATAAAATTTCTTTTCCCCATCCTTACTTGATACTGCATAAGGAAGAATAACCCATTTGTTTTTATCGAAACTTGATCTATTGGAAGATAACATTGAGAAAATTTTATCGTTGGGTTCAAAAGAGTATATCTTAACGTGTGGAAAGAAGCTTTTAATTGTAAAAGACCATTGTCCAATATTAGCTCCAATATCCAAAATAGTCTTTACTTTAGACAAGTTTACAGTCTTATCGAGATCTTCTACTTCCTTAGGATAATTTTGTAATATAACTGGGCTAAACCTGTTGTCATAATTAAAATTTTTCCCCAAGTAATTAATATGCCTTTGATTTAAACCAATTGATAGATATTTATCAAATAGAAACTTAATTTTCTTAAAAAAGGGTATCCTGTTGTTCTCCAGCCACATTTTATCACACTTAAGATTAATTAATCCTTTTTTTATTATATCCATCTTAAACATGCCTTGTGAATTTAGATTTTTAGTATTTGTTCGTATATAAAGATTTGTAGATTTCTATATGGAAAGAGCAAAACGAAAGGGGAATCTTTTCATACGGTTAATGGAAACTATTTTCAGAAAAGGATTTATTACTCACTTACAATAATTTTTCCACCAATCTTTAAATTTTTAGCAAATCGAACCCCTTATATTAAAAATAGCTACTAAAAGAACTTTTTGTTTGATAGCTGGCGGGGCTATTTATTTCAAAAATATCTAACGAACCTGTTATTTTCATCTACTAATATCGTTTTTGGAATTATGAGTTCTTGAGACAATTCAAAACCGATAATAATCACGATCTCTCCTTTTTTAATTAAGTGTGCTGCTGCTCCGTTCATGCAAATTATTCCAGAATTTCTTTCTCCTTCTATTACGTAGGTTTCTAATCTTGCTCCACTCGTCACGCTGACAACTAAAACTTTCTGGCCCATTAAAAGCCCAGACTTTTCTATCAATTCTTTATCTATTGTGATACTCCCTACATAATCTATATTCGCTTCTGTAACAGTAGCCCTGTGGATTTTGGAGCAAATAAATTCCCTCATTTTAGCTCCTTGCAAACTACGCCCCAGGTTATTTTTTTATCTGTATCATAATTTACACCGATTAAAGAAAAATTCCTAGCTAAGTGATAGATAAGAGATCTTTGGTTTAGAGGATTAAGAGAGATTTCTCCTATAACCCTTCTGTAGCCTTGAGTTTTCATCTCGCGAAAAAATTCAGTTTCAATTGTAGATGCAACTTCGCTCGAAGCATGTCTTCTGACTGCTATGTGCCTAGCATACAAATAAGAATCATCCAAAATCTGCTGAGCGTCAGGAGTTACTGGAATAGTAAGACCAAGTCTAGGGTCCTTTAACAACCATCTATTCTTATCATAGGCGGCGATATAGCCATCTACTCCAGCAGGAGTGTCATAAACCCTAAGAAAATCTTGAGGAGTATGGAGCATCTCTTCTATTTCGGTCTTGTCAAACAAATAAACAAGAAAGCCTTTTCGCAGTTCCCCAGAAGATTTCTTTTTTCTTAGATCGTGTGAATCTCCAATAGATAATATTGATTCTACGTCACGGTATGTGGCTGGCCTTAAACGACCAATATTTGACCCATTTATATGTTTATTTGTCATATATAAGTGGTAAATAGAATATTAATAAAATTTACTCTTAAAAATTGTTATTAATAGCAATATTTATATATAAGAAGGAATAATAGTTAAATATGGACTCGAAAGATAAAAGGCTACTTTATTTTCTTGATTTAAAGTCGAGGATTAAAGATACAGAATTAGCCAAAGAATTAAAGACGAGTAAACATGTTGTTAATTATAGGATAAAACGTCTTATTGAGGATGGGGTAATAAAACAGTTTCAGACTGTACTCAATTTAGAGAAATTAGGTATTAATCTCTATGCGAGCATTTATTTTAAATTAAGAGAAACAGATAAAAATAAGGAAAAAAAGATTTTGGATTATTTAGTAAACAATAAAAAAGTTTCGTATGTTGGCCTGATTGGTGGGAGATATGATCTCTCTATAGTATTAGCTTCGCATAATATTAAAGAACTAGATAAGAAGCTCAATCAGATTGTTGAGGAATATCCTGGAGAATTAGGCGAATATGAGGTTTCTCTAAGAACCTTTGGAGCAAAATTTCCAAAAAAGTTTTTACTTGAAACTAAGGATACCGAAAGTAAAAAAATATTAAGCGAAATTGGAGGAGTTGAACAGATAGATTCTCTTGATAGAAAAATACTGAAAATTTTATCTATAAACTCGAGGGAAAGTTTAGTCAAAATTTCAGAGAAATTGAAAATTCCTTTTTCTACAGTAAGAAAAAGAATAAAATCCTTAGAAACAAGTGGAGTTATTGCTGGATATTCGTTGTTATTTGATTTAAAAAAAATAGGGATAATGAATTATAAGATTTTTATTAGGACAAAAAATAAATCTGAGACAACTACTAAAAATCTAATGGAGTTTTGTGCAAGACATAAGAATATTACCTGGTTTTTCAAAACAATCGGCCAACATGACTATGAAATAAGAGTAGAAGTAGAAAACCCGGAGATTTACCAGGAAATTATAAGAGAGATAAGATCTGCTTTTGGGAACAATATAGAAGAATTGGAAACTGTAAACATCTTTAATGAATTAAAGGAAGATTACTCTACTATCTTAGAAGACCTGTCCTCAAATCAAAATCGGACCAAAGACAGCATATAATAGAATTATGATCATGAGTATTTTCATAGAGGTCTTCTTTTTATGATTTTTATAAAGAAAGCCGTAAAGAGAGACTAGCAGTCCTAGGATGATACTGTAGATGCCCAAGTAGGTCTCCGTGATAAAGAGCAAGCCAAGTCCACCTACCACCATAAAAATCCCTATTATTTTCATTAGACCAATTATTCCATAAGAGACCGTTATGTCTAGTCTCTGGATGTCTTTTATCTCGCTAGCTTTTTTTGGTTTTTTAAGCTTTGATATGGCCACTTTTGGAAAGAACTGACCTGTCTGGCCGCAATTATTGCATTTCTTTGTCTGCAGGACGCCGTAAGAAACCGCTGCGGCATTTGAAAAATCAGTTTCTATATTAGGGCTGCCGCATTTAGGACAGATCTGCACAGCCTCAATCTTTGACTTCGCTTTCTTCTTCATGCCCATTAAACGAAAAATAAGTATAAAAAATTATCCTGGGGCAAGGTTTAAAAATCAAAGGCAGACTATGAAGGTAACATGACATTAACACATAAAGTAAATGAAGGAGTAAAGGTTACTCATGGAAACTCTGTATTTGAAATTATAGTGAGAGATGTGGATAGAGACAATAATTTAGCCAGAATCGACATTCCTAGAGCAGGAAAAACTCACAGAGAAGAAATTTACTTTGGAACTCCTGTAGAGATCAGTCCAGACTTTAAAATAACGGTTTTTGCTCCCCCACAAGTGGGAAAGCGCGTGCGCATTTCTTATGATGCTGCAGATGCTTATGACATTAGCAGAGTCAGTTATAGGAAGAAATCTCAATGAAAGATTGTTAATCCAGTTTTCCAATCTGTTTGTCCGTTTTTGGGTATATCATAATTCTTAGAATAGCTCTTTAGCTTTCTTACTAGAAGCATAGTTCTTCTTGGAGATTTTTTATCTCCTTCTATTTCTTTCTTAACTACTTTGAAATTATCGCTTGGAAAGAAAGATTCTAACGTAACTGGTCCAATTCTCCACAAATCTATCGGATACTCGTGCTTTGGATAATTGAAAGAGGGAACTGTTATAAGTATATATCCTCCTACCTTGCAGATTCTTATCATTTCATTTATAACCTTCCAAAAATGTTCTGTGTGTTCTAAAAGTTCTATAGCGAGAACCAAATCTTGGCTTTCATCTTTTATAATTGCGTGCAAATTTTCTGCATTGCCTATAACATTCCCTTCATTGGGAACATTTTCTATGTCTACTTTTGTGTAATTAATGTTTTTCTCGGTTATGAATTTATAAAAATCTTCTCTCATTTCTTTTTTTAGATGCCCGAGGACTTCTCCCTTTGCCGCCCCCAGATTTACTACATTAGAACTATTTTTTATTAATGGTTTTGCATAGTTACTAAAGAAATCTATTATAGAAGGAATGCCGTTATAGTCCATATCGGGATTTTTATTGGAAACTTTAATCCAATCATAGTTCTTTTTTGGTTTGAAAGTTTTTGTATCAATTGAGTAAACTACTTTTTCCCCTTCTTTTAGTTTAACATTTGCACCTATTTCTTCAAATATTTCCTTAACTCTTTTGTTTGTTGAGGTCGATAAGACATAAAATTCCACTTCCCTTACTCCTTCTTCTTTCATGATGCGTGTAAATTCCAGAATTGATTTTTGCTCAAAATCCCTTCCTATTATCCCGCAGGAGAAAGTTGCATCTTCCACAACTGCCTTGCCTTTTTCGACTTTGACTACTAATGCCCCAGTCAAACCCAATGCAATTCCGTTTTCTTTAGTAGAGACCGCAAATAGCTTATAGCCTTCATTTATTTCTTTATGGAGATAATCCAATGCCTTGTTATAATCTTCGAATTTGCCTGGATTAAAATTTATTCTATGAGTAACGACCAATAAGCGGGTAAATCTATCCAAGTTATCTGGTTTTATCTCCCCTATACTTAATTCTCTTTTTAAGCTCCTAAGAAAATCTTCATCTTCTCCCTTAAATTTCTCTTTTAAGCTGCTTGCCCTAATGGCTGTTCTATACCTGTTGATTCTTTCTGATATTTCTGATTCTGGTTGTTTTTCTTTTCCCTTTAGAAAATGGTGATTAACTAAAATAGCCCAATCTGCTGAATCAAGACAATGGATCTTAGACAATTTTGCTTTGACTTCGGCTCTTTCTAAGGAATTATCATCGACAAATATAACTGTTTCTGGTCTAAGACTAGTTTGTTGCAAAAGCCTCTCTATATTCAAATATTTTGCATCCCAATTAGCTATCACTAGAGTAAATAGGCCATATTTTATTTTTAATTTTTTGAATGCATCTATAACTTCTGCTTCATCATTCTTTGAAACTACAATAATTTGGATTCCTTTTTGGTACAAATCTTGTAGATATTGATAGTATTCTTTATTGAGAGTCAATTCTTGCTTTTCAGCTAGTGTGCCTTTCCAGAGCGTATTGTCTAAATCTGTTATAATGGCGGCTATTTTGTCCGCTTTCTTTAATTCTTCGTATTTATTGCCCATAATCATTATACCCTCAGAGAATATATAAAACTAATTATAAGAATAGCAAGAGATAAAAACACTAAATCTTATTAGATGATATGGCAAAGAAAAAGGGGAATGGGCTCGCGGTAGTAAAATTTATATTCAAAGCCTTATGGTTCATATTACAGATACCTTTTTACTTTGTTACTGGAGTAGTATCTGATGTTGTAGGTTTATTTGTAAAACTAGCTAAGGGAACAAGAACGAAAACTAAAGAACTTGGTATTGAGAGAAAAAGAGGAATAATGAAAAGCAATTATGAACAATTTGAGGTTATTGAGAAAGAAAGCGGAGATTTAGATAAACTTGAAAAGAGCATAACTGAGAAAAGCAAAATAGGAATCATTCTTGGAGCAAGAGGAACTGGGAAAACAGCTTTTGGCATGAAATTAGTTGAAAATATTTACTCTAAAAGTAAAAAAGGAGTATACGCAATGGGATTTAAGGAAAGCGAAATGCCAGCTTGGATAGATGTGGTTGAAGATATAAAAGAAATTGAGAATGATTCTTTAGTTTTAGTTGATGAGGGAGGGATTTTGTTTAGTTCGAGAAGATCTATGTCCAATGCCAATAAACTACTGGGAGATTTGATTTTGATTTCCCGACATAAAAATTTAACGATCGTTTTTATTTCTCAAAATTCTTCTAATTTAGATGTAAATATCATACGGCAGGCAGATTTCCTTGTGTTAAAACCTTCTTCTCTACTACAAAAAGATTTTGAGAGAAAGATAGTCAAAGAACTTTATGAAAAAGTAGAAAAGAAGTTTGACAAATATAAAGACGAACAAGGACTAACATATGTTTATTCCAATGATTTTAGAGGATTTGTTAAGAATGACCTGCCAAGTTTCTGGAATGAAAACATCAGTAAAAGTTTTAGATAAACATGAAAAGAAAAAAAATTGCAAAACACGTTTTTTGGTTTAGATATCCTAAACTAGAATTTCTTATACTCACTATTCTCGTTGCTTATTTTGTGTTTAGCCAGACGAGCCTGCCTGGAAAAATAGCTCAATTAGAAGGGTTCGGCTATATTGGAGTTTTCATAGCAGGATTTTTCTATTCGTTTGGGTTTTCCGGACCCTTTGCAGTTGGTTTCTTTACGAGCGTGGGAAACTTAAATATTTTCTGGGCAGCGCTCATTGGAGGCGTGGGCTCAATGATATCTGATATGCTCATCTTTACTTTGATTAGATTTTCATTTATGAACGAATTTGATCAAATTAAAAAGACAACTCCTTTTGTTTTTATTAAAAAATTAGCACAGAAAGACATTAATTCAAAATTGAGAAGAATTATGCTCTATATTTTTTCATGCGCGGTTATCGCGTCCCCTCTCCCTGATGAAATTGGAGTAACGATGCTTTCTGGATTGACAAATATCACTCCACGTAGGATGGTCATTATCAGTCTTATCTTAAGCACTGCGGGAATTTTCTTCTGGCTCTTTATCGGCGGGAAATTTGCCTGGTAATTTTTTGATTAAAAGATGTCGGAAAAAGACGTAGAAGCGATAAATTTAAATACCCTCCAAAATTAAAGTAAATTACTGATTAAAAATTAAAATGGCAAAAACAAAACCAGTTATTAATGTTGCATTTGTAGGTCACGTAGACCACGGTAAGAGTACCACAATCGGACATTTAATGTTCCAAGCTGGAAACTTATCACAACAGAATCTTGATAAATTAAAAGAAGAAGCAAAGAAACATGGTAAAGTCGGATTTGAATTCGCTTACTATATGGACAGATTCAAAGAAGAGAGAGAAAGAGGAGTTACTATTGACTTATCCTATGAAAAATTAATAACTAAGAACTATGAGGTTACTATAATTGACGCTCCTGGACACAGAGACTTCATCAAGAACATGATCACTGGAGCAAGTCAGGCAGACTGCGCATTTTTAGTAGTAGCTGCTAAAGAAGGAGTTCAACCTCAGACAAAAGAACACGTATGGCTTTTGAGAACTATGGGTGTTGGAGAAATTGCAGTATTAGTAAATAAAATGGATACTGTTGACTGGAAAGAAGATGCTTACAAAAAAGTTAAGGAAGATGTTTCTAATGTTATCAAACAAGCAGGTTACAAACCAGACCAGATTAATTTTATACCTATTTCAGGATTTGCTGGAGAAAACTTAGCTAAAAAAACCACAAAGATGGAATGGTATAAGGGGCCAAGTTTGTTAGAACAACTTGATTTATTCAAATTACCGGAAAAACCAACCACATTACCATTAAGAATGCCAATTCAAGACGCTTATGAAATTAAAGGTATTGGAACTGTTCCAGTAGGAAAGATTGAAACAGGAATAATGAAAACTGGAATGAAGATAGTTATATTACCTGGAAGAACAGGAAAAGGAATTGAAGGCGAAGTTAAGACTATTGAAATGCATCATGAAATATTGCCTTTTGGAGAACCAGGAGATAATGTTGGAGTCAACTTACGAGGAGTTGGAAAGAAAGATATTGCTAGAGGAGACGTCATCTGTGACGCAGCAAATGCTCCAAAGATTGTTGATGAATTCGTTGGTCAGATTGCAATTATCTCGCCTTTGGGAGTCATTGCAGTAGGCTACACGCCAGTATTCCACGTTCATACAGCTCAAGTACCTTGCAAATTCATTGAATTAATAAGTAAGACTGCCCCTGACGGATCAATAATTGAAAAGCCAGACTATTTGAAAGCTGGAGACGTTGCTAAAGTAAGAATCAAACCTATCGGAAACTTAGTACTTGAGACACAGGCAACAAACCCACATATGTCAAGATTTGCAATCAGAGACGCTGGTCAGACCGTTGCTGCTGGCGTTTGCATTGAACTAAAAGCAAAAGTTTAAATTTATTTTTTTAGAATCTTAGAAATTTATATTTTCTTAAACCATTCTTATTATTATCTGTTAACTATTGTTTTAGCCAGCGCAGTCCCTTAGGAAAGTTTAAATAATGAAATTTTGGACAAACAGTATGGGAAGTTCTAATGAATTAGATTCGACAGTAGGAAACTATATAGAAATGAGTGAAGGTATCAGATATAATAAGAAAAGCGGAAACCTTGAATTTAGTGAACAGTTTACAGATGAGATAAGGAAAAAAGATTTGTAAATTTCCTTTAATAAAAATTAGATAATTGATAATTAATTAAGCTTTCTTGAACTTTGTGATTTCCGGCAACATATCTGCGTGGCCTAGGAGAGTTCCCCTGCAGCAATATCTTTCCAAACCTAGTTCAGTCATGACTTTGCCTGCGTCTTCGCCTGCGTCAATTCTTTTCTTATATTCTTCCCAAAGGTGACCTATAGGCTTACCGCATCCGAAACATCTTACTGGAATTATCATACTAGTAATTCAAAAAGATCATTTATAAATCTAACGTCCGTTGAATTTCTTCCTCATAATTTTTGTCAAATAATAAACTGATCCAAATACCATGACTCCAGGCAGTAGAGCTATTCCAAGGCCTGGAACAAGAAGACTCGTTCCTAGAGCACCTATTGTGCCTGCACCTACTGACTCTAAGACTTGCACTGCCTGAGATACTCCTTGATCTACGTTTTTCTGCAGGGCATCGAGTTGCATAATCATTTTCCCATTTTTTATTATCTTTACTTTTTTATCCTCTTCTGATACGATTACTACAAGATTATCTCCTTTTGATGCACTTATGGCCGCGCTATGCCTTGTACCAAAATTCCTCAGAGTTTTATTAGAATTAACCATTGCCCCATATGCTTTCATTTTTCCATCAGGCGTTATGATGACTGCGCCATCCATCAAAGCTAGAGACTCAAGTAATTTCGGATTTTTAACAACGTCAAAGGGTTTGACAGCCTGCACAACGAGAGTTTTATATTTAACCTTGCCAACAACAAAAAGCGCGCCTTCACTTCTTCTTGCTATTTTTAAACCTACTTGTATGAGTGTTTCTTCAAGCTTTTTTGAATTATCTTTTTTCATAATGATAAAAAACTGCGAGAGTTTATAAATCTTTTTTTAATATCGAGAGAGATAAATATAATTAAAAAAGTTTAAATTCGATGTTTAATTAATAGAATAATGAAAAAAGAGAATATCTATCAAAGATATAAAACAAAAAGAAGATTTATTGTTGGAATGTGCATTATAATTTTATTTTTTCTTTATATGTTCAAAAACTCTTCATTCTTAGTAAGGGCATTGTCTGCGATTGGTTTCTTAGTAGTATTTTATCTCATAGATCATTTTTTTGATCTTGATTTCAAACATTATCATTATGGTTTTATCGTTATCATTGCGATCTCAAGCTTTTTACTCAGTCCGCTTTATTATGTCTATCCACAATATGACAAAATACAACATTTTGTACAGCCCATAATGTTTGCCTCAATTGTTTTCCACATGATTTCCCAGTTGGATCTAAAACTGAAATGGAAAATTGTCTTTACATTTTTTGTAGTTATAGGATGTTTAGGAATATTTGAACTTGGAGAGTTTTTATTAGATTATCTGTATGACTTGAAACTGCAAGGAGTATATTTAAGAGATGTCCAGGGACTTGAGAAATATAATATCTTAATGGATAGAAACGATGATACCATGGTCGATATGTCTTTAGGAGTTTTAGGAAGTTTGGTTTATTCCTTCTCTGTGTATTTCTACTTACGAAGAAAGAAGTAATTACCCGCAGTTGAGACGGCACCCTTATTTTCCATTCACCACAAATTTTCTAAAGTGAAACTCCCTAAGGCAAGACCTTAGGGCATCTAAAAATTATCTAGCCTTAA
>CAYHCG010000010.1:0-49378 GCA_964355135.1 Candidatus Woesearchaeota archaeon | reverse complement strand
AAGGCTAGATAATTTTTAGATGCCCTAAGGTCTTGCCTTAGGGAGTTTCACTAATCTCTCCCTTGACAAAAACAGCGTTTATTACTCTCTTGACCTTTCCTTCAATTTTTAATTTAGGTGCAATACGACTAGCCTTTGATTCAAAGGAGGCTTGTTCGTTATCTATAAGTGCGAGATGCTGGCTTAGTGTCTGGGCACTAGCTACTCCTCCTTGTTTTTCTAAATAGATTTTTTCCTCTGTAATTGAAGGAGTTTTTAATGTAATAATATATCCGTCAAAAAGACTGTCCTCTAATTCTTGATCAATAACAATATCTTCATAGTCCTGGGGGATACCGTTTACAAAATTCGTATATGTGATTTTATCATCCGATTCTTTTCTTACCTTTAAATTATTATTTTCTAGATTATTGTTTTCAGTATAAAGATTATAAATTGACTGGTACTCTACTTTTTTCGAGATAGCAGACGGACTAAGCCCCACTTTATTAGAAAATCTTTCTGAATTTTCATGATAATCATAAACTTCAAAACTTACTAAGGAAATTAAGGCAGCAAGCATTACAATGCTGAGACTAAAAGCCACAACTCTAAAATACCCATTCTTCACCCTTTTTTTCATTGTAATTTTAAAAATATTACAATTACTCAACATTTATTATCTTTTTAATTGTTTCTCCTAAGAGGAATATTATCACAATAAATTATAAACCTAAAATTTGTTAATTTCACATGGTTAGCATTAAATCTTTCAAAGATGCTCGAAAAGTTATATCTACTGCTTCAAAAAAAGCTTTCAAAAGTTCAATTAGAGATGTAAGCGCATGGATACTTATCCTTTCAAATATTTGGGTAGGTTTTCTTTTAATCTGGAAAGGCCTGCCCATCACAAATCTTTTATGGGTTTATATTGCTCAAAGCGTCATAATTGGTATATTCTGGTTTATTAAATTCTATTTATTTGCTAATTCTGAGGTTTCCAGAAAACGTGTGGGAATTGACTATATCTTCCCTTACTTCTTAGTTCATGTTTTGTATGCAGCCGCCATATTTGGAATTATGAAGTATGCTTCGGCTTTTTCAGAATCATTCACAAAAGTGGATTATTATTACATTCTAAGCGGAATAGGAATATTTGCAGTTAATCACTTGATTTCATTTTTCATTAATTATAATAAAGATAAAAGGAAAATGCAGAAATTAGACAAAATAAGATTAGTTTCTGCCCCATATATAAGAGTTATACCGATTCACTTCTTGATTCTCTTTAATTTTTTAGTCATAGCACCACTTTTTTACATCATTAAAACTCTAGCTGGAGTATCAAATATAATTCTAGTAATTATATTCATCTTGCTAAAAACTTATGTCGATATACTTATGCATGCAAAAGAGCATGAAAATTAATTTTCAACAAGTAAAATAGAAGTTATAAGAAGATTTAAAAAGAAAAAATAATTGTTTAATTTATGAAAAAGTATTCGCTTCTTGTTTCACTAGTTTTTCTTATGGGTTTTGTTAGTGCTTCTATATCTTCAACAACAGAATTCACAAATCCTTCTTACCCTAATCAGAAAGCCTACAAAGTTACTTACAATATTCAGCAACCTGGCTGGTACTTGTTACCTCAACAAAACTCTTTGGCCTCTTTTTCTCAAGACACAGACTTTCTTGGATTTTACAAATCAGTTGATTATATGTATGCTTTTTCTCCATTTACAAAAGAATACGTTCGTTGCGTAGAGAAACCAAATTCTAATCCTCTGGTTTGCGACAGAAGCGAGCTTTACGATCTTTCTGAAGGAGACTTTCAATCTCTAACAGAAGAAAGTTTCGTACAAAATTATATGATATATACTGCAATCTCGGCTGACTGGCACTATTATTCTAAACCTATAGCCCTAACTGAATCTGGGGAAATACCGCTAACTGTTTCTTATGAATATCATCCATACATGTTAAGAGAAGTTGAAGGAGATGATATGGGGCTGCTAGGAATAAAATTAAAACAGGGCTGGAATATGATAATTTATCCTCCTTATGCAGCATATGCAGGCTATGCCAGGCAAAACGACTTCATGGTAGGCGAAGATTGTGATATCCAGAAATTATATGTCTGGGGCGATGAAACTCAGCAATGGTCGGCTCCTTTCTCTGATAGTGATATAACTAATAAACAATATCTCAGAGGCGAGCTAATGGATGCAGGAGACGGATTGTCTGGTAAGGGGATGGCTATTAGAGTAGCGACTGATTGCAAATTATTTAGTAAAATAAGCGGGAGTGTTAGTCCTCCACCATTACCTCAACCAAGTGATAATTGTATTGACACCGATGGAGGTGTTAATTATATGGTGAAAGGAATATTAACAATAAATAAAGAAACAAGTACCGAGGATATGGTTTATGCCCCTGGAAGGTATGAAGATAAATGCTTAGGGGATCAATTAGAAGAATTTTATTGTACAAATAGGGGTATGGGCTCTGTCATATATCAGTGCGAAAATGTTTGTAATAATGGAAGTTGTTAATGTATAAAATGATAAATAAAAGAGGAAAAGCATGGGTTTGGATTTTAGTAATTGTACTAATTTTAATTGTAGCAGGAATCATCACATATGTCGCCCTATCAGGAGATGTAAATCCTATCTCAGGTGGAGGTTCAATTCCTCAACCGCCTCCTTTACCGCAGTAGTTTAGGTTCACTTCTTCAGCACATCTTTAAGAAACTTGCCTGTATGGCTTTTTGGATTCTTTATGATCTCTTCAGGAGTGCCTTCAACTATAATTTGTCCTCCGCCTTCCCCGCCTTCAGGGCCGAGATCGATTATATGGTCTGCAGACTTAATGACTTCGAGATTATGCTCGATGATGAGAATCGTATTGCCTTTGTCAACTAAACCATGTAATACCTCAAGAAGTTTAATTATATCATGGAAATGCAATCCGGTAGTTGGTTCGTCAAGCAGATACATTGTCTTGCCCGTTCCTCTTTTAGATAATTCTCTAGTTAATTTTATTCTTTGTGCCTCTCCACCTGAAAGAGTAGTTGCACTCTGTCCAACTTTAATATATCCTAAACCTACTTCTACTAAAGTTGCTAGTTTTCTTTTTATGTTCGGTACCGCTTCAAATATTGTTAATGCTTCTTCAACTGTCATATCCAGTACATCTGCGATTGATTTGCCTTTGTAAGTAATGTTGAGAGTTTCCTTATTATATCTCTTCCCTTTGCATTCTTCGCATTCTACATATACATCAGGCAAAAAGTTCATCTCAATCTTGATAGTTCCATCTCCTTCACATTTCTCGCATCTACCGCCAGCAACGTTAAAAGAAAATCTTCCTATTGCATATCCTTTCATCTTTGCTTCTTTAGTAGAGGCAAATAGGGCCCTCATTTCATCAAAGACTTTAATATACGTTGCAGGATTACTTCTTGGGGTTCTTCCGATAGGGCTTTGATCGATAACTATTACTTTATCGATCTCTGCATTCATTTCAATTGATTTATGCTTTCCTGGAATAACGCTGGATTCGTTCACCTCTTTCATTAGTCCCTTGTAAATAATTTCTTCTAATAGTGTCGACTTGCCGCTTCCTGATACGCCTGTAAGACAGGTTAAGATACCCGTAGGTATCTTTACATCAATATTCTTCAGATTATTCTCTTTGCAACCCTTGAAGATCAAATTCCCTTTGCTTTTTCTTCTGTTCTTCGGTACAGGGATGCTTAATTTTCCTGACAAATACTTTCCAGTCAAGGATTTAGGATTATTGTAAATTTCTTCTGGAGTCCCTACGGCAATAATCTCCCCCCCATGGGTTCCCGCTCCCGGGCCCATGTCCACAACATAGTCCGCTCTTCTAATAGTATCTTCATCATGTTCTACAACAACTAAAGTATTTCCTAAATCTCTTAATTTATGTAAGGTCTCAATTAGTTTAACATTATCTCTCTGATGTAGTCCAATAGAAGGTTCATCTAAAATATACAATACTCCCATTAAATTAGATCCAATCTGTGTAGCAAGTCTGATCCTCTGTGCCTCCCCTCCAGAGAGAGTACCTGCTTGACGTGATAGCGTTAAATATCCTAATCCGACATCAAGTAAGAACTTCAACCTTGAATTAATTTCTTTTAAGATCAGTTTTGCAATCTCCTGCTCTTTCTTTGTCAGTGTAATACTTTCAAAAAACTCTAGGCAGTGAGTTACTGATAAATCAGTTACATCAATAATAGATTTATTTCTTACAGTAACTGCCAAAACTTTATCTTTCAGTCTCTTCCCTTTACACATTAGACATGGAGAAGCTCTCATGAATTTTTCAAATTCTTTTCTTCTCCAGTCAGACTCTGTTTTCTTATATAATCTGTCTGACTGAGGTATAACTCCTTCCCATCCGCCTGAGAAATTCATCCACTGGCCTGTAGACCATCTTCCTTTCAAATTTTCATCAGTTCCATACAATAAAACATTAAGTTGATCTTCAGTTAATTTTTCTATTGGAGTAAATATAGTAAAACCATATTTCTTTGCTACAACCTGCAATTGCTGTCCTCTCCAGCTTAGGTCCATCTTTCCATATAAGGCAATTGCGCCATCCATAATACTCTTCTTCTTATCAGGCAAGACAAGTTCTGGATCAAACTCTATCTTTACTCCTAATCCTTTACAATCTTCGCAAGCTCCAAATGGACTGTTAAAAGAAAACATTCTTGGTTGCAATTCCTCAAAAGACATCCCACAAACAGGACAGGCCATTGCAGAAGAATACAAGTGCTCTTTATCTTTAGAATCAACTACAATGAGTAATCCGCCTCCTTTCTTCAGTCCTGCCTCAACAGCCTCATTTAATCTTGACTGATCTTTCCCAGAAACTTTATCAATCACTGCCTCAATATCATGCATCTTATATCTATCCAGTTTTATCGTCTCATCAGTTCGATACACTTTTCCGTTCACCCTAACTTTAGAATATCCTTCTTTTCCTAGATCTTTAATTAAATTTTCATAAGTGCCTTTTTTCTTTCTAACAATAGGCGCTAGAATAGTCATTTCTCCAGATATTTCTTTACCTAGTCTATTTGCAATTTGTTCAGGAGTCTGTGCCTCAATCTTGATTTTATGTTCAGGACAGTGAGGTATTCCAATTCTTGCAAACAATAATCTCAAATAATCATAGATCTCTGTAACAGTTCCTACTGTACTTCTAGGGTTATTTGATGTGGTTTTCTGCTCAATTGATATGGCAGGAGATAAACCATCAATTGAGTCAACGTCTGGTTTATTCATTAAGCCTAAAAACTGCCTTGCATAAGCGCTCAAAGATTCAACATATCTTCTCTGACCTTCCGCATAAAGTGTATCAAAAGCCAATGTAGACTTCCCAGAGCCAGATAGCCCAGTAATCACAATGAATTTATCTCTAGGTAAAGTTACATTTACGTTCTTCAGGTTATGTTCTCTAGCGCCTCGTATTACAATATCTTTCATGGGGGAAAGTTATAACTTTGATTTATAAGGTTATGTTATAATTATTGAGGAATTTATTATCAATATTCCTGCCAAAGCCAAGGTTTACCTTCCCTTGCTTTCATAAACCATTCAAAATAATTCTTTCCGCGACTTCTAGGATGATCCCTAGGATCAAAACTTGGATAAGATTTTATTTTAAAGCCCTCTTCCATAATTCTACCTGGAAATAATTCTGTTAAATCTTCATCTATCAAAGTATCGATTTCGCTTTCATAAGAATTTCTAGCTAAAATTTCAACACTTTCTGACAAGTAAAAACCAGAAACCCTTATATGTTCTGCGGGTTTGAGTTGATTTAATATATATCTTGAATCAGGGTATGGATGATCTTTATAATCGTCACTTACTTCATTTTCTTTTGACTCTGATCTGATGCGAATTAATTTATCTTCTTTTCTAAAATTAATAATTTTGGAGATCTCAGAATCCTCAAATAATACATAATAAATAGAGAACCCTTCTTTTCTATATCTATAATCAATACAACTATTTAACTTTCTCTTATATTCTGTTCTATATCTACTTATAGCTTCTTGGGAAACTTCTTCTTCATTCTTCCCACTAAGTTTAGCTAACTGCTTTACAAATCCGCTCATAAATGCCCCCTTTCTCAATTCCGCATCAAATATCTCCTGTTTAGGATATAAAAAAACGAATTTTTTATTCGTTGCTTCATCAGTCATCAAATTCCTCAAAAAACAACATTTTTATTCCTTTGTATACCCCTAACTAAATGAAATTATCAAAAATTCATTTAGCCATATTAATAATCCTTGCAATTTTAACAATCCTAATTTTTGCAATATCAGATAATAACTCCATTAATAATAAAGAGATATCTCAAGTCTGTTTCAAACAAAACTGTTTTTCACTAGAATTAGCAAAAACTCAAGCAGAAAAAGAAAGAGGTTTAATGTACAGAGAATCTTTAGATTCCAATAAAGGCATGCTCTTCATTTACAATACTCCTTCCAAGCCAGGTTTCTGGATGAAAAATACCTTAATCCCATTAGATATAATATGGCTAGATCAAGAAGGCAAGATAGTTCACATAGTTACTGCCCAGCCTTGCACGCAGGATCCCTGCCAGATCTACTCTCCAGATAGTGAAGCTTCATATGTTTTAGAAATAAACGCAGGCCTATCAGAAACTTTGGGAATTAAAGAAGGAGATGTTGCCGAGTTCAAATAGTTTTAAAAACAAAAAACTCTAATTTAATTAATGGAAATAAGAAATAAAGTAATTCTAGTGACTGGCGCTTCAGAGGGTATAGGAAAATCAGCAGCAGTTGCTTTGGCCAAAGAAGGGGCAAAAGTTATAATCAATTTCAAGTCTAAAGAAAATCTAGCTCAAAAAGTCTTAGAAGAATGTAATAAATACTCTCAAATGAATATGGTTTTCAGAGCAGACATAACGAACGATAATGAAGTAAAAAAGATGTTCCAGGAAATATCTAAAAAATACGGTTCTTTAGACGTTCTAATAAACAACGCAGGTATTTTTGATGAGTCTGATAACCCCGAAAACCTAGCTGCTTTCGAGAATGTCTTTGCAGTTAATTTTCTAGGCCAGGTAAGGGTAGCTAAACATGCTCTAGAATTAATGAAAACGGGGAAAATAATCAATGTAAGCTCCGTTCATGGAAGACTAGGTCATGGCAGGGGAGACACAATTGCATATTCTGCAATGAAAGCAGCCTTAGATAGTTATACAAAAAATCTTGCTAAAGAACTAGCTCCCAAGATAATTGTCAATGCCATAGCTCCGGGCAAAACTCTCACTCCAATGTGGGGGGAATTAAAAGATAAAGAGAAGAAAGAGTTAGGAGCTACTCATCTTATAAACAGGTTTATTTTGTCTGAAGAAGTAGCAGATGCAATTAGTTTTCTAATAAAGAACGATGCTGTCTGTGGCGAAGTCTTAACAATTGATGGCGGCATGAGTCTCAAAACATTAGATTAGCCCACTACTTTCTTAATTTTCTAATCAACAAATGCGTTCCCCATCCAACTATAAAACCAATTACTACTGGAATAATAGGTAGAACATAAGCTCCCGGTTTGCAAGCTCCAAATTCACATATTACTTTTATTGCAGAGTACATAAAAAATCCAACAATAATTCCCATAACTGTGCCGATATAACTTCCCCACATTCTAAAAGCAGAAACCATTCTAGAAAATAGACTCTATATTTATTAAACTATGTCTTTTTAGAGCTAGGTTTCTTTGGAAGGTTTATCATATAGGCCCAGGCCTCTCTTCCAGTATCTAGTTTAACCTTTATTCTTTTATAATAGGGAGCCTCATAAGCATCCGTTCTTTCTAATTCTTCAGGAGTCAATTCCAAAAGACGTCCCCGGACAAAGGCATCTGGGTTCTTCTTTGTTGAAGTTGAAGTGATTGAGAAGTAAGGCGTTCCATCCAGTCTAACTTTCACTCTAAGGTGGCCGTTTAAGGTTGCCTTTTTTTGACTTTTAATTTCTCTTCCTATAATCCTTGTTTGCATTTCTCTATTTAGTAAAGTGCCATAAACAAAAAGAGGAGGAAATGGCCAGTGTAACTGCCTTTCAGAATAATAGACTTGATTTCCAGTATAGCTACAATTATGACACGCTAACCTGTTCGGATGTTTAGGGTCTGTCCTGTTAAATTCCAGATGAATAAGATGTTCTAGCGGGCAGCGTCTCTCTTTGACTTGATCATCTAATGCCATATAAAGGGAAACTAAAAACAATTTAAAAGCTATCATGTCTTCCAAAATACATGAAACAAGACTCTAAATCGATCCAACAACTGCTTAATTTCTCAATAATCAATCTAGATAAGCCTTCAGGCCCGACATCCTTTACGGTTTCAAATTACATAATGAAATCTCTAAAAGTAAGTAAAACTTCTCACATGGGCACGCTAGATCCAATGGTTTCAGGAGTCTTGCCTGTCTTGTTAGGGCGCGCCTGCCGATTGTCCAACTATTTCATGCATTCTGATAAGGAATATGTTGGCATAATGCGTTTGCACGCAGAAGTTTCAAAAAGCGAATTGAATAAAGTAATAAAGGAATTTATTGGACATATAAAACAACTCCCTCCTGTGCGTTCTTCCGTAAAAAGAGCAGAGCGCATCAGAGAAGTAAAATCTTTTGATATTTTAGAAATCGATGGCAAAGATGTTTTATTTAGAACAAAAGTCCAGGCAGGGACATATATCAGAAAACTCTGTTCCGACATGGGAGATAAGTTAGGGGGAGCGCATATGTTGGAATTAAGGAGAACTCAAGCAAGCATATTCAAAGAAAGCGACCATAATTTCATTGATCTCCACACCTTTGATTCTTTAGTAGAGGAATACAAAAAAGGAAACCCAGAACCCTTGACAAAAATTCTAATTCCTGCAGATGAAGAAATAAAGAAAGTTTTGCCAGTCGTCGAGATATCAGATAAGAATCTAAAGCAATTATTTACAGGCAAACCTCTAATGAAAGAAGATTTCCTAAATATTAAAGATCTAAAAGGCGAAGTTTTTGCAGCTTTCGTTAAAGACAAATTTATTGGAATATACAAAACTGTCCAGCAAGGAGATATCATTGCCAAGGCCGAATTTATTTACAACTAAATTTATAAGTTAGCCATTATATTAGAAATAATGAAAAGAGCATTTATTATTCACGGTTGGGATTTTAATCCTAAAATGAATTGGTATTCTTCTCTAAAAAAAGATCTTGAAAAGAAGGGTTTTGTCGTTATGGTTCCTTCCATGCCTAATACTTCAGAACCTAAAATAGAAGAATGGGTGCAGCATCTAAAGAAAACTGTAGGAAAGCTAGACAACAATACTTATTTTATCGGGCACAGTATGGGATGCCAAACGATTATGAGATATTTAGAAAAGGAAAATTATAATGGCAAAGTAGGAAAAATAGTTTTCGTCGCAGGATGGTTTAAATTAGATAATCTAGAAGGAGAGGAAGTAGAAGAAATCGCCAGACCTTGGTTGGAAACGCCAATTGATTTTAGCAAAGTAAAGAAAAAAATCAATAACCTTACAGTTTTTTTATCAAGCAACGAACCTTATGGATTCGTAAAAGAAAATAGTGCCGTCTTTAAAGAAAAATTAGGCGCAAAAGTTAACATGCTAAAAGATAGAGGACACTTCACTCAAGATGATGGTATCACAGAAATTAAAGAAATATTAAAGGAATTTGAGTAATGAAAAATAAAATAGAGAGATGTGCCTGGCCAAAAGAAGATCCATTAATGATACAGTATCATGATACTGAATGGGGAGTTCCATTGCATGATGATAAAAAACTCTTTGAGTTTTTAGTTTTAGATGCCTTTCAGGCTGGTCTAAGCTGGCAAATTGTTCTAAACAAGCGAAAAGGTTTTGAGAAAGCATTTCATAATTTCAATCCAAAAATAATTGCAAAATACACGGAAAAAAACTTTAATCGTTTAGTCAATGATGCAAGTATTATTAGAAATAAACTAAAAATACGTGCGACAATTATAAATGCGCAGAAATTCTTAGAAGTTCAAAAGGAATTCGGTTCCTTCGACAAATACATCTGGCAGTTTACAAAACACCGTACAATAACTAATAAGTGGAAAACTATCAAGGATCTGCCAGCAAGGTCAAAAGAATCAGATGCGATGTCGCTAGATCTAAAAAATCGTGGCTTTAAGTTCGTTGGCTCAACAATCTGCTATGCTTTCATGCAGGCCGCGGGCATGGTTAACGATCATCTAGTTGGTTGTTTTAGACATAAACAAGTCTAACGCAATATTTTTAAAGTCAAACTGTAAAAAAGAATTATGAGAAAATTTTCGATAGTTTTTGCAACCCTAGTAATAGTACTAGCTCTGATCTCTTTTTCCTTAGCATTAGAGCCGCAACTGCCTCCAAGGGAGGAACCTAAAGAAGTACAAGTAGGACTCTATTTGCTTAACTTAGGAAAATTCGACATTGCAACAGGGTCATTTACCGCAGACTTCTATCTTGATTTCCAATGTGAAAAAGAATGCCCTGAGTTTGACTTTGAATTCATGAATGGTCGGGCTTCAAGTATTGAAAAGATAATCGATGAGAAAGATGAAAAGTTCTATAGAATTCAGGCAAATCTAAACTCTCCGGTAAACTTAAGGAGTTTTCCTTTTGATAGACAAGAAATGCAAATAATCATTGAAGATAAGAAAGCAACTATAGACACTCTAGTTTACGTTCCAGACATCGAAGAAAGCGGGATAGATAACACAATCGCTTTCACAGGTTGGCGCTTAGGCAACTGGACTGCAGAAGAGAGACAACACGAATACGAAGTCTACGATGAAGTATATTCTCAATATGTATTTACAATTCCGATAAACAGAATAAAGGTAAATTCAATCCTTAAAACATTTCTTCCAGTTATATTTATCTTGCTAGTCATGCTTACAGGATTTTTCTTAGGTACAGATAAAATTCTTACTCGCCTTACAATGGCAGGTTCAGCATTAGTGGCTTCAGTCATGTTTCATATATCAATAAGTAACCAGATACCTCCAACAGGATATTTGACTTTCGCAGACAAGTTCATGGTCTTAACATATCTGATTGTATTATTGACTTTCGGCCTTAATGTAATAATGCTTAAACTCCAGGATTTTAAGAAAAAAGAACTAGTGGAAAAGATTCATCGCTACACGGAATACAGTATGTTCATCATAGTTGCAATTCTTTATGCCTTGCTATTTATTTTTGGAATGTAAAATATCAAAAAGCCAAATTATTTAAACTTCAAATTTTAATAATACTTATGGAAAGAATAGTAGTAGACCAAAAAATATTATCGGGCAAGCCCATTATAAAAGGGACAAGAATATCGGTAGAATTCATCTTAGAGATGCTTTCTTCTGGAATGAGCATTGATGAAATTTTATTAGAATACCCCCACTTAAAAAAAGAAGATGTTTTAGCAGCATTAATCTATGCAACCTCTCTTTTAAAACGTGAAGAGGTTTATCTTTCAAGATAATAAAGTATGAAATTCATCACAGATGAAAATATAGCTACTTCAGTAATGAAAAGAATTAGAAAAGAAGGTTTTGATGTTAAGGATATTAAAGAAAGTAAATTATTTGGAATTTCGGATAAAGAGATTATTGATATTGCATTAAATGAGGAAAGAATTATAATTACTCATGACAAAAATTTTGGAAACATCATTAATAATCCTAAAATTAAACATAAAGGAGTTATATTTATTAGGTTAATAAAACAGAATCCAGAAAAAGTTATAGAAATTTTCTTAAAAGCATTAAAGTCAGATTTACATGATAAATTTGAGAACGCCCTTATCCTTCTGAATGAAAATCAGACCAACATAATAAACAACTAAGCTTTAAAACCCCTTACGACTTATTCTTTTTATGAGAGAGATAATCTATTATTCACGAACGGCGCCTACTTCAGGGAGTTATATCAAAGAAAATCTGCAGGAATCTGGAAGAATTGACATTGCAATCCATACTGTAATTGCGACCTTCTTCTTAAGTCACAAAATTAGAACAGATGTTAAATTACATCTTTCATTTGCAGGTCCTCCTGATCCGCCAAAACACTTGGAAATCATGCCGGTAACAGAAGGTCAGACAGGAGTCGATAAAATCTATCTGGCAAAAACAAATGTCTCTATAATACTAAAGAAAATGCTTTACAAATTCAAGGAAGGAGAAAAGAGAGAAGTCTTTCCAGGTTTTTCTGTAGAAAGAAAAAGCTTTCTTGATTTAGTTCATGATTTTATAAAAGCAGAAAGAAATATCTACATTCTTGATCCGGATGGAGAGGACATCCGAACTGTCGAAATAAAGGAAAATCCGATAGTTATTCTAGGAGATCATAAAGGTTTACCGGGAAAAGAGCTCAAAAGACTGAAAAAACTCTGCATTCCGATATCCATAGGAAAAAGAACCTATTTTGCTTCACAAACTTTATCCGTCGTAAACAATGAACTAGATCGACGTGAAGATGCAGGAAGATTGTAGCAATATTTATAATCATAAAGAATTCTTATAAAATATGGATTTAATAAATTGGGATCATAAAAGAAGAATAAAGGCGTTGCAAGATAAATATACTGATGTGAGTGCAGAAGACGTAAGAAGAGATTACAAAACGGCAACAAGAACATGTATTCATCTATTTGCAGAATGCAGAGCTGGCGCAGTAACTGAAAATTACGCGCGAGATATACTAGACGCGGTGGATGCAAGTATCGAAAATAGAATTAACAGATTTTTTGGAATAGATCCCTCTTAATCTGTATCAAAGTTTACTATAATAAAGTGATATTTCCAAGCACCATAAACATTAAAAACTCCACTTAATGAAATTTGTGTATGATAAAAGGAGCATCGATCAAATTTGTATCTTACCATGATACGGTCCCAAAAATTCTAGACTTGCTTAAATTGCCACACGAAATCAAGAAATATGATAAAATTGTCATTAAGCCTCACTTATCAGAAGATACTGATAAATCTACCCCTAAAGAGCTTGTTGAATCGGTATTGAAATTCCTTATGCAACATAAGAACCCAATTACAGAGGTCTTCATAGCAGAAGGAGCAGAAGGTCTACCGACAGAAGACTTGTTTGAGTCATTAGGATATAACAAAATAGCAGAACAGTATCACGTGTCTCTTATCGATCTAAACAACACAGAAACAGAGGAGATTGAATCAGGAGATTTCTTAAAATTCCCTTCCATTCATTATCCTAAGATCCTATTAAACAGTTTTCTCATTTCATTATCAAAAGTCTCTGACCATGAAGAAACAGTAGTCTTAGGTTCATTGACCAATATGCTTGGAGCGTATCCTTCAAGCCATTACAAAGGATTTTTCTCAAGAAATAAGAATAAAATCAGAAAATGGCCTATAAAATACTCAATTCACGATATAGTAAGAATAAAGATGCCTGATTTTGCCTTAATAGACGCCTCCTCAAACGGTAATCTTATGGCAGGCTTGCCTTTAGAACTAGACAAACAAGTAGCAAAAACTCTTGGCAAAGACTGGAGAAACGTTCCATATATTAAACTCTTAGACGAGTCCTTACCTCAAGATAAGTAAACCATAATACGGAGCATTTTGTTGATCATTAGGCAAAATCTCTGTCTGGAGAATTAGCACGAAAACCTTAGACTAATTCTCCATAAACTATATTAACCCTCGTTATTTTATCTTTTTATGAAAAAATCAGTGCGTTTATTCATTACAGGCAGCGTACAAACCATGTTCTTTGAGCAGTTTATGAAAGAACACACTGCAAAATTAAACGTCCGAGGCTTCATGAGAAAGCAGGATGACGGAAAAATAGAGATATTTCTGGAGGGAGACAGAGAAAAAGTGGATGAAATGATCCTAAAAGCAAAAACAGGCCCTCAACATACTCAAATAAGAACTGTTGAAGAAAAAGCTGAAAAATTCCAGGACTTTAAGGAATTTAAAGTAATGAAAATATAGAGTTGCTATAAAATAAGTATAGGTTATAAAAATAAAATTAATAATTTAAAGACTATTTAATCAGAATCTGCGTCTTTGGCATCTTCTTCTTCGTCGTCTTCTTCATCGAAGTCGTCATCGTCGTCTTCTTCAATTTCTTCTTCGTCTTCTTCCCAGTTTTTCTTTACCATTATGGCCTCCTTAAATTCAATAAAAAATTGCACTATTTAAATCTTACATTTCATAAAAAGCATTTCTTTGGAGCACAAAAAATATTTAAACATGTCAAGATTCACACTTGCCCTAATAAATTACGGGAATCTTGAGCATGCTCAAGAACCGAACCTTGGTGAAAGTTCTTGACACAATTTAAGCATAAAATGGCCCCATTTTATTTTTTCTAGCAGAAATAAAGTATATAAACGCAGGTATTGTATTT
Organism: Candidatus Woesearchaeota archaeon; assembly: GCA_964355135.1. Taxonomy (GTDB): domain Archaea; phylum Nanobdellota; class Nanobdellia; order Pacearchaeales; family GW2011-AR1; genus UBA73. Next base: position 34,916 of record CAYHCG010000010.1, on the reverse strand, counting down.
AAAAAATGGGAAGAGAAGATCAGATTATTAATGAAAAAATCAGAAAACTAGAGGAGTTAAAATCTCTAAAGGTAAATCCTTATCCTTCCAAAGTTGAGGTTAAAAACTATTCTATCGATTTGCAGAAAAAATATGAAAAATTAAAGCCTGGAGCAAAGAAAGAAGATAAGGCAATAGTAGCGGGAAGAGTAGTCAATATTAGAGATCTAGGCAAAATAGCTTTTGCCACATTAAAAGATCCTTATGGAGACATCCAAATTGTTTTGCAGGAAACAGAAACTCCGGATAAGGTGAGGGAATTTTTCAAGAAATTCATCGATTCAGGAGATATAATAGGAGTAGAAGGAACTATTTTTAGAACGCAGCGCGGAGAATTATCTATTTTAGTCAAAGGCGTTTCCCTGTTGTCAAAATCCATTCTTCCTCTTCCAGAAAAATTCCACGGCCTTAAAGATGATGAAGAAAGATTGAGGAAAAGATACTTAGATATCTTGCTTAATCCGGAAGTAAAAGAAATGTTCATAAGAAAGAGTAAATTCTGGCACGAGGTCAGAAGTTTTCTAGTGGAGAAAGGCTTTATCGAAGTAGAAACTCCCACAATTGAAACCGCTGCTGGCGGAGCAGCGGCCACACCCTTTAAAACGCATCATAATGCTCTGGATATAGATGTTTATCTAAGAATATCTATGGGGGAATTATGGCAGAAGAAACTCATGGTCGCAGGATTTTCCAAGACATTTGAAATAGGCAGGCAATTCAGAAATGAAGGCATGGATGCAGAGCATTTGCAGGATTACACCCAGATGGAATTTTACTGGGCATATGCAAATTTTGAAGATGGAATGGAGCTAGTGAAGGAATTATACGCTACTATTGCAAAAAATGTCTATAAAACAACCGTATTTGAAAGGCAACAACATAAATTCGACCTGAGTAAAGAATGGAAAATTATTGATTATGCCACCGAAGTAAAAAAGCAAACAGGAATAGACATATGGTCTGCTACAAAGCCAGAAATAGAAAAAAAGCTTTTAGAATTAAAAGAAGAATTTCCTAGGGGAATGGAAAAAATGCGCCTTATAGACATTCTCTGGAAGCATTGCAGAAGAAAGATCTCAGGCCCTGCATTTTTAACAGGCCAGCCAGCAGACTTAACTCCCCTGGCTAAACGATCTGCAAAAGATCCTAGGAAAGTAGAGCAATTCCAAATAATCCTAGCGGGAAGTGAAGTAGGCAACGGCTATTCAGAATTAAATGACCCATTAGATCAGGAAGCTCGTTTTATAGAGCAAAGAAAAATGAAGGATGCGGGCGATGCTGAGGCTCACAGTCATGACGAGTCTTTCGTAGAAGCATTAAAGTATGGTATGCCTCCTACCTGTGGTTTCGGTTTTTCAGAAAGACTCTTTGCTTTCTTAGAAGGTAAACCTATCCGCGAAACTGTTATTTTCCCTCTTATGAAACCTAATAAAGATGAAAAAGGAGCAAAAAAATAAAAATGGTAGACTTAATAATAAAAAGCAAGATTAAAGAGGCAGTTCCCGGCCTAAACGTCTCAGCCGAGGTCCCAGAAGCATTAAACAGAAAAGTAGAGTCTCTGCTTAAGGATGCTACAGAAAGAGCCAAAGCCAACGGCCGAAGGACTCTGCAAGCTAGAGATCTATAGATTTATTTTTTTTTAGAATTAAAAGATCCAAAAGATTTTTCACTCGCCATTATTTTTCCGTCTTTATTTTTTAATTTCCAATCATTAATTTTACTTACGTCCATTCCATAGGATTTCAGTTTTTGGACTTCAATAGATGCATTTAATCCGCTATAAATAACAAACCCCAGATTAGAATAAGCATAATGTAAAAGATTTTTATTTCTGGTTTTTTCATATTCATCAAGTTGCGTTCTTGCTTTTTTTAAACACTCTTCTGCTATTTGTTTTTGAGAGGCATTAGATTCCATAATAGCTAAAAATAGAATTAACTTAAATATCTTTCCAGAATTCGTGTATAATAACTATTAACAGAAAACTTAGGTTATTAGCCTTTCCTTGTAAAATACACTAGATTTATTAGTATCTTTTTCTTTCAAGTTAAATGCCCAACAATAAATCAAAAGGCAGCAATGCTGAAAGAGAACTGGTAAAAATCTTCACTGAAAAAGGCTGGCGCGCAGTTCGAGTAGCAGGCTCAGGAGTCAATGACGATTCTCCTTGCGATCTCATTGCAGCAAAGTTAGGGAAGAGAGGTTTTATAGTAGAAGCAAAATCTTCTAAAAAAACTTCAATATACATTACAAAAGAACAAATAGAAGATTTCGTCCTCTTCTCTCATATGACTGGCCTATCTGCAGTCATAGCCGTCCGCTTCAATCGTGAGGGCTGGCATTTTATCAGCCCTAGTCAGCTAAAAGACACAGGAAAATACTGGGTAGTGAGCCTTGCAACGGCCAAAACAGAAGGCAAAAGATTTAGCCAATTCTTCGATGAGGAATTATAATAAAAATAAATCAAATAAAGTTATCTTTCTTGGAACTTCTAGATATCCTAAATAATTACAATTCGCTTCCTTGTGCAATCACACTGCATTGATTAGGTCTTGGTTTCCTTCCATTTAAGTCCTGGCATTTGATATAATAAGTTACTGCAGGATTCCATTCAGTGAAGTGAATATTCTTTTCGAGTCCCGATCCGCTAGCTTCATAAGTTAATGCTATTCCATCTGCGATTTCGTAATCGCAATTAGTTGTTGAATAAACACATTCTGCTTCTTCGCTTGTTATGAGTTTTAGCGCGCTTCCATCTCTATAAACTCTCGCAACTTTAGGTTCTGCTACATCTACAAAAACATTAAAGTTAGTGCTTGACACTGCAAGATTTCCTCCTGCGTCAACACACATGAAGAAGTACTCATAATTGCCAGCTTCCAGAGATTGGCTCTGGTTATGGATATAACTATCTGTGGAATCCATTGCAATATAACTATCAGTATTGTCTTTTTCAGTAGAGTAATAGCAAACAGCTCGGCCGTCGTCTGCCCCATGTGCAGTTTTAACTTTCAGATCAATCTGGACAACACTTTGTCCGCCCTTTATAGTTCCATTAGGTCCGACACTGTCAATAGTCAATGGCTGTGTTCCCATTAGATTCAATGGGAAGCTTTCACGCATTTTATTTTTGCCTGCTTTGGAGAAGTCTTCACATCTAAAGAAGAACTTGTTATTTTCTTCATTCTTTATACCTGTTAAGTCAGCCTTACAGACATAATCAAGATTCGCATTAATCTGATAAGTTTCAGTAGCGCATGACATAGTATTTTCCATATCGCTATAATCTTTATCAATTCTGCTCCATTTGCATTGCGCAGGCTCGTTAACATAAACTTCTATAGGCACTCTATCGGCATCAAATTGTACAGGGCTTCCATCAAGTATATCTGTTCCTTCAATAGTTGGAGGAGTGGTATCTGGCCCATCATTGACGCAGAAGCTAAATGCTACTGCGGCGGAATTCTCTCCGTTTCCATTTGCATCTACACATCGGGTATACAATGTATAAGTTCCATCATTATAAAGTTCAGGAACAACTGCTTGATTGGATGGATCAGGAACTTTCAATTTTTGAGTATGTTCCTGCGCAAACAAATTGCTCTCTCCAAATAAGAATAACATTTCGCTATATTTCTCTGTTAAATCATAATCAATTCTACATTGTGCAGGTTCTGGCTTTCCAAACTGCGTTGTCTCTATACCAAATTCTAATTTTGTAAATGCCTGTAAGCATCCCTTTCTATCATTTTCATTGATGATCTTAAATCCGTAATTAGGAGGACTTATTGCAGCATCAGGAATATATCTTAATCCAGTTGGCTTAAGAGCGTCATCCCACGGATCTATCTTCGGTGCTTGAGTGTCTCCCTTAGTTACCCATACACATAATTCATTATCGGTTCCTGGGTTGACTATCTGGCATGCCTGTCCCAAACTCTTGCATCGGTATTCAGAGCAAGGTATATTCGAATCTATATTACATATTTCACAATTATCTCCTCCAATAGGAGGTTCATAAGGCAAGCATTCAAAACTAATTATTTCTCTTTTCTCTTTAGTATAAGTCGCTATAAACACTGCAGCTCCAATTCCAATTCCAACTAAAGCTCCAAATCCTCCGGCGCCCATTCCCAATATTTTTCCACCAGTTCCAATTACCCCATTATTGAGGAGAAAACCAGCAGTAGTTCCTGCTCCAACACCAAGTCCAGCAGCTGCAGATAATGCTCTTGTCAGTCCTTCTTCAAATCCAAATAAACTTCCTAGCATTCTAACTGCTCCGTATGCAATTCCTCCCCAAACTAATCCCCCAACTAAAGCACCAGGTACTCCTCCACCAAGTGCAGTTCCCTTGAATATTCCCCAGAATCCTCCTCCACTACTTGGTGCAGCTGTCCCTTTTCCAGGTACAAAAATTTGTTCTCCTCCAGGCCCCTCAAATATTCCTGAAGCTCCTTCTACAACTTGTCCTCCTTCAGTATGTATAACTCCCTTGGAAAGAATGTATTTTGTTCCTCCTTGTGACACTGCCTTTGTTCCTTCTACTTGTGCAGCCGAAGTAATCCCTTTTGCAGCAGCATCAGCAACACCTTTCTCAGCAGTCGCTTTTGCAGCAGCATCTGCCACAACTACGTCGGCAGAAGGTCCAGCACCGCCGGCAATTGTAGTAGATGTGCCTGTGCCCGCGTCAAAAATCGTATTGCTGGAACTTATAGATAAATCAGTAGGAGGATATAATGTTGTAGCTGGAGTTGGTGGAATTTCAGCAACACTAGTCGAACCCGGATTTGCAAAAGCTTCAGAAATAGCATTATCTACTACATCAGCACTCGCAATTCCAACATATTCATTAAAAGTAAATGAGATGAAAAAACTAGTCCCAATCAATAATAGAATTTGAAAAATAGCGGCATTAACTAAAAACACCTTCCTCTCTTCTTTAATCATGTTTTATATAAATAATCAACGCTTATAAATATTTTGAAGAGAATTATTCAGCCACAGTGAAGGGAAGAACATGCGTTTCTTTTTGCAGTTCAGATACTGTCTTCTCGAAAACTGCAGTATAGTTTCCAGCTCGGGCTGTTCCAGCAGTAAAGGGAAAAGCATGTGCAAAAGGACTGCTATTTATTTTCTTAGTTTCATAAAATATCTTTCCCCCGTTAGGGTCGTAGACAGTCAAAGTTGATTGGCTTAATACACAGCTTTCATATAAACCAAGAACAAGAAAATTTTCTCTTCGTGAAACTACAGTGTTTTCTTTTCCCTTCATTGTAATAGATGATCCCTCTGCCTCTCCTCCCCAAAAACCATCCCTGTTTATATCTACCCAATTATATACTCCAAATGATTTTTTCCTTCCAGAAGAAATTAGTTGAGGTGTAGCATTTCCGCTCGCCTGCCTATCGATATAAATCTGATCTCTTCCGGTATCAGCAACACTATGTTTTTGCAAATCATCGCCGACGACATAAGCGACTGCTCTTTGTTTATCAGTAAGGTTAGGGTTAGCTGCAGAGTTTCCTAATAAAACCGTGCCTGCAATTCTAGGTCCTGCTTCTTGCATTGATTCACATCCTGCTAGTAATAAGCCTAATCCTGCAGCTAAAATGCTTTTTCTCATAACAATTCAAATACAGAAAGGGTTTTTAAATTTTGCTATTACTACACAGTTACATTAAAATCAGGTCTTTACTACTAATCATCTTTATCTTTATTCAGTTTCTTCGTCTTGACTTCATAACCTTTAGTATATCCTTTCTGCCCAACATAGTTTACTTTAGGTCCGCAGTCTCCCATAGCCATGCAAACCTGCGCTCTTTGAGCTAAAATCTGAGGGTTTGAATCAGGATCACAAGCGCAATTTTCCTTGCATTCCCATTCATCATCTAATAATCCTTTCTCATAAGTCACAGGGCATAATGCATTAGCTTGAGCGCAAATAGTCTGTGCTTCTTCACCTTGCCAGAATCGAAGTCCTGGAGGTATTTTAGGTACACAAGCTCCTTGAGGAATATTATCTAAGCCTCCCTGAGCCTTTACAGATTCTTTAACGCTTGCAAGATTATTATCACTTACACTGGTGCCATTTAGTACCGCTCCCATCAGAATATATTGTATCCCTTCTAACCATGTGCAATCTCTTCTGTCAGTATTAAGGCAGTCTTGTAGGTCTCTTTGCGCAGTGCAATCCTGCCATCTATTAACTCTGCATGCAGCTTCAGAAAATTCTCCCTGAGGCGTCTGTATTGAATTCTCTAAACATTCTTCCTGTCTGAAATCAGAGCAAGGCTCTGTCTTTATTTCTCCATTAATGCAAATCTGTCTGTAAAATCTGCTTCCAACATCTCCTCCACTGCTCGATAATAATGTCGTACCCAAACCTTTGCCACCCTTTAGGCTACTTACAGAACCATCGACTAATGCTGCTAACTTGGAATTGATATCATTTGCAACATTATTTCCTATTGCATTTCCAACAGTGCCAGGATAATCTTCCGGTTGGAAATTATGTCCTTTGTCGTCATAAACGCACCAACTCTCTCCATGTAATTTTTCTTCCCCCTCATCATTAATACAATTCAAGCTCTGGCAGATATTATTCCCTAATTTTGGTTGTGCAGTTTCAGAACTTGCTGCCCTGCAATAACTTCCATATAAATAATTACAATTACCACAATTAGGGTTATCTCCATTGCCTGAATCAGGATTGCAAACTTCACTCTTATCTTTTAAGTTAGCCCAATATTCTTTATTAGTTGCTTTAGTAGAATCATAAATATTAGCAGGATTGCCGCAGGTATCAACAAAATAAACTTCTTCTTTTCCTGGAACACAGATAGTTTGTTTTGTAGGTCCGCAATTAGTTCCTAATTCTTCGGCGCTGCACAATTTTCCAGGATAAAATGTAACTCCATCTTCAGGACTCGTGCTGACAGCAGCAGTTTCAGTGTCTGCAGTTGTGCTCGCAGGAGTAGTAGTTGCAGCAGCAGTAGCGTCAGATCCCGCACCCATAGGAGTTGCAGTGCCGCCACTAGGAGTCAATCCTTCTAGATTTCTATCACTATTGATCACATCTGCGGAAGGGCCCCCTTCAATAATATCTGCAGTACATTCTTCTTTGGTAGTTAATGTGCAAGTCTTCTCAAAATCTTTTTCATATACGCAAGCTCCTTTTTCTTTTAGTCCTGCAGATAAAACGCATTGCGTTTCATCAGTAACGTCCGCATCCCAGTTGGTTTCTAAGCCATAAAAACTCGATAATCTTTTACATCTAACTAATGTAGAGAAAGATGCCTGATCATTTAATGTACAACATCCTAAATTGCATTGTGCAGGTTTTTCAGCCCACCAAGTCCCCCCATTTGTCTTACAAACAATTTCCGGAACATTATCTAAACAGGTACCCTCAGTTGAATCAGAGCAATATCCAGGGTTACAGAATGAAGTCGATTCACAGGATGTTTTTGGTTGTCTCTCAGAGGCACATTGATCTGCGCGAACATTCTGACAAAATAATCCTGAATTTGTTTTCTCGCAGCATACAGTACTTTCAGCCACGCCAACTTGTTCAGCATCGCTAACTCCTTGCGCAAATGCAGAAGGAATTAATATTACTTCAAATATAGACACTATAAACATAATTGCAAGTAGTAATGTCATTCCCTTCGCTGTTTTTTGTTTTTTCACCATCTTAAATTAAAGTTCCTGAAGCGCTATTAGTGCAATTATAAATAATAAAAATAATAAAAGCAAAAACAAGAATGAAATAATAATTCCTGTCCATGCAAATCCTTTGCCCTTCATTTTATTTTTATTTATTCTAACCAGCCCAGTTATACCCAATATTGGAGATAGGATTATTAATACAAAACCAACAAGGTACAAAGTTATAAGGCTTATGGCTGCCGCGGGAGAAGAATCAATAGAGCGAGTATTAATAAGGAAAGTGGCTAAAATGACAACTATCGAAATTAAGCTAAACACAAAGCTCCAAATTGCAAACTTATCATACTTCTTCCCTTTATTTTTCATCTCTTTTTTAACCATTTTCTGTCAATCCTAGTCCTGCAGGCCATGCAAGGCTTCTTGAAGCAAACGTAAATCTCTCTTTTGTTGTAACATCTTCAACACTATAGATAGTTGAACCATCCTCTAATTTATTCTTTTCAATAAGTAAATTAGGATAATATCTTATATATAAACTTGTGTCTGTATTTCCATACGTAGATTCATAATCAGTAATACTAGTTGCAGTCATCAATAAGAAATACATCTGACTATCATATTCTACTTCAAAGTCATCAAACGTCTGAGTTGTATCTTTCAAGGTTACTGTGAGTGGAGAGTCTATCTTTACTTTTATTTTATTAGGAACGATTTCTACGCTTGTTTTAACATTATCTCCTCCAACAACACTATACCCTCTTCTTTCATATTGCATCTTTAATTCATTAATTGCAAGTTCAGCATCTGGCTGAAGTAATTTTGCAAGCTCTTTTTCAAAATTTTGTTTAATCATAGGTTGTTGGACATGGCAGGGCTTGTAATACTCAGAAGTATAACATAGATATTCTATTTTATTATTATTATACATAATAAAACCTTCAGGTTCATTATAGCCTCCCTGCACAGATAAAGTTTCTTTATTAGTCTGTACAGGCTCTTCTAACCGATCTTCTATAAAGTTCCCAGGGCTAAAATCTCCGCTCACAACAGAAGTTATTTTAGGATAAAACAAGTAAACAAGAGCAATAGCAGCAACAACTAAAATTGCTATTATAATGTAAATGGTTACTTGTCCTCTTTTTCCCATTGAGTTTGAAAGAAAATTTTGTTTATAATTGTTTTGTTTTAGACTATTTCCCTATTTTATTTGAAACCTTAAAGAACATGATTGCTTGCAATATCAAAGCTGCAATATAAGTCAATATTCCAATAAAATTAAAGATCATTGAAACAAACAAACCTGCAGTAAAAATATACAATATTCCTGTAGATTTGGCAAAATCTACTTTACCTTTGAAAAAAAGCAGAGAAATTCCTAATAATGCTATCATTAAAGTCAACAGTGAAAAAAAGACAACTTCCACAGTATTGTCAATGCTTGCCGCATCCAAGGGATTTTGCATTGTAGACACAGAGATTATAGAATAAATGATATTGAGTATAAGTAAAATGAGAAATGCCCAGCTTACCACCACTAAAAGCTTATTATTCATTTTCTTCCCTAAATCAACAAATCCAGAAAATGTCAAACTCAAAACAACTATACTAATAAGTCCAGCAAGAATGAGGATTACAGGAGAGAAAAAAGAATTTACAGCACTTTCTAATGCAATGTCATTACCTATCTTAGGCAGAGTAATTAGCAAAAAGATCAAAACGTAGATAAATCCTAAAAGCAATCCTATAATAGTTGCAACGCCTGCATTTCTCAGTGTTTTCATTCTTAACCTCTTTAATAATAATTAATTTTAAGTTTATAATCCTTATAATCCTTTTGCTTGACACTAGATAAATTTATATAAATTAAATCTCTGATGAAAAAATGAAAAGAGAGGTATTTATTTTATTATTCATAATATTCGCATCAGTTATTTTTTACGTTCCTCAGCCAGTTCAATCAGCAGAAGGGGATTGTTCTTCATATGCTGCCGCTTCATGTCCCTCTCCTCAATGTAAACTGCAAACAAAGTCTTCTTCAGGCATTAGTTGCCAAAGAGGAGGTAAAGCTAAACAAATATGTGTTGTAAATCCAGATTCAGAAAATTCTGATTGTTTCCAAAGCGGATCAGGCGTCCTCTCTAGCTCAAATCCTTCCACTCCCGCAGGATTTGTTTATGAAAATACAAAAACAGACAACTGGGAATTTGAACTCATTGGAGATAATGTAAGAATATCCTATCCTACATTATCTCTTTCTACTAACCCAGGCAGCGGAGCTATAAATGCAGAGATGGAAGCTTCAGAGGGAGATTGTGCATACTATTCATTCTCTTACCAACGCCCAGCACAAACAGTAACATATCAATTGCCTGCGCAAAGTTCCACACCTCAAAATGTAAATGGTCAGTCTCTTTGTGTTTATTCACTAACTCCGGTTACTAGTGGAAGTAATAGAATATCTTTACTTGCAGGTAAACCTCTTCAATCTCTTGATCAAGTCTGTCCAACGTTACAAAGAGGTAAACCTATAACTCCAACCGGGCCACCTGTAGAACCGCAAGCCTCTCCAGAGCTATCTCCTCCAAACTGTCCTTCTAGTGAAGAGTGCAAAGTCGCAACTCCAATAGGTCCCTTGCAGTATTTTGGATTTACAGCCAAAAAAGATGCCTGCGGCAAAACCCAACTAACTCCAGATAATAACGGCGCGCCCATCTCTCAAGCACAGTTAGCAGATAAAAAAAATGCTGCGATGGCAAACTGCGCTCAGAAAGAAGAAACTCCACAAAGCCTGCCCGCGTATTGTAAAAAAAGCAGCCCTCCAGAAATAATTTATTGTAAAGAATGTACGGAATACAAAAATAAATTTGGAAAAGATTCGAATGACGGCTTTGCATGCAGCAAGTTAAGTGGGGGAGTAAGCACATCTCAAAACGACGGCAAAGACTGCAAGTTATGGCAAAGTGGAGGGGCAAGCCCTGGAAAATGGGATGATGATACCTACAATTCTGCCTGGGGTGTTTGTAAAAATGGGATGTGTGTTCACTCTAACAGTGCTCTTCCTTCTGGTAAATCTTGTTCGTGTAACTGTAATGGAAAGCAGATGGGTTGGAATGAATATTGCAAATCCGGAGATTTTGTTTGTGCAAAAAAACCGGGCAAAATCTCGGGTCTAAGCAATAATATTTGCCAATCATGGAAGGAACTAGTATGTGCAAATAATCAGGGAGCTATGCGCGACTCCGATTATGCCAGAAAACAATGCGAATCACAAGGGAATCTATTTTATTCAAAGGTTACAACGAAGAGTGTACTAGGGGTTCCAACAGGGATAAAGAAAGTTGAATGTTTTTGTGTAAACAAGCCTAAAGAATGTAAATGAGAATACTGGAGAGATTATCTTTGCGTCCACATATCTAAAATACCATCATAATTTGTATCTTTGGCTGTAATTTTTTTCCCATTTCCAAGAGCATATCTTCTTTCAATAACATTTCCATTATTGTCTTCTATATTTACCACTTCATATCCTCCATTTTCTACAGCTTCAAATAACCAGGGCTGGTTATCAAAAATCTGCCCTAATCTTTTAAGGTTATTTTCAAATCCTGATATTTCTAGTTTAGAGAACTTATAAGTGCCTGGCGAGACAAGATCCTCAGTTAACCTAGCTTTCAGTCCTTTTTCATCTTCGTCTTTATTCACTAGTCTGAAATCACAGCTTTTATGCCAATTTTCTTCATTTGGCTGCTTCCAGTCATAACAGCTTACTCTATCGCTTTCAGGATGCTTCATCGTATCATCTATTCCGACGTAAACTTTATCAAAAACTTCTTTTTGCAACGTTTCGGGATATTCAACTCCTCGCGTGTAAACCTCACATCTCTTCCATCCATCCTCCAGAGGTTTTTCCCTCAGCCCTACAGCTCCACCTAAGACTGCTGCTCCTACAGCAATTCCCGCCAGCCAATTTCTTGTTCCCTTTTTCATATGTTCTCCTATTGATGCGGCGATCCTCCAGCTAAAGCTTGCATTCCTTCTTTTGCTTTTCTTTTAGTAAGATATTTACCATATTTACCTATTTCAGAAAATTGTTCACAAAAGCGTTCATTCTCTTCATAATCAGACATAGCATCCGCGCCAACTTCCCCTACTAAATATCTATATGCTCCTCTAGACATTTGACATTCTCCAAATTTATATTCCGGTTTTCTATCAAGTGTTTGGCATCCGCTAAGTAAAGTCATTAATCCAGCTATCCCAATACCCATATTTCTTGTTTCTTTTTTCATATATTCTCTAAGTACAGCACATATTTAAACCTTTCGTCTTGTAGTAATGTAGTAGTAGTGACAAATAGATAGATTTAAATATATAGAAAAATGATGTTTTTTATGGTAAATGATGTACAACCGGAAACAAGAAGAAAGAGAATAGTCGCTTATGATGATGATGCCATGGCCATTAGAGACAGATATGCAAGAATGGCGAGGGATAGCGATGTTCAACTAGTTTATTTTACAAATGATGGAGATGAACAAAGAGGCAGGCGAGAATTAGAACAAAAAGAGGTTCCTACAGAACTAGCAAATCTTGCTACTGTCATAAATAAGAATATTATTTTAAAGTTAGCTTTAGGCCTTGTAGATGTCGAACAGAGTGGAATTCCATTTCCACAGGAAGCGGACCAGTATTTTATCGACGGATTGAACTATTTTAGAAATGATAATAAAATAGGATACTCGGGTTTTGTTCCAATAGCTTCTAGATTACCAAAAGATAGGGTAACTATAGTTTCTTCAAGCCATAAGGCTTGCGATGACGCAGTTACGTTGGGTTATAAATCCATTAAAGATTAAAAAGATTAATCATCTTTATAATATTCAATTTTCTTTAAATGCAATGTTTACAATAAACATTAATCCTATAATATTGCAAATCGGAGTTATGCAAATAACATATTATTCTCTGGTTTACATTCTAGGTTTCCTCACACTTCTTTTCATTCTCTTAAATAAGTCTAAGCAAAAAGAAATTGCTCTTTCAAAAGAACAAGTCTATAATTACATTATCTTATTGATTATCGGAATAATCGTCGGAGCAAGAATATTTCATATACTTTTCTGGGATTTTGAATATTTTTCCAGTAATATCATTGAAATATTTTACATCTGGAACGGCGGATTAAGTTTTCATGGGGGTCTAGTCGGAGCGATCATAGTTTCTTATTTATATTGCAGAAAAAATAAAATAAATTTCTTGCAGTTGGCAGACATCATTATCTTGCCTACAGCCTTGTTCCTTGCGTTAGGAAGAATTGCAAATCTAATTAATCACGAGATTATCGGCAAAGCGACTAACTCTTCCTTCTGCGTTAATTTCCCAGAAACCGCGGGTTGTAGACATCCAATACAATTGTATGCAGCTTTAGGCAGATTAATGCTATTTTTCTTCCTTCTTAAAATAAGTTACAAGAAGCATAAAGAAGGCCTAGTATTTTTCTCATTTATCTTTTTAATTTCCATCGGAAGATTTTTACTAGACATCATTAGAGAAGATATAGTTTATCTCTATCTAACTGCAGGACAATGGCTGAGCTTAATCTTGATTATCATTAGTGGAGTTATATTATTAAAAAATTATATTAAAACAAATTAAATTATTCCGCCGCTAACCACTAAATTACATTGCGACGGTTCATTGCCAAAGAGATCCTCACATCTAATGTAATATGTTTTGCTAATATCAAAACTTGCAGAACTCTTGCCATATCCTTCTTCGCTACTGTCAACAGACATGAGTTCGCAACCTTCTATATCGCTGCATCCATCAACATGGAAACCACAAACTGCGGAAGTAGCAGGGGGACTATTAACAAAAGCGCAGTTTGCCTGCTCATTTGTTATAACATATAAGTTGCCAGAGTTAGCATATACTCTAGTCACTTGAGGAGCCACTGCATCAATATCTAAAATAAAATTAGTCTCGTTGCGTGCAATATTTCCTGCGGCGTCTTCGCATCTTATCTTCAGGTTGTAAGTTCCTGCGCTTAATCTAACTGTTCCTCCTCCCAAAGGTTGTTTATGGATCATTGCAGCAGTTTCAAAAAATGGATATTCTCCTTCATTGTCTAAGTCCCAGTAGCAGTCCGCTGTTCCGTCTACTCCTCCGCGTGTTTCAACTTCAACATTAATCACACTATCTCCCGATCCTCTTTTGATAGTTTCATTATCAGGAGTTATCGAAGTTATCTCTAATGCATCCGTTCTGCTAATAGTTGCAGATATGCACTGCGTATTTTCATTTCTCTCTCCCTCTCTAGGCGTTCCTTCCCATTCAGGATGATCCAGGCATTTTATACAAACCGCATTTTCATCCTGCTCTATTGGGATAGTTGCAGAACATTGCAACAGACTATTACACGTTGCTTCATTTTCCATTGCATCAAAAGATGTTTCTACAACATCCCATCTACACTCACTTGGCTCATTCACAGTAAACGTAAGATCTTTATCTATGGCCTCGTGCGGTGCAAGCAACCCTTGCAAGCCTGCATAATCTAAAATCAAAGTAGGAGTCAAATCTCTAGGCACAATACACATTTCAACAGCATACTCATGTGCAATATTCGTATTTCCTTTCAAATCCTGGCAAGCGATATATAGTTTTATTTCATTTCTCTCTTCTTCATTTAATCCATCAATTCCCAATCCCTCCAGATTCTGAGAATTGAATGTATAAGTATGATTTCTTCCAGCGCCTATTGCAACCATCTGTTCAATACTCTCTCGCGGAGTTCCGCTTATTGCGCACTTTGTTGCATATTCGTCAGTGGTAAAGCCAAAAGTTACGCTTTCAAATTGATCTAAACACTCCTCTCCCTCTTTTCTTACTTCAAAAACTCTAGTATCCAAATCAACATTTTGATATTCATAATTATCAGATAAAATATCTTCGCGTAAGCTAGTTATAACCGGCGCGCTCGTATCATCTTTTCCAGAATATTCACAAATGCCTCCAGTGCCAGGCATTTCTGTGCCAGGTACAAATGCGCAAGCTTCTCCTAGAGCTTCGCAGGAATATTTATTGCAAGGGAAAGTAGGCGAACCATCACTTAGTTCATCATTCCCACAAGCTCTGCATGTTTCAGGACTTACTCCAACAGGCGGCATCCAAGTACTACATTCAAAATTAACTTCGACTTCTTTTACTTCTCCAATACCCATGAATTTGAATATAAGCAGTACAACTATGGCGCCAATAAATAATACTGCGCCAATAGGATTTGCAAATGCACCTGCAAAGAAACCAGTCCCGCTTCCTAGTCCTTGAGCGGCACCATATCCCATTATTCCCGCGCCCACTGCTCCTGCTCCCATCAATCCATAAGCCATTCCTGGACTCAACCCTGGCCCAATTCCCAAAGCATCAATTAAAAATCCAACAGTTGCCAGTCCAATTCCTGCCCCTGCTAATGCCCCTGCAAATCCTGCCAAAGGCGTAGCGGCGCTTGCTGAAACACTCGCTCCTGCAGGTATTCCTCCTAGCCCTCCAATACTCAAAGTTGCTGTTGTACTGGCAGCTAACCCTCCAGTAAGATATCCTATCCCCAATAATGCTCCCCCTGCTCCGCCTGCAACCAATCCTGGCATCACCAAAGATCTGTCTTCAACGCCTAAAGAAGGATCAGGTACGCCATAATCAGTTCCTTGGCTTCCTCCGCCACCACCTATAAAGTTCTTTATCATTCCATCAATCTGATTTACAATTCCTTCGCTTCCAGGTATGAGATCTTTCTTCTCCATCTTAGTTGAATCAATATACTCTCCAGGTTTAGGAATTGCATCTCCAATTGTTGTTAATGCATCTAAATTAAGAAAATCTGTGAAACTAAAACTATCTCGGAAATTAAATAGGCTGAAAGAATTTTTACCCATACTAGCGCTATAACCTTTTCCTCCAGGCAATTGTCCAGCATAATTGACGCTGCTGCCACAATCACCCATACTCGTGCAGAAATTATTCATTTCTTTTATGAATTTTTGCGAAGGTTTAGCGCTGTCAGGATCATTTCCTTCCACACAACCACAATTAGCTTGACATTCCCATTTAGCAGCCAAACCACTGAGCACCTTAACAAAAACGGCAGTGCACTTTTGTGATGCCTGCGAACATACCTGCTGTCCGCTTTCAGGATCCCTTAATTCAAATCCTATTTTATATTTAGGTAAGCAATATGAAAACTTGAAAGTATCACTGCTTCCTTCAGTTAAATCAATATTCTTAACAAAACAAGCAGGGTCCATTCCACAAGTTAAATCTAATTTTAATTTCAATATTTTCCAGGCATTTTGCGGCCCAGCTAAACCTATTGCCTGGCCTTCTGCAACACTAGGATTATACTGAAAGCATTCCATTGCCCTATTCTTTGTTAAAGCAGCCTGTGATAACTGTCTCGACGTTCCCGCGATATCTGTTTTACTTTCTACACATATTTCTGCTCTCCCAGTTTCTCCTGCAGTATAAGTTATCTTTCCATCAATACACTGCCCTCTGAAATGGCTGCTTCCAACAGTATCAACTGCCCTATTCCCTCCAATCAATTGACTTAATAGTGGAGGCAAGTTTATTCCAAAGGCACTCGGGCCTAGTCCTCCAAAATTTTCATTACCTAGAATTCCATCCAGTCCTATCTTTCCCTGATACGCGCACCAGCTCTCTCCGTTTTCTCTTATTTTATTTCCAGTCTCATCATAGCATCCCGTATCTAAGCAAACAGCATCTTGAGCTTCATCATCTAACTTTTGCACAATCGGACTCGTTGTGCCATTTCCGCAAATACTTCCTCTGAATCGGTCGCAATTCCCACAAGTTCCCTGATTAGCAATTGGATTTCCATCATCAAACAAAACACAACTTTCTTCTTTTGTCTTTGTCTCGCCATCATTCCAACTTAAGTCTCTCTGCGCTTGCGAACTTCCTTCGTAAATATTCTCCCTATTTCCACAGGAATCCAACCAATAAATTTCGTCTAAGCCTTCAGAACAACTGGTCGAATTTTGTTTAGTGCAAACAGTATCTAGTTCAGGATGGGAACATAATTTTCCAGTATTAAACTGCCCTGTAAGTTCAAGGCATTCATCTCCTGTTACAAACTTGCATTCATATTTATCTGGTTCGTCAGAAGGAGAAGTGCAGGCTCCATACAAATCGGAATCTTTCAATCTCTGCGCTTCTGCTAAACAAGCAGGCTCATCTGTAATTCCTCCTTCAAATAGAGCATTATCAGTTCCCAAATCATATCCAACGCTTCGAGCTAGATCTTCGCACTGACCATTCGTTATAAAATTAGCTTCATTATTAATTATGCAGCAACCTCTTGCGCATAATCCTCGCGCAACAGTATCACTAGCTTCATACCAACTCAACTGGTTATCATCACACTCTCCCTTAGGAGAGTTTGTCTGGCATATCCCTTCACTAGCATCATAACAAATTCCTAATTCGCATGAAGAACCTACTGGTGTTCTCCTGGTTTCAACATCCACTTCTACACAGCCTTCATTACAGTTATCTCCACATTCATTAGTTGCAAAAGGCATGCATATTTTTCCATCTTTAGTTTCAGGACAATAACTTAATCCTCCAGTCGCATCTAAAAGTCCCTGTCCTATTTGTCCACCACTGGCTCCTGAAAAGCTAGGCAATAATCCAAAAGCTTTTAAGAGGCTTGTAAGACCAGTTCCTCCATTTCCTTCAGCAACATTATTCTCTGCGGTTGAAATGCATTGTTTTATCGCACTATCAACGGCCTCAGGATTAGTAAACTCGCTTCTCTGTAGACATCCTTGTTCTTGGAGATCATTCAATGTATTATTCAATTCCTGATTGCTTTCTGTAGGATAATTTGGCAAACTTTCTCTCAAATTTGTCAGTTCTTCATCAGTCAATCCAGGAGCGCTTTCTTGAGCAGAAGTTAGTTCAACTCCCTTCAACCCAAACGCTTCTCCAACCATATAGGAAAATGAAAGACTAGCAGTTATTAGCAATACTATTTGAATAACTGCTTCAACTTTCACTTTATTTTTATTTTCTCTTTTCATATTATGGTAATCCATGCGGAATAGCGCACCCTCGTATTGCAATATTCATAACTTCACCTGATTTAGTGTCCCGTATTGTGTAAATTTTTGTGGAATCTGACATTCTGAATACTTCTATATTATATCTAGGATAAACAACACCATAACCAACATTCTCAAAATAGCAGTACTTGGCTTCCTGATCAGCAATTTCCATTGCAATGGTTGCTAAATTATACAGCGGGCTATTAATTTCAAAGTCAAAACTATCAAAAGTATTACTCTCTCCTAATTTAGTTACAGTAGTTTCCTTCTCAACCGTTATAAAAATCTTATCTCTGCCAAAGTCTACGCTAACAAGCGGAGGAGAACTATCAAAAGCAACATCGCCTTGTTTTCTCTCAAATTCAGTTTGCATATTAGTAAAACATTCGTCTAGCTTTGGAGTTATATAACTGGCAATATCTCTTTTCATTTCTTGTAGTAAAGCTGGATGTTGATTAATACAAGGATCATAATAGCCCACATGGTCACAAAGATATTCTACGCGTGTATTGTTAAACACCACAGTGTTTCTCAAATTCAATAAACCTGACTGCATTATCATGATATCAGTTACTTCATTTACACTCTGTCTTGTGCACTGCTCCAAATAAGACTGCAAGTCAAAAACTTCCTCTCCTGCGTTAGGACCTATTATTCCAGGCCCTTCCCTAACCAAAAAGACTAGCAATATAGATGCAACTAAAATCACTCCCAAAATAACCCAGATTGCTATCTGCCCTCTATTTCTTTTTATCATTTTTAACCTCTTTTAATAATAGTATAGCTTTTTCAATAACATGAGATTTATTTCTATAATCTCCTGTTTTTAATAAAGAATCAAGAATTTTATCTGTATCTTCTTCAATAGTTGCCGATATCCTCTTTTTCATAGTGTATTACTTTATATTACTTGATAATACCAAGTATTCATTTATATTACTTAGTATTATTTTGGATATTTAAGGTTTATGCTCCTAGAAAAATATAATTTACCCCTTAATCCAAGAATTCTTAATAGTTTTAGGTTTGTATTTTTTTAAATATTCTATGGCTTGTTTTGGGTTTTCAACAACTGCATACAAAGTTTCATATTTATCTGTAAATCCTTCAGCAATCATTTTCTCAAATTGCGCTATCAAATTATCATAAAATCCGCCAATATTGATTAGTACAATAGGTTTATCATGGATTTCAAGGAGTTTTGACACAATTACATCAGACATTTCGTCAATCGTTCCGTACCCTCCCGGCAAGCAGATAAATGCGTCAGATTTTTCAATCATAATAGCTTTTCTTTCTCCAAAGTCTTTTGCCTTTACGACTTCTTCATCAGGGTTTTTTAAGTGTGCAAATACTTCAGGGAGAATTCCCAGGATCTTTCCTCCATGTTCGCGCACAGATTTTGAAAACTCAGCCATAAGGCCCTCAGTACTTCCCCCATATATTGTACTATATCCCTGCTCAGCTATCAATTTTCCAAGTTCAATAGTTGCTTTCTTATAAGCCAGATTTTTCGGATTTCTTGACGAGCAAAATACACAAACGCTTTTCATATTTTTAACTAATATTGGCATATTAAATATCTATCTTTTCACACTTCCTAAACTCTAATCTCATAAAAGTTTATAACTCAAAGTCTTTATTAAAAATCATGAGCGCCGAAGGACAAAAAGAATGGTTTAAAGAAATGCATGAGCCAGAAGAAAGAAAGATAGGCTGGCATATCCAGCCCGATCCCCACATTGCAAGATTGATCCTCCAAGTAAAAAAGGAATATCATACTAAGGGAAAAGCCCTGGATTTAGGTTGTGGAGATGGAAGGCATACTATTTTCTGTGCAAAAGAGGGTTTTGATTCTTACGGAATAGACTATGTAGAAAACGCAATACATAAGGCAAAAGAAACAGCACAAAAAGAAAAGTTAACCAATGCCCATTTCCAAGTCAGAGATATTCTCAATTTAGATTTTCCTTCAAATTTTTTCGATCTCGTAATAGATTCAAGCGTTGTAGACCATGTTCATTTCGCAGAATGGCCTAAATATATGCAAAATCTCCTGCAGGTATTGAAAGTGGGAGGATTTTTGATTCTCTCCCAGCTAAGTGCACAAGATCCAAAAATGCTTGAAAAGAAGCATTTGCACGAGCATACAGAAAAACCTTATCCAGAATCATTATATTACGAAAGCGAGAAGCACTACGATCATTATTTCCATGAAAGTGAGATAATAAAAATGTTTTCTGAAAACTTCGAGATAATTTTTATGAGAAATGAGATCACTCCTGTCCTTCTTCCCCATTTAGAGAGATTAATGCTTAAAGTATTATTACGGAGGATAAAATAAATGGAAGAAAAGAAAGGTTTGGGGATGGTGCAGGTATTCTACGGAAATGGAAAAGGTAAAACGACTTCGGCTTTAGGGACAGCTCTAAGGGCTTGCGGAAATGGTTACAAGGTTCATTTAGTTCAGTTCATGAAAAACGGAACTGGAGATGCAGAAATAGATAATCCTGGGGAAATCCGCGCTTTAGAAAAATTTGATAATTTTTCCTTTAAACGTTTCGGCTACGGCTCCTGGATTATAGGCAAGCCAAAGCCTCATCACATAGAAAAGGTAAACGAGGCTTTTACATATCTTCAGTCCTGTTTCCAAAAAGACTATGATATAATCATCGCAGATGAAATTCTCTACGCAGTACAATTAGGCTTATTAGAAGAAACACAGGTTATAGAACTCATAAATTCAAAGCCCAAAAACAAAGAACTCATTCTAACAGGCTCACACGTTCCTTTTCCAAACATATTCGCCTTAGCAGATCTCGTTACAGAGATAAAGAAAGTCAAACATCCATATGACCTAGGTATTCTAGCTAGAAAAGGCATTGAATATTAATGGTTAAAGTCACTTTTTACAATGGCACTATATACCTGTAAGATAATAGATAGTTTTCTTCTCATCTGACAAAGACCTCTTAATTTCCTAGCATGCTTTTGATTTTATTAGCGTAAAAAGAAATATAAACTAATTTTCTCTTTTTTTAGTATGCAAGATAGCAAGGAAATCAAAAGATTATGGAAGTTTGCTAGAAAGATAGTTAAAAAAGAAACTTATAAAAAATTAAAAAAATTAAAAACAGAAGAGCTTTCTCACACTTTAAAATACTCCATAATTTCCGCATTTAAGTATGAATACCATCTCCTTCTTTATGAAGTAAAAAATTTAGAAAAAAGCAATAAAGACTTATTCTTTTTAAAAAATAAGCTGATTCTCATACCTTCAAAGATTAAACATTTTGAGGTAGACTACAATGAGGCAGACTTTTATAAACTTTCAAATCTCATTAAAGAGATAAAAAAAGAGATGGCAGAGTTTTAAAATGTTTAACTTATTCAAGAAAAAAGGAAATCAAGAAACTTTAGAAGAAACTCCCTCGGACGATTCTAATGAAGATTCTGTCCTAAAAACAAGAAAAGAGCAAATAATAACTGATAGCTCTAATCCAGAGATCATTAAACTATCAACAGATGTAGACAGAATAAAAGCTTCTATTGAATCTTTTGGAGAGATAAGAAAAGGACTTACTGAAAGAATAACTTCCTTAAACGAGCAGATAGGAGAGCTAAGAGCCATGATTATGGATAGGGACAGGACAATTCAGGGGCTTGAATTAAAAGCAGTTAAAGCAGCAGACTTGGTTGAAAGCGTCCAGCCTGAGAAATTGATGATAGGAATGCAAAAAAGCGATGCAAAATTTGAGGCTCTAAAAGCCAATCTTGAAGGTAACGAAGCAATTATGGGCAGAATCATGGATGAATTAAAAGAAATGAGGAAAAGGCTAGATTTCTTTAGAGGAATAGACGAAGTTGTAAAACTTGCGCAGGAAGTAAAAAAAGAACTCATAGAAATAAAAAAAGTGGAGGCGGGCATCCATATTGATACAGACAAAGTCGGAACAATTTATTCAGAATTAAGGAAAAAATTCCAGGAAATTGATCTTTTCAGCGATAATATTAAAGAACTGAAAGTCATGGTTGATCAGAATTCAAAGGATGTTGATTCTATAAAAACAAAAATGACAAATCTGGCGAATAAAGACGAGCTTGATAAACTAGTAAACAAAGTGCAGCGTTATATTGATGCGTTGCAAGAAATCAATAAGACCTCTTCCCTAAGTAAAGATGTCTCGCAGCTAAAGACTATTCTGGAAAGCCTAAAATGATACCTTTATATATTATTTCTCGCTTAATAAAATATTAAAAGAGGAAATGATGAGAGGGGAAATTTCAGTTTTATTTAGAAATCTAAGTTTTTTCGCATTATTTATCTTAATTTCTTCTTTTCATGTTTCTGCCATTGGGCCGACTGGAGGAAGTGTAACTCCTGGAACTCCTCAGACTGCCCCTGCAGATGCAGCAGGAAGTGCAGCTGCTCAAGCAGGAAATGTAACTGCCATAAATATATTTGGCTACTCTACTACGCAAACCTGGCAAGGTTATTTCGGAAATGTTTCCGGCACTATCCAATTAGCAGATGCTTCTGATAATGTTATCTATAATTGGACTTTGGCAGAACCAAGCGGGGAAGTCTATGCTTCTACAAACTCTACAATAACCTGGGGAAATATGCAGTGCTTTAACTTTACTGCAAATGGAACCGGCGGACTAGGGACCTCTGGAGGCACCAATCAGGGAGGCACTAATTTAACAGTATTAGAATCAAGATTCAACATTGCTTCTGACGACGTAGATGGAGTAAATGAGACTTTTTCATTTGCGCCGGGGGGAGATGGTCATGATTTGTTTTATTCGGCAAATTTACAATTTAGCGCAGGAGAATGCCTTAGCACAAAATTATTCAATAGCGGGGGAGGGCAGGCATCAAATCAATTTGAAGAAGTCCTGCTTTATGAGCCGGCAACTTCAAGCATTGTATTTGCTTCTCTCTTGGAAGAAGGCACCTTAAACGGTTTCAACAGTGAGGATAATGATTTCCAGATGATTGTTCCTGAAGATGGACATGCAACAGACACTTCAGCTACATCCTATTACTTTTTTGTAGAAATAGAATAGTTTCTGAAAAAATCTAAAACATTAAGCTTATTAATAATAAATGTTGTTATTAAAAGAGGTATTCAAAATGGAATTATTGCACATCATAAATGGAGCGGTTTATTTTTTAATTTGCCTTGTTATAATTAAATATCTTTTAAAGAAATATAAGGAAGATGATCTGAAAAGAATTCTTAATTGGTATTATATAATTTTAATTTGTTATGTCGTACTAATTTTTTATTCGGTAGCTTGGTTTTTTGGAATATTTCCTTATGCTCCAAACGACTTTAATTTAATTTACTCTGTGGTAGTATTTGTGCAGACATTAGTTTTATTTAAAATTGTTTATATGTTTAATAAAGATAAGAAAATGTTATTCTTTTTATTAGCCTATTTTCTCGTTTTCGTCTCTCTTTCTATAGCAAGGTTTTCTTTTTTTCTTCTTGTTATATCTTATCTTTTATCCCTTGCACTATCTTTATATTTCCTTAATTACCATGGGGAGCATAAAAATATAGGATACTCGGGAATGGCGTATTCTGCTACAGCTTTATTATTTCAATTTTTTCTTTTTTTCAACTTCGGGGAACCATTACTTTACTCACTAATCTCTGGCTGCTTTTTTCTGGTATTCTCTTTTTATTTTTTGAGGGATGCTGCCCATTACCCAGTTAAGTCTCCAGGTTTCATCAAACTCAAGGAAGAATCAAATATTGTATTATTTATTAAATATTTTGTTTATATCATAGTATTAACCAACGTTATCCTGATAAGCACCATAGGAATTCACGAATTAGGGCATGTTGTTGTATCAAGGTTCTATGATTGTGAATCAAGAGCCATATTATATGAACAGGGAACTTATCCTTATTCTGAAATTGTTTGCAATGACTTATCAGGAAAAGTCTATATTGCTCTTGCAGGACCTATACTTCCTCTTTTTCTATCTTTATTTTTAATGATATTGGGGGGAAGATTTGTTAAATCTTTATCATTAATAATAATTGGATTTAATCTACTGGCTTCTTATAAAGACTTGCAAGAGATAGGAATATCGCAGAGTATCGTTTTTGCTACCTCTATTTTAGGAATAATTCCCCTGTTTACAGGGATTGCATTATTAGCTAAGTCAAGAATGCAAGAAAGTTCACAAACAAGCTTGCTTTAGTTAAATGAGCGGAGAGATAAATGTCTCTATTAAAGCTGCAGCGACTAATAAAATTATTGCCACGCTCCCCAAAATTGCACTATCGATCAATGTTCTCTTGATTCTATTTTTTGTAAAGTCTCCCTTTATTAACTCTATGAATAGAATTCCCCCCATTAGAGCAATTACAAAGTAGGCAAGCATTTCAGGTATTCCATGAATAAAATATTTTAAGAAAATCTGTGGCAAAGAGCTTAAGCCAACGACATTTCTTGCCAGGTTGCCAATAACAAAACCCATAATGCTAGCGTTCCAGACTAATATAAATATAGATCCTGCTCCGTAAAACAAAGCCAGAATTAAAGAAAAAACAAGAACGCGCATATTATTGAGGAAAATCAAGTTAAAATTTCCAGGATTAATTGCACTTCCAGTTATAGATCTTATATTCTCTACTTCTCTACCCTGCATACTGAACAATTCCAGACTAACTTCCGGCGGAAGGACAATTACCCAGAAAAGATAAGATAAAATAAACCCTATAAAGAGAATAAGAAAGAATTTAATGGTCCTTGCGTGTTTTTTTAATAGGCTAAATTCACTTTCGCTGTTTAGTTCTTTCTTTTCCTCAACTATAAATGTCCCCTGAACAACATATGCGCAGGAAACTACGCTAAGAAAAACGCTAAAAAGAGAAGCATATTCTGGAAAAATCCAGTAACTTAAAAGCAGGGAAAGAGAAACATAAAAAAATACTGTTAAGACCATCTCAAAGGGATGCCTTCTCGCTCTTTTAGGATTTAATAGAACGTCAGCAATTCTTAACATTTTATATCACTACTTTTTAAGTATATAAACATTCACACCAATATTTATATATTATTAATATTTTATCTCTTAATGAAAAAGAGCGAGATTATTTGGATTGTAATTATTACAATTACGCTACTTTCTTTAATAATAACTTCCGGAATATTTTACTTTAGCATGGTATCCAAAAGCATGACCACGGGCCATGTTATATTAGCGGACGAAGGTGCTAACGTCAAAGAAGAGCAAGAAGAAATTCCACCAATAGAAGGAAAAGTGGTTTATTCTGAAGAGCAGCTTATTGATTACGCAACATCTCCATGACGTCTAGTCAGATACAAATATTTATATAACTCATTCAAATAATAAAAACATGGAGAAAAGAGCGGTGAAATTTTTAATTTTCTTAATAATTATACTTTCAATAAATCTCATTTCTGCCCAAGAGGCCTTTACACATGTTATTTCAAACTCGGAAGACTGGAAAGATGTTTATTCCACTATCTTATATTCAAGATTTAAGGGTGTCGGGTCCGATTTTTTAGTAAGCACCAAGCACGGTCCGGTTTTAATGAACGGCATAAATAAAGACAATAATATAAGAGTCATTACTTCTAATAAAGCACCATTTATTTTAAGCTATGATGAGGACTTGAAAAATAATGGCTTTCAAGGAGCAGATGAAATTATTGTTAATAGTGCAAATCTTGAACTCATAGACGACTTGCCGGACGTAGAAAACTTTATTGTTGTTGGAAATACTTATGGTTATAATGCTATAGCAGTAGCGCCTTACGCTGCCGTGAACAATGCCTGGGTATTATTTGCAGACAGAGCAAATATTGCCGAAATAGATTCTTTGTTGTCTTCTAGAAATCCTAAAGAAGTGATGATCTATGGTTTTGCAGACAGAGAAGTAAAAGAAACACTTCAAAAATATAATCCTAAAATAATTGATACGGGGGATAGGTTTAAAGATAATATCGAAATAGTAGAAGAATATCTTAAAATTAAGCCAACTACCCAGGTTTTGCTGTCTAATGGAGAATTTATAGAAAGCGAATTAATGTCGGGTTCTTCACCAATTTTATTTACCGGAAAAGAGAATGTGCCAGATCAGATCAGAGATTATATAAAAAGCTCTGATATAGAGGTGGCGGTCTTGGTTGGAGCAGATCTTGTTGGAACAGCAACCAATATAAGAAGAAGCACAGGGATCAGCGTCATTGTAAAATTTGCAAGAGGGGCCAGAGCGAGAACCGGGGCTATTGCAGCAGTAGAGGGCCTGGATTTGTTTTATCTTCCGATACCTATAATGGAATTAGAATTGCATTCTGCGAAATATAATAAGGCATCTTCACAGCTGGAAATAACTTATAAAAGCAACTCCAATATTCCTGTGTTCTTCAAGGGCACCATAACTCCCAAAACAGAAGCTGGGGAAAGAACTAGGATTGGAGATGTCGAGCCAATCTTTATAGCTCCCAATGACTTTAAAACAGTCTCTTATTCAGATCTTGACTTGACTTCAACTTCAGCTTCCTTAGATGTATTCACTCTCTATGGGGATACTCCTGCTTCTCTGGAGAAAATTTTGGAGAAAAATATAAACGTCGAATTTGTTAACATCATAGACCGGTGCAATATTGAAATTGAAAAAGTCAAATATAGCAAGCAAAAAGCGTCATTCTTCATACATATAAAAAATATAGGGGAAGATTGCTATGTTGACGTGGAACTCAAGGATCTAATTATTGAAAACAAAGCAACAACCCTGGGTTCAGAAGGGTCAATAAAAATCTCCAAAGGCAAAAGTAAAGCACTTATCGTAAAACAAGAGATGACTGACGAGGATTTGGGACAAAATTCATTTGTCAATGTTGTAGCTTATTACGGCGAGAGGGAAGATAGCCTGGTAAAGACAATACAAGGCAAATTTGCCCTAGATATAGAGTTGATTTCTTTCGCAACCATCGGTCTAGTCAGCATAATCCTAGTAGCCATAATAGCAATAATTGTTCTGCTCATATTATGGAAAAGAAGAAAAGACGATGAAGAGTTTTAATTTTCTATTTCTTTTTTAATTTTAAGCTTTTTTCTACTGTTGCTATTATCTTTTTTACTTTGTAATAGTCTTTCTTTTTAGCTGTAGCAGAGAACATTTTGATTTTAAGTGGAATGGTCATAGCACTAATATCTTCAATATAAACATCGGCTCCTCTCTTTCTCTCAGAACTTATTTCCTGCTTCAATTTATCGTACTCTTCATTTAATAGTCCAATAAGTTCTTTTTTCAATAATCCCAGCAATTCGTTGCTATCTCTTGCACCCAGCATTATCCTATCTACTTTAGTATCTTCTGATTTAATTTTAAGTTCTTTATAATGTTTAATGAAGGCATTTACATCATCGTCTTTTAATATGCCGAGCAGGTAAAATAATTCCTCTAGATGTCCGACTCCCAGCAAACTTTTTATCTTTCTTTCGCTTAATCGCAGTTTTTTCTCTTTGCCCAGCTCATCTTTTTTCTTCCCTTTTATCTTTTTTATTATAGTCTCCTTTTTTTTAGCTGATTTCTTTATAGTATTATTTTTCTCTCTATTTGCTTGCCTTTTCCCGCTTATCTTTTTAGCTGACTTTTTCATTTTTTATTTTTCTCCCCTGCTTTTGCGTCTTCCTTCTGAACTGTCTTTGTTTCTTCTTTAATTTCCTTTCCAAAAGCCTGCAAAATCTTCAACATTTCTATTTTGCTCTTTATAATCTTCAACTTTTCCCCTAATGAAGTGTCAACTTCCTTGCCCACCCATTCCGCAATATCATTTTTAGCATCATTTACATGTAACTTAAATACGGAATCGTCGAAATTAGAAAGAACGTCTCTTAGCTCGTTAAGGGAAGAGACCATCATCCCATTATCAAATGTTAACGGTCTGACAATTTTTGTTCCTTTATCTTCTTTCTTTTCAATACTCGACTCTTCTTTCTTATTCTGTTGCTCCCATTTCTGTCTTTCATTAGCGGCTTTAACCAGAGAAGACTCTAGCTCTGCAACATTGATTAGTTTAAGTTCTTTCTTTTTAGGTTTCTTTCCTAGCTGCTGCCAATACTTCTCAACTCTAGGCTTTAGACCTTCCAGATAAATATCCACAACGGTAAAGTTTCCAGTCATTAATTTGTCTTTAACTAATTTTAATTCCATCTTTAAGTCAAATACGTCTATCTTCTCCTGTTCAAGTTGCTGTATCTGATACTCTAAGTCATCCACAATTTCGTTATAATTATTATACTTCTCTAGAATATCATCGGCTAACCTTCTCGTGCTGTGTAAAATTGGCCTTAGATTAACAAAATAAGGCAGACCCTTATTATATTCTGCATTTTGTATCATTCCTGTTCCTACATCTGCCCTGACGAGAGATTTCAAGGCGTCTAAGCCATATCTTTCCTTAATCCTTTCTAAATCGTTTTCTTCAGCTACTCTCATCTGCACTTCTGTATTAATATTTGCCTTTATCTCCCCTACGAAATCGCTTAAAACCTGAGAAACAAGCATAACGCCAAACCCCCACTTTCTAAATTCTCTGCATGCTCTCTCTATCTGCAAAAAGCCTTTTCCTGAACCGCCAAATTTAGGTAATAAACGGTGAACTTCGTCAAAAACTAGCATTACTCTAAGGCCAGAGTATTCCTTAGGATCTGACTTAAATATATTTGAGATGACTCCTGCGACAAAAATATCTATTTGACTAGGATCTAGTTTATTCATCGTAAAAATCTGTATCTGTCCGGGATTTACATATTTATTGACATCCAAGGACTCTAGGTGATTTTTAATTTGCCTTACATTTCCTGCAAATGCTTTCGCATCACTTGGCTTTAAGCCAAATTTAGGGTAGAAAGAAAACATTTTCTTGTCATCGCATTTTCTAAGCATTCCAGACCATTGAGCGGTTGGATCAAAGACAATTACTGCTATTCCTTTCATCAGTGCTTCTTCTACAAATACCTGGGCAGAAATACTTTTACCTCCGCCCGTTGCGCCTGCAACTATCGCATGAGTCGTTAAATCATCTAAATTATAGAAAGCGTCTATATTTTTCTCGGCGATTTTGCCTATTTTTATGGATCTTTCTCCTGGTCTTGGCAGAGTTTCTAATCTTAATGCCAAATGATATCTCTTTTTTTTGTTCACATGTTTCTTATACAGAAATACATTTAGTAAAACAAAAGAGAATATAGAAATCATCGTGAAAATAAGCCAGAGAGGTATGCCAAAAAACGCGTAGAGATAAACTGGTTTCTTTATTGTAAATGGAGAAGTAACGCTTGAGGAGAGGGCCGCGTAATTTGCTTCAATTCTTAAAACATATTCCCCTTCTTCAATACTTTCCTCAAATTCCAACTCTTTTAATAAACTAAGAGAATTTTTTATCTCCACATCTTCAGTTTCTTCAATAATAACTTCGGAACTGTTAGAATCCAGGACAACATGCCTCAGATTTATAATATATCCTTGTTCTGTCAGTAGGTTTTGCAGATTTAAACGGTATTTCAGATTTTCCCCAGTATTTATAGAATCTTTGAATAATTCTATGTCCATGTCTAAAGTTTCTACAGGTAATTTTTTAGGAACTATTTCTATTTTAACTGGAATTTCCACATCCAAGTCTCCAGTTATTTTTAATATTCCCTTATAAATTCCAATAGGCTTTGTGCCAGAGACCGTTACAATTACACTTTCAAATGAATTAGATCCTATGGAAAGCGCCGATTTGTCCAATTTTAATATTTCTTCTATTTCTGGAGAAGCGCTAAATACAACATTCATCGCGCCACCTTTAAAATTATAAATGCTTATCTTGTCTTCAATAAAAGTGTTTTCTCTCACTTGCTTGTTTATCTCCTGAGCTGAAACCCAGAAGTCCTGTCCTGCTTTTTCAGCTTCTGCTTTAGCAGTTTCTTCATTTTCTGCATCGCCCTCTTCATCAACTCCCGTAGTAGTGACTTGGACAGGGAAATCTTCAAGATTGGCAGGCTCCATGGTTATATTATGATTTATATTTGTTGTGCTGGAAGTGATATCGAGATAAGCGACATAATTGTCATAATTTTCCTTAATACCAATAATAGGTTGTCTTCCTATGACTACCAGGGGATTAAATGAATATCCTGAACTGTTAGAAACTATAGTTGCATTTCCCATAGAAACATTAACTCCCGTCAATACATTTCCTCCCGTATCTTTAACGGTTCCAGAAATCGTTGGAGAGGCGGAATTATCTCCTGTAGCGGTATTTGCCAACTTTAAGGTAATATTTCTGTAGATAATATAATTTGTGGAATTTATAGTAACATTAGTTATATTTGCATCGTAGTCGTTTTTCTGGGCGATTACATTGTACGTTCCTTCTAAAACTGAGGCAGTTAGATTATAAAATCCTGAAGAAGAATTGGTTAAAACAGAGCTTCCAGCTAACGCCACACTCACATCACCTAGAATATTTCCGCTTGTATCTAAAGTATATCCATAGATAACTGTGTCTATTGTGCTCCCAATTCCTCCGGAAGGGCAGACATCATTAGGATCAGCATAAAAATAATAATTGGTCGTTGTGTTAGCGGGAGTGGGCAAGAGCATCTGATAATTTACCAAAGAATTGGGATTATATCCTTTTTGGATTGTTTTATTTACATGGGCTACGAAGGCTAAATTTCCTGAGATATTCAAGACTCCAATATCGTATAATTCATTCTCTCCATTATATTTATAAGTGTAGGTTGAAGGGATCCCGCTTAGATTAGTCGATCCTACAAATAGGGTCATATTTCTGGTAAAAGTATTATTGGCGCAAAAGGCTTCATTAGAGCACCCCATAAACGAATCTACCATTGCAGCTGTTCCTGCGCTCACTGTAGAAGGAGAAATAGTCAGAGATGGATTTGTTGAAGCATAGACTTCTGGGCCCCCTTGGGCGTCTGTCTGCAGGCAATCAAAGAAAATATCTGTTCTTTCAACTGTTCCTGCATCAAGTTCCTCTGAGAGCTGTTCAGTAAAGTCGGGAACTCTTAATGCAAGGCCATATATTCCTCCCCAAATAGATACGTTCGTCTTCGATGTTACGCTTACTTGTGTTATATATCCTGCCTGACTATCTATATAACCAATATAGCCAGTTGAGCGAAGAACATGAAGAGAGATAACAATAACAAGTAAAAGAATCGATATCAGCAGAATGCTCATAAAAAAGTAATGCCATGCTTTTTCTCTTTTTTCCTTTTGTAGTTCTTCTTTTTTTATACTCAAGACTTCTTTTTGCGTCCTTGTTTTATTATTCATCTTGTTCCTCTCTTTCAAGTAAATCAAGAACTGCAACATTTATAAATTGCTTTTGGTGAGCGTACCTTATTTTCTTTCTTTTGATCAACTTTCTCACTCTTTCTAACAATTCCTTATCTATTTTTACGGTTTCTCCCATGGTCACTTTAAGTTACCAAGAGTGACTGTACTTTAAATACTTAATGCACGCAATAAGAAATTTGAACTATTACCCATAATAAATTATTCCGTTCAATATTACTATTTCAACCATAATCCAGAAACCGTACACCGCCATTATGGCCTTATTTTTATAATAGAGCCCATAGCCAAACCACATAGCGGCCACAATTAAATAAGCAATCCAATATATTAAGGAAACTCCTGCGGCGTTCTGAAGAGAAAGTATCTTAAATGCCTGTATTGCTGCTAAAATGGGCCCTATGATTCCAAATACATATATAAATTTGCTAAGGTCCAAATGAACTTGCTGTTCTTTGACTAAGTTATCTTCTACAATTCTACTAGTCTGCTCTATTACCTCAATATTTTTCTGAAGTTTCCTTTCCATATGCTTAATTTTTCTCCCTGCTTTTTTTCCTGATTGAAAAAAATAAAGTTAAAACCACTATCGTAAGTAAACCAACTGTAAGGACACTTGCCGCGCTACTCCCAAAGATTGATCCTCCTCCCGGAGAAAGGTAAACTCCTCCTAAAGAAACGCTATTGAGAAAAAAAGCGCCAATAGTATAGGTTAGCAATGCTATAAATGGTAGATAGAACGACCTCTTTTTTTCCATCTTATAACGGGCAAAATGAAATTTATAAACTTTGTTAGACTGCTTTGCAACTAAGCCAATCATTTAACTCCGCTAGGTTTAGCAAATAGCTAGACTAAGAGTATTGACTCAGTTTACGAAGATTCTTTGATAATTTTTAGAGAATAAGTGTAACCTTTTATGTCAGAAAGCTAAGCAGAGACTACTGACACAAATATTTATAAATCAAAAAATCTTAAAAAGAGCATATGGGCTTTTTATTTAAGAAAAAAGAGGTGCCAGAGGAATTGCCTAATCTCGCTTTTGAAGAAATTAATAAAAACTTAGATATCTCTCAAGATCAATTACCTCAACTCCCTAAGCTGGAAAATAAATACAAATCCTTGCCAACTCAAGATCTAAAAAATATTTCTCAAAATAAGTTGCCTAGTTCAGAAGAAGAGGGAGGATATTTTAAAGAGTTAATAAAAAGTATCACTGAAGAAAATCAGGACGTCGATAAGTTAGATTCCTGGTATAAAAATCAATTTATGCCTGGAGATGTTGTTTTTCAAATGCGCGAATATTGGGAGAAACAGCAGCCTGAAATTCTCCTTAAGAATATCAGCGGGGAATTAAAGAATCGCATTTTAGAACAATCAGATAAATTGCACACGATAGAAAAAGAATGGCAGGAAATATATTTTACTCTTCTTTCTAAGGAAGAAGAAATAAGAAAAGAAGAAAAAGAGCTTAAAAACTCTATCTCCGAGTTTATTTCTTTATATAAAAGATCTTCAGGAAGTTCTTCTCTGACCAAAGGAAAAGCAAAAAAAGGCTAGTTTTTCTCTTAGAAAACAAATCTTTATAACCTTTATTTAACTGCCCTCAGTATGCCAAAAAAGATTAAAAAACTTCCAAAATTAGTTGAAAAAAAACCAAAAAAAAATAGAAAATCAGTTTTTGGAGCAATTATTGTGCTTGTAATTATATTAATTTCTGCAGTCGTATTATTGTTATTTCAATTAGAGATAGTAACTAATCCATTTAAAAATATGAACGCGCAACCTCAATTGTTTATTATAGAAGATGAGTGCTCTTTAATTGTAGGTCAGCTCATACATAATATAAAAGATGAAGACTCTTGCCAGCAAATCTGCAAGTCCAGTTGCGGCGTAAGAAAATTGACCTTTCACAACTCCGAGTTTAAAGAAATACCTGACAATTGCAATCTCTGTAATTGTTATTGCAAATAATATGGATTTCGAAGAAATAGAAGACGTCTATAAAAAAGAGCTAGATAATGCAGAAAAGGGGTTCCTAGAAGAAAGAAATAGCAAAAAAAGCAAGAATGATGCTGAAAATAATTATAAGGAAAAATTAAAGAAAGCAAGAGAGAAATATTATAGTTCTGTTGGAGATTTAATTGAAAAACAAAAGAAACAAAAAATTAAAACTCCCAAAAAGAAAAGAGAGAGGGTTGAGCATTTTATTTCAGAAGAAGGAAGATATGAGATATCAATATATCAAAGGCTTAAGTTGAAATCCAATTTGTTTTTATTTAAATTTAGAATTTATCTAAAAAACAAGAAAAGAGCTATGACTCCTTATTTTCTCTCTATATTATTCATAAAAAGTAAGATCAAAATAAAAAGTATTTTTGGCAAGATTAATGACACAACAGCCACTCTAAAGGAAAAAATAAAGAACCTGGCTGAGATATCCAAGGAAGGAATCAAAGAGCGTCTGAAGAAATTGTACGAAAAGATAAATTCTTTTCCAGAAAAATTTTTCTCTCTATTCAGGAGAAAAAAAGTAAAACCTGAAGAAAATGAAAATAAATCTAATTAATGTCAAAATAAATAAAGACGTTATTAGTTTCTGCTGTTGAATACTCTCTTAAACGGGCAGGAATTTTTATTTCATAATCATATGTTCCATAAGCTCCTTGTTGCGATTGATTAACTTTGGTAACGAAGATTAAATCTTCTCGGTCATCCTGGCTATACTGCCCGTCCCCAATATCATCGCTTCCGTCCCACAATATTCCGGTTATAAAGTTAGCGGTGTTAGTTGAATTTATAACAGCAACATTCTGGATTTCCTGTTGATATGCTAAAAAATCAGAGAAACTATGGGGGGTGTTTCCATCACTTGTAAAGATATTCGAGACAGAATCACTAAAACTGACCATGTTTAATATGGAATCAATATCAGAAAAGTCATTCACGGTATTCCCTCCTGTTATGTTCTTGCCAATAGACTGTAAAGACCTCCAATCAATATTGCTTTCCGTATCTGAAACAAAAACATTTCCGGAAAGAGACAGCTCATTATACCATATGCTTAGATTCTTTGTTAGGTTATTTCCCAATAATTTATCAATGGATATATTTCCGTAAAAATTCTGCCAGGCAGTTATGTTAAAACTATTATTTGCCTCATTGTTTGTTTCATTATCTTCTAGTATGCTTCCATTGCTTACCAGAGGAGGGTCTAGCACAACAAAAATATTATTGCTTCCCATGATCGTAGTGTAATTAACACTTACGACAATAGACTGGCCAATACCAAGGCTAGAAATAGTTTTATTTCCATTTATCTGCACTCCTCCTGCATCAGGATCTCCCCTAAAGAATTGCACCACAAAACTTCCGACATTCGCCTGTCCGACATTTCTTATGGTTGCGTTAATGGTAGTGTTCACGTTTTCTATATTTATACTTTCAAAAATAATATCCGAGTAATAAATAGCAAGATCTCCAATAATTTTTGTGTCTAAGCTTACATTCACTCTTGTTGTTGTCGGAGTAGACTCTAAGACAAAATTCTTTATTCCCCGATATGTTCCATTCTGCGCAGATACTATCATTGTTTCTCCATCCAAAGCATTAATAGTCGTAGAATAGAATCCAGTGTGGCCGGGAGGTCCGCTCGTTAGTACATTTACCACACTTCCTGTTTGAGTCGCATTGATAGTTACATTCGTCCCGGAAGGA
>CAYHCG010000009.1:0-63765 GCA_964355135.1 Candidatus Woesearchaeota archaeon | reverse complement strand
AGACTTATAGCTTTATCCCCAAGGCAAGACCTTGGGGTATTACTGAGAATAAAAACATCATTAAGACTTTATATTCATATTTTGCATTATCGCATAATCTTTTTACAGTTTCTTCCGATAGATAGACCCATTTTGCCTTGTCTACTTTTGTATCTAAATATGTAGTTATGTCAAATATTTCGATCCCTTCTTTTTTCTTGATCAACATATACCAATGCCAAAAAGATTTAAATCCCTTAACAAAATAACCAGCAGCTTTATATTTGGTTCCGTCTTTTCTAGCGATCTTGCCAGAATACATTTCTGAAAAGAATAAGTGAATTTCCTCTTCATTTATGTCTGTAATACAATTTAACCCAAATCTTTCTTTAAAATGTATGGCAAAGAAAATAAGTTTCTCTCTTAAAGTGTTTAACCTTATGTAACTTCTCCTTCCTTTTTTACTATGAATTGAAACATTTAATCCTAGCTCCATATTCTGAAGAAACCTCTTTATAATGTCTGAATTCGCTTTAGTAATATCAGGAATACCTTCATTAGTTTTCTCTTTCCAATTAAGGTACCTTCTTTCATGATTGTGTGGATCTTTTTTCACCATTTTGTTAATTATTCTGTTCTCTTTATAAACAACTTGTGTGAAAAACATACATACTTTTCAAAATACCAGAAAGATTGTAGCCCCGTACCGAGCAAGACTCTACTTTGGCACAATCAAGGTTTATTCTTTTTTCTTCAAAAAGACGCCACCTCATTTGGTCAAAATAGTCTACCGCCCTGACCGGGAATCGGACCCGGGACTCAACCGCGACAGGGTCGTGTTTTACCACTAAACTACCAAGGCATAAAATTAGTTAACAAAGTGAGTTTTTAAAGTTTATTAGGGAGCTTTTCTATGATACCCATTAAAGTGATCGAGGTATTTTAAGCCTGCATTATAACGCCTCATGGAAAACCTAGGGTTACCTGTAGAAAACTCTTCTATGGAACTGCCTACGCGATGTGTGCAATCTCCGCATTCGTGGACGTGAGCCCGCACTCTTCCAAAATCTCTCAATGTTGGAAAGCTCATCTGGCTAACGCCCATAACACTCTCTATGAAATCATATCCATTAACTCTTCCACAAACCTCAAATATACTTTTTTCTTTCATTAAAAAACACCTATCAATTTTTCTTCTTCCCCTTAATTATATAATGTAAATTCCTATGAAGAGGTTCGTACCTAGGATCTCCACGTACGATATCTTTCTTTGCAATTTTTAATCGATCATAACAATCCATGCACCCAGGGACATATGATCGACCAAGAATATGCCTAATATCCCATCTAGTTTGAACTAAGCTCCTTCTATCTTGCGGATTAAATCTCTCCGCAAGATAAGCTACCAATGCCTGCGGATTGACTCTACCGCATACTTCCGTTCCTTGTTGGTTTTTCATTTTGAAAAAAGGAATTGACATGTCAAGATACAAATCTTGCATTTTTCAATTCCATTATAAAGTAAATCTTGAGCATGCCCAAGAGCGCTTTTTAATAGTTCCAGACAAATTGAACTTGCCTTTTAAAGCTTGGTATTTGCAATATCTAATTTAAAATTGCTAAGAAATAAAAAAAGAGAAGGGCGAGTTTTGAGGCTCGCGCCCATCTGAAGTTTTCTATAAGCACCTCCCGACATTGGTCTGCTTTTAATTATAATAGTTAAATATTCTTTATATTAATCACTTGTTAAACAATCCTCAAGAAAGGTCTTTCATAAACCTTAAAAACTCACAGCCACCCTTTTATAGATGGCATATTTATTTCTAGTCCCTGAATGGTTCATTAATTTTAGAGTTATTATGGAAATAATTTTCTTTGCAGTTGCAGGCTTAGTTGCATTATATTCTTTCAATATTTATCGCCTTTCTTGTCAGAGAGAAAGTAAACTTTTCGGTATTGGATTTTCATTAATATCTATTTCGTATTTGTTAAGAGCAATAATAACAATATTTCTATTCAAGCAACTTGGTGAAGGAGTAAGAGGCATAACCCTTGAAACTCTTAATTTTATAGGAATATTGGGAGTTTACGCGTACATGGTACTATTCACTATAGGTTTGATAACAATTCTCTATATAACCTTCAAAACGAAAAACTGGCAGATATATACACTATTAGTAGTTGCAGATATTTTAATACTAAGATTAAGCGCAAACAAGACTTTGAGCTTTTACCTGTTTTCAACTATCCTAATATTCTTTATCTGCATGCATTACGCAAAAGAATATATCAAGTATAATAATGGAAAAACTGCTTTAGTCTTCATAGCATTCTTTCTTTTACTAGCAAGTACAATAGAGCCGCTTTTCTCAAATACTTACAACACCTATGTTATTTCAGATATAATGGAACTAGGCGCTTATCTCCTAATAGCGGCCAGCTTGTTCTTGACAGTTAGAAAATCATTAAGAAGCAGATAATAAGGAAAAATAAAATGAGCAAGAAAAGAACGAAAATAGAAATAATGAGAGATATACTCACAGTGATAAAAAGTAAAAATGGAAAGATAAAACCAACTCATATTTTGTATAAGTCAAATCTTTCTTACGCTATGATGGAAGAATATCTGACAGAATTAAAACAAGGTGGCCTAATAATAGAAGAAACCCTAAAAAAAGGCAAAAGTTATTCACTTACCCCAAAAGGGTTTAAGTTCTTAGATCAATATTCCTTAATCTCAGATTTTATGACTTCTTTTGGATTAGAATAGGGCAGCCGTATCTCAGTTTTTTAGTACTCAAATCCATTTCATTCAACTCCCCCATATGTAAATCTTCCAAATAAACAAGTCCCCTATGAAAATGCATCGGGTCATATAGAGAATGGACAGCTGCAGTCTCAAAGGCATGGGCTACATTGTGAGAACAATTTCTACAATCTCTACTATGCCAGTAATCTGCCCGTAATCTTTCTAACTGGACAAAGTTCTTTTGTGTGATATCTCTTACTTCATTAACAAATACAAATCCGTCTACTCTTTCACAGTTAAGGTCTATAGGGTCTCCGTTATAATCCATTGTAATCCATTGTAAAATTTGCTGAGCAAGTAATTCATAATCTGTCTTTTTAAAGCTTATTGATAAAGTATGTATATTGTACTTACTATGTAGTTACATCAATAGAAAGATTTAAATACTTAAATTTTCTAGATAAATTATGAAAAAGAAATTATTAAATCTGGCAATAATCTTACTTTCATTGATAGTTATAACTCTAAGAGCAACATCTGCCTATGGTAATGATGGTGTTGAAATAACTTTCTCTGCCAAAAATGGCATCTATTCAAGAGATTATATTTACGCAGATACATATGGGGGCTATCCTGCTTATAGAATATACGAAGACGGCTACGATAATTATGCACCCTATGGATACGGCTATAATGGTCAAGCTTATGACTACAGGCCTAGTAACTATTTTACCAACTACAACACTTATCAGTATAATCCATATTACAATAATTATAATTCAGGATACAAATATTACAGTCGTAGCGATCTAAGAAAATTCAGGACAAGGCAGAAAATTGCTAATTTTGTCGACCGTTCAGCATATTCAAGATATGATATAAACTATGGAGCAAGCTCAGGCGAGGCCTTCTGTAATACTCAAGATTGTGTTGATACTGATCCTGCCCAAACCAACTGGAGATATAAGTACACTTACGATCCTAGGCTTGACGGTGAAGGCGGTTATGAAAACTACTATTACGAGCCAACTTACGACTCAGAAAAAAGTTATTATAACTGGAGATTCTAGAATTATTCTGGAACGATTCTTAAATAATAAGCCTTACCATCTCGCTCTTCTTTTCTAGAACCATAACCCCATGTTCCTAGCCAAAAGGGAAAACCAGATAACAACCCTGCCGCTATAGATATCAGTGCAGCTTTTGCATAAGGACGTGTTCTGTCAAAAAGAAATTCCCGCTCTACACTATAAGTAGGAGATGATATTAGTTCTTCTTTTTTAGCAAGGAAAGATTGAAAGGAAGACCTTAGCATAGAATTTTCTTGACTGTACAATTTATCCTCGACATCTGTGATCTTTAAATCAAGACTGTCTACTTCCCTTAGAACAGCAGAACTCTTTCTAAATTCCATGCCCACCTCATTCATAGAATGAATATTAGTAAGGGAAGAATAAGTTGCTCCTAAAAGTCCCGCTATTCCCAGAAGAGTTAATTTCCCTGCGTGATTTTTAGCAAATTTTCTCATAATAAGTTTTAAACTATCTATTATTTATTCTTTTTGTATTTAAAATCCTTTTTATCGCGCAAGTTTAATCGCATGATCTCTTTGTTTCTTCCATCTAGATTGTAACCCTAATGCGCCAAAACTCATAGGAAGAAGCGATACAGTGGTGGCAATAAAAAGCCCATAAAGGCCGCTTATAATTTTCTTGCTCTCATTACCTAATTCCACATTAGCTCTTACAATGGCAGGAGTTAATTTTAGAGTTCTCTGTTCATCTAATAAAAATTCATATCTCTCCTGCATTCTATGATAACCCTCTCTTTCACATTGGGTCAAATTCAAAGCATCTTTTAATGGAATATATTGATTTAAATCAGACAATAGATCGTTAGATTCTTGTGTACTTCTTTGCAAATCTACATACTCTGGAGTAGATTGCGTTACTTTATCAAATTTATCAAAATAACTACTCATTCTATTATTTACATACATGAAAGGTAATGTTAATCCCAAAACTCCAGCGATCGTTAATTTTCCCGCATGTCTTTCAACAAGATCTTTTAATCCCATATTTTTTAAAGTACTAAATACTTTATAAATTTATCTTAACTTCACAATGACAAAATACAAATGTTTAAATATCATAAAATCTTATAAATTCAATGAACAAAAAAGCAATTATATTCGCATTAGCATTCTTTTCTCTATTTGCATTTGCATCCCTAAGTTCAGCATACTATTATCCTCCTCAAGGACAATATGACTCTTATTCCTTGTATTCAGCGCGTACATCAGGATATTACGGAGGACCAGTCCAACTAAGTACCCGAGATTATAACCGATATACTGCAGAAGAAATTCTTCCTGATGGATCAATGCAAACCACAACTCATTTTATGACAACAAAGAGAGAATCTCCTCGACAATATGCTTACTATGGAAATTATAATTATCCGCAGTACAATTACGGAAATTACAATAGAGGTTACTCGCCTTCTTCTTATGGAAATTATTATACCAACTATAATTACGACGATTATTATCCTTGGTATCAAAAATACTGGGAATCCAATAGTTATCCAAGAGCAAATTACTATCCAAGGCACTATTTCTAATGACAGAAAATAAAGGTAGAATACTATTTGTAAATTCCCCAGACATTTTAGATGATATATATACAGAAGATCTGACTAATAAAGGATATGAAATTATAGCAGATAACTATATTTTAGAATCTACAAGAGAACAGCCTTTCGATGCAGCCCTAATATTTGCGGGAGCTCCGATTGATAGCGTCAATAG
The DNA here is from genome assembly GCA_964355135.1 of Candidatus Woesearchaeota archaeon. GTDB lineage: Archaea > Nanobdellota > Nanobdellia > Pacearchaeales > GW2011-AR1 > UBA73. Next base: position 58,228 of record CAYHCG010000009.1, on the reverse strand, counting down.
ACTTGTTAGACAAACTTTACAAAATATACGTAAAAGTAATCCAAATTCTCCATTGTTTCTTTTACATTCTCATCCAGATAGACATACCTATGATAGCGTATGTGTTGATCTAGCGCAAAGTGTTCAATTAATAAAAAGTGAACACCAAGACGGTTTAGCGGATTTAGTAGAAAAGAGAATAGCAGAATCAAAAGAGGCAAAGTAAAGATGACAAATAAAGGTTTAATATTACTTGTAGATATTGATGCAACTAAAGATCAACAAGAACCAACACAGGGTACCGATTTGCAAATTTTAAATAATAGATTAATTCAAAGAGGATATTCTACACAGTTATATGATCCTATAAAAAAATTAGATGAAATAAATTACATTGCGACAGTGATTGAATTACCGCAATCAAGTAAACCAAACATAGAAAGAGTAAAGAAAATAATGCTGGCTTTAAGAACAAATATGCAAGTTCCTGTAATAGCACTTTCTTCCTCAGAAGGTGAATGTGAATATAAAAAATATATAGAGTCAAGCGTCACAGTTATTGATTCATTTAGAGTAGATTCCTATAGACAAGCAGATAAAATAGAAGACCTTGTTAGAAAAAAGTAGATATAGATTCTTAATTAAAAATTTAAACTTTCAATTCTTTCTGCTCGGCTTCAGGAATACTCTCTTCTCTAGGAACTAAAACTATATCAGCCACTTTATCTGTGTCCTTCAGTCTTACAACTCTAACTCCTTGTGTGGCTCTTCCCATAACTCTCAAGTCATGCATATTAATTCTCAATACCATTCCGCTCTTCGTTGTTGCAATGACTGAATCTTTATCGCCAACACTTAATGATCCAATGACTTCACCAGTTTTATCATTGATCTTCAGATTAATTACTCCCTTGCCTGCTCTTCCTGTCAATCTATAATCTTCTAAATCGGATCTTTTACCAGATCCTTTTGTTGTAACAGTCAAGATGGTTGTTTTTCCTTGTAAAGGCAAGACCTCTAGAGAAACAACATCGTCGCCTTTACTTAAGTCAATTCCGCGTACTCCATAACTTCCTCTGCCCATAGCTCTAACTTCATCTGAATTAAACCTGATTGCCTGCCCTTTCTTAGTAATAAGCAAAACTTCCTGCTTGTCGTCAACCCTTCTTACGTCAATAATGATATCAGTTCCATCCATAGGCAAGTTCATTATTCTTACTCCGGAGTTCCTTGGTTTAGAAACATCTTTCAGTGGAAGTTTCTTCACCTGTCCAAGCTTGGTGACAAACATCAAATATCCCTTTTCAAAGTTTTGCAGCGCCATAACATTTGCTATATTCTCATCTCTCAAGTTTAATACATTAGCTAAAGCTCTTCCCTTACTCTGTCTTTCAGAAGCAGGAACATCGTTTGCTTTTAGCCAATAAACTCTTCCTCTAGAAGTAAAGAATAATAAATAATCATGCGTAGAACAAGTAATCAATTGCTTAACAAAGTCTTCATCTTTCAAGTCCGCTCCTGTAACTCCGCTTCCACCTCTTCGTTGTTCTCTGTAAGATTTTATATCCATCCTCTTGATATAACCTGCATTAGTAATAAGAACCACCACATCTTTCTTCTCAATCATATCTTTCTCAGAAATCTCTTCAACTTTCCTTATAACTTTGGTTCTTCTTTCATCGCCATAATTTCTCTTAATCTCGCTTATCTCCTTCTTAATAACTTTTAAGACTTCTTCCTCGCTTCCTAAGATTTTTTCTAGTTCTGATATCGTCTCTCTCAGAGTCTTTTCTTCATCCCTTAGTTTGTCGCCTTCTAATCTTGTTAATTGTGAAAGTCTGATTTCAAGAACAGCTTTTGCCTGCCTTGTAGTCAAACCAAACTTCTTCATTAATCCTTCATGTGCCTCCGTAGGATTCTTGCTTTTCTTGATGAAGTCAACAATTTCATCAATACTCTTTAATGCAATTAATAAACCAAGAACGATTTCCAGTCTATCCTTGGCCTTATTCAAATCAAACTTGCTTCTATTAATAACGATTAATTTTCTATATTTAACATATTCTTCAACAACATTTTTTATATTAAGAACTCTTGGCTGATTTCCAACTAATGCAAGAATATTTGCATCAAAGTTATTCTGCAAGTTAGTTAATTTATACAATTTATTCAGAGTATACTTGGGATCTGTTCCCTTCTTAAGCTCAATAACTACCCTTACTTCTCCCTTAGCAGATTCGTCTCTCAAATCAGAAATATCCGGCAACTTCTTCTCCGTTGCTAGCCTAGCAATTTCTTTAACAAGTTCAGCCTTGTTGACCATATAAGGGATTTCTTTAATAATAATTGTTGGTTTCCCACCTTTATCTTCAGTACTGACCTTTCCTCTTACCAGTACTCTTCCCTTTCCAGTCCTGTACATTTCCTTTATTCCAGATCCTGCAATAACTCCTCCAGTAGGAAAATCAGGCCCTGTAACAATTTCGCATAATTCGTCAATATCAATAGTAGGCTTATTGATATATGCAGTGATAGCGTCACAAAGTTCTGTCAAATTGTGAGGAGGGATATTGGTTGCCATTCCAACTGCAATTCCAGTTGCTCCATTTAACAACAAATTAGGCAACTTCCCTGGTAAAGTCTCAGGTTCTTTTAAAGAATTATCATAGTTAGGAAGCATCTTAACTGTTTCCTTGTCAATATCATCAAGAAGTTCTTTTGCAATTTTACTTAATTTGGCTTCAGTGTATCTATCTGCTGCGGCAGAATCTCCATCCATAGAACCAAAGTTTCCCTGACCATGTACTAGAGGATAACGTAAAGAAAAGTCTTGCGCCATTCTTACTAAAGCATCATAAATTGCAATATTTCCATGAGGGTGTAACTTACCCATTGTATCTCCAACAATTCTTGCGCACTTCATAGTGGCTTTTCCAGAATCTAAACCAAGAGAGTGCATTGTGTACAAAATTCTTCTATGTACTGGTTTTAAGCCGTCTTCAACTGAAGGTAAAGCTCTCTGAACAATGACTGACATTGCATAGTCGATATATGACTTCTCCATTTCCTCAACTATCTCTGCGCCTAAAATCCCTTTCTCAGTTCCTATTTGGTTTTTCTCACGCTTCTTCTTCTCTTCTTCCATAATTTCTTCTTCTATCTTATCTTCGCCGTTTGAGTTATTTTCTTCTGCCATTTTATATTACAACTCCTGCTTGCTCACATAAACAAGTCAACTGTTGATTACGAACTAATCTTTCACTCTCTGAAATTCTTCCAGAATCTAAACAATTTGCTTCACGAGAGCGGATATTTCTTCTAGCGACTTCAATATGTTCTCTCAACCCCTCAATAGCCACCATATCGAATTCTCCCTTAATCTCGCCCCTGTTTCCATCTTCTACAAAAACTTCAATATCTAGATTAAGATAATCTAAGACATTGTATGCACTTTGAAAATTACCTTTAGAAGCAATTGGAGCAGAACGAAAATAAATAACACCATAATCAGCATAATACTGTGCTGCTCTTGCCATACCTTCGACTATATTTTTAAGGGTTTCCATTTTATGTGCCCGATTAATATTTTTTCTCAGATTTTCCTTATAATCTGGTTTAATCATTTTCTTCCTCCTGTTTTTTTAATATCTTTCTTAATCATATCGCTCCCTCTTCCAATCAACTCTTTTTCAGGAAAAATTCCAGAAAACCCGCATCTCTTGCACATCCAAGTCCCAGTCATTCCTCCGGCTACCATCATGACATCTTCACTTCCACAATTTGGACAAAATTTCTTACTTATCATCTTTATTTTCTCCACTATTTGTTGAATATCCTCGAGTTTCTCCAGTCATTATATTAATTCCTCTTGTTAGCCTGACAGTTCTTCCATTTTCACTCTCTACAGCGACATAAAATTCATGAGTATCAACGTTATTGTATATCCAGGCATCGTCTCCCATTTCTGATCCTTCAATTCTTCTAACAGGTCTTAATCCCTCGCTTTTTAATGATCCGACATCAAAATTTCTATTTAATTCAAGCATTTTAAATATCAATAATAGCCTCCTTTGCTTTCATCGCTATAAATTGTCTTCTTGCTTCGACATCGTCTCCCATCAATCTTGAAAATACTTCATCTGCTATAGCTGCATCTTCTACAGTGACTTTCTTCAGCAGTCTTTCCTTAGGGTCCATTGTTGTTTCCCATAATTGTTCTGGATTCATTTCTCCTAGACCCTTAAATCTCTGCACAGAAACATTGTCTCCAAGTTTAGCCACCATTTTCTTTAGCTCTTCTTCAGAATAAACATAATGGATTCCTTTCTTCTTAATTCTAAATAAAGGTGAAACTGCAATATAGAGGTTCCCATTGTCAATTAAAGGCCTCATAAATCTAAAGAAGAAAGTCAAAAGGAGCGTTCTAATGTGTGCTCCATCTACATCTGCATCAGTCATAATAATTATTTTACCATAGCGCAAGTTCTCCATATTGAACTGCTCTCCAATTCCGACACCAATAGCAGTGATTAAATTAGTTATTTCTTCATTAGATAATATCTTAATCTGATTTGCTTTTTCTACATTCAAAGGTTTTCCTTTCAAGGGTAAAATAGCCTGAGTTTCCCTATTTCTTCCTTGAGTAGCTGAACCTCCAGCTGAATCTCCCTCAACTATGAATAATTCGCTGTTTTCTGCTTTCTTGCTTGAACAGTCCTTTAATTTCCCAGGCAAACCACCAACAGAGAAAGCACTCTTTCTTCTAACTAATTCTCTAGCTTTCTTTGCAGCGTTTCTTGCCTTTTGTGCTTCAACAGCTTTAGTAACAATTCTTTTCGCTATAGGGGGATTTTCTTCAAAGAATTCAGTTATTGCAGAAGTAGAAATGCTGTCAACTATTCCTTTAATTTCAGAATTTCCTAATTTAGTTTTAGTCTGCCCTTCAAATTGAGGTTCGGGTACTTTAACAGAAATAATAGCAGTTAATCCTTCTCTGACATCATCTCCTGTCAAAGCCTCATCCTTAATCATATTATTCTTCTTAGCATAATCATTAATTGCTCTTGTCAAAGCAGTCTTAAAACCAACGACATGAGTTCCACCTTCAACTGTGTTAATAGTATTTACAAATCCCAGTAAGTTTTCCTGATATCCAGAATTATATTGTACCGCAGCTTCTACTACAACTTTACTATCTGTTTTTGTAAAGTAGATTGGTTTAGCATGTATGGCTTCTTTAGATCTATTAACCCATTTTACAAATTCAATTAAACCGCCTTCATAGTGGAAAACTTCCTTTTTACCAGTCCCCTCATCAGTGAGCGTTATTTTCAAACCTTTATTAAGAAATGCAACTTCCCTAAATCTCGTTTCTAAAACAGAAAAGTCAAAATTCACAGTTGAAAAAATAGTATCATCGGGCATGAAAGTTATTTCGGTGCCAGTATCATTCTTCTCAACTTTGCCTACAACTTTAACATCGTATAAAGGCTTGCCAATCTTATATTCCTGCTGATGGACAGATCCGTTTCTTCTTACCATAGCCCTCATATGTTTAGATAATGCTGCAACAACACTTATTCCAACACCATGTAAACCACCAGAAACAGCGTATGAGCCTTTGTCAAACTTTCCTCCAGCGTGCAGTCTTGTAACTGCAATTTCTAAAGCAGGTCTTTTATAAACTGGATGTTGCTCAACCGGAATTCCTCTTCCATTATCCCAAACCGTAACAGAACCATCCTTATTCAAAGTAACAACGATAGTATCACAATGTCCTCCCATTGCTTCGTCAACAGAATTGTCCAGCAATTCATAGACTAAATGATGCAAGCCTTGCTTACTGGTGCTACCAATATACATCGCTGGTCGATGTCTAACTCCCTCTAGTCCCTCTAAAACTTTAATATTTCCAGATCCGTAAGACTTTACCGCTTCTTCCTTATTTTTATCTTCAACCATTTAAAATACCTAAAACACCTTTTGTAAGTAAGCTATAATATTAACCATGCTTTAAAAAGCTTTCTGCACAAATGTTGTATTTACCGACGGTAAAATTATATATCTTTATTAAAATCAAAATTACTCTTCTTTCTCGACAACTTTAAGTCCTTTCTTTGCAATTCTAAATGCTTCTGTCCATTTGAGTCTTCTCTTATCTCTTTTCAATTTCAAAGAATTCTTCCTACATTTACTTGAGCAGAAATAATTGATGACCCCAGTATTTCTAATATAATGAATTCCCATAAAAGGCCTCTGTTCTTTTCCACAAAAACTACATTTTACCATTTTATACGCTCCTTCCGGTGTTGCCCTTTATTCTTCGAGCTTCGATTTCAGTTTCTCGCAAAGTGATTAAATCTCCAATTCTTACCGGCCCCTTAACATTTCTTCGCAGTGATCTTCCCTTATTTCTTCCATCTAGAATTTTAGCTTTTACCTGAGTTACTTCTCCTCGACCGCCAGTTCTTCCGATAAGTTGTTCAACTAAAGCATTAACTGGTTCTTCTTCACTGAGCTTGCCCATGCTGGAAGTTCCGCTAGGTTCATTGGCTTTACCTTTATCTTTCTGTTGTTGTTTCTGTGCTGCCATTGTTAATTAATATTATTAATGTTTTTTTATTCTCGAAATTTCTTCAGCTGCGTCTCCAGCATTAATAATTGCGACAGAAGCTGTTGATACAGGTATTCCGACGGCAATTCCTAATTTCTGCTTAGAGTCAACTTCAGAGCAAGGGATGTTTTTTTCCTTACATAAAACAGGCAAGTGCATTACTATTTCTTTTGGCTCAACATCTTTAGCATACACTACAAGCTTAGCTGTGCCAAGCTCTATAGCTTTTGTTACTTCATTTGTGCCTTTCTCAACTTTTCCTGTTTTTCTTGCTTTTTCGACGATTGCGTAGAAGTCCATTTTGAACCTCCTATCATTGGTTTAATATGATGGCAAAAATTAGTTTATAAACCTTTTCTATTTGATTTTAGAGTGTATACTGAGTATGAAAATCATCTCCACCACATTTTGGATCGTTAGTACTGGCGCAGTAAGGCCCACCATATCCATCGGGATTTACCATGCAAGCGCTATTACTGCACCCATACGGACAGACATAACTGTTACTAACGACAGTATTTGAATTACAAGAATATTCCATAACCCCATTTGCAACATTTGAGTTGCAGAAATCATTATAGGTTTCTTTTTGATTATTAGCATTAAATATAGTTACTATTCCTGCCGTATAATAAGTAACGCCTCCATCTGAGTCAAGACATTGTATTGTGCAACTAGCAGAACACCCGTCTCCACTTGTAGTATTTCCATCATCACATTGTTCTCCTGCGTCTATAACTCCATTGCCGCAAGTAACAGGACAAGTGCCGCAATCTGCAGAGCATGAAGTGCATTCTTCTGTTTCACTGCAAATATCGTCTCCACATTCGTCAGTAACACTTTCGTTTAGATCTTCTAAATTAATTCCACTAGAACAACTCTCGCTCGTTTCATCCCAAACACAATCACTAAATCCGCATAAGTCTCCCCAATAGTAGTCATCTCCTTCGCAAGAAATTCTATCATCCCCATAATCTTCACAAGAAACCACTTCTGCGCATGCAAAACAATCTCCAGAAAATCCTTCTATACCTGAATCATAATAAAAGCAGCCCATTAAACTACTACATTCGTTTCTGCCACATGACATCCAATCATTGCATTGATTGCACATGCTCTGATTAGTAATATTCTGCAGCGGCAGAGTATTGTTAATCGTCTGATTTGGATTAGTTGTTTGAGGAGGATAACCCGCATCTTGACTGATGACAGGAGATAACCTGTCCGAAACATCACTATCAATATTAGATAAAGAATTCAATGTTGGCCTTACAAAACTCCAGACAAGAATAACTGCTGCAAGAGTAAGCGTGATAAGTAACACTGTTAAAACAATCCCGCTTAACCCTTTTTTTTGAAAAATAAACATTCCATTTAAAGAATATCTGAGCTTAAAAACATTATCATAAAACATAAAAAGAACCACTCTTTATCTGGAAAATGATTATTGAAAGAACAAAATGGGCTGAGAGGGAACTGACAAGAACTTGGATTAGACTAGATTCAATTGTGAACATAAAACCTATTTCTCAGGTTTCTGGAATTTGCATTAATAATGAAGGCAAAATGATCCTAGTCCGCGACCCAAAAAGAGATTACTGGTCTCTTCTGGAAGGGAGACCTATTGGAAAAGAAACTTATAGACAGACTCTAAGAAGAGAAGCTAATGAAGAAGCCACCTGAGATTTAGAGAAAATAAAGATTATAGGAGCAATAAAGCTAAATTTTCTGGATAATGATGAAGAACTTTATCAATTAAGATGCGTGGCAAAAATTAAAAGAGTAAGAAAACAAACTCTAGATCCAGATAGAGGTCATTTGCTTGATAGAATTTTAATAAATCCTCAACAATATCTTAATTATGTAAGCTACGATACATTAATCGGTCCAGAAGTAATAAGGGTCGCTTACGAATCATTAAAATAATTTATCTCCAGCTAACCGTGACTTCGTCTGTTCTTTCCCGAGGTTTTATATCAAGCTTGTCCACGTTCTCTTTTATGCCTGCATTAAACATTATCTCCCCCGTGAATGCTATCATTCCCGCGTTGTCAATTAAGAACTGTCTTTCAGGGCAAAAATACTTTGCTCCCCGTTCCTTACACATGAGTTGGCACATTTCCTGAAGTCTCGAATTGCAAGCAACTCCTCCCCCCAATACAAGTTCCTTTTTTCCAGTATGAGCTAATGCTCTTTCAGCAGCTTCTACAAGCATTGCAAATGCAGTCTCCTGCAAAGAAAAAGATAAATTCTCGACCGCTTCTCCTTTATCATAGAGTTGTTGTAATTTTGTCTGCAAGCCTGAAAAAGAAACATCCATGCCTTTTATGGAATAAGGGAGTTCAATGTATTTTCCCCCTTTAGCTTTTTCTTCTATCTTTGGCCCTCCAGGAAAGCCTAAACCCAAGTGTCTTGCAAATTTATCTATAAAATTACCAACTCCGATATCCAAAGTTTCGCCAAAAACCCTGTATTTGCCAGCAGCATAGGCAATAATCTGAGTATTTGCTCCTGAAGCATATAACAAAACAGGATCGCTCGAACCTACACTTCGCCCAATCTCCAAATGAGCTACGCAATGATTAACAGGCACCATTGGAAGTTTTAATCTAAGTGCAACACTTTTCGCAAACTCCATTCCTGCATGCAAACACGGCGCTAGCCCCGGAGCATTAGAAATAGCAATCGCCTTAATTTCTTTCTCACTAATTCCAGCTTTAGTCAATGCTTCTGAGTAAATTCTTCCAGAAACTTCACGATGGTGTTTTGCGCTCTCAGTAGGAATAATCCCTCCCTTATCTGTCACATACATATCTCTTACATTAGCAAGGATCTTTCCTTTGTTAACGATTCCTACACCAAATGTGTGGGCCGTGCATTCAATTCCCAGTATCATAAGTAAACTAAAAATAATGTATTTATAAATTGTTATAAACCGCAAAAATAAAAATATAGAATAAAATAGTAAAAATAAAAATTAAAAACAGTCAAGAAGATTTATTTCTTCTTTTTCTTTTTTCTTCCGCCTCTAGCCATAACAGCTTCACAGACATTTCCCTGACCATCGACATAGTACAAATGGCCTGGTTTTCTGGTTATGACCTTTTTCACAATTATCTTTCCCATTTCACACCTCCTTTTAATAAAAATATAAGGATAATTAACCTGCAGTATATTTAAATCTTTCCTTTTCCGACGAGAAATTCAATTATTTCCCGGTTTTCATAATTTATAGGCAATTCAACAAGTTTTGTCGACGGCTTTTTGGAATTTACCAGAAATCTAAATGGCCTGACAACTTCAAAATCTACAACATTATTTTTTTTATCGAGCCAAACTGCTGCAAAACTGAAAAAAACAAAGAAGGAGTGTATCCCTGCTGTTTTCCAGTTCCTGAATTCAAAAAGCAGATTCTCTGTATTCTTGCCTTTAAACATCAGTCCAGAAAATTTGCCAAACTCTGATACCTTTTTAACAGGCACAGTTATGCCCTTGCTATTAAAGTAGATTTTCATTAAGTAAAGTTTTTATACGTCATATTGTTTAATTCTTTATGGCTATAGGGACTTCCGCTTTAAATACTTCATCATTTCTAACATGTCAAGATTCAGAAACATCTCGAGCACCTCAAAATGTGAAACATTTTGATGGCACAAAAAGCTCTCCTTCTTTGTTGTGCTCAAGATACCGATACGCGATCTTCTTAAGCGGAAGTATTTTGACACCATGGACAATATTTTTAATAGCTTTAATAGTGGTAGTAGGTGCAATAATCGTCCTAACCATAGTAGAAAGAAAACTCAATAAAAGGATATTTCTAAAGAAGATAGAGGAAGAAAACTCTTTCCAGAAGAAAGTTGACTTGCTTAAGCAATCCCAATTAAAGCCTGAAAGGATGCTTCCTTCAATTGATAGTATTGCAAGGGAATTTTTTGAGAAAAAATATAGTGTCAATAAAAACATAAAATATTCAGAATTGATAGAATTATTTAAAAAAAATAATGATCGCGCCGCTGCAAGATTCTGTGAAAGAATGCAAGAGTCAATCTATGGGGGGCAAAAACTGGATCCATTAAACGTTACCTTTCTATTGAATAACTTAGAATTTCTAATAAGTAGCGATAAAAAACCGCAAATTAGTACACAAGAAAATAAATCAGATAAAATGAATATCTCAAAATTGTTCAAAAATGATAGAGTTATTGAAAAAACAATAGAGCCACAAAAAAACATCAATGAAAGAAACGTTCTCAAAATAAAAGATTACTTCGCAGAAGGCCTAGAAAAAGGATTTAGTATTAACTTCTTAAGGCAAAAACTTATCGAGGGAGGTTTTCACGATGATGAAATCAACGAAGCGTCAAATAGAATAGCATCAAATAATGTGGTTATCCTTCCTCTTGCACAAGAAGATGTTCCTCAAAATTTCCAGGTAGTTCCTTATAAAAAGGAGAATATGGAAATTAATAAATCAAAAGGAAATTTTAACAGCAAATATGTTAATGGTCCAGATAACTTAGATAGATTAGAATCAAAAATAAAACAAAAGAGGAAATTCTTGCCTACTTCTAAGGAAGCTAACCTAGTATAATGAAACAAACATTCATCATCGAACATCTCGAACCCAAACTCTGGCCATGGTGCGTAATTGAATACAAGCATATGTCAAAAATAGTAGGAAAAGAGAACCTCCTGTTTACCAACATAAAAAGAGTCGATTTTAATAAACTCAAAAACTATGGCACTGTCTCTGACAAGTCAGTAAAGCAACTCAAATTACAAAACGCTTGCGTTCTAGATCCTGAGGCTAAAGACATTCTCTCTCCAAAAGATGCAAAACAATTCTCCTATTTTATTTTTGGAGGTATTCTCGGAGACCATCCTCCAAGAAAGAGAACAAAAGTTGAACTAACAAAATTCATAAAAAGTTATTCAGTAAGAAATATAGGAAAAGATCAGTTTAGCACGGACAATGCAGTATATGTAGTAAAACAAATCTGCAAAGGTATAGACTTTAATGATATCCCATTTATTCTTGAGCCAGAAATAAGGATAAACAAGATAGAATCAACTATCTTGCCTTACAAATATCCTTTAGTCAAGGGCAAACCCAATATCTCTAAAGAATTAATCGCTTATCTAAAAAAACATTAAACGCTATGTCCAGCTACAGTTCTTTTTATTCCTGCATTAGTCAATAAATGTCTTGGGAAAGAAACAAGGATTTTTCTCATGCTTAAATGCAAGTTGCTTACCTTTCTAACTTCATTAAAGCGATCAATAAAAATAGCTGAAACTATGAATCTTAACATGGCGCTTAGTAAGAATACAAAGAGTATGGGTTTTAATCCAAAGATAGGAGAATCTACAGAAGCTAAAAACCCTCCTATTAAAGCTCCCGCAAAGGATCCTATGCCTGCAATAATGCCGCTATAGGCAACACAGATGGCAATTCTTTCCCTGCTTACTGCATGAAAGACAAACATAGCGCTAGATAGATTAAATCCAGCCCATACAAATCCTGAAAAAACCTCTATTAGTAGTAAATAGCGACTAGCCCCAGAGAATATCCTGTAAATAAAAATGCTGAAAGGAACCATAATAATGGAACTAAAAATATCAAAAATCCGCATATTCTAATGAGTTTAACTTCTCCGTACTTATCTCCCAGTTTTCCCCAAAACGGCATTGAAACTAATGAAACTACCGCAGAGCTCAATATAACAAACATGTAAGTCTTATAATTGAAATCCAGATGATTAAGCATATAAACCGAAAAGAAAGGAGAAGCTATAGCAACTGCAAAAGAAATGACTCCAGAAAATAATACAAATTTTCCAAAGTTATTATAAGACATATGCTTTACAAAATCTTTAAAACTAAAATAATAGCCCTTATGTAATCTTATCTTGGGTTCATATTGTTTCTTAAATAAAAATATTGAAATTGATCTCCCCAATAAAGCAATAAAAAATATTATGCCAAACCCAAAAAAGGTTTTTCTACCAAAGCCGTCTAAGATAAAAGCTGCGATAAACATGCTTACTAAGGCCACACTCCCCACAATAGTATTTCTTTTACCAAAATAGGAATCAGTACGTTTTTCGGTTAGATCCCTCATCCACGAATTCCATGCCGGAGTTCCAAAAGCTCCCAAAATAATCAATAAAGTGTATATGCCTATAAGTAAGATAGAGGCAATAGCAGAATCAAGACCGAAGAAAAAATAGGCTACCCCTAAAAATATCAAAGGAATCCACATTAGAGTCTGCAGCATCACGCTTGCAATTAAAATTTTCTTTCTAGAAAACTTTTCTATCAGTCTAGAACTATAAAGTCTAGAAAGACTTCCCAAAAGGCTGGGAATAGAGCTTAAAAAACCAATATGCGCACTGCCAGCCCCTAGTGCTAAAGCAAAGGGAGTAATGTAATTATATCCAAATCCCTCCATTACTCCATGAGCAGATCCCTCTGCTATGCTTATTTTTCTTGCTTTAGCCTTTAATTTCTCTTCCTCTTTTTTATTCATTTTCTCTTACATTTTAACAAGAATATATTTATAAATTGAATCATTTGGTAAATAAACATGCCAGATGGACTAAGAGAAACCCTAATGACGATAGAACGTTATTGCAAAATAACAAAGCAATCTGATAAAAATGTTCTGGAGCAACTCCAAATAGCTCATGATAGAGCAGATTACTTAGATAGAAGCGAATGGCAAAGATGGACTCCGGTATTAGGGACTCTAAGATTAACAAGGAGTCTCTTTAATGGAGATCGTATTCTCCTTAGCCAAATACGCTCACCGACAAATAATCTCTTTAATGCTATATATAACGTAACAACAACACTGGGAACAGGATTAGGGCTCTTTTATTTAATAAAGTAAATCTTGGGCATTAAGGCAGCATCCTATATCTTGTATTGACAAGAATATATTCCAAGATAAATAAGAATAAAGCTCCAAGTATGAAGTAAGGGGAAAGATTTAATGGGACTTTTTTTATCCTTAGTTCCAGAACATCGGAAAAAGACTGATCCAACGACTCCTTTGTCCCTATCTCAAAGAATTTCCCATTAGTATTGTAAGCAATTGACTGCAGAGCTTCTCTATCAATCTTAGAAGAGCCATATGTAGTTTCCCCGCCTTCTTCAGTCCCTATTCCTATAACATGAACAATAACACCATTCTGGTTTGCGTAATCTATCAACTCTTCGAGTGTTCCGACATTGATCTGCCCATCACTAATCAAAATTACAGATTTAACTTCTTCTCCCTTTAGTAAATTAGAAGAAGTTATTACTGCCTCGCCTAAATCACTTCCCCCCACCGAACTAAGTTGTATCCTCCCTATTCCCTGTCTTAACAGAGTCTTATCATCAGTAACTTCCTGTTCAATAAAGGCATTTCCTGAAAAAGAAATAATTCCGACTCTGGAGCCTGCAGGCAAACCTTCTACAAAAGATAATGCCGCATCTTTTGCGGCTTCAAGCCTATTAGGAGAAATATCAATTGCCTCCATGCTTCTGGAAGTATCCACCGCTATGACAAAAGAAGAAGAGCTTGAATAAATAACTCTGTTCATACTAATTCCAGATAAAGAGAAAGTCAGCAAAATAATCATCAGTATGGTAATTATTAATACAACAATATTTTTGGATAATAAATCTACTCCCTTAACTCTTGCCAAAGCTTCAAAATTGGCAAATTTAAGCGCAAATGCTCTCTTCCTTCTTAATACTATAAAATGAATCAGTATAATCAAGGGTACAAGCCCGAGCAGCAAAAGAAAATTTGGTTTAGCAAAATAGACTATCATTTTAACCCCTTTACAAGATTCACTTTCTTGACCCTTCCTTTCAAAAATTCAGATAGATGAGGAACAAAACCCTTATCAGTAATCAATTCTAGCAAATCAATATCGTGTCTTAAACAGACTTTTCTTAAAAAGTCTTCCTGTTCTTTTGAAAATTTCTCATAAACGTTTCTCACAACTTTAGGATTGACAAGCAATTGCTGCCCTGTTCGGGGATCTTCTACAACTAATTCTCCGGAAACATCTGGCAATGTCCTATCTAAAGGATCTTTAACCATCAGGGCAAGAGTTTCAATTTTGTTGGCAATTAAAGAAAGTTTTTTTGCAGCTCCCTGATCAAAAGTAAGAAAATCAGAAACAACTATAAGAGATTCAACCCCATTAACATAATTCAAGACAAAGTCAAAAGCATTATTCAAATTAGACATTCCCTTGTAAATTTCAGGTTTTGTAATATCTGCAATCATCCTATTAAATTGCTTGAGTCCCGCAACAGGCTTCACATAATCCTTAACGGTTTCATTAAAAAGCACATACCCAATCTTATCTCCGCTAGTTACAATTAAATGCGCAAAAGCAGCAATGGTCTCTACCGCATATTCACACTTCAATTTTGCTGTTGAACCAAAAACCATATTTTCCCCAATGTCAATAATAAAAACAACTTTGAGGTTTCTCTCTTCTTTATATCTCTTAGCAAGCAATTTATTTGCCCTCATACTTGCCTTCCAGTCAATAGATTCTGCGTCATCATCGGGAGCATATTCCCTGTAACTATCAAATTCTAGTCCTTTTCCCCTTAAGATAATCCTATAAAGTTTATATTTCAATTCAAACTCTCTCATCGCAGCCTTAAAATCAGCAATGCTCCTTCCTATGTCAACATTTAACGACTTTTTCCTCTCCATATTCCCCTTTTAGTATACCCTAAGAAGTTTATTTTCTTATTTAAATGTTATAGTCGATATAATATTAAGCTTTAATAACTCTTTCGATCCTTTTAATCAAAGATTCTTTTTATTATAAGTTTTTCTTATTTAAATTAATCTTACTATTGTCGTTTAATGAATAAATTTTAGTTTCTATACTACAGTGTATGCGAAACTTTGTTTGTCTAACACTTCATCAAGTGTCATTATCAATAACCCTTTATCATAACCCCCATATCTTTGACTTCCCCCGCCAAAAGACAATCTTGTTATACCATCTTTTTGATGAAATATATCCACCTGCCCTCCCCCCCTACACGGATCTTCATTCACATTCATGTTATTTATCCTTAAGTATTCTATAAGCCTTAAAAGAATCTCCCAATGTTCTGAATGTTTATCTGCTCTTACGTAACCTTTTCCATCTGCACCTTCAAGAATAACAAATTTTAAGGTCCCTGCAGGAGAGAAGGTATAACCGGGCAAACCGTCTGTATAAGTCTTTAAATCTTCCCCGGTTATTCTTTCTACAGTCATTTAAAACAAAAATTCCTTCCCTATTAAAATTTATCTATCCCATAAAATATAATCATGCAACTTTAACATTCTTTAGAATCTCGTCAATGATTTTCTCAGGAGTTACGCCTTCTGCTCCTGCCCTGTAAGACAAAATAACCCTGTGTCTTAGAACATCATAAGCCACAGTATCTACATCTTTAGGAATAACATAATTACGACCTTGTAATAATGCTTCCGCCTTAGAAGCTATATACAAAAATATGCTCGCCCTAGGAGAGCCCCCTAATTCAATATACTCTCCATATTTGAAATCTTTGTTCCTTGTTTTCTTAATAATATCCAAAATGTATTGTTTTATTTTCTCATCAATGTAAACTTTATGAGTCAGCCTCTGTATTTCTTCTATTTTAACAGGAGTGATAACTGGCCTTATATCTACATCTTCAAATTTCTTAAAAGTGGTATTTTCTTCCATGATGTGTTTTTCATCCTCCTCTTTGGGATATCCGTAAACAACTTTGAAGATAAACCTGTCAATCTGCGCTTCAGGCAAGGTATAAACTCCTTCGGTTTCCAAGGGGTTTTGAGTAGCCATTACAAAAAAAGGATGTGGAAGTACAAAAGTCTTCTTTCCAATAGTGACCTGCCTTTCCTGCATCGCTTCAAGCATCGCTGATTGTGTTTTTGGAGGCGACCTATTAATTTCATCAGCGATTACAAAATTAGCAAAAATAGGTCCTTTAACTATCTCAAAACCTTTCGCAGGATCATATGTAGTCAATCCTGTGATATCTGTAGGCAATAAGTCAACAGTAAACTGTATTCTATTAGAGCTGCATCCGCTTACCTTAGCTAAAGCCTTCACAACTAGAGTTTTTGCAATTCCAGGAACTCCTTCTAGCAATACGTGATTGTCACACAATAATGCCCTCAACAAAGAATTGACTACCTCTTCATGACCAAAGAATATCTTTGCCATTTCCTGTTTCATCCTCAGAACTATCTCTGCCACTCTTTTCACTTCAGGAATACTAGTTCTTACATACACCTCTTCTACCATTCTGTCCTCTTTTTAATCTCCATCCAACGCAAAGGCGATATAAAAACCTTTTTAGAGATTTTATGTCTCTCTTACTTGTCCGTAGGAACAAGTAGATTGAAAGCATCTGCAACCTTATCTTGTTGAGGGTTACCTGTGTAAGGCATCAAAGGGTTAGTCACACACAATCCCCTAGGACTTAATTTCCCAACTATCTGAAGGTAAGCGTCATTTACATAATTACGAAATTCTTCATTAGGATGTGTGATTTCGGACGCTAAAGTCACGAAGTCCAAATTCTTAAAAAGTAAAGGGTTATCCAAAAGTCTTTGGCGCTGCTTTGCCCAAATCGGATTTCTCCATCCATTATTTCCTGGAACCATGTCTTTAGCCACGTGAGGACGAGATACAACTCCGTATTGGTCAGCACATCTAATAGAATAATCCACATTTTTGCTTAGTGATGTTTTAGTATCAACTGGTTTGCCCTTTGCATCATGAAAACCCATCACCATAAGTGCTTCAGGAGTTATATTTAGCTTCTTGCAGGTTGTAAATGCTTCATCAACTTTAGATAAACTCTTATTTCCTTTATGTTGACTCTTCCATACTTCTTCCGTTGTTCCATCAACACCAAATCCAACAACTTCCAATCCAGATTTAGGAATTACATCATATAATTCGGGTTCTTTTTCCATTGCATTTAAAAAAGAATCTACTCTGCTTAAACCTCTTAAACTAAATTTAATCCCATAACGTTGTTGTGCTTGAGCAAAGATTTCAAGAGCACCCTTAAATTGAGTTGGATTTTGAAACAAATCTAAAGAAGTAATGTACATTGTTAAATTTCTAACACCAAATTCATTCGCTCTTTCTACTATTGCATCTAGATCTTCTTGCATAACGGAACTAAATTGTTCACTTACTTTGTTTCCGTCTCTTGTTCTTACAGCTGCGCAGAAATCACATGCATATTTACATCCTTGTGAAACAAAGAAACTAAATTCTGCCTTTAAATATTTGTCAGCTAAAAGAGGAGGTAAGTTCCTTATTCTATCAGCTATGCTTGCCTTATAGACAAGAGGCAATTGTCTTCCAACAATAGCAGAAAGATCGGCATCATTTCTTATCTGAACCGAGTCCCCATATAACTGACGAAATTCTTCATTAGATAAATATTCCACTCCAGGACCGCCTAGCAATGGAATTTTCCCTGTCTTTTCCCTTACTTCATTAGCAAGTTGTATAGTTCCTGGAACATAAGGCGCGCCAATGACTCCAATTCCAATATAATCATACCGAGTTAAATTGGAAGGAATTTCTTCAAGATTTAAATCGACCACATCTGTTTGAACCCCAATAGACTCTAACTTTGCTCCGACTTTATAGAGATCAGTTGGCAACCAGGTCTGTGATTTTCCGTAAGGATAAGCACTTCTCAGTATAATTGCTTTTTTTCCTAATTTCTCTGCTTCATCTATTTTTTGTTGTTTCATTTTATATATTGTTACCATTTTATAGTAATATTATTATATAAAATATATTTACCATTATTTTTTATAAAATAGGTAAATTTAAATATAAAGCTTAAATTATACAAGAATGGAAGCAAAACTAGATAAGTTTGATAAAAAGATCCTATATGAGCTTGACAAAGATTCTTCTATTTCACTGCAAGAGTTATCAAAAAGAATCGGTAGAACAAAGCAATTTATTCATTTTAGGATAAAGAAGCTTGAAAGTGAGGGAATCATAGAAGGATATAATGCAATAGTAGATATGTCAAAACTAGGATATTTCACATTTAGATTATATTTTTATTTCCAGAATTTTCTAAACACTGATGAAAAAGAGTTTGTAGACTTTCTAAAAAAAGACCTCTCACAAGTATGGACGATAACCAGAATGCATGGAAAATGGGATTATGCGATATTCATTGGTGTAAAAACAATAACTGAATTCCATGAAGTATGGGATGCGATAATGCTTAATTATAAAGAGAAAATAAAAAAATATAATGTATCATTATATTCGCCTATCTTCAATTTTAATAGAAAGATATTCTTAGAAAAAACAGGAGAAGTCATACAAAGAAGATATGGTGATGGAGAAAAAGAAAATCTAGATGAATTTGATATAAAACTTATTCATGCCTACGCCGTAAATGTCAGGCAATCTTATCTTGAATTAGCTAATAAATTTAAAGTTTCGCACGATAAAATAAAGGAAAGAATAACAAAATTAGAGAAGAAACAAGTCATTGTTGGTTATACAATAGGACTTAATTTAACTAAACTAGGATTCCAAGGATATAGGGTAGACCTAGAGCTAAATTCTACAAAGAAGAATAAAGAAATATTTCACTACTGTCTTAGACATAAGTATATCTATCAAGTCAATAAAAGCATCGGAGGAGCTAATTTCGAGATAGAGGTAATAGTGAGAGACTTAAATCATCTCAATGAACTTATTGAAGAACTAAAAAATGCATTTAAAGATATAATAAACGATGTTGAATACTTTGGCTTCTCCACATTCTATCTGTTAAAATTCATTCCTGATTAGATAGAATTTGCTCTCAATATTCCATCTAAGTGCTGGACTGCATTTGGCAAAAATCCAGGCTGTGGACTTCTTACATATGCGTTAACAGAGTAAAATTTACCTCTGTTACGAGATAACCAGGGATTCATTACAAAAAGGAAAATGTTCAATGGAGCTCCTTCTTTCTTAAAAAAATAGCCCATACTTAATGATTCGCCTGTTTGATCTTTCGCTGTCCTATGTTTAAGAATGAATTCTGGAGTCATATCGGAGCCATAACCCATATGGTCCAATTTTATGGAGTGTTGTCCAAGAAAACCAACGTCTAAAAACCCTAGCTGAGGCGATTCTACAATGCGTTGCTTGACAGTAGCTATGCTACCTGGAGCAATTTTGTAAGTCTCCGTTCTTTTCTTAGGAAAATAAATACTATCTGTTTGAGTCATTGTACTAAAATCAATTTGTGCTGGCATCATAAAAAACACTCAAAATAGCCCTATTTATATCTTTCTCAATATCATATAAATAATCAGTTTTTTAAACCGTTATTTCTTCATATAACCATGAAAAAGCAAAAATGCCTCCAATGCAAGAAAGAATTTGAAGTTAGCTCTAACGCAAGATTCCCAAGAAAGTACTGCAAAGAATGCAGCGAAAAGAGAAAGAAGATGTGGGATGAGCAATGGAAAGTCAAGTTTGAAGACTTAGACGACGAGTAAAAATTAAACGCCCACAGTATCCACTGAATAATTGACAATTTCTCTTTTGAGTTTTATCTTCCTGAATTGGTAATACGCAAATCCCACTCCTAATGCTAAGATGCTGGCAACACTCACATAGGCAAGTAGATTCTCAGCTAAATTTTCTGCTGCTCTCCTGGCAACTGGTTGCGCGATAGCCCTCTTGCAGGCTAAAAAGGCTTCATCCAATTTATTCTGAGAAGAAATATAATCTCCACTATTATAAAATTCCTTAGCTTCATTAATTAATTCATTGAGCTCTGCGCACTCAGGGTTACCAATAATAAATTCTTCCGTAAATACTATTTTTTCAAGGATATCATCATCTTTGCGGATTTCAACATAAAATTTCCCATAATCTGCATATTTAGGACTCTTTACCGTTCCATTTAAAGTAACTTCAAATATTCCGGTCTCGTTAGTATCCACATCTACAATGAGAGTCACGTTTTCCTTTTGGCCAGGCGTCAATAAACTTATGAAAGAGCGGTCAAATGATGCAATTAAATCTCTTCTTAAAATCCCATCTTTGGCTATCGTAGTGGTCAGTAGTATTTCATTGAGATCTACTTGCCCATCATTTACAACCCCTATAGGGACAACTAATCTATCTTTCTTCTTCGAAGAAACAGGTTCAGGAACTAAAATCTTCAAAGAAATCAGTCTCTGCACCGTGGAACTTCCTCCGCTTCCGCCTCCCGAACTTGTAGTTGTTACAGTAGTAGTCGTAACTGTTAAAGTTACAGTAAAGTTATTGCTAGTGGCATTGCTTAAAACTGCGGCAGCAGAAGTAGTTCCATTATATTCATAAGCAACCAGGCTATAATTTGCAACAGAAGTGGAGGTGGCTGAAAAGTTAATACTAGGGGTCCCTGCATCTGTCCAATTGTTAATCACTGTGCTAATACCGCTTCCAGAAATCAAATTAGCAACAAATCCGATAGTTTGATTCACACATGAATCACTAGCATCTATATCGCTGAAATAACTTGACAATGTTAACGAACTAGGACTACCTCCGGAAATATCACTTATGCTATTAGAGAAAATTAAAGGAGCATTAGTATGGTTTATCGTTAAATTCCAAGTTGTGGAATTACTTAGCTTCGGATTTGAAACATTGAGAGTTAAATTAATAACTCCAGAACAAGTTGTCTCATCAGTAAAGTTAGGAGCGAAACTAATTCCAAAAACAGTCGCATTGCCATTTCCTAAAGTGGAGTTTCTTATTACTCCTCCAATAAATAAAGTATAATTAAGTGTTTCATTAAGCAACCTACCCACAGTACTATTTACAGTAAAGTTAAATTGATGAGAACTATTTTCTATCAAATTGTGCTGAATGCTTACTAACGGAGACAATATTACAGGATAATCATAAACAGTTATATTTACTAGCTGAGAATCTAATATCCCAGAAGAATCATTTACACTGATATTGTAAGTCCAGAATCCTGCATATCTCTGACTGAAAGTAAAGTTTAACACTCCGCTAGTACTATTAAAGTTAGTGGAATTCAAGAAATTGCCGCCAGTACTAAGATTAGTGATTATAAAAGTAAAACTGCCTGGAGAAAAGCTTTCATTTTTATCTTCCATGTCAGTCACATTATAATCGATATATAGTGATTCTATAATTGAAGAAACAACACTACCTGATCGAGTGAGATTTGGCCCATGATTAATTTCCATAACAGTAAGGTTAAAGGTAATAGCCTGGGACAAACTGCTATTATCAGTGATATTGATAGTGATGTTGTAATTTCCAACATCTCCTTTATCAGGAGTAAAATCAGCATTGAACTCCTGCCTTTGCGGTATAGGTGTTAAAGACCAGTCACTTCCGGCAGCAAATCTAAATAAAGTTACATTAGGTCCCTGTATTGTCAGATTAACAGTAATATTCTCACGGTAAAAGTTTTTTTGCAGAATCTTTAAATCATCGTCATGAATCCACAATTTTAGCCTCGCAGGACTATCTTCAGTCACATTTATCCTCCCAAAGGTAGAGTTCCCTGTGAAATTAAAGGATCCTGAAGCGCCATCAGGAAAAGTCTGGATAGCAGGAGTATCATTAATATTTCTAACGGTGAAATTAAAAGTGAGCGGAGTCGGAGTTATTCCGTCTGTTGCATTAATAATTACAATATGCTGCCCTACATCTGTATCGCTAGGCGTGAAATTAATTATACCTGTAGTCAAATTTACTCTAAATAAAGGAAAAGCAGTGTCATTGCTAAAACTAAAATTAATTTGTTGGCCATCAGCATCAGTTACATTTTGGCTTAAATTAAGATAGAAATTAGTATCTTCAATTAAAGTATAATTTGTCTGTGTACTCGAATTCCATGTCGGAGGATTATTTCCTGAAATCTGAATCATGAATAAATCCGAAGCAATAGAAAAATTGTTTCTATCTCTGACCGTTATGTTAACGCTATGATTACCATTTCCAAGGATAGCAGGGTTAAATGTAATAGTAGCTTGCGTTCTATTGGTAGACGCAATATATGTTGTCGCATTAATAAGTACATCAGAATTATTTGAAGTAAAAGTCAAAGTTTCATTATAGACACTTTTATCAGGGATAAGGAGGTCATTATCAGTTGCATTCACATGGATAGTATAATTATTGCTAGTAAATGCGCTAATGTCTACTATATCTCCAATGCTCACAGAGTCATTGACATTTGCTATATAAAAGTAAAAAACAGTGGAATTATATCCTGCAGGACTCGCAGTATCTCTCAGGCTGACATTAATGGACCAGTTTCCAACGTCAACGTCGGTTGCCGAAAAGTTAACAATAAAGGTTGCGTTAAAACTCGTAGTGCTATTCACCGTTACGTTAGCCGTACTAGTCCCCGTTAAATTAAACTTAAAGAAAGTATAGTTAGCAGTGATAGTCAAATTATTGGTTTCATCAATATCTGAAACATTGATATAACAATTAAATGGAGAGTTTTCTGTTGCGTTCCTCTCATTATCACATACGTATCTAAAATAAGGAAGAGTATTTACGTTTAAGACGGTAAAGTTAACCACTTGACTTGTTGTCGCATTGGCCGGGTTTGTTGTTCCTGAATCAATAACTGTAAAATTTATCGTATATGTTCCTACATCATTTCTACCAGGGGTAAAACTAATGTTGATTTGTCCACCGGTAGCATTTGTAGTATATTGGGAAGTATTGAAAAGCTCTCTTCCTCCCGCAGTAGAGCAATCTCTGCTAGACCATTGAGCCACATCACAGCTTAGAAAAGTTATATTATAAGTGAAGGGAGTGTTGCCCTCTTCATCTGTAACATTAATGACATAATAGAATAAAGAGCTTGCATTAAAACTCTGGTTAGCCAAATTGACAAAAACCGGGCGGTCGTTTACCGCAACGACATTAATATCAAGTATTGCTGATCTTGGTGTAACCAGTTCGTTGTCTTTTACATTTAATTCTATTTGCTTGCTTCCAGTATTATTTGTATGCGTTATATTAATAACTAAAAGACCTGTCGTAGAATTTAAAGTGAAGTTAGTAAGAGTTGTATTTGTAGAAGTATAATTAAAAGTCAAAACATCATTTCTATCATCTTCGGTTACATTTGCGGTAAAATTATAAGTGCATAAGGTATCTTCTGTACAAGATAAAGTATCTCCTCCAGATGCAGATTTACTCCCATCTAAATCTATGCGCCCAGTTCCCGCCTGCATGATATAAGGCAGAGTATTCACAATAACGATCGCGTCATAGAGAGTTAAATTCCCAAAGCTGCTGTTGGCACTAACGCTAAAATTCAACGTACCCTTATAAGTAAAAGACCTGTTAAACTGCCAAAGCAGAGTTGACGAATTATAAGTCATCGCCTGCCCAGCCGTCCAGGTTCCGGTTTCATTAAAACTTATAGTTACATTGCCATTGCCATTTGAAGAATTTACAAAGCTTCCAGAAGAATTAGTAAAATTGACATAGAAAAAAGTATTCCAATTATCACTTCCTGATTTGCTATTTTCAGCACAATAATTACCTGAACATAATGTAAGTTTAGTCAATGTATCCGTATCATCATATATTACAAGATTGGCGCTTCCACTTGAGCCTGAATTACTGGCGCCAATAGCCACTGAAAAAAATATAATTACAAATAATAATAAGATTACAAATATATTTACAACTGTTACAAAAGCAGTGAATGCCTCTTTTCTCATAGTATGCTATACATACATGCAATCGGTATTAAAAACTTGTCTATAGAAGAAATAAAAGCTACTTTAGCTTCGGGCCGCTCTTTTTATTTTCCCTTCTGGAAAAGATTATTTCCCGCAAGGTTAATGCAAGGAAAGCTAGAGATAGAGTCCAAAATCCAAAGATAAATGCTTTTAGAGGTATTTCCTTCTCAACTCGGCACTCTTTGCAAGTTCCCCCACAATCAATATCTTCCTCTTCCTCATCCTTAATTCCATTATAACAGCTAGGGCAATAAGGGGACTTTCCTTCCGTAAAGATCAAGTCTAATCTCTTATTTTCCCAGGCCGTGAGGCTTATCTTAGCAATTTCCCTACCAGATAAAGGATCTATCGCAACCATATAAGTTTGATTGCACTGACTAATTTCTTTTAATTCAAGGTCAAATGTTTCTTCGCATGTTGATTCTTCATTAAAATTATCTACACAACCTGTCAAATCTCTGCAAGCCCTGCTTCTATAACCTCCAAACCTTATTTTTCCCCCAAAGATATCCTCTGTTTTATCAGTATATACGCACTCACTCCATTCAGTGCATTTAATCTCAGGCTTGCAAGTCAATTCATCACAAAATTTCCTTTCAATAATATCTCTCCTCCCGCACTTTAAATCCTCACATACTCTGCTCCTAAGGCCCTCTATGCATTCTGCCCATTCGCCGCAATGGTATTCAGGAAAGCATTCCCCCATAGTAGAATTATCTGCGGCGCTAACTCTCAAAGAGAATATAAAAAAGAATATAACAAAACCAGAGACAATCAATAACACTTCCCTCTTCATAAATAAACGACTTGATATAGATATAAAAACATTCTTATTTAAGTTTCTTCTTGTCCTGTACTAAAGTTTTCACTTCAGACTTTACTTGCTTAATGGGTGCCTTGTCCAGTTCTGCCTGTAGTTTTGATTTTTCCTTTTCTATCTCTGTTTGTAATTTCTCTAAGTTTTTCAATTCGGCCTTAGGATCTCCCTTGCCAGGCGCAGGCATTTGTCCTTTAGTAGGCATTTTTTTCATGATATCCATGAGTGTTGTCTTGTCTATTCTTAATACCGTCTGTGTATCATCTTCAACATGAGAATTTAAGATCTGCATTCCACTTAAAACACAATTCAAGCTCCATATCCTCTTTCCATTGACATTTTGTATTACAGCAATAATTTTTTGAATTTGATCAGACATTCCACGATTATGCATTTCATCAGCTAAAATTCCCTTTAAAGCATCTAAATCGGTCTTAGTATCAATATCTAATTTTTCAGGAGCCTTAGGAACATGTAACATATCAAGTAACTGCAAACTAACTCCATGATCTAATGTAAAGGCCGCTACTTTCTTTTCTTTAGGAATATACAAATCAATTTGATGCACATTCTTGCCCGATTCAAAATCTAGAATAAAAAATCCTGCAGTAACATAGGACTTGGGATGTTTAGCTCTAAAATCTTTATATTCCTTAGAAGATTCAAGTTTCTGTACATATGGTTTTATTTTCATTTTACCCTCCTTACTTAACAAATAATACAATATTGTAGGGTTTATAAACATTTATAACTTTATTTTCATTATTCCAGACATGAAACCATTATATCTCGACAATGCAGCAACTACTCGTGTCTATCCTGGAGTTATAAAAAGTATGCTCCCCTATTTAAAAAATGAATATGGAAACCCTTCTTCCATGCATGAGTTAGGAGAAAGAGCAAAAAAGGCATTGAATAGAGCAAGGACAGAATTAGCAAAGGAGATCAATGCAAATCCCAGCGAAATAATTTTTACTTCAGGAGCAACAGAATCAAATAATCTCGCAATTCAAGGCCTGGCTAGGAGATATCCCAATAAGAAAACAATTATCATAAGCCAGCTAGAACATCCCTCAGTTTCGCAAGTCTGCAAATTTCTACAGGCCCTAAACTATACTATAATCGAAATCCCAGTAAATGAAGAAGGGCTAATTGATTTAAACATTTTAGAAAAAAAGATAAAAGAAAATCAAAAAAATATCTTATTAGTTTCCATTATCCATGTTAACAATATTATAGGAGTAGTTCAAGACATACATACAATTGGGGGGTTCTGCAAAAAACACTCGGTGCTGTTTCATACAGATGCTGTTCAAAGTTTTGGTAAGTTAAAAATAGATGTAAAGAAAGACAATATAGACCTCTTATCTGCTTCAGGCCATAAAATTGGTGCTCCAAAAGGAATAGGATTTCTCTATAGCAAAGAAAGTGTAAATCTTTCTCCATTGGTACTTGGTGGCGGCCAAGAAAGAAATCTAAGAAGCGGGACAGAAAATCTCCCTAGTGTAGTTGCTTTTACTAAAGCGCTTGAAATTACAAAGAAAATAAATAAAAATAAAATTCTCGATATAAGAAACAAAATTATTTCAGAGTTAAAAAACATAGGGGGAATAATCAATGGCCCCTTGGAAAAGAGAATTTACAATAATATCCATGTTTCTTTTCCCCCAACTGATGCAGAATATCTTGTAGTGTCTTTATCAAGAAAAGGAATATATCTCTCGGCAGGGAGCGCCTGCGACAGCAAAAAAGAAAAAGAGGACCATGTATTAAAGGCAATAAAAGTAAATAGTGAGTTAACAAAATCTTCAATAAGAATTACTCTCAATGAGAGTATTAATGAAAAAGATATTGGGAGAATAGTTAATGAAATTAATAAGGTTGTGAAAATATTAAGGGTTTAATTTAAAGCCTCTTTCATCCTGCTTTCCACATACCTTCCCCCAGCATACATCACTAAGCCTGTTAAAGCAATTAATCCGGCACAGACATAAGCCTCCAAAGAAGAATCTTGATCTTTCCATTGCCCTTCAAGAAAGTTTGCTGATGCAAGAAAGACTGAGCTACTTACACATAATCTAGTCAAATCTCTTTTCACTGTTCTTACAACATTAATTGAATGGTATCTATCTTCATTCATGGATTTATACGAATTTCTTCATTTAAATATCTTATTATTTGTATAAATTATACCGCTAATCCAATTCTAAAAAAAAGAAAACTATATAAATGAAAATATTCTTTACAATATATAAAAAAGGAGGTTAAAATGGCTAAAAGTAAAGGTGGCAACAAAATAGGAGGCTGGGCTTTCCTAATTGGTGTAATCTTAGCTGTGTTGTTAGGACTAATAGCTGCCTTCAATGGAGGATCCATTGGAGCAGGCATGACATACGTCATGATAGTTCTAGGAATCATCGTAGGTCTATTGAATATAGCAGATGAGGAAACAACACCTTTCTTAATGTCCGGAGCAGTGCTTGTAATTGTAAGCGCTCTAGGCCAGAACGTAATTTCTGGAGTTGGACTTTTTGAAGGAATATTAAGCGCTTTAATATTGCTATTCGTACCAGCTACGATAATTGTTGCGCTTAAGCACGTTTTCTCCCTTGCGAGAAACTAAAGTTTCTTATTTTTATTTTATCTTTTTATTTTTTATTATCTTATTTTTATATGTCAATAATTACATTTTCTGTAGTTTACTACTAAAGTATAACGAGTTTATCAAATGTAATTCTTGAGCATGCTCAAGAACCAGACACGCCATGCACACAAGAGCATGGTTCTTTACATTAATAATTTAAATAGTATAATAGTTTACATTAGGATATGGAAATCCTATCAAAAAATGAATTTCTAGCAAAAGAAGACTATATAGAAAGCATAAGGAAAGGCAAACTCTTCATTTATCCTACTGACACAGTATATGGGTTAGGGTGCAATGCTTTGCTCGCATCTGCAGTAAAAAAATTGAGAGAAATAAAAAACAGGGATGCCAGACCCTTTTCAGTAATTGTTCCAAGTAAAGAGTGGATAATCCAAAATTGTGAAATGAATGACTTTGCAAAGAGATGGTTCAATAAACTTCCAGGCAAATACACTCTCCTTATGAAATTAAAAGACAAAGATATAGTTAAAAATGCAAATAACTCTCTGGAAATCTTGGGAGTGAGAATTCCTGATCACTGGTTCAGCAAAATTATTGCAGAAGCGGGCGTGCCTTTTATAACAACTTCAGTAAATCTAGCAGGGGGAGTTCCCATGACTTCCTTAAAAGATGTTAATGACACTATAAAAAATAATATAGATTATATTATATATGAAGGAGAAAAGAAAGGCAAGCCTTCGGCAATAGTCAATACAATAACCCAAGAGATTCTAAAAAGATAAAAAATGGAAATAGAAGAAATACTAAAACATAATAAGAAGGTTTACGACCAATTATCCTCAGAATACGAATCTCGTATACAACCAAACACTAAAATAACGAATGAAATCTTACCGAGAATTTTAAGAAAATTTAGATCAAAAAACAAAGATTTCCTAGATATGGGGTGTGCTGTCGGCCTTCATATGAAAATGTTCGAAAATCTAGGCTTTAAGACGACGGGAGTAGATATTTCCAGAAAAATGATAAACTATGCTAAAAAAAGAAACCCTGGCTCTAAAGTTATTCTGGGAGACTTTCTTAAGATAAAGTTCAATAAAAAGTTTGATTTTATTCTTTCACTAGCATTTATCCACCTGTACCCTAAAAAAGGGGTGGGAAAAGTATTTCTTAAAATTAATTCGTTATTGACTTCAGAAGGGATATGTGTAATTACGACCACTAAACACAGCAAAGGAAAAGAAGGATTTTTTAAGAAAAGAGATTATCTCTCATCCCCAAAAAGATTTAGAAAAAAATGGACAAAGGCTGAATTATTAAGAGAACTGAAGAATAACTTTGAAATACTTGATTACTTCGAGAAGAGAGACTTATTTAAAAAAAATTGGATGATCTTTGTATTGGGGAAAAAATAAATTATTCTGCACTTTCTAGGAATTCTTCACTCATAGGGACATAAGCAATAACTTCGCCCCCACTATCCAAAACCTCAACATGATACTGTCCATTAGATAAAATAACATTTATTTTTCCATTCATTCCTTTCTTTATTCTTGGCTTTTCATCATCATAAGCTGCCCTATATTCAATATATTCGGGATCTGGATCAGCCAGCAATCGTACAAGTTGATGTCTTTTAAATTTAGTTTGCATCCTTTTATAAGGCGCTAAAACTATTTAGAACTATTGTTTAGCAAGGAGGCTATTTTTATACCGGCTTTCGTAGTAATTCGCCTTGAAAGTTACAAACAATTTTATATCCTTCAATTCTTAAGCTTGAATGGCAGAACTATACTCTCACTCAAAACTCTGGCTTTTTGAAAGCTGTGCAGAAGCCTATAAAATAAAATATATAGAAAAAACCTTCCCAGATATACCAAAAAGCGTAGAACTATTCCTGGGAGATATTGTCCATCAGAGCCTGGAATGGTTTTACGAAGAAATAAAGAAAGGCAACTCTCATGACGCTGATGACTTAATAACAAAATATGCAGAATTATGGCAGGAAAACTTTCTAGCAAACTTAAGGAGTAGAGAAGGTCCAGAACACTACTTCAATAAAGGAATAAGATTTCTAGTAGATTATTATTACAAAAATAAACCATTTATTGATAACACCATTGAAATAGAAAAGAAAATAACTTTTCCTCTAGACTCTGAAAAGAAATATATGATTCAAGGTTACGTTGACAGAATTGTCCTGAATGCAGCAGGCGAATATGAAGTTCATGACTATAAAACAAATGAATATATCAAAACACAGCAGCAAGTGGATGCAGATAGGCAACTTGCATTCTATCACCTTGGCCTGCAAGAAGACTTTGGTCCTGATATCAAAGTAAAATTAGTCTGGCATTTTCTAGCACACAATAAAACAATTCTTTCAACAAGAACCCCAGAGCAGCTACAAAAGTTAAAATCAGACACATTTCAGCTCATAAAGAAGATAGAATCCAATGTTGACTGGCAATCCTGCAATAAGCCTTGGTGCGATTGGTGCAGTTTTAAGAAGAATAATAATTTGCCCGCTCAAAAGTTCCTTTAATAAAAAGCGCGTTTTTATCACTTAAAAATAAAACCATTTTGTTCGGTATTTTTTACCGACGACAATATAATTTCTGCAGAAATGTTTAAATACATTCCGAATTTTAAGTGCAGTATAAACACAATAAATTGTGGTAAAGAATAGAAAAAACACAACCTATTGTGGTGAAAAAGAGATGAAATGCCCCTATTGCCTACACGAAGAAACTAAGGTGGTAGATAAAAGGGACATAGAAACAATCACAAAAAGAAGGCGAGAATGCCTAAAATGTGAAAAAAGATTTAACACCAGTGAAGGTGTTGAAAGAGCAGAAATAAGGGTAATCAAAAAAGATGGTAAGAGAGAAAATTTTGATTACGAAAAATTAAAAAGAGGAGTGTTGAGGGCCTGCGAGAAAAGACCCGTAAGCACTGAAAGAATAGACAACATGCTTGTAAACGTCGAGGAAAAACTAAGGAAAATGGGAAAAGATATTCAAACAACATATATTGGAGACCTAGTTTCAAAAGAATTAAAGAGAATCGACAAAGTAGCCTATATCCGATTTGCATCTGTATACAAAGACTTTACAGAACTAGATGATTTCAAAAAAGAGATAAAAGACCTGATAAAGGGATAGTAGTATAAAAACTGCAAAATAATTAAAAAGCAAGAGAATAATAAAAAGGGAGGAAAAAAGAGAAAAAATGGAAAACGGCTATAACGGAAATGGGCACTCAAATGGAAACGGATATGAAAATGGGAATGGAAACGACCATTATCAAGAAAAGAAAATAATACCAAGAATGGATTCTAGCTTCTTAAAAGTTCCAATGAAAATGGATCGATTCTTTACTATAGAAGGAAAGAGTCCATTTGAATATGATAGACTAAATAAAAAAATCAATTGGATTAGTGAAGAAGTAAAAGTAACAGATGATGTCGGCAAAGTAATTTTCACGCAAAAGAATGTTTCTCGCCCTGATTTTTGGTCGCCTCTTGCTATAAAAATAGTAGCCAGTAAATATTTCTGGGGAGATGCTGCTAAAGGCGAAAGAGAAGATTCTGTAGAAAAATTAATCGGAAGAGTTTCTCGTTACATCGGAAGGCAAGCATTATTACAAGGATATTTTAATGAAAGCCAAGCAGAAACTCTAAGAGACGAAATCGCTTCAATATGTCTAAATCAATTATGTGTATTTAATTCACCTGTCTGGTTTAATGCTGGCACATGGGAATATAATAAAAAAGCAGGAGGAGTATCTGCACATAAATGGGATGCAACACAAGGTCGTGTTGTGCATGCCTCCACCGGAGAAGATCGCCCTCAATGTTCTGCATGCTTCATTCAGGCTGTTAAAGATACTATAGAATCAATTATGGAAAATCAAGTAGCAGAGGCAAATCTTTTCAGAGCAGGTTCGGGTACAGGCGCAAATCGGTCCGCTTTACGAAGTTCTAAAGAATCATTAACAGGAGGGGGAAGAGCTTCTGGACCTGTAAGTTTTATGAAAGCATACGACGCTTATGCAGGAGTAATCAAATCAGGTGGAAAGACAAGAAGAGCTGCAAAAATGGAAATTCTTAATATATCTCATCCAGATATTATCGATTTCATAGAAGCTAAGCAAAAAGAAGAGAAGAAGGCTTGGGCATTGATAGAACAAGGTTATGACGGAGGAATGAATGGAGAAGCTTACAGAAGCATAGCTTTCCAGAATTGCAATATGTCTGTTCGTGTTACCGATGATTTTATGAAAGCTGTAAAAAGAAATGGCGAATGGCAAACAAAATATGTTTCTAACGGAGCCGTAGCCGAGACATTTAAAGCGAAAGATGTGTTAAACAAAATTGCTGAAGGGACCTATATATGTGGCGACCCTGGAATACAATGCGATGATATCATCCAAAAATATCATACCTGCAAGAATTCAGGCAGAATTGAGGCAACAAATCCATGCGTAACAGGAGATACTAAAGTTCTAATGAAAGAGGGCCGTTGGGCTAGAATAGATTCACTATTAAATAAAGAATGCACAATATTAACAAATACTGGAATTATACAGGAATCAACAATAAAAGGTTCTTTTAAAACAGGAACAAAACCAGTTTATAGACTAACAACCAAAAACGGCTATGAATCAAAACTAACAGCAGATCATCAAGTATTTACCGTTAATAGAGGATTTGTGCAAGCTTGCGAACTTACAAAAGATGACTATGTACTTCTTCCAGCTACTCAAGTAGCACAAATTAATGAAGTAAATGAAAAAGACAAGACCCTTTATCAGATGTTAGGAGTTTATCTCGGCGATGGTTGCGGCACTAGTGTACGTAATGATCGCGGCATCCAATTAACTATGAGCAAAGAAAGTGAAATGCCTATTTTAGAAAAATTCGCAGAACATATTGCAACGCAGTATGAGAGAAAAACTCACCAAAACTTTCCAGCGACTGTTCAACTAACATCAACTTCTGCAAAATACAATATAACTAATACCTTGGTAGTTAACCAATTTAAAGAATTTGTAGACCTATCATTACTTGGGCATCAAAAGTATATATCTAACAAAATATTTGGCTTATCTTTAGGTGAACAGAAATACGTTTTGCAAGGATTATTTACTGCTGATGGTACTGTCGCTAATTACGGAGAAAAATCACAATACGTAGCGCTCGATTCTACAAGTTTACAATTACTTAAAGACACTCAAATATTGTTACTTGGTTTTGGAATAAAAAGTAAATTATACAAAGATAGGAGAGCTGGAAAATTAACTTCAATGCTTCCTGATGGAAAAGGCGGATTAAAAGAATACGATGTAAAAGAAATGCATTCTTTACGAATATCAAGATCTAGCAGGATAAAATTCGAAAAATTAATTGGATTCATGCCAGAATCTCCAAAGAACGAGAAGCTTAAGAAACTAAATGAGCAAATAAGTGTCTATCAAGACTTGCCTATAGATTCTGTCAGTTCTTTAGAATACAGCGGAGTAGAAGATGTTTATGACTTAACCGAACCTTTAACCCATACTTTTGTCGCTAATGGAATTACTAAACACAATTGTTCAGAGTACGTCTTTCTCGACGATACAGCTTGTAATCTAGCATCAATAAATCTTATGAAATTCCTTACTCCAGAAGGTAATTTTGATGTAGAATCTTTCAAAAAAGTAACCAGGTATTATATTACAGCAATGGAAATAATTGTTGATGGCGCTTCTTATCCAACAGAAAAAATTGCAGAGAGATCCCATATATTCAGGACTCTTGGTCTAGGATATGCAAATCTAGGAGCATTACTAATGTCTCTAGGTCTGCCTTATAACTCTGAAGAAGGCAGAGCAGTTGCAGCAGCAATAACTGCAATAATGTGCGGAGAAGCATACAAAACTAGCGCAGAACTATCGGCCTTAGTAGGCCCATTCCCTGCATTTAAAGAAAATAGAGAATCAATGTTGCAAGTCATAAAGATGCATCGAAATCATGTAAAAGATATAGATGTAGAAAAAATTCCCTTTGCATTAAGAGATCTTGTAAACGTAGCATGGGACTGCTGGAGTGAAGCTCTAGAATTAGGAGAAAAACACGGCTTTAGAAATGCCCAAGTCACGGTACTCGCACCAACTGGGTGTCTTGTTGGAAATTCCTTAGTCTCTACTGACAAAGGATTAGTAAGAATAAAAAACTTGGGAAACACAAAAGGAGAAAAATGGCAAGATATCGCTTTTAATATAATGACGGATGAAGGGCCACGAAAAGCAACAAAGTTTTATATTAATGGAGAAGCTCAAACTAGAAAAATTAGAACTTCTTCAGGATATGAAATACAAGGAACAGAAAAACATAGAATAAAAGTTTTAGACACGGAAACAGGACAATTAAAATGGAAGAAATTTGCTGAAATAGCTCCAGAAGATATAGTTCCATTGGCAATGAATACTATTTTTGGAAATGAACAAGAAATTTCCCTTCCTCCTAAACCAGAATTGCATTGGAATGCTGATTTCCAGTTAAAAACGCCTTCCAAAATGAATGAATCTTTATCAGAGTTAATAGGTTACTTCATGGGAGACGGCAGTTTGCATAGCAAAGGATTGAGATTCTGTGTTGATAATAAGGATGAAGATGTTATCCAACATTTAAAGAACTTAGTTAAAGAACTCTTTAATTTAGAAGTAAATGTTTCTCAAAGAAAAGGTTACAAAGAAGTTGCCGTGAATTCCGTTCCTTTAGTCGTCTGGTGGGATTCCTGCGGATTCTCTAAGTTAAAACCTTCTGATGAACATAGAGGAAAAGGTTATACTCCTCATATTCCTGATGCAATACTACATTCAAACAATAGAAAAACTTATGCTTCATTTTTGCGAGGATTATTTGAGGCAGACGGAAGTGTAACCCTGGGAGTTCCTTCTTTGACAACAGCTAGTAAACAATTCTGTCAGGAAATTAAAACGTTACTGTTGAGTTTAGGGTATCCTACTACAACAAAAATTGATAAATCTGGCTGGGGAGAATCTGATTTATACGTTTTAAGACTTAAAAACATATCATACAACCTCCTCTTTGTTGATAACATAAAATTCATCAGCAATAGAAAAAATGAAAAAATCTCGCTATCAAGAAGCTCTCAAAGTGGTAAGAATGATCACATTTATGTATCTGACGATATTGTTAGTGAGATTGCTCCTATAGGAAGTGCTTATAGAGATGCTACAATGCTCTCCTTGAAAAGAACACAGGCAATCTCACGAGAAATGGCAATAAAACTCTATCAAGATACAAAGCATCCGCAGTTGTTATGGGCTATGCAATTTTTCTATGATAAAATAGAAAGCAATATTGATGGAGGCATCCAGCCAACCTATGACCTATCTGTACCAGATAATGTAACTTACATTGCAGATGGATATGTAGGCCATAACACTATCGCTTTTATGATGGATTGCGATACAACCGGAATTGAACCTGATATTGCCCTAGTCAAATACAAAGTCCTAGCAGGAGGCGGAATGTTGAAAATAGTAAATAGAAGCGTTCCACTCGCTCTAAGAACCTTAGGATATGATGAAGAGCAAATAAAGGGAATCATAGAGTACATCGAAAAGAATGATACAATAGAAGGCGCTCCACATCTCCTAGAAAATCACTTAGCCATCTTTGACTGTGCTTTCAAGCCTAATAAAGGAAAAAGATCGATCGAATACAAAGGACACATCGAGATGATGGCTGTCTGCCAACCCTTTATTTCAGGAGCGATAAGTAAAACAGTAAATATGCCTGAATCTTCAACAGTAGAAGAAATAGCTGATGCATATCTATATTCCTGGGAAAAAGGATTAAAGGCAGTAGCAATCTACAGAGAAAACAGTAAGAGAAGCCAGCCATTAAACACTCAGAAAACAGAAGGCGAAATGGTAAAGAAAAAAGAAGTAATAGTAGTCAAGAGTGAAAGAATAAAGTTACCTCAAACTAGAAGATCTCTGACTCATAAATTTGATATTGCAGGACACGAAGGATACATCACCATAGGATTATATGATGATGGCAAACCTGGTGAAATCTTCGTCACAATGCACAAGCAAGGTTCAACAATCCGTGGCCTTATAGACGCATGGGCTACTTCAGTTTCACTGAACTTGCAATATGGCGTTTCCGTTAAAGACTTATTCAGTAAATTCAGGCATCATAAGTTTGAGCCAGCAGGATTTGTAAGAAACGTAGAAGGCGGAGATATGGGGGAGAAAATAAAATTAATCAGAACAGCCTCTTCAATTGTAGACTATGTGGCCCAATTCATGCTTAATAGTTTCGGTGAAAGTACAGCAGGAATAGAAATTGAATTCGAAACAGCTCCTGAAAAAGAAGAACAAGCTTCCTTAGAAGTATTCAGTAATGAAGGCATCACCTGCCCTATCTGTGGCGGCCCTGCAAAGAGAATCGGAAATTGCGCAATCAGATGCACTTCCTGCAACCAAACCACTAGAGGCGGCTGCGGCGAATAACCTAAAGTATGCATTAATTTTCTTTTAATAATTTTAATCTTTAGCTAATTTTATATATTCTCCATATATCTCAATAAAATGACAGCCAACCAACAATGTCCATTCTACGGATTCTATCCTGTGCATCATCATGATTATTCAAACTTCCTGTATGAAAACAAATCCAACCAATGCAGTTTAATCAAAGGAGCACACTCTCCTTGTCAGATGGAAATGAGAAATGAAACACCCTGCTGGAAAAGATGCTCCTTAAACAGCCAAGAAAATGAAACTCGGGTATTAGAGTTATTGGCTGAAGGCATAGTCCTTAAATCTGACTCACATATAAGTTTTAAACAACATTACGAATCTACAGAAGGAGCTTATCCATTAACTAATTAATTCAAACTCTCCCAATTTTCCCAGAGTTTCTCTTTAACTTCATCCAAGCTTAAACCTTTTAGTTCTGCAATTTTCTTATAACTTTCAATAACATTTGCGGGTTCATTGTCTGACTCTTTATCAGGATGCAAATAAGGAGAATCAGTTTCACAAAACAAATGTTTTATATCGACTTTCTTAACTATATTTTGAAAATGCTCACTATTTTTTACGTTTGCAGGAATCGACAAAAACCAGCCATTGTCAACAATTCTCTTAACTAAAGTCATGTTTCCTGAAAAACAATGCATTATAACTTTCTCAGCTTTCATATTCTCTAAAATATCCACACATTCCTTCTCAGCCTTTCGAGAATGAACCGTTAAAGGCTTATCAATTTTAATCGCTAAAGCGATAAATTTCCTAAATATCACTGTCTGTCTTTCCAAATCACTGCTTTCTTTCAAGTCTATTCCCACTTCTCCAACAGAGAAAATCTTATCTTTGTTTTTCTCAATAAATTTTATCTCAGCATCTATTTCTTTATCTGTCATATCTAAAGCTTCTATAGGATAAATTCCTAATGTCGATTTAAGTTCATGAAATTTAGTAGAAAGTTCAATAGTCTCTCTATTCGTCTTAACGTTTATCCCGTTATTAACAATGATTCCAACGTCTTTCTCTTTTGCTTTCTTAACTACCTCAGCAACCTTATCGCCGTACATATCAATATGACAGTGAATATCAATGAATTTCATAAATAACACTAATCGTATCTAGTTTAAAAATGATTTCTAATATTTAATAGTGTCCAAACTTGAGAAATAAAGAGTCGTTGTATCTGTCAGATCAATAGGTATACACACCCGGCTAGCATTCTCTAATTCTGCCTTAGAGCCTTCTCTTATCCTAAAATCAAAAACCATTCCATCATGAACAGATAAAGACCTCACTTTATATTCTCCCCTTCCTGCTCTAGCAGAAAGAGAAAGATCTCCCTTATAATTAAAAAATAAACCCCCAATAGAACTGCTTTCCACAGTCACATGTCCCTTAAAAATAACTTCTCCTTCAATACCAGAATTAACAAGTTCAACCAATCTCCTAGGTTCAATTGTTTTCATATCCGATAATACCAGTCTTCATTTATAATGATTTATATCGAATATTATCTAATGGCCAAAAACTATTTAACCTCTTTTCCATTTTAATAAGGATGAATAAAGGTAGAATTGCAATACTAGTAGTTCTCGTTGTTGGATTATTAGTCACACTTAATTTTCTCTCATGGACAAATCCCAACGTAGTAAAAGAAAGTCCTAAAATGAGCCCCACTCTCTCCTCTTCTTTTTTTACTTATCTCTCTCCATTATTAGCTGGAATTGTAATAGTGGGAATCGTTACCCTTTGGATAATTGTAGTTAATAAATAATTAAATAATTAAACAAATCTCTCCCCCATTTCTCTCAAAAACTCTCTTCGTTCATCTATATCATCTCCATGCAATCTAGGATCGTGATCCACTACAGTTACGGGAAGAGCTCCAGAAGCATCTACGACCTCATTAATATATCTCTGTTCATCAGAATCTTCTCTTACATTATTAACAATGTATCCGTGGACTCTTCCCCCATAAGATTCAACAAGTTGTTTTACTTCTCCCATTTGTTCAACAGGTCCTTGTTCAGGCACACAAACCAAACGATACTTTGCATCTCTTATTGTTTGCGCAGTAATTTCTAATTTAGGAGCATACGTGCCTGCATTCTGAACATACGATCCGTCAAGAAAAGCACGTATGTCTGGCCAAGCTTGTCCAAGCACCATTTTCTTCATAGTGCCTAGATCTCTTAATAATTGAAAACTTCTTGAGATAGCCTTTGTAGATCCAAGCAATCTTTCGAGTCCTGCAGTAGGTTCCACATCTAAAACAATATGTTCTTTCTTCATTTTTTCTGCCTCTTCAAATAGAGTAGTTAACGTAGCAAAATAAGAAACAGAATTAATATCCGTAACTGCTCCAAAAAACTCAGTAATCATATCGTGAAAAGCCAATATTCCATAGTTGCCTGGAAATTGTGCAAGGTAATTTCCAACAGGAAATTTATAGTGTTGAGATTCTCCTATACCTTGAAAAAATAATTTATCAACTACTGCTAAATGCAATCCATCAATTCCAGTTTCTACTATTTCATTAGAGGGTCTAGTTGAATTATCTCCTAAACCTAATATACGGGCAATAGAATGCCCTCGATCATAATCAATAACAAGCGTAGATTCCTTAGTTGCTCGACTTAAAGAATACGCTGCTGCAGAAGTACTCTTTCCTACTCCGCCTTTTCCAGCAAATATAGATAATTTCATTTGAGATCATCAAAAGCCATTGCCCCATATTTAAAAGTTTTGTCAGATTTTCATTCAACTAAAGGCACAAAAGCAAAGCCTTCAAGCCTTCTCATTTCGACATTTAATAATTATCCCAATAGATTTATTAATCCTTCTTTCCAAAACCCATAATGGCAAAGAATATTACCGAATTAGACCACAAGACTTTTGACAAATTTATAAAAGAAGATAAAGTCGTCGTGGACTTCTGGGCTACCTGGTGCGGACCATGTAAAATTATGGGGCCTATCTTCGAGGAAGCTTCTATTCAATTAAAAGACACAGCTAAATTCGCAAAAGTAAACGTGGACGATAATTTGGAACTTGCGCAGAAATTCCAAGTAATGTCGATTCCAACAACCATATTCTTTAGAGACGGTCATCAAGTCGATCGAGTAGTTGGAGTTATTTCCAAAGAAGAGCTTGGGAAAAAAATCAAGAGTATAAAATAAATGGCCCCGACGGGAGTTGAACCCGCGACACCCAGCTTAAAAGGCTGGTGCTCTAACCAGGCTGAGCTACGAGGCCATTAAATCAAAAGAAAAAGTTTGTTTTTAAATGCTTTTACTAAGTAATAATATTACTTATCTACGCAAAATCAAGAAGTCTTTGAGTCAACGTTGCGCAGTGCATGGTTTGTTTGGACTTCTGGATGCTCAAGATGCTTACATCTTGACATAACTAAATATCAGTAAAAGCAAATTAATTATATAAATCGCAGTGCAAACCAAGCAGAAGTTCTTCAGTTTAAAATAAGAAACATATACTAAATACAAAGTGCCAATAAAAGCGAGCGCCGTCAGATAAAGGAGGAAGGTTGTTTGATTATAGTATGCAAGTATTAAAATAGCAATATAAAATATTATCCCCACGACAATGTTGCTGATTCCAATAAGTTTTCCGTACTTACTAGAGAACGCCTTTGTGCAGGAAATGTTCTTTCTAATGTCACATGCAGCCCTGTAATTTTTATTATAGAAATATTTATATTTTACATAAGTGGCATAGATTGTTATAAGTAACCCTAAAAAACCTAATAAAATAAACTTAAAATCCATAATTAGAATAAAAAATCCCTTTTTTAAAAACAACAGTAGTCCCTAAACAAAGACAAATGGGCCCTAAAAAGGTTTAAAAACCCAAAATAGCGATTTAGAAAGCTTTAAAAAGCCTCTTTTGCAACTCATTACTATTCCATAATATATAATTAAATTATATATCATTGTTCACAAAAACTCTCCATGCACGCCCTACAGCCCAAACACACCAAATTGAAGCCAGAAGAGGTAAAAAAACTACTTGAAAAATATAATATTTCTATCTCTCAATTACCGAAGGTGAGGGCTGATGATCCTGCTCTTCCACAAGGCAGTATGCCTGGAGAAGTAATCAAAATTGACCGTCTTGAAGACGAAAAAATAGTCCCCTACTTTAGGATCGTAGTTCCATAATGGCCCACAAAAAAAATATCTTAATCGAGAAATATCTAGAACAACATTCCCTAGTCGAATCTAATATTCGTTCTTTCAATGACTTCATCAATAACAAAGTCCAGCAGATTATCATAGAAATTAATGAAAGTCTAAATAATGAAGACATGGAAATCAAGTTTGGAAAAGTAAAGATAGGCAAACCTAATATTGTGGAAGCCGATGGAAGCACCAATGCAATTACTCCGGTAACTGCAAGATTAAGAAATCTAACCTATTCTGCTCCTGTTTTCATTGAATTAACTGTAAAATTCGAAAACCAGACAGAAAGCAATGAAGTCGAAATAGGAAGAATACCAGTAATCGTAAGAAGCCAGATATGTAATACTTCTGGAATGAATAAAGATCAATTAAGAGAGAATTATATGGATCCACTCGACCCTGGCGGATACTTTATCATAAACGGAAATGAAAGAGTTATTGTTATGTCTGAAGACTTAGCTTCAAACAATCCTTTCATAGAAGAAGGAAGACTAGGCCTTACTTTGAGAGTTTTCTCCGAAAGAGGCAGTTATAGAATCCCTACCACAATAACAGAAACTGGCGAAGGAATTCTAGAATTAAGCTTCTCAAGATTAAAAGGAATTCCTATTCTAGTATTGCTAAAAGCTTTAGGCGTAGTAAAAGAAGCAGAAATAGCAAAGCACATAGGCCAGGACAATGACTGCTTGATAGTTAACTTATATGAATTCTCCGCAATCCAAAATCCTGAAGATGCAATGATGGCTATTGCAGAGAAATCAGGAATTCAGGGAACAAAAAAAGAAATTCTTGATAGAGTAAAGCAAAGAATCGATTCTTTCCTTCTTCCTCATGTAGGCACAGGCAAAAATGCAAGAATGGACAAGGCACTTACATTATGCAGACTAGTTAATCTCTACTTGAACGCAAAAGAGGATCCTTCAATAAGAACAGACAAAGACCATTATGCAAACAAAAGAGTAAAATTATCCGGAGACTTAGTAGCTGAACTATTCAGAGTCAATTTAAACATCCTTGTCAAAGATATTCAATATTCCTTACAAAAAATATCAAAGAGGAAGAAATTCTATTCATTAAAAACAATTGCAAAATCAACACTATTCACACATAGAATAGAAAGCGCAATTGCCACAGGTTCCTGGATTGGCGAAAGAACTGGCGTTACCCAAAACATGGATAAAACCAATTATCTAGCGGTTCTATCTCAATTGCAAAGAGTATCAAGTTCCTTACCAGGCGAGCAGGAAAACTTCTTAGCAAGAACATTACATCCAACTCATTATGGAAGATTCTGCCCTACAGAAACTCCAGAAGGAACAGAAATAGGATTAAGAAAAAACCTAGCTCTTCTTGCAAGAGTTTCAACTGCTTTCGAATACGATGAGAAAGTAATATTAAAGAAATTTGAGTCTCTAGGATTAAAACCAGAAAAAGATAACGAAGCAAAAGACGTTTTCTTCAACGGAAAATTCACAGGATATGTGAAAAATGAAGTAGACTTCACCCAAAAATTAAGAGAATTAAGAAGAAAAAGGGAATTACCTTCTGAACTAAGCATTAGTTTCGATCCTATCTTAAAAACTGTTTCAGTATTGACAGGTGTAGGTAGAGTTCTAAGACCTTTAATTATTGTAGAAAACGGCGCCTCAAAGCTAAAAGAAGAAACTTTCGCTTCACTAAGAGAAGGAAAGATGAAGTGGACAGACTTAGTAGAACAAGGTATAATTGAATACGTTGACGCAGCAGAAGAAGAAAATACTTTTGTTTCATTAAATGAAGAAAACCTTACAAAACAACATACGCATGCAGAAGTCCACCCAGTAGACATCTTTGGTTTGATAACTTCTCTAGTTCCATTCTGTAATCACGACCAGAGCTCAAGATTATTGAAAGGAAGTAAAACCAATAAGCAGTCTTTAGGAATTTATGCTGCAAATTACTTGCTACGTATAGATACAGACGTTTCCATTCTTCACTATCCACAAAGACCTCTAGTAAGAAGTTTCATCTATGATACTCTAGACGTCTATCCTGCAGGACAAAATATTGTAGTAGCAATAATGACCTTTGAAGGATACAATATTCACGACGCAGTTGTTCTTAACAGAGCATCAATAGATAGAGGAATGGGAAGAAGCACCTATTTCAGACCATATTCCACAACAGAATTACAATATGCAGGCGGATTAAAAGATGAAATAGTGATCCCTGAAAAAGATGTTTCAGGATATAGAACAGAAGAAGCGTACAGGCACTTGGAAGATGACGGAGTTGCATATCCTGAAGCAGACCTAAATGCAGGAGACGTCGTTATAGGAAAAATTACTCCTCCTAAATTCCTTTCAGAAGCAAAAGACTTAAGCATCCAAGCTAAAAAAGAAGCAAGCTCTTCAATTAGACAAGGAGAAAGAGGAACCGTAGATGCAGTCTTTATCACAGTAGATAGCGAAGGAAACAAAGTAATCCATGCTAGAACAAGAGACTCTCGCCTTCCAGAAGCAGGAGACAAGTTCTCTGCTCCTCACGGACAGAAAGGAGTTGTCGGTTTAATTGCAGAGCCAGAAGACATACCATTCACTAGTAAAGGAGTAAAACCAGACTTGATGTTCAATCCTCACGGTATCCCAAGCAGAATGAGCGTCGGCTATATGATAGAATTACTTGCAGGTAAAACTGCTGCAGTAACAGGAAAAATAATTGACGGCACTCCTTTCACAGGCCAATCAGTTACAGAATTAGAAAATAACCTTAAACAGCTAGGTTTCAGCTTTGATGGAAAAGAAACACTTTACAACGGAGTCACAGGAAAGAAACTGCAAGCCAAAATCTACATCGGAAATATGTACTATCTGAAATTAAGAAGAATGGTAAAGAACTTGATTCATGCAAGAGCTTCTGGTAAAGTTGCCCTATTGACAAGACAGCCAATTGAAGGAAGAGCAAAGGGCGGAGGTCTCCGGTTAGGAGAAATGGAGCAGCAAGCTTTAGCAGGCCACGGAGCATCATTATTACTCAAAGAAAGATACGACTCAGATAAAACCGTAGTCTATGTCTGTAATGAATGCGGCAACATGGGCTTTGAAGATTCAATAAGAAACAAAACAGTCTGCCCTATCTGCAGCAGTAATGATAGCGAACCTTTAGAAGTATCTTATGCTTTCAAACTCTTAGTAGATGAACTATTAGGACTAGGCGTACTGACTAAATTTGAATTAAAGAATAAATTCGAGAGATAAAATGGCACAAAAAGTATTCAGAAAACAGATTAAGGCATTGAGATTCGTTTTAACTAGTCCAGACCAGGTAAAAAAATTAAGTTCTGTAAAGGTAGTTACTCCAGAACTTTATGATATTGATGGTTTCCCAGTTGATGGTGGATTAATGGATTTAAGAATGGGTGCAATAGACCCTGGAGTAAGATGCAGAACCTGTGGAAAGAGAGTTAAGGAGTGTCCTGGACATCCTGGAAGCATTGAATTAGCTCGCCCCGTATTGCACATTAAATATATTCCTTTGATAGAACTATGCCTAAGAAGTTTCTGCTCACGCTGTGGAAAATTAACATTGAGTGAAGAAAAACAACTAGGCCTTCCAGCAGCCAAGAAAGCTAAAAAAGCAAGAGACGCTAAAAAATGTCCTTATTGTAATGAAGAACTTGAAAGAGTTAAGTTAGAAAAACCAACTAGCTTCTTCATTGGAAAAAGAAGATTAAGCCCTATAGAAATAAGAGACAAATTAGTAAATATCACTAATGAAGAATTAAAGAAA
This sequence comes from Candidatus Woesearchaeota archaeon, assembly GCA_964355135.1. Lineage (GTDB taxonomy): Archaea > Nanobdellota > Nanobdellia > Pacearchaeales > GW2011-AR1 > UBA73. Next base: position 13,879 of record CAYHCG010000009.1, on the reverse strand, counting down.
ATAGGAATAAATGCACTCACTGCAAGACCAGAATGGGCAGTTATCTCTCTTTTATTAGTTCCTTCGGTAACTGTAAGACCTTCTATTACTCTAGAAAGCGGTGAAAGAAGTGAAGATGATCTAACCCATAAATTAAGCGATATCATAAGAGCAAATCAAAGACTATGGGAGAATCTCAATGCAGGCGCCCCTGAAGTTATTATTGAAGACCTCTGGGATTTATTACAATATCACGTAACCACATTCTATGATAACAATGTCAGTAGAATTCCTCCCGCAAGACATCGTTCAGGCCAGCCATTAAAAACAATTACTGAGAGAATAAAAGGAAAAGAAGGAAGAATCAGACATAACTTAGCAGGAAAAAGAGTAAATTATTCAGGTAGAAGCGTAGTCTCTCCAGATCCATACCTTAAAATAAATGAAATAGGCGTCCCAGAAGAAATTGCAAGAATCATAACTGTCGCAGAACCAGTAACGACTATGAATTTAGAATACATAAGAGAATTAATCAATAACGGTCAAAATTATCCTGGAGCAAACAATATCATAAGAACAGATGGAAGAAAGAAAAGAGTAACTGAAGACTTAAAAGAAGAAATAAAAGCAGAATTACAACCTGGCTACAAAGTTGAAAGACATTTAACAGATGGAGATATTGTCTTATTCAACCGCCACCCTACTTTGCACAAACAGGGTTTAATGGCACACTATGTCAAAGTCCTTCCAGGCAGAACATTCAGATTAAATCCTGCATCTGCAGAACCATATAACGCAGACTTTGATGGAGACGAAATGAACATTCATAGTCCTCAGAATGAAGAAGCTTTGGCGGAAACAAAAGTATTATTAGATATCAACAATAACATCATTTCTTCTAAAAATAATACTAATCTTGTTGGAACTATTGCGGACGCAGTCACAGGAGCATATTTACTAGGAAAAGACACTCTAGAAAAAAGTGAATCAGATCAAATACTCTTTGCCGCAAATGTAATAAGCACTCTAAAGAAAAAGGAAAATCCAGGTGCAGATGTTTTCGCCCAGATCATTCCAAAAGGATCCAGTGTCGTAATTCCTTCAGTCATCAATGGAACCAAAACCTTTGGAGTTGAAGATGGAGAAATGGTAAAAATAATCGATAGAGAATCAGGAAGAACTGTTGCTGTCGAATCTATAAACAGAGCGTTCGTATTAGGAACTTCATACTTAACAAGAAAAGGATACAGTATTTCTTTACATGACTTAAGTGTATCAGGCAAAGTAAAAGAAATTACTTCAGAAATAATAACAAAAGCAGAAAAAGAAGTCGGTAGAGTAATTGAAGAATACGAATCTGAAACCCTAGAGGTAATGCCAGGAAAAACCTTAGCAGAAACTAGAGAAACAAAAATCATGCAGGTCCTTAATGGAATCAGAACAGATGTAAGCGAAATAGTAAAAGCTCATTTCCCTGCAGATGGAAACGTCAATAAAATGATAAAGTCAGGTAGCGGAGGAAGCATGATCAACGTAACTCAGATGGGTTGCTGTGTAGGTCAGCAGTCTTTATGGAACAAGAGAATTAATTTCGGTTATTCAGGAAGAACACTATCTTTCTTCAAGAACGGAGACTTATCCCCTGAATCCAAAGGATTCATCAAATCATCCTATTTCCAAGGATTAAAACCACATGAATTCTTCTTTGGAGCTATAACCGGAAGAGACTCTATGATGGATACGGCATTAAGAACACCTAAGTCAGGATACCTCTATAGAAGATTAGTAAGCGCTCTACAGGACTTAAAAGTAGAATATGACGGAACAGTAAGAGATGCTTCTGAAAACATCGTAGAGTTTATGTATGGCGGTGATGGAAAAGACGTTTCAAAACTTCATCTTAAAGATGATAAAGTATCCCCAGGAGAAGCTGTAGGAGTCGTCACCGCACAATCTTTCGGAGAAGCTTCCACTCAGATGGTCCTCAACGTATTCCACCACGCAGGAGTAGCTCAAATGCAGATTACACAAGGTCTACCAAGAATTATCGAAATTTTAGATGCAAGAAAACAGCCTTCAACTCCTTTAATGGAAATTTATCTTGATAGCAAACACAATAACGAAAAAGATGCAAAAGTAGTAGCAGAAAAAATAAAAGAAGTAAGATTAAGAGAAGTAGCCTCAGAAATAAGTATAGACTTCAGTAATAAGAAGATAGAAGTAACTCTAGATCCTAAAGCTCTGAGAAGCGCTCATATCAGTCCTCAGAAAATTGCAGACAGTTTGACAGAGAAGAAGCTTAAAGTCAAATTAAGTGATCCAAAGATAACGGTGTTAACTCCAGACGCTCAATTTAAAGAAATCTACAAGATAAAGAAGAAATTAAAAGAAATGATTGTCTCAGGAGTAAAGGGAGTCACTCAAGTCGTAGTTGCCAAGAAAGGCAAAGACTTCACAATTCTAGCGACAGGTTCCAATCTTAAAGAAATAATCGAAGTCACAGGCGTCAATAAGGAAAAAGTATTCTCTAACGATATTCATGATGTAAAGGAAGTTCTAGGCATAGAAGCTGCAAGACAGACTATAATCAATGAAATCAAGAACGTTATTGACACACAGGCTTTAGATATCAATCAAAGACACCTTAGTTTAGTAGCAGATGCCATGACCTCTTCTGCTCTAGTAAAGGGAGTAACAAGAATGGGAATAATTACAGATAAAGCAAGTATATTGGCAAGAGCAACTTTCGAAACTCCTGATAAGCAATTCGTAAACGCAACAATACAAGGCGCTAAAGATGAATTAAACTCTGTAATTGAGAACATCCTTATCAATCAGCCTATCCCAGTAGGAACAGGATTGCCAGGCTTATTAGTAAAAGTCACAGGACCTTTGGTCAGAAAGCAGAAGAGCGAGAAGTAAAACTTAATTTTTTATTTTATCTAGAACTATTTTCAAATCCTTTTCCTTTGTAAAATCTAAGTTAGATCTTTCAATAATTATAACATTCTCTTGCTTTTTTGAGAGTTTTATTAATTCTTCCTGGAGTCTTAAGGATCTTTCAACTGTTTCATCTACAGGCTCTTCTTTTCTTCCCCTCTTTGATATAAATTCCTTTAACTTTTCTTTATTGATAGTAAGAAGAATTATCTTATCAATCTTAAACTTATCAACCTTCTTAACAATTTTGATTAAATCTGGGATATATTCTTGACTTTCTAAAAAGATGTTAGCATAAGGGGTCATGGGAGAACCGTCAACAAAACAATCAAAACCCAATTTTGAGATTTCTATCGCCTTACTAAAACTCTTAACGTACCTATCATTCGCATCTTTTTTGCGGGGATTCTCCATTAAATACGCTTTCAAAAATTTCTTTAGGAATGGTTCCTATTTCCCCTTCAAAAAAGGCTGGAGAGCACTCTTTTGATGCAAGTTGTTTAACTAAAAAAGAAGTTCCAACCCCAGACGTTCCAGCAATGCAAATTACGGCCATAAGGAGAAAAGGTTTTCATTCTTTTTATAAATATCTGCTCTGATTTTCTTTCTGAATAAAATCATTAATTTGCTCAGATATCGTTCCATCTTTCATCTAGCCAATTTTTCCAGTCTTTTTCCAAAACCTTTTCAGAAGCCAACATATTCAACACAGTCTCCTTGTTTTTTTCTTTTTCTAACACTTCTAATTTTCTTTTTGTTTCCATAATTATCAACAATTGACCTATTTTTAAATAATTATTTCTTCCTGCTTCTAATATACTCAATAATCATAGGTATTAAAGAGATAGCTACTATAGCATAAATAACTATAGTCAGATTTTCCTCAATAACCGCAAGTCCCCCAAAGAAATAACCTGCAAATAATAATAATCCTACCCAAACAATTCCTCCAACAATATTATATAATAAGAAAGTAGAATATTTCATCTTTCCTACTCCTGCCACGAAAGGGGCAAAGGTCCTTACAATAGGAACAAATCTTGCTAGTATGATTGTTTTCTTGCCATGTTTATCATAAAAGCTCTTTGCCTTTTCCATATGTTCCTGTTTAAAGAACCTGCTTTTAGAAAAAATCTTCTCCCCAAAGTAATTTCCAATCCAATAATTTAGAGTATCTCCTAAGATAGCAGCAACAGATAAGATGATAAAAAGAAGAAAAATATTAAGATATCCCTGTGCTGCAAATGCCCCTATAACAAATAGTAGAGAATCTCCAGGTAGAAAAGGAGTAATAACTATTCCCGTTTCAAAAAAGATAATCGCAAAAAATATAACATAAGTAAATATTCCAAACTTCTGAAATATCATTCCCACATATTTATCTATATGCAAAACAAAATCTACTAAAATCATTGCCGATATCATTTTATTGCCTCTTCCATCATAGAACAGATAAGTTTATAAACATTAATTCAAAACTACTTTTATAAAAAGAAGATTCTAAAACTACATTAAAATGGCTATTATAGATATGAAAACAATGAGGTACATTAACCTCCTGGACAAAATCGCCCATGTAAAAACAAGCAAATGTTTCTTTCACAATGGATCAATATTCTTTGCAGTAAATAAGCATGATGTTTCAAGAGCAATTGGCCCTGGCGCAATAAATGTAAGAAAAATGCAGGAAAAAACAGGAAAAAACATCAGAATCATCCAGGAAGCCGCAAATCCCTCTGATCTTAAAGCATTTATAGAAGATATTGTCGCTCCTGTGAGAATAAAGTCAACTGAAATAAAGGACAACACAGTCATAATCACCGCAGGCAACAGTCAGACCAAGGCCTCACTCATAGGCAGAAACAAAAGAAGAATGGAAGAACTAAATGATATCATCCAGAATTTCTTCAGTATGAACATTAAAATCGTTTAAAACGTACAACTTATAAATCTCACCTGCTTCCTCTTTAAATGAAAGGCTTTATCATCTACGCAGATTATACGACCATTGAAAACGAGGAGCATGTACGTCTCTTTGGCAGGCTGGAAAACGGCCAATCTTTCGTAACTCTCAACAAATTCCATCCTTATTTCTATATCAGAAAAAAAGACAAAAATAAACTAAACTCAGATAGCATTGAAAAAGTAGAAGAAACCCAGTTAAAAAATTTTGATAGGGAAGAAGTCTTAAAAGTCACTTTCAAAAACAAAGTTGACTTAAATAGGGTATACAAAGAGTTCCATAAGGATATTTCTATATACGAAGCAGATATAAAACCCCACAACCGTTTCCTTATAGACAAAAACATCTTAAGTAGTGTCTTGATTGAAGGAGAATATACTTCTTCGGATCGAATAGACCGTGTCTACCAAGAACAAAAACTCTCTGCTACTTCCTTTAATCCAGATCTCAAGATAGTATCTATAGACACAGAAACATCCAAATCTAACTCCAAGTTGTTCTGTATTGGCATATATGCAGAAAACTACTCCAAAAACTTTATGGTCACAAAGCACAACCTAAAAAATACTGTCGCGTGCAAATCAGAAGAGGACTGTCTAGAAAAATTCAAAGCCGAACTCCTAAAACTAGATCCTGATATCATAGTAGGTTGGAACGTTATAGATTTCGATCTAGTCTATCTCAAAAATCTTTATCGTAAATATAAAATGCCCTTTGATCTAGGAAGGACTAGTGAAGAGGCAAGTTTAAGGATAGAATCTAATTTCTTCCGCTCTTCTAAGATAGACCTTCCAGGCAGGCAGGTCTTAGACGGCCTAAATCTCATCAGAGACCCATTCATAAAAGAAGCCCCTTCAATAAAAAATCTTGATTTTGAATCATTATCCTTAGAAAGTGTCGCCCAAGCTATTCTAAAAAAAGGAAAATTATTAAAAGGAAAGTTCAGGCATGAAGAAATAGAAGAGTTATACAAAAAAAACACTCCTGCTTCCCAACAAAAACTAGCAGATTATAATCTCCTTGATTGTGAACTCGTATATGATATCTTAAAAGAAAAGAAGATAATCGAGTTAGCTGTAGAAAGATCCCAGCTAACCGGCATGCCTCTTGATAGAATCACTGCTTCAGTAGCAGCCTTTGATTCAGTATATATTAGAGAAGCACGTAAAGCAGGACTTGTCTCTCCTTCAATGGAATTCAAACAGAAAGAAGAAAGAATAAAAGGAGGATATGTACAGGCTTCTCTGCCAGGAGTCTACAAAAACGTTCTAGTGTTAGACTTCAAATCCCTATATCCTTCTATAATCAGGACATTCAACATAGATCCTGCATCTTATCTTGAAAAAAAAGAGAAAAATGCAATAGAATCTCCTAACAAAGCGTATTTTAGAGATGAGGAAGGAATTCTTCCTAGAATTATTGAGAAACTTCACGCAGCCAGAGAAAATGCAAAAAAAGAGAAAAGGGAACTTTCATCTTACGCAATCAAAACAATAATGAACTCTTTTGTTGGAGTCCTCGCAAGTCAAAACTGCCGTTATTTTGACCCCAGTATGGCAAATTCAACAACTCATTTCGGGCAATTCATAATAAAATTAACTGCCCAAGAAATTGAAAAGAAAGGATTCAGAGTCATATATAGCGACACGGACTCATGTTTCGTAGAAACCAATCTAGGAAAAGAAAAAGCCAATACTCTAGGAATTGAATTACAAGACTTTATCAACAAATTCTATGAGGATTACGTAAAGAAAAACTATTCCAGAAAATCCTTCCTAGAATTACAGTTTGATAAACAATATCTCTCTCTAATGATTCCCAAAGTAAGAGGAGAAACTGCAGGAGCAAAGAAACGTTACGCAGGCTTGATTGAAAAAAATGGTCGTGAAGAACTCGAAGTTGTCGGCCTAGAGGCAATTCGAGGAGACTGGACAGAAGCCGCCCAAGATTTCCAAAAAGAACTCTTAATGAAAATATTTCACGACAATCCTATCGAAAAATTCATCCGAGACTATGTAAAAAAGATCGTAGAAGGCAAATTAGACAGTAAACTAATCTACCGTAAATCAATAAGAAAATCTCTAGAAGATTACACAAAAACCACTCCGCCTCATGTAAAAGCAGCAAGAAAGCTCGACAATATAGAATCAAACATAATAGAATATTATATAACTGAGGACGGCCCAGAACCAATACAGAAATTAACTCATAAAATAGACTACGATCATTACATCCAAAAGCAAATCAAACCCATCGCCAATCAAATCCTCTCTTTCGCAAGCAAAGATTTTGACACAATCATCCAAGGCTCAAAGCAGTCTACGTTATTCTAATTAACTATTATGTTTCCAAACTCTCTGTTTATTCTAGATTGTATATCTCGAAGATCATTAGCAGATATATTCATCGCGATTAAACACTTGATCTCGTTAGAAATCACTATTTATAATGTATTTTATGTAACTATAAAGTAATAACGATAGAAAGATTTATAAACTAGAAGATTTTTAGTCATCTATGCAAGAAATAGGGCGAATATTTGAACTGGAAGGAAGAAGAAGAAATTTATTGAGTTTACTCAAACGAAATGGTTACTTTATTCATAGTACTCATAATTGTGTAGATACCCTTAATAAGGGCGAGCCAGGCAACAGTACATATGCTGGACAGATAGATTCCATTCACGGTCAGATTTTATCAAATGATGATGGATTGTCTAAGATTCTCAGGGATTACACACCGAAATAAATCTATTTACAATTTTCCGTTTCAAATAATCATTTCGTACAATCACCATTAAACGCCCTTCTCGTTCTCTTTTTATCAACTAAAATAAAGATGTCCAGCGCGTTCGGCGCTTCGCGCCTCACAACCCATTGCAGCTATTTTTTTAGTTCGTATATACGCCCAAAATTTAAATTTTTACTTCAAAATATTTACAATTTCCAAAAGGAGTCAAATACGCCTTTTTTTCATCAATTTTTAATAAAATAACTTTTAGTGCCTGAATAACTGCTTCATGAGTTACAACTAAAACACAGGAATATCTCTCTTTATTTTCTTTCAAATAATTAACAAAACCTTTTACCCTATTTACAAGATCAACAAAGGATTCAGAATTCTCATTTCCTTTATAATTTAATACATTACCAGACTTCCTTCTTAAGTCATAATAAACCTCTGCGCTTTGTCCTTCAAAGCCAAGCTTAAATTCATTTAATCTCTTATCAATTATCATTTCAATCTTTCTCTCTCCTTTTACAAGTTCAGCAGTCTGCTTTACTCTCAAAAAATCTGAAACGAAAACTATTTCAAAATTCTTTTTTTTTAATTCCTTTCCTACTTCTCGAGCCTGTTTTTTACCCATTTCGGTTATATTAACTTTTATCTTAGGATCTTGATTAATTAAGCTATTAACGTTATATTCGCTTTGAGCGTGCCGCATAAAAATGACTTTCATAAATGAGATTAATAGAAATAGGTTATAAAACTTGCTAAACAACAGCCTTAAAACACCTCATTTCTTTAAATTTATATGCTTCAGCAAAGGCCATACAAGTATCAGCCAAAACCCTTATTCGAAGAAAGAATGAAAGCATTAATCCCAGATAAACAGGATTATGAGCAATTTACCAAAATTATCCACACTCAACCTCAAAATTTCATCCGTTGTAATACCATAAAAATCTCTCCCCCAGAGTTATTTTCTCGATTAAAAGCAAAATGGTCTGTCATCCAACCATTCCCAGAGTATCCAGAAATAATGTTGATAGAAACCGCGCTAGGTCCAGGGGAACTAGGTAATTCAATAGAACACCTCTTAGGTTATTATTATGTTCAGGAAGTCTGTTCAATGATGCCAGTAATAGCTCTAGATCCTCAACCAGGAGAATTTGTCCTTGATCTATTTGCTTCACCAGGATCAAAAACAACACAAATGGCAGCAAAAATGGAAAACACTGGTACAATAATCGCTAATGACTTACGAATAGACAGGATTTCTATTCTAGTATCAAATATAGAAAAGGCAGCCGCAACAAATTGCATCATTACAAGAAAAGATGCTATAGCTCTTTGTTCTTCACTATCAAAATCAGGATACCAATTTGACAAAATACTAGCAGATGTCCCATGTTCGGGAGAAGGAACATTGCGGTCTTCTCCAAAAACATTCATCATGTGGAATCCTAAAGTAATCTATAGTCTCTCAAGGCAGCAGAAGAAATTCATAGCCTTCGCACTAAAATGCCTTAAAGTGGGAGGCACATTAATATACAGTACATGCACGCACGCTCCAGAAGAAAACGAAGAAATAGTAAACTTTGCCTTGCAAAACTTCCCAGTTAAAATAGAATCCATTTCCTTGCCATTAAAATGCCGCCCTGGACTAACTAAATGGAAAGACGATTCATACAATGAAGAACTAACCAAAACCTGCCGCATCTATCCCCATGATAACAATAGTGAAGGTTTTTTCGTTTCCAAGATGACCTTACTGGAGGAAATACAATGAAACAACAATTTATTATTTTAAGAGGAAATCCTTGTACAGGTAAATCAACAATTGCAGAAGAATTAAGAAATCATTTTAATAAAAAAACCGCAGTAATCCATACTAGTGTATTTTACCATGGTATTGTAAATGGAGACTCTCCCGAAGTTGCAATGGAAAATACAAGAAGAATAGTTGATAATTATCTAAAAAATAAATACAATGTCATTTTAGAAGGCACATTATCATTTAAAGACAAAAAGGGAAAGTTATATTTAGATAATTTTGTTAATTTAGGAAAGAAGTATAAAGCAAATACAAAAATATTCTTCTTAGAAGCCAATATTAATGAATTAATTAAAAGAGAAAACAAAAGAAAAAAGATTTCAATAAACAGGTTAAAATATTTATATAAAATAACAAGTGAAAATAAGAAAGAAAATGAAACAGTTATAGATACAACAAATAAATCAATAAGATTAGTACTAAATCAGATCCTAGAGGAAATAAAATGACCGAGATATACATTTTAACAGATGTTGAAGCAGATGGACCCATCCCAGGAGAATTTTCCATGTTAAGTTTGGCTTCTATTGCTCTAGATAAAAAAGGAGAAGTACTGGGAGAATTTTACAAAAAGTTAGTCCCTCTTCCGACAGCATTGCAAGATAAAAAAACAATGCAATTCTGGAAAGATAACCCTAAGGCTTATCAAGAAGCAACCACGAATGCAGAAGATCCGCAAAAAGTTATGACCGAGTATAATAAATGGTTAAAAAAATTAAAAAAAGACACAAAAAAGGAATTAGTTTTCATAGCGTATCCTGTAACAGTTGACTTTATGTTTGTTTACTGGTACCTCATCAAATTTACAGGAGAATCTCCTTTTGGCTACTCGGGTCTTGATATGAAAACTCTTGCAATGAGCATTCTAAAGAAAGACTTCAGCGAGATAACAAAAAATAAAATGCCAAAGAGTTGGCTCAAACATCCAGGGCAAAAGTACCATTTTGCTCTTCAAGACGCAAAAGAGCAGGTTTTTATGTTGATTAAAATGTTAGAGGAGCTCAAAAAATGAGAGAAATAAATTTCATTAACAGTAAAGAAAAGAAGAAAATAATAGAAGAACTAGAAAACCTCTATGGTATAACTCAGTTGCCTTATGTTCTTCTAGAAGCAGGAAAGAAGAAAATCAGAGCATTCTCTGGAACAATGACTAAAGAGGAAATCCAAGAACTTGCTAATATAACAAACGTTGAAGTCATAGGCATGTACCTCTTGAATCAGAAAGATGATGATTTGAGAATAAATTTTGATGCTCTGCCCATATTAAAAGATCAACTAAGTAAAAGTATCGTAGAAATAAATGAAGATCAATTCAAATACTGGATCAGAGGCCACGATATCGACATGCAAGGTGAAAAAGGTACTTTCGTCATTTCCTACAATGGAGATCTAGTAGGCGTAGGTAAGTCAAATGGAGTAAAAATCTTCAATTACATTCCTAAAGAAAGAAAACTAAAGACACAATTACCAAAAAGTTAAGCAGCAACCCGATATTCAACTGGTTCTTTCTCATATTCAACTACTTCCCTTAAAGGTAGTTTTAAGTTCTCCTGAATTCTCTGCTCATCGGTTTCATAATTTCCAAATTCCTTAATGAATCTATTCTTAACTTCTCTATTTATATGCCCACTGACCATTCTCTCAAATGCTCCAGACTCCAAATAACCGCCGATGACAGGAAGAAAATAATTAAGGGGCTTCATAAGATAATGCATGCCGGCGCCATACCAATCATGTGACTTCTGTAAATAGCGACGCATTGCAGGTAATTCGCCGATAGTTTTCGCGGCAAATAAAGCATAACCCAATCCAGTAACGTTCGCTATGGGTACATTAGAAACATAAGCAGAAAGATCATTGATAATTGCCAAACCCATAGATCCCTTGGAAAAGCCTTTTCTTACAACTCCGCCTAGTTCATCACTATACCTATCAACTTCCTCTGAAACGGCTGTCTCCAAGTAACTCCTTCTTCTGTCTTTTTCTTCTGGACTTAGATCCTCAGGAAAATAGTCGCTTAATTTACGAGTTATCAAGTAATCAACTGTCTTTGCTTTCTTCCCGCTAATAGCTTTCCGTGCTTGCTCAACTGCTCCAGAAAGTTTATCCTCAAGACCCATATTAATCGCCCCCTACTCTTTTAACGACATGCCCTACTAAATCATAATAAGAAATTACCCCTAGTAGCTTGCCTTTATCACTAATAGGGCAGGTGAATGTTTTCAGAGCATTCATGATAGTCAAAGCATCCTCTATATTTTTAGAGATATCAACATGCTGCACATTTTCAGTCATAACTTCACTAGCTTTAAGATTTGTTTTAGACCCTGGTAAAACCTTATACACTAAATCAGTTGTAGTTATTATTCCTTTAATCTTCCCTTTTTCGTCTAAAACAAATATTCTCCTTTCCTTCTTGTCCTTCATTTTCTTGGCTAGTTCGCTAATACTGTCATTCATCCCGCAAGTTAATGCGGTATGCAACTTAATTTTACTGACTTCCATCATTACCTCTAGATCTTATATTTTTTAATTCTTTCGCTCCCCAAGCAATTCCTCTAGCAGCATATTTTATAGGTTTAGCCGCTACGTTCGCCAGTTCTCTTCCGCTTCGGTAAATATTCCCTGCTGTTCTCCCAAGTCTGTTTCCTACATAAGCTCCTAAAATAAGCGCCCCTGTAACAGCATTATCTGCCCATTCGCCTGGTTGATAAGGCTTAATACCATATTCTCTCGCCTGTTGAACTATAGCCTGATATCCTTCATCTTTCTCATAAGCTGTTATAACCCTCATATTTAAAATATCATTCAAAACATCAGAAGCACAGTTATACTTTCTTGCTAATGCTTCTAAACTATTTATCCCGCTTTGGTCAATCTGCCCAGTATTAAGTTCTGTTCTCTTCAGTTTAACGGCCAATCCGTCCATCTCTTCCCTTAGTAACTCTCTCCTCTCTAATGCAGAAACCCTTATTTGGGCAAGCTCATTATAATTCTTCTGATATTGTTTGGTTCCCCTCATTGCATTATCTTCTTCTTCCTCTTCATTGGCCACCATACCCATTGTCATCTCAAATATTGTTCCCTTGATGCCTTTGGCCGCTTCTACAACTTTAGTTTGTTGCCCTGGAAAAGCCGCAGAAGCTCTTTGTAAAGCCTGCAAAGACTCTCTAGAAATATCAGTCAGTCGTGACTCATTGTTTCTATAATTCAAAAATTCATTTGCTACTACACCATCAATATATCCAATATAATAGGCGGCTTCTCCCTCTCCAAAATTAAGTAAATTTGAAGCAACTCTAAAATCGTGATATAATTCTTCCATAGCGTCTGCTTTTTCTCTCACCCAATTTCCTGCAACTCCATAAGTAACCCCTGCTCCAGCCACCGCTCCCGTTACTCTCCATGGAGCATTTCCCCTAGTTTTTCTTTTAAGCCTAGCTACTTCTTTCTCTAGAGCTAAAATCTTATCATCTGTATTGCCTTCTTTTATCATATAGAATAAAGAGGCAAGAACTATTTAAACCTTTCGTTTTGTTACTATCCTTAAGTTACAACTAATAAATGATCAAGATCCTTAGAAATTCTTACTTCAGTAGCTATCTCTTCATAAGGCCTATGGCCCAAGTCCCTCAATACTATGTCGGGAGATATTCCCTCAACATAAAGAAGATCGGGGTTAAATGTCATAGATTCCCTCAATCTTTTCCTTGCTAATTCCCCATATCTTCCAATCCAATTAAATAAATTCTGAGTCTGAACAGTATGCGGAACACTCGTATCAGGGTTAGCTGCAATAACCTGCACCAAATTTCTAATCAAGTTATAAGAATCAGAATTAAAAAACTCTTCAAAAGTTTCTCTCTTCTTGAGAATGCCCCCTTTAGCAAATGATATACTGAAGTTAGGGATAAATATCTTGCTTTCATTCCCTTCCTTAATAACGAAACTTGTTTCAGGCGATGAAAGCCCGTATTTCTCAACTAACCCCATTAACATAAAAGCATTATCATAATTTCCAAAAAATTCTCGAGCACCTTCAAATAAACCGCAATTTCTTCCCTCTCTCTCAGACTTAAGATATTTATCAGTCAATAATCCCATTATTTCAGTACCGTGTGTTAACTTCCAGCCAACGGTTAAAGGCTGATTCGCTGCAGGCCTCTTAGAAAAAGTAAAAATTGGACCTTCTGGCCTAGTTCCCCCTTCATAAAATACGTCAAATATTAATCTTAATACATTGTAATGTCTTGTCCGGGTCGTATCTGCGTCTAGCATGTTCCCCAATTTAAAACCAAACTCTATTTATATATAATTGTTTCAATTAGGCTAAATCTTTAACAATTATCTATTAGAGATTTGCAACAAATAGTTATGTAAAAATTGGGCTCTGTTGAAAAAGTCCTCAGGGTAAAAGTTAATCTACCCTGAGAGTGTTA
>CAYHCG010000008.1:0-65382 GCA_964355135.1 Candidatus Woesearchaeota archaeon | reverse complement strand
AGACTTATAGCTTTATCCCCAAGGCAAGACCTTGGGGTATTACTGAGAATAAAAAAGACTAGAAAGAGCTATAAATAAGATATTATCCTCAAATTTATGAAAAAAGCCTATAAGAGATTTATCCCAAATTATACCGAAATCTCCCTGTTTCTTGCATCCCTCACTTTTTTCACATTGGCGATTATCGACAGAAGCTTCTCAAGTTATCTATTAAATTTTATGGGCTCTTTTAAAATGTTTTATTTCTGGGGAGCTTTACTATATGGGTCTGTTTTGTCAATATATTACGTTTTCTCACCGAAAGAACCTCCACTAAAACATAAAAGAATAATGTTAATATTCATAATTTTACTTACTTTCATAATCTCATTGGCTGGTTTTGCACTTTCATTCAAAGAAGGATTAACTTTTTGGATAATTCTCCCAGCCATAAACTTTCTTTATTCATTATTTTTGTTCTATTTATTAAAATCCGAAAAGCTAGATGAAAAGTCCATCAAAAATGGAAAAGCAAGAACGCATGAAATAATAATCGGAGCCATATTTGTCATTTTAATCTGCACAGTCAGCAATTTTATTCTAAATAATCACTGGGTTATTACTTTTTCCTTATCTATGACTTACACCTCTCTAATAAACAAAGCAGTTACAAAAGTCCTTTTTAGAGAATAAAGCCCAAGGGAGATTTGCTTCAATAGTAATTAAAGATTTAAGAGATATCTTGCGAACCCATGTATATTTTAATTTGTGTTATGTGTTTTTAAATCAGAGATTTATAAAAGACTATGAGAGGATTATCTTTAGGGGTAGAATATGCTAGCCAAGATAGATTCAACAGTGTTGCAAGACAAAACGGAAAACTCACTTCAAACCCTGGCATAGAAACTCCACTTTACTGCCTTATTAAATCCAGATTGGAAATTAATACGCCAGATCAATTTACTAGAATGTTTAAACCACAAGCAAGACAGATTAATTTGATCTGGATTCCAGGAACTATGCGCAAAAGTGATTCTCACAAAGAATTTCATTCCCAACAAAATAGAGATGAATATTATGCCTTTCTTTTTAATACTGCAGTGGACAATGGGAGAGTAGTTATCGCTTATAACTCCGAGGAATATAGGAGCGTGATAGGTCAAGGAAATATAATGCTCAGAGACGATTTCACTTTCACTAGAGTTGATGGGGTAGAAGGTCTAGTCTTGACAAATTTTTCTATAAGGAGGCCAAACTTTTTAGGAACATATCAGTTAAATCCTCCGATTCCTAAAGAAGAATATTGGAGAGAAAGGCTTCTTGGAATTTGGGATCAAAAAGCCTCTAGAGGGAGTTGAACCCTCGACCCTTAGTTTACAAAACTAATGCTCTAACCACTGAGCTATAGAGGCTTAATTAACTCAAAAAACGCTCTGTTAAAAACCTTTCCTTACACAATATTCTCATAATCTTTAAATAAGACTTCATCTTTAAAGTAAAATGCTAACGCTCGAATACATAATGAAGGTAGCAAGATTGATGGAGCAGACAGGAGGATATGATGATCCTGTGAGATATGCTCTACCGATATCTCGTCCAGCCAAACCAGATAAAAAATCTAAATTTAAACCTATAAGAATTAAACCTCTCTACTATCACAGCAAGTCCGGAGAGCTTCATTTAGCAAACGCGCCTCATCTTCTTCAAACTTTTCCAAGAGTTTCTGAACAAGAAGGAGTTTATGAGAGAGCAGAAATAACTCTTGATGATGGAAGAAAGTATAATGTAAGCGTTTTAGGAAGGCATCGAGAAGATCTTGTTGCAAGAGCAGGCAATAATAGAGAAATGAGATTTAATGTCTGGAAAATAAAAGAATATTCTGTAGCTGCTTAAAACCACTTCCCAAGTCCTTCTTGTTTCTCTTTCTCTTTGCCAAATATACTATGAATATACATTTCAGTAAGTTCTAGTGATTCCAATAGATATGGGCTAGAATTGTAAGTTCTCGCTAAATCTAGTGCCGGCTGCATATATTTGAGAATACTTCCTTCTGAAATCGTAAATATCAATCTCCCTCCGCACTTGCCGCACTTGCCAATCAAAGGAGGCCTCCTATATTTCTCATTACAGCCCACACATCTAAAAACCTGCATTGAAAACTTTCTCAAATTACCCCTAGTATCTCTTATGAAGTGTCTCTCAATGATCAATCGAGCAACATCTTCGACATCCACTGCCCGTATTTTTTTACATAAATCCATCTGCGCGCTTACTTTTTCATGCATTGTAGGCAAAAGCTTATAGGAAGAATTCACAACTCCCGCATTGAAATCAGAGCAACCGTGAGTAAATTTTATCCCGGTAAATGTGTCCTTTCCATCTTTCAACCTCTTTTTTACGTTGTCTACTTTTAATTCGGAAGAATGTTTGCCTTGCTCTGCTAGTTCATAAAGTTCTAAAGGGTATGCTCCCATGATAAAGTCAAGGATTTGGTCATCAACTTCTCCCGCGCTAATATGTGTATTCAATACTAGAGGCGCATCTTGAGTTCCCCCCCTATGAGCTGGCAAAAATTTCTTCGAGAAGTTGAGCAGTAAGTCCATAAGCAACATTACTGCAGCTTCATCACCATCACAGTCTCTTCTCATCGCTGCATGCATGAACGGACTTGCTAGTAAAGCCTGTATCTTTGAAAACCCTATGATTCTCCCCACAGTTGCAGTGCAAATATGAGGTGCAATACAAACAACATAGTGGCCTATGATATCTTCTTTCGTATTGGCATTGTAAAACTTATCTAATTTATACAATTTCTCTAGTTCGTCATCAATAAATTTACATATTCTTAAAAAAACGTCATCTGCTCTTTCATCTAGAGTCTCAGGACATGACGGCAAGATAATATCATGAGGTAATAATTCTAAGATTTGGTCATCACGCTCGAGTAGATTTCCTTCAATATCTTTTTCGTATCCAAGCCCCCTTAATTTCTCTGGGCTCGTTCCAATTTCTCCAGGCTTAAAATGAGTGAAAGCCATTTCAGTCATATCGTATCTGATAGTCCCGTCCTTGTTTACATTCAAGTTATGCTTTGCCCGCAATATCCCTTTCGCCAAGGGCTCTATGCTGTGATCTTTATTTGACATTCCCCTAACTCCCTTCACAACAGGCAGTTCTTCTCCCCTCACTCCCAAGAGTTTTTTTGCGCTTTCAAAATACTCTTTAATATCTATTCTTTTCCCTCTTTTGCCAAACCCTTGCTCTTCTTCTTTGAGTTCGCAATCTGCTCTGCAAGTTTCACATTTTCTATAAATCTTATCGCCCTTGCAAGTATTACAATAGTAATTAGCAAATTCGCTAGTCACATTTCCTATATCGCAGGCTGCCTGAAAACTCCTTAATCTTCCTCCTTCATTTCCTACAGGAAATAAAACATGCGGACTGCCAGTAAGCTTCCTCAGTTTCGCTTTTTCTGGTCGACCCATCCTCGTTCCAATGAATGTTCCTGCCTTATCTTTAATTTTATACTTGGAAAGTTTATTTATAATTTCTAATACGTTTCCTTTCTCCTTCACTACTAAAGAAAGCTCATCTAATTTTGCCTCAAAACTCTCCATAGTTAGATTTTCAACATCAAATCCTAGATTAAGTAAAAAAGGTTTTGTATCTTTTTCTTCTAAAATGACATTCTCTATCCCAACTAAATGCTCACATGCAATTAATTCCATAGTCCTCTTGCCTTTCGCAAATCGTTCTCTATCA
The DNA here is from genome assembly GCA_964355135.1 of Candidatus Woesearchaeota archaeon. Taxonomy (GTDB): domain Archaea; phylum Nanobdellota; class Nanobdellia; order Pacearchaeales; family GW2011-AR1; genus UBA73. Next base: position 61,641 of record CAYHCG010000008.1, on the reverse strand, counting down.
ACTTTAGTATAAGGCAGGACAAGCTTGCCTTCTCTGAGATCTCCATGTGCGGTCCAATCAATTAATGCCAAAAATCCATCATAATCTATTTGCGTCCAATAATAAATAAAAGAAGGATGCAGAGGTATTTTATATTTTTCACTAAGTTCTACTGCCTTTTCAAAAACCACATTAAAACTATCTAGTTTTGTGTCCGGATTATCTTCTCCTGCCGCTTTCTTTAATTCCAAGTCCCACCACTCTTCAACATATCCTGATTTTAGTAACTCATAATTCCTATTAATTACATCGTCTAATGAAAACAGCAAGTCTCCCAAATATAAAATCTCTTCAACATCTTTGTAAAGCTTTTTTGTCTCTTCAAAAGTTTTCATTCTCTTTACCGTTCCGTCTTTTAGTTTTACAACCGGGCCATCTATAGAATCACATACTGTTATTGCGCATCCCTTCGTAGGTTTTTCTATTTTTAATTGATTTCCAGAAGATAAGAATTGATTCGATATGCCCATAGTTAAAGGGCTTATAGCAGTTGCAGAAAATCCGCCCGTTCTGCTTCTCCCATATCTAAACCTGAATCCTCCCGATCTTGAAGGATGTCCAAAAACAGGTCTGCCTGCAACAATATCTTTTATGTATGTGGGACTTGTATCCGCGCTTCCTTTTTCTCTCTTCTTGTGCAATACAATATACTCATCCAGAAAGTCCCATCCGCTAGATTTTAATCCTTTCTCTTTTACTCCCTTCAAAAGTCTAAGTCCTTTCTGCGCCTTTTGAGCTAATCCTTCTGAAAAAATAAGGCACATCCCTCCGCGAATAAAATTAGTTTCTACCCTTGCCAGATCTTTATAATTGGAAACTTCTCGATCTTCACTCGCCTCTCCATTAATCTGGATAGGCAAATTCTTTGCTAGGAATGCAATTTCTTCTTCAGTGGGTAAATATTGCAAATTGTTTACTCTTTCATGATAATCATAATTTTCAGTAACATATCTTTTAACTTCATTCTCGTCTGGATCAAATTTTGCAAATCCAAAAGTCTCTCGTAAATAATCAATCAGCATTAACACTACACACGAAGCAGTAGTTCCAGCGCTTCTTATGGGGCCTGAAAAATAAGCCATCAAGTAATCTTTACCTTCTCTAGTCTTCCCCACCCTAAGTCCCGTAAATCCTTCAATAGGACTTGAAACAACACCCAAAGTAATATAGGCAAAACCTACCCTTATTCCCGCATCCATAGATTCCATTAAGTCCTTAAATTTGCAGAATTTCTCTTTTGCGACTTCCTCTGCAATCTTAAATGCAACTGTAGTATCAAGTTGTCCGTATTCTTTTTCCAGCTCTAAAATTCTCTCTATAACTTCTTTGTTATTTAATTGTGGATAAACGACAGAGATTAATCCTATAGTCTTTTCAGCTAGGGTTGTTGCAATAGGGGTTTCTACGGTATCTGCAGGATCGAGTCCCAAAGCTCTCGCTTTATTTGCAATAGCGTAAGCATGCTTTACTTTTTCATCAATTTCATTGAAATAAGCTTGTATGTTCATCTTTTTTTCAGTTCCTCCGTGGCGCTAAAATCAAAAATCTTTAGCTCCCTTGTTTTCATATTAAAAACAGGTACTTTTGCAGGATCGGGAATATTCCCAACCTTCTCTTCAAAAGGAGTTTGTGCCTGCCAGCAACTGCCAGTCATAATTAAGATGCCGTTGTAAGTAGAAATGTCCAATCTGTGAACTTCACCAGTGCATAAAATATCTGGAACTTCGTTAATAACTAAAGGATCGATCTCTGCATTTGGAATATAGACCACTTCGCTATGTGTTGGAGCCAAATGTCTTCTTTTGAGCATTTGTTCAACCGCTTTTGCAGGACATCTGTGTGCTTTCATAAGTCTTAACGTCTTAATTTCATTAATAAAACTGTGAATGCTTGCTCCATGATACATTAGTACCTTAAACTCTTTGTCTCCTTCTATTAACTTCACAAGACTAGGGTTACTCACTAAATTTAAATTTTCAATTTCGTATAATTCAGGAGCATATCTTCTACTTATAACAGGTTGAGGTTCAGCAACTCTTACCGCATCGTGCTGTCCCGGACACATAAACATGGTAATATGCTTGGGAATTTGTCTTAAATAATGGCTTAATAGTTGATACTGTTGTTTCATGCTTTTCATTTCTAAAACTTCTTCCTGCCCTGGAAAAATTCCCACCCCATCTACATTATCTCCTACAAAAAAGATATATTTTATTTTCTTTGCAGTTTCGTCATCTGAATTAATCCACTCCAAAAATCTCGCTAGGCTCTTTTTTAAGTGTCTATCGCTGCCACAATGTAAATCAGAAAGAAAGGCTATGCAATCTTCATTTTCAAACCTAGTTTTCTCAAATATCATTGAATCAGGATAAAATATATCCTGCACAAACAAGAGATCTTTATTTCCAGATGCCTTGACCCCTATTACATCGTCTAATAATAATTCGTCAGCTTTCTCAAATACTTCTCCCCTATCAAATTTAACTAAGGCCCCTATCTCTCCAGTTAAATCCTCAAGCCTCAAGATCATGTTTTTATTTTTTGTTATTCTTTTTTCTTTCACAATTCCTATAATGCTTAAATTAGCTCTTTCGGATTGTATTTTGTTTATAGAAATCAAATTATTTTGAAGTTCCGGCCGTGACATAAGAATTCTTTGTAATTGCGCAAAGCGCGACCTAAAATGACCCACAAAGTCTTTTACTTCAATCTTTTTGTCAACCGTCGTATTCGCATACAGGATCTTATATTCCTGCTTTCTGTTTTCTTCCTTGAGTACTTCTCTTCTTACTTCAAGACTTATACCAAGATTCACAAAAACTCTCTCAACATAGCTATTGTCTCCTAAAGTACCCATAAAGCTTTTCACATATTCCATGTTGCTTCCAAGAACGTTCCGAGTTATGAGTTTTTTTCCAGATAATCTCTCAATTTGTTCTAAGAAGTTCTTAGCGATAGTTACATCCTTAATCTGATTAACTAAATCGAATATTTCCTTCTCTAGTAATAATCCTCTTTCTCTTATCAGATTCAAAATTTCGTTGTCCATTTTTCATTTTATATCTAAAGCTTTCTCTAAGATCTCTTTTGCTTTCTCTTTTATGTTTTTAGATAGCATCAATTTTATTTCTCTGGTCCTTCCCTGTCTCCCCTTGCTTATCACCCTTGCATTTATTATTCCTAACATGTCAAACTCTGCGATAATATCCGAGACTCTCCGCTGGGTTAAAACTTCGCTCTTGGTTTTCTCGCAAAGTTCCTGATAAACATTGAAAACATCTCCAGTAAATATATTTTTAATGCCCTTGCCTTCATCACTTAAATTCATTATTGCGTATAAAACAAGTTGGAACTGTGCAGGTTCGCTTTCAATAACATCGAGCATTTTATCTCTTTCGATTTTCTCATTTGAAACATCAATATGCTTAAGTAACACTTTCTTGCTTCCTTCTCTAACCGCTATCTCCCCCGCAACCCTTAGTAAATCTAAAGCTCTTCTTGCATCCCCATGCTCTCTTGCAGCATAAGCCGCACATTTTTCAATAACTCCCTCTCCCAGACAGTCCTCATTGAATGCGGATTCTGCCCTTTTCTTTAATATATCTCTTAATTGCAATGCATTATAAGGTGGAAAAACAATTTCCTCTTCTCCTAGAGAGCTTCTGACTCGAGGATCCAAGTTATCCATGAATGTCAAACTATTACTTATCCCAACTAGACTTATTTGAGCATTTTTTAGTTCTGAATTCATCCTTGTTAATGTGTAAATAAAATTATCAGATATTTTCTTAACGGCCTGATCTATTTCGTCTAGTACTAGGACAACAACTTGTTTTTCATTATCTATAATTTCAACAAATTTTGAATAAACTGCATCGGTAGGAAGTCCTGTAGCAGGTATTTTTTCCCCCAGGGCTTTTATTAATTCTGCGATGATTCTATATTCTGTATCAGAAACTTTCCTTAATTTACAATTTATATATAAAAACTTGATTTTATTGCCATTGAGCTCTTTTGTTCTGCTTTCTAATTTATTTCCTACATGTTGCATGCTTAAGGTCTTGCCGCTGCCGGTTTTCCCATAAAGAAATAGATTACTGGCCTTGTCTCCCCGCAGAGTTGGACCCAAAATAGAAGCGATTGACTCTATTTGTTCAGTTCTGTGTAAAATACTATCGGGGGCATAATTTGACTGCAGCACACTTTTATTCTTGAATAAGCTGGTTGCTGCAAAAGAATCGAAAATCTGATCAAGTTTATCCATCTCTTTTTCACCTCAAATATATTTACTATCCCTCCAATTTAAACTTATCTATTCTTTAACCCTTATTTCTTGTGTTAATGGGGAAAGATCGACGAAAAATGATCATAAAAAGAAAAAATCAAATCACGCACCCACACCAGCATTTCCACTGGAGAAATAGATATCTACTACATAAAAATAAATTATAATTAGACAGAACTATTATATGAAAGTATAACTATCAAATCATTCACTTTAATTTAATTAACCGTACTACTCTGTTAAAATACTTCTCTTAATCAATAATATGGTCTATTAATATGAATTAATCATAACAATCAATTATATCGTTACAACTATCTATATCTCATATTAAAAGAACTAATCTATCAATATCAACAAAATAGTTATTATATCTATATTATATAATATAAATATTTATAAATGAAAATTAGAAGAAGAAAAATATCTCAGTCTCACTATAATAATATCCTATCTCCACACGAAACCATGGGGGGCGGGGGTAAGAAGAAAGTTGAATAATTCTTCAATTTAAAGTTCTTTTCCTCCTCAATACACAACTCCACCAAAGAAAAGTTTAAATATCATACATATTTACAGAACTGATGGTACTAGAAAAAAAGCCTCTAAGAGATGTCATGGGAAAGCTCGTGGTTACCAAGGAAGGCAAGAGATTAGGTTTCGTCAAAGACATTACTTTTGAAACAAGAACAGGAGAATTAATCCAGTTAGTTCTTAAAGATTCAACTCCATATACAAAAAACCTCTCCTTAGAATCCTCAAATAAAGGGGAAGCTCTAGTTCCTTACAATTCAATAATAGCTATTGGCGATTTTGTAGTTGTCTCTGAAGAAGACTTAATGTAATTTTCCTAAACAACACTACAACAACATTTAAAAATAACTCTTAATAATACACAACATGCAAATCATAGGATTCAATCTAACAAAAATACACGGTGAAAAAAAGCCTAGTTTCTCAAGAGCAGGAGTAAATAACAATATTGATTTCTCAAATGTTGAAAAAGATACAGTGAGCCTACTAAAAGACACAGAAGCTCTAAAAATATCTTTCAAATACTCTCTTCTCTATGGTGATGTAGAGAAACCGGAGCTAACAAAAGAGAAAGATAGACAAGCTGAGATAGCCTTTGAGGGTTTTCTTGTTCTTTCAGCAACACCAGAAGAAGCAAAAGAATTTCATACTTCCTGGAAAAAGAAAGCAGTTCCTAAAAACGCAGTAGCTCCTCTTTACAATTTCATTTTACGAAAATGTTCGTCCAAAGCGATAATATTGCAGGAAGATCTTTCTCTACCTTCACCTTACCTCAAAATCCCTCAGCTTCGTCCTAAAGAATAAATCATCTACTTTAACTTTCCTAGCCTTCCAAAATCAAGTACATCTAGACTGTCTCCTACCACATGTACAAAAAATCTCTCAAAGTCAAATTTCCAAGGAAATCCTAAATCATTCTCTCTTGGATCACTACCTTCAGTATAAGCAAAGAAGGAGGGTACAAGAATTGCTTCTATAATTCTCTTTTTCTTATAATGCCCTGTTAAAAAGCACTTATATTTTTCCGCCTTTATGCCTTCAGGGTCTCTTATAGTTATAGCGGGATGACCGTGTCCAATAATCCAATATTTTATTTTCTTTTCATAGTTCTCAAAGAAATCTTTATCTCCATGCATAAAAAAGAACTCGTGAAAAATAAAATACGGTTTGAGTTCAACCATATTTCGCAGTTTCGCAATAGGTTCTAGTATCCGGTCATGATTTCCCTTCACAATTATTATCTTCCCATTTTCTAAGAGCTTTTTCTTTAAGTAATCAAACAACCGCAGCACATCATCCCACTCCTGTTCCATAATATTTCCAAAAGCATGTTTAACATCTCCCAATAAAACAATCTTATTCACCTTCCCCACACGTTCGAAAACTCTTTCAAAATACGCAATCATTTCCTTAAACATCGCTCTAGAAATGAAAACTCCTCCCCTATTCAATACTTCTTCATATCCTAAATGCAGATCTCCAATTACCAAAATCTTCTGCTTATGTTCTTCAATATACAAACATTTTCCAACAAACTGTATGTTTTCATCTTCTAACATCCTTACAGAAAAATACTTCCCCATTTAAGTCTTCCTATTCAAGCCTCCCCAATCAAAAAACTAGTCTGTTAAATGTTAACCCTATCGCAAAACTAGTCCCAGTAATTAAACTCTCAAGAAAATAATTCTTTTTTACATCTTTTCTATCTAGTGTAAAATAATAGGCCCCACTTACAAATCCTGCATACACTAATATGGTTTCTCTATCTAGGTTCATACCTACTGCCCTCCCTAAAGCGCCCATCCCCAAACCAACTACCCCTCCAGTCACAACCGAAGCAATATCTTCTCTCAAACGTCCTATGCTGCCCTGGTTTTTCATTCTTACCTTATAGTTTTCGTCCATATCAAATAAGCTCCAAGAGTCTTTTTTAAGCTTTTTCTTCAATAACTTTCTTATGTAATTCATGCATTCTCTTTAAGAATTTAACCTTGTCTTCCATTTTTATCAAGTCGCTTCTTCCCTGAATAACCAAATTAACTCCAAAAGGAGAAATCAATGGCCGTCTCACAACCTTTATCTTTATTTTCCCTTCTTCAATCCAGTTTAGTACCTTCTCCGCACTCTTTACATCCATCAAATCCTCCATCACTTCTCTTCTTGCTTCCCGCAGTATTGGGAATTCATTACTTATCTTCTTCACAGCAGTAAACAAAAATTCAGAATGGATCTGCTGCTTACCAGCAGACTTCTCTATGCCTTTATAGTTGCGCAGTATCATCAGTGACCTGCCCGCGCAATGTCTAAACCTTCTTCTTAATACATCAGTCTTCTCAACAGCTTCTTTTAAGATAGCTTTCAAATCTTTACTCTTAACCCACTTTATGATCTTCTCTTCATCCAGACTATCTCCAGCAATAAAAAACCCATTATCATTAATCCCAATTTCTACATCCCTACCTCGTACCCGACCAGCTGCAAAAGCATACGCTCTGGATAGAGCATCATTAACTCTCCTCCCATAAAGAGTATGAAAAACAAGATATTCCTTGTTTTCTTTGAATTTTTCAACAACAATCTTCTCAGAATGTGGGATCTCTGCATACGCATCCTGCTCTCTGAAGTACTCATAAATCACTTCTGCGATTTTATCTTTACAGTACAAGTACTCTTTAATAAAAGCCAAGCACTCTTTCTTATTTTTAACTCTCTCACTAACGAGTTTTCTGAATTTTCCAATATCTAAGGCAACATCAAAGCTCAAAGGCAGCATTTCTGAAAACCAACTCGGGATAGTGGGACTCTTTGTTACATCCGCGCCCACAAAAGCAGTCATACCTTTCGAATACAAATACTGATATTTCTGTCCGCCTAGTACAAACACATCTCCCCGCTTCATCCTTTCTAAAAAACCTTCATCAATCTTTCCAACAGTTTCTCCTTGCCTGGATGCAGGAGTGCGTATAGATACTTTAATGAAGCTCTCGCTCGGAATAGTTCCTAAGTTAGTCATATAAATCACTCTTGCAAGTTTACCACGTTTTCCTATTTGCTTAGTCTGAGTGTCGTACCAGATCTTTGCATATACATGTCTATGTTCTAAGGCATAATCTCCTGCCAAATAACTAACAACAGATAAAAAGTCCTCCTTGCTTAGTTCACTATAGCAATAACTTCTTCGTATAACTCTTAACATATCATCAATATCCCATACTTTAGAAATAGCCATCCCATAGATTTGTTGCGCCAAAACGTCTAAAGGATTTTTGGGAATCTCTGTCCTGTCAATTTTTCCCTCAATCATCTCTTTCATTAAAACACCACACTCAACCAAATCATCTCTTTCCAAAACAATGAATGTACCCCTTGGGTTCTCATGGAGTTTATGTCCCGCTCTTCCAATTCTCTGCATTGCTCTTGCAACGCTCTTAGGAGACCGAAGTAAAACAACAAAATCAATACTCCCTATATCAATCCCAAGTTCCAAACTAGTCGAAGTGACCACAACTTTGAGTTCTCCCTTTCTTAATCTATCTTCAATCTCAAATCTCTTGTCTTTACTCATAGAACTATGATGCGCTCCAATCAAGCCTGCATAGTTTCCAGGATAATGCTCCTCTAAATAATGCACAATTCTCTCCGTTGCATTTCTAGTATTAGTAAAAATCAAGGTCGTTCGATACTTTTGGATAATCTCATCTAACATCCTATACAATTCTTTCTGATTATCAGGCATTTCTGATTCCATAATATCTTTGCCGGGAAAATCTAAGTCGATCTCAATCCGCTTATCAAGTTTCACATCTGCTATATCGCAGTCCCTCTCCCCCCCAACTAAAAACTTTGCAATTTCATCCAGTGGAGATATAGTCGCGCTTAATCCAATTCTTACAGGTTCGATAACGCTTACTTCATGCAATCTCTCCAGAGTCAAAGACATGTAAACTCCTCTCTTACTAGTCATGGCGTGAATCTCGTCCACAATCACAAACTCTAGTCTTTTCATATGTTCAACAAACTTTCCACTAGTCAATACAATAGCCAACGTTTCAGGAGTAGTCACCAGAATATGGGGGGGCTTTTTCAACATCTTTACTCTATCTTTAGTCTCCGTATCTCCAGTCCGTAGTCCAATTCTAACTTCCTGCAATTTCAATCCTTTTTGTTCAGCTAGTTCTTTAATTTCTTGTAAAGGATTAATCAAATTTACTGCAATGTCATTACTTAGCGCTTTCAAGGGACTAGAATATATAGCATATATCTTATCCTCTAGCTCATTTTTTAGCCCCAGTTCAACTAAATAATTTAAAATGCTTAGAAAGGCAGTTAAGGTTTTAGTTCCTCCAGTAGGAGCGCTTACTAGGATATTTCTTCTACTATGGATGCCCTTAACTCCATAAAGCTGAGTCTTAGAGAATGCTTTAAATTTGGAAAAGAACCATTCTCTAACTAAGGGATTAAGCATATCCTTTGTTTCTTGCTCTCCATAAGGTTCAATATATTTTATCTCTGCCATTGTATTTAAGTTCTCCAATATAACTAGAAAATAAGTCCAAACTAGTATCTAAACATTCTTAAGAATTCTTTTTAAATCTTCTCTCTCCAAACTCAATATTTTTATATGCACTTTTCCTTAACTCTTCATGCCAAAGATATCTCAACAGAAAAAAGACAAAATATCCGAGCAGATCTTACATTACCTTTTCTCGATCTCTCCTGAAGCAGCCTTTACAAATAAAATAGCAGAGGAAACTGCGCGTGACGAAGAATTTACTAAAAGCCTTCTCCTCCACTTACAGAAAAAGAACTTCGTAGTAGAAGTCAAAAAGAATTCCCAGGGAACAGTATATACGCGAAGGCAGAGATGGCGTCTATCTTCACAAGTCTATAATATCTATTCCAAAAAGCAACTTTAATTTGATCTATAAATTTTTATACTTCTTCTTATTCAAAAATAAATGTCTGATCCAATAAAAGAATCTTTTTCAAAAGTAAAAGAAGATATTTATGCCTTACAGCAGCACTTAAACATACTATATTCCGAGATGCAAGAAATTAAACGAACCTTAGATCAGACACTAAAAGCACTCCAACAGACAGACAGACACATAACTCCAACAGACAGACAGACACATAACCTTCCTCTACAAGGCGTAAAAACCCCAAATTTACAGGTTTCCACAGGAAACGAAGGGGTTCCAACAGACAGACAGACAGACAGACAGACAGACAGACACATCCAAAGGTTCGCACAAACCACAGAAAACAGCCCTCCTTCTTCTTTCCACACTTCCCTTAACTCTCCCCACATACCCGGTCCGACCACCCTAATGCCTCCAGTAACCTCCACAATAGCTCCCTCTAGCCCCTTATCTACCAATATCAAGCAAGATACACCTCAAAATGCTGACAAAATCACTCAAATAGAAGCTGTTTCCCAGGTATTAGACTCCCTCGACAACTTAAAGAAAGACCTTCGTTCTAAATTTAAAAAACTCACTGCTCAGGAGATCAATATCTTTTCATTAATTTATTCTCTTCAGGATATGGGTAATATAGTGGATTATCCTCTTCTTGCGGAAAAAACTTCTCTATCTCAATCATCGATTAGAGACTATGTTCTCAAGCTCATAAAAAAAGGAATTCCCGTCGAGAAAATCAAAGAAAACAACAAGCAGATAACTCTCTCAATTCCAGAAAATTTCAAGAAAATTGCTTCTTTAGACACAATTTTATCTCTTCGAGAGATATAAAATCGTAAATCTCTCACAAAATGCCCTTAAACTTTGAGTAATTCGTTTAAACGGGTATCTTTCACTAACTTCTCCCTAAACCTTTCATCAATTCTTTACGGCTAAAGTTCGCTTAAAACTCTCTCCTTTTTCCCCCATTTTCATAAATTTTCACATATCCTCCTCAACTCCCCCCTTTTTGATGTTTTGTTCAGATACACTCATGAAGATGTTTCTCTCACTTTTGTAATGTCCAATCTCAAAAGTCAAAAAATTGTCCAAAACACTCTCTTTTTTACATTTTTCCATAAACCTATCAAATTTTTTTCTTTCCACAACTCTCACTTTTCTATTTTTGAGGTCTTTTACCCCTTTCAACCAGTTTTTTTCATCTTTTTTTGCCATTTTTTCACTTCCTAACTCTCACTTTTACGTTTTGGAGCCTATTTTTACTCATTTTCATCCTTTTTCTTGTTCTTTTTACCCTTTCCAACCCTCACTTTTGCGTATTTTTGCATTTTTTCCTTAATTTCTTCAGGTACATAGACCCTTTTTTTGCCATTTTTCTCGATCATCTCCAGGATCAATCCTTCACTTTTCTGTTTTATGGAATTGATCTGACCCCTTACTGTAGACTTCTCTTTTCCAAGTAATAGTGCCAAATCCTCATAACTCAACTTCATTTCACTATTCATCAACGTAATAATTACCGCCCTCTCATTAGCAGACAATCTTTTAAAAATATCATAAAAATTACCTGTTTGGACAGCTGTTTGAACAGCTTCTTGAACATCCTCAACAGCTGTCTGTTTGCCTAAAACAGGTAATTTCTTAAACAGCTGTTTGCCTTTTCGTTCTTCTGAGATCTCTTCAACACCTTCTCTCAAACTATCTAGCTCATCTCTTATATACGACAAATCGCTTTTTAACAAATTTATTAAATCAAACAGCTGTTTGTCTTGCTTGTCAAGGTGTTTGATCCACTTTCCAACCGCATCAATATCTCTTTTAACAGAACCAAACCCTTCTTGAGTTTTTTTCTCCAAATCCCTTAACTCTTTTTTCTTAAACCATCCAAACATAAAACTGTTTAAACAGCTTGACTATTTAAATATTACGTTAGCTCTCCTCTATTAACCATTCGTAAAAAAACACCCTTCAATCTATAAAACAAACAGCTCAAACACCCTTCTAAACACCTGGAGTGCTTGGAAAACACCATAAGAGTTAAAACAAACACCTGTTTAAACAGCTTAAACAGCCCCAATTATCCTCAATAAATCTCTCCATTAATGAATTTTTTACATCGGTCTTTAATCTTTTTTCTCACAGTCTTTTTTCTTTAAACAAAAATGTATTTAAACAGCTGTTTGCTTATCATAATAGAAAATTTCAGCTAAAAAATAATAAAATGGCAAACAAACAAAAGACTCTTTCATTAGTTTTAGGCATTTTTTTACTTTTAGCAGGAGCCGCATATTTTTTTAATAATCCTCTCATAGGCAATTCGGGATTGTTTAGCACCAGTCTCTATCTCAGCATTTTCTATATACTCTGCGGAGTGATGGGAATCTATATTGGCACAAAGGGAGAGGGAATAAGATATAATCAGGTTATAGGATGGATCTTTTTCCTTCTGGCAGTATTAGGTTTCATTCCTGAGATTAATACTCTCTTATTAAACATGCTCAATATAAACACTAAAACAACCATCGTGCATCTCGTCATAGGAGTGTTTAGCCTTGGTGTTTATTATATGGATAAAAAACACTAGGCTAGTCCTATTCTAAAATGGAAACATATTTAAACTCTATTTGCATATTTTAGGTATTCTACTAAAGAGGTTGAAAGGAGGTTGTGAAATAAGTCAAATGAACGCAATCGACTGGATAGCAAGAATTCTTGTTATAATCGGCGCGCTAAATTGGGGTCTAATGATTTGGGGTATAAACGTAGTAGGAAATCTAGGTGTTGTAACCACCATAATCTATGCCTTAGTAGGTCTAGCCGGTATATGGGAAATAATTAGATTATTCAAGAAATAATCACAAAAGTTATTTATTTTTATTTTTTTAATTATCATAAACATCTAAAGTTATATTCAAGTAAACATGGAAAAAGTGACTCCTCCAAATCAGAAAACCAAGTTACTTAATAGGGCATCAATAATAAAGCTCGAATTTAAGAAGCAAACTACGACTGCATTAATTGCAGCATTTGGCTTAGTCATTGCTCTCTCCTGGCAAACTGTCATCAAAAAAATAGTTGATGGTGTTCCCAAAAAAGGCATTCTACTCTATCATCCCTATCTGGCAGATCTCTACACAGCCTTAATAGTTACATTAATCGGCGCAGTTGCAATTCTTATTATTACCGCTTGGGCCAATAAGCAGTCTGAGCAAAACAAGTAACATTTATATACTTGCGAGCTTTCAATATATCATGGCACTTACATTTACAATTACAGCCGTTCTAGCCATCATTTTCGGAATTCTTATCTTAGTCTGGCCTAGATTTCTAAATTACTTTGTAGGCATCTATCTTATTTTAGTAGGTATCTTGGGCCTTCTAGGTGGATACATCGGTCTTTCTCCATTAGGTTAGTTGTTTAAAACATCTCAAACAACACAAACACCTGTCCAAACAGCTGTTTTATCTTCGATAACGATAAATTTATTAGTAGATCTCAACTGATTAAGTCATGAAAATTATTCTTTCAGATCATGCAAAAAAGAGGATGAAAGAGAGAAATATTTCCTTTTCACAAGTTCAAGAAGCGGTTGACTTTTCAGAGTATTCTGTTAGGAAAGAAGGGAAAGTCGAGATTTACAAGAAAATATCAAATAAAACTCTCAAAGTAATTTACGAGGAAAAAGATAATTATATAAAGATAATAACTCTTATGTGGAAATGAAAATTGAAATAGATAAAGAAGCAGATGCTGCATACATATACTTTAAGGAAATAAAAGCCGGAGAAGTAAGTGAAACAATCTCTCTAAATAAAAATATAAACGTAGACTTAGACAAGGAAGGAAAAACCTTGGGCATCGAAATCCTTGACGTAAGCAAGCAAATCCCTAAAGACTTCCTTCAAAGCGTTAAAGTAAAAAATATCCAATTAGAAAATTAAGCTCAATCTTTCAGCTTTCTCCAACATCTTTCAGCATGACCTTAAACTTCGTTTAATCAATCAAAAAGTTTAAATATGACAAATAACTGACAAATTTATGAGTCTATCAAAATATTTAATGGCTGGCGCAATTTCTCTTAGTGCTGCAGGTTGTGATTTGTTTGAAGAAGAAAAACCTCTTCCTCCAAATTATATTCGAGGCATAATTATTAATGAAGTGCAAACTAATAATGCTGGATCCTATTATCCTTATGCATTCACCGTAAAAACAGATACTTCTGAATTCACTTATTCAGTACATCACGAGTATGCAGCAGCAGTAGATAGTAAAATTAATAAAGGAGATAGAGTCAGGCTAAATTTAAATATTCTTCAAAATTTTAATAACGATCCTTCTAGTAATCTCATATCTAACCCCGATGCAGTAGAAGTTATCAAACGAGCAGAACCTTAAATAAATCCATCAATTTCTTCATAGAGCAAGACTTCGCTTAATAGTACTTGTACGAAGTTTTCGGGTCTCTAAAGGAGAAAAGTACGTTTAATTCATAAAAAAGAAAGATTTTTATACTAAATTATTAATATGACTCGATGATAAGAGAAAGTGTTTTGTACACAGTAGAAGAATTAGAAGATGTTGACAAGATTAAGAAATATTTATCTGGCAAAAAGTTTGAATTTGATGGAGAAAGGATATATGATAATGGCATATATTGTGGGGCAATTGGATATATCGGCGTAGGCACTCCCCACGCAAGATTCTCTGTTTCTGTTTTTGCACCAGGAGATAGTAAAGATCGAAGGCTAGAAACGGCTTTAGACGACTTTGTTAAAGAATAATAAAAATCCGTCCCAAATCTAAAATAAAATAGCCACATTAGAGTGTGAGGCGCGAAGCGCCGAACGCCGCTGACATCACAATAAATATTAAAAACCCTTATTCTCTGTCGTAATTATGGAAACTTTATATGATCATATTTTTACTGAAGATGGACCCAAGGGCAGAATATATCTTGCTTCCGATGGCAAAAGATACTCGGTCGGTTCATATTCTTTAGATAATAATACGATGAGAGTTGATTTTGGAAACGCGCAGGCAGATATGCATATTTTACGGCATCTTCATGATAAACATGTTATTTCTATGACTAAAAAAGATTTGGAAATATTGGCAGAGGCTTCCAAATCGTGGAAATAACAATGCTCAAACTTCTTAGCCTCTCTTAATACGCTCAACAAGAGAAAAATTTAAATACCATAGCAAGTTATAGTATTGCTATGGATACGACAATACAAATAAGCAAGGAATTAGTAAGCAAGCTTAAAAATCTTAAACTTTCTGAGAAAGAAAGCTATGAAGACTTAATTTGGGATTTAATAGGGGACAGAGAAGAATTGAGTGAAGAAACTAAAAAGAGTATTGCAAAATCCGAAGAGGACATAAAGAAAGGCAGAATTCACAAATGGGAAGACGTTAAAAAGGAGTTGAACGTCGATGTATGAGATTATTTTTACAAATGAGGCAAAAAATCAACTAATCCAACTACCTCAAGAAATCAGAAATAGGATTGGTTCTGCTATAGAAAGAATAAAAATAAGGCCTCATAAATTTGTAAAACGCTTGTATAACAGTAATTATTATAGGGCAAGAGTCGACGATTATAGGATTATTTTAGATATTAAAGATATGCAGTTAGTTATCTACGTTATTGAAATCGGCCATAGAGAAAGAATTTACAAGAAATAATCATGCTCAAACTTCTTAGCATCTCTTAAATATTTGATCTAGGGGCAAGAGCTCGTTTAATCGAGAAAAAGCAAAGCTTTTTATAGGGTCACAAGCAGGACTTTTTATGACATTTCAATTAACTATAGATCAAGATATTGACGAAAATCCAAGGTTTCTCCCATTCCAGGATGAAACTACTGAAGGGCTAGATATCTTAGCAGGAGCATATTCGCACTTAGATAAGAGAGAAAAAGAACAGAGAAGAGATCTTGCTTTAAAAATAGATCAGAAATTCAGGCATTGGACGAGGCGTTGCAAAGATAAAATTATAGAAAGAACATTATACGGAACACCTAGCGATTTGATAAATCTTTATTTTTCCGAGGAAATTAGTGATTATGGGGTGACTAAAAATGCTATCGAAAGATTAAGGGGCCATATTTCTGAACAATTTGGACCCATACCTACAAGCTACGTCGGAGAAAGAGCTATATCTCTTGCTCTTCAGCGAGAAAAAATGTCTCACTTTGCCGCATAATTGAGGACAGAAGAGTTCGTTTAATCTATCAAAATTCCAAAACAACATTTTTCCGCCCCTATTAAAAAAATTAGCTGCACTAAAGAGTGAGGCGCGAAGCGCCGAACGCGCTCGGTATCAAAAAGATAGGTTTTTATACTGGGAAAAAGTAGGATTTTCATGGATTATCCTGCGGCTCAAAGAAGAACGGACGAAGGTAGGGTGGTAGGGCAGACATATATAGATCCCTTTATTGTAGGGGGACAGGTATATGATGGTCCACCAATGAGAATTTTGTCTATTTCTGTACCTTGGAGTTCAACATCTATTGATTATCGAGGCACTGATCATCAAAACATATCATCGGGCGATAGGATAAGTGTAGAATCTATATCTATTGGTAAAGATGCTTACCGGATAGTAAATATTTCCCCATTATCTAAAAAAACTCAAGGTAAAAATCGCAAGAGTTCGCACAATTAATAAGTTTATTAGATCGACGTTGTTCGCTCGGTATATGTTATCTCCTGCGGGAACAACAAAGGGAAAGGTTTTTATATGGATTAAAAGTAGGGTTTTTATGAAAAGGCCAGTAATCCAATTGATGTTTAATCCTAGAAAACCGTCTAGCTCGAAAATAGAATTTTGGAGAGGTCCCGAACACGATTTACCAGATGTCCCTTACGGTTTCAACGGGCATGTTACTACGGAGGCATATGAATCTGCTATTAATAAACTTAAAAATGGATCGCTTCGTAAAACGGGTCCTTGGGGCCGCGATATAGTAAGCACATTGTTTTATGGAAATAAAGGAGTTTTAATCACGATTCCAACATGTCCAAATACTCTATTTGAAGATGATCGACAAATAAACTTTTATGGGTCAAACCTGGTTCCTTTACTCGAACAGGCAAAAAAACTAGATTTGCCTTATTATTTGGACAGAAGTTCGAGATTATTTGCAAAAAGAAAGAATCTTTTACGTTAAATTTAACAAGAGTTCGCACAAGATTGATTACCCGAAGTTTTAGAGCCTAAAAATCGAATTAAACGAACGAATCTGAATTCTTTTAATAAAACTTGATTAGAAGCTCTACAAATTTAGAATTTATCGAATCCCATATCTTTAGCTATCAATCCTTCAATGCCTTCAGAGTCATATACTCCCTTATAGGCCTTAGCTTTTTTAACCATTGAATAAGATCTCTCCCATCTCCCTAAAGTGTAGTGATGTAGGAAACCTCCCGTAATCAAACCCAGGACTGCCCCCCCTAAACCGGACACTTTAGGCGAAACAAATCCTTTTAGAGCGACTGCCGCGGAAACAAGACCTGCCAACATCGGCAACCCCATAGTTGCGATTGTTAATCCAATACCTATTCCCTCGTTAATTGATCCTTCTTTATCAAAAATTTTCTCAAATATATATTTTCTTTCTATAGTTTTTCTAATATCTAAATCATATCCTGTTTGTTCATTGATAAATCTCAATGCAGCAACTTCTCCCCTTAACTGTCGATATTTACTTACATTTTCCATAAAAATCAAGTTTTTTCTTCTTATTTAAACCTTTACCCAAAGCTAAACCTTTCAGCTTTCTCTAACAAGTTTGAGCCTAGCACAAGAGTTCGTTTAATACTAAGAAAAGTTTATAATAGGGCAATCCTTGGTTTAAACATGCTAGATGAAAGAAGAATAAGTGCACGGACACGATACAGAAGATTTATGGTGGCTGAATTATTACCTGAAGTACTGCCCGGATTAGTAGCCGGGGCAATAATGTTAGGTGCAACAGCATATGTTCTTGAAAAAGTTGAAGAAAGGCGCAGAAATGATTTAGAGATAATCGCAATATATAATCCGATGCACGATAGAGGATCAGAAATGGACGAAGCAGGAAATTCAAGAGACTATAGAAAAAATGAAGATTCTTCTAGAGGCCTTTTTCCTTAATTTATTAAATCGTTAATTCAAAATTCAATAATTATGGGCCAAATCAACCTTAAATATTAATACAAAACTGCCATCAATATGAACTCTTTTCAGCTCGCTCAAATCATGCCTTAAATTTTTGTATCTTTATCTAAACAGAGCATCTAGATCAACAACGCTCATCTTCCTATTTTTGTATTTCTTTAGATGTTCATTCACTCCTTCTATCATTTCCCCGATATAGATGTCTTTGGCCTCTTTTTCAAAAATTTTCATACATAAATGTTAAAAATTAGAAATTTAAATCTTTCTTTTACTCAATATCAACAATTTTTATCTTAAAAATAAGTTTTTTCCCTGCTAAAGGATGATTTAAATCTAAAGTTACTGTCGTTGCATCGACGTCTGCAACATTCACAGGCATTTTATGCCCGTCAGGCGTTTGCAACATCAAAACCATTCCTTTTTTTAGTTCCGGCAAATCGCCTAATTCTGCTCTAGGCACTTTTTGCTTTAATTCTTCTTTTACTTCGCCGTATGCGTCTTGTGCTTCAATCTCAAATTCTTTCTCCTCTCCTTTTTTCATTCCAATAACTGCGTCGTCAAAGCCCTTAATTACGTGACCTTCTCCAACAGTAAATTCTAAAGGATGCGAGTGATCGCCATGACTTGAAGAATCAAAAACTTCTCCGTCTTCAAATCGACCTTCATAATCTACTTTTAATTTGTCGCCTTTCTTAATCATTTTATAAACCAAGAAATATCCTTTTTAACTGTTTGCATTTTTACTTCAATTTCGATTGAATTCAACAAGAAGTTTAAATATAAGTTTGTATTATTAATTTAATGAAAAATAAGGCTCCAATAATCCCAATCGCAGCTATTTTGGCCATTATATTGGGAATTATCATTTATTTTTTACTACCTGCGCGAGCTATTATAACTAATTTTGAAGAATGTTCTGCGGCAGGATATCCTATTATGGAAAGTTATCCAAGACAATGCAGAGCAAATGGCCAGACCTTCACAGAAGATATTTCAACTGATTCTTCACTTGTTGAACTATTTAGACAGAAAGCAATCGAGAAGTCAGTAGCCATGCCTATCGAAGGATTCGATCCGCCACTCTACCAAGGTGTTTTCCCAGGTTTAATTGATGCTGATTTTGACAATGCTCAAGCAATTGGCGGAAGATGGGAATTCCAAAATAATAATCTTCAATTCATAAAAACTAGTAATGAAATAACTTCTGCAGACGGCACTTTGACTGATGAAGGGATTGAAATGCTTATAGAAAACGCGGGAAGAAGGTTAAATATTGATGTTCAAACAGAAGAAGATCTTAACAGTTTAATCTCTCTAATTTCAGGACAAGGCGGAGAAAATGAAGAAAGAATCTACTGTGCTGCAGAAAACAGAAACGCACAAGCCTGCATCGCTATTTATCAACCTGTGTGCGGTTGGTTTAATCCTGAAAAGATACAATGCATACGTTATCCATGTGCTCAAACTTATTCAAATAGTTGTGTTGGATGTTCAAACGAGGATGTTCTATATTATACTCAAGGCGAATGCCCTGCTTAAATATAAACGGCTGTTTTAAACAGCTGTCCAAACAGCCCCTAATTTGTAAAGAGTCCTTTTTTCAGACCTTTACCCAATCCTTTACCAAGAGATTCATATCTCATTTCAGTTGACTTTGCTGTTTTCTTAGCTAAACCCTCTCCCAATTTATCAATATTGGAATAAACTTTTTTTGCAATGCCTGCAATTATTAGAACAGCGCCTATGAAAAGTAGAGGAAAAGTTATTATCATTCCAACACTTCCGCCCATCATCGCACCACCATAAAAGGAGAATACAGAAGCCAAAATAAGGAAAAATCCTATTATTAATAACACTGCCCCTGCAATCAATAATCCATTACCTTTGCCCATTTATTTCTTAGGAATTAACTATATTTAAACTTTGCAAAGTTATCCTTTCCAAACATCCTTTTTCTTTGATTTTTGTTCAACTAGTTTTCCTGCTTTAATTTCAAGAGAATCAGCATTTCTTAAATATTTTATCTGCGATTTATTAAGTATGTCAAAATGCTTAACTTCTAATAAGTGCTCTGGAATATACCAGATGTCTTCTTCGCTAGTCATCCAATCTTTATTATCGAACTTAGATAAATCTACAGGCAAACTGTATTTTCTTAGTGTTTTTACACCATTATCTAAAAAATATTCATGAAAATAGGACATAACAAGTTCTCTTATCGAGCTATAAATTGGTTCTCGATAACGTAAAATTGCGTGATTGGTTTTGCTGAGTGCTCCCCAGTGTGATCCTCTCTTAAAAACCGCAATTACATGATCGAAATCTTTATTATTTGATTCTAAATCCACAATTAAAGGTTTGAATCCGTGCACATTTAGCACAGCAGCAGCAAAAACGGCCCCTTCAACACAATGCGCTTTTCTTTCTCGCAGAACTTTGCGTGGAGACATGCAAGTATCTCCCATTTCTTCAAAATTTGTTTTCAAAGCATTCAAGAAATCTTGAATCTTCTTAGGAGTATTCAATTTTTCTATTATCTTTAGCTCTTCTTTACTAAACATCTTTAAGCCCAGAGGGTAAGAATTACAGCTGCAACTGAGAAAGAGACTAGTTGATAAACGGCGTTAATCAAATATAACTTTACAGGTTTTCCTTCCCAGATTACTGTTCCTAGCATTACCGTAGCAATAAAACCTACCCAAATCCAGAATGCTAGTTGTAATGCTCCGCCTATACTGGTAATTCCCATATATTTAACAAAATGCGCTAAAACAAAGGAAGTTACTAAAGAACCAATAAGGGCTATAATGTAAAATTTTGCCATTCCCCTTTGTTTGGCTTTGTCCTTTTCTTTATTAGTGAATCCTGAAAGTTTTATCCAGATGTTTCCAAACAAAATAGGAGAATACCACAGTCCTCCGATAATCATAGAAGCAATAGCGGCAATAAGAATTGCGAAATAGTTTACATCGATATTTTCTAAAACCATATTTAATAATGCCTTATTTAGTATTTAAATTTAGCGGACTATACGTTTGTTTTTATCCAAACAACTATGGCTGCAACATAAACAAAAAGGAAAAATCCTGTCAATTGCCAGAGCAGGTTTATTTTAATTAGAAGACCTACTAAAAAAAGAATAAAAGATAAAAACACAAATAAAAATAATGGAGGGATTCTATCATAATTTCTTATATTTGTCAATCCGATAATTCCCGATTTATTTCTAGGCATAAAAAGAACCCGAGTGGCGATGATATTTATAGCTTTCTTTCTTCAAATATCTATATCCAATTATCCCGCCCGCAGCGAGCACTATTACGATAATTATTAAAATCCAAATCCATCTCCTACTTTTAGTGCCTTCTCCCGACTCTGCAGTGTTCCCGTCCAAATTTGCATTATTTGTATCTGCTGCTGTTTCATTGCTACCCAAGGTAGAATTCTCGGCAGGAGGCAAGGGCTGCGTTGGAGTTTCTTCATGTAGATAGGACACGCTTAAATTAGCTCGACCATTAACAAAATTATTGAGTTTAACTAAAACATCGTAGAAATCATCCTCATCTATCTCAAACTTTTTCTCCTCTCCAATCCCTAGAATTGCTTGTTGGGGAATAGAAGAAACATTTATCGTAACTGTGGTACTTGTGAGGTCAATGACTCCTACGTAATGTATTGCACTACTTATCTTTAATTTGATTCTTTGTTTCTTTCCTACTTCCTTTATTATTGTTTCTTTCTTACTAAACTCCTCATCCGCAAAGTTAAAGGTGCTGCTCCAATATCCGGCGGTAGAACTGCTCGAGCTATCATCGTCATCATCATCGTCATCAGAAGCCGCAGCAGCAGTCGCCGGGGCAGTAGCTGTAATCAAGGGAGCAACTCCAGAAAAGTGAGGCACTCGCATATACATGATATTTGAAGAAGTATTGATAAAACAATAAGCGCTCGGGCTTGTTCCGTTCAAATTTGAATCGCTAGTGCTACAGGCAACCCCTCCACTAACTGTAAAGTTCCTATATCCCGTAGAGTTATAAGATCTATTGTTAGAATTTCCTAAATATTCATCAACATTATTTGTGAAATTTGCCGCAGTATCTCCTCTAGAAGAGTTCCAAACGACATTCCAGTTTTCATCATACAAATTAGACATAGAAATATTTATTTGTGCAGAGTCGTTTATGTTTGTATCGGAATAAGGCATTGCAACTATCGCATAATCATACACATCAGCCGGGACAAAACTTCCAAATTGCCATTCAGGGGCATTTGCCGAACCGCCTGATTTTTGATCATTCAAAACGCTCTCCATCGGAGGTTGTTTTGCCGCAAGCATATCAAAGTTATAGAAAGTTATAGAAGTATTAGACGAAGTCATTTTCATTTCCATATTTATAGTGCCCGCAACCATCGCACTCATAGGATTAAACCCGCTTGCAGTAGTGCTTGTTAATACACAACTACTATTGTCTGGATAAAGTCCGTCACAATTCCCCCCAGCTTTAATGAATTTCATCTGCATTGCAAAAGTTGAAGAAGTTATATTCATTGCCTCCATTCCACCGCTAGAATTAATTTTTCTAAATCCTCCATCTCCCCCAGTCATACTTATTAAAGTTACATTTGTTTCAGACAAACTCAAATTCAATGTCTTCTCTTTTGGAGGGGCGTTATTGGAGAATATCTTAACTTTTGCAGTAGAATTTGCAGGCAGGGTAATATAAAAAGTTCCATTTGTTGGATTGTCCATAATATAAGTCAATTCGCCAAATGTTGTAGTATCTCTTACAAACAAGTCGACATGCGGCGTATCCTGTGTAATAGCTCCCCCAGTAGAATTTTGTATATTTATTCTAATTTTTGTAGTATTCACGTTTCCTTCAGCAACAAAAGCCCCTGCAAGAGGTTTAAGAGTAATATTTTGCATAGTATTATTTCCTTGGCTTAACCCACTATAACTCACATTTTGAAATGCCGCGACATGCTCTGAAGAGTTGCTTGTGCTTGCATTCTTCGCCCCATAGAATTCTACAAGATAATTAGAGTTTAGCAGGCTTATATTATACCATGCAATTTTCCCAGAACATCTCGAGTCCGAATAATTTAATTGGGCAGTACTAGACAAATTAATATCTTGGTTGTCTGGCCTCATAGGAGGTACAAATCCTTCCCAGGGCAACATTTTTGGTAGAATAGAAGTAATATTTGTTATCTGGCTGGAATTTCCACTAACTTCAATACACCCATACATCTGCACCCTGTTTATTGCAAGATTGAGTTGAACATTAGTTATTTGCCCTGCAACGGTAGGATAAATAGTCGAATTTGATCTTGGAGGAGTGTTGCAAGCAGTATCATTCATAAAACTTCCGCCACATGTAGCATACATTCCAAATTGCTGATTTGCTCTTACAAGCATCACAGTATATCTTTTATTAATTGGTACAATTGCAGACATGTTACTTACATTCCCAAACATATTACTCTCCATCTGAAGACCTATTTTTTGATCCATAATCATGTAACCAAATCTCTGGAGGGTGGTCCCATTAGTTGCGTTAATATAAATTGTCGCCGCAGGCCCCAAATAGAATGTTGAGCCGTTCAAACTTGGAGGTTTCATGAACTCATATGCAGGTTCACCGCCTCCGCTAAAAGATTGAGGATAGTACATTTCGGCAGGGAATGGGGGCAAGATAGTTCCTATTTTTGTTGCTACCCCAGACGCATTGTAATAAATCATTTTCATAGTGTACATGATTCCTCCAGAAGAACTTAGGCCTGTAAACGTGAATGAGCCGTTTTCATTGCTCAAAACAGAAGAAACCGGCGTTTCAATTGGGGGGCCCATCGGGACGTTTGTGAACTGATACATAGTAATATTTGTTGCATTCTGTAAACCTCCACTTTCATTTTTAACATATCCGCTAAATCTAAAGCTAAATGGAAAACTCATACTATTGCCTCCACTCGACTGATTAATGGTATTTGAAACTCCCGTAGCGTTAACTAAAACGCTTATTAAAGAAGAAGTTGTACTCCTAGAATTAATATTGAACCAGAAATTTCTAGTGGTCCCATTGGGAATTATACCTGCTCCGGAATTGTTTGTGAAAGTCAGTATTAATGTAAATGATCCTCCAGGCATACTAGCATTTGTTATTGAGACATTAGAAAATGCCACGGATGGAGCGTTGGTGCCGTTAGAATCTATAACAAATTTATCGGGGTCTGTATTTTGGCTTCCAGTTAAAATAAATTTTATTTCCGTAATGTTTTCACTAATTGCCCCAATTGTAAAATTTATAATGTTTGTTGATGAGATTGTACTCAACGATCTTTCTATACTGCCAGTAACATTAGTAAAATTAGCCAGCAAAGCGGAGGAGAAGCTGAGTTGCAAGAAAATTAATATTAGGATCGCCGGCAATAGTAAAATAACCCTTTTCTTCAACATCTTTTTATCACTATAATATACCAACTTGAAATAAAACATCTTTATAAATCTTATCTTCTTCTCGAAGATAAGCCTCTATAGCTCAGTGGTGGAGCGCTTCACTCGTAATGAAGAGGTCCCGGGTTCAAATCCCGGTAGAGGCTTATATTTTTATAGAATTAGAAATTTATAGAGTTATGAAAAAAATTCCTTCTTGGCAATTTGGAGATACAAAAAAAGAAGCAGACTACCTGCAGGGACTTGTTATCTCTGGAAAGAAAACCGCTACCTCTTCATTGTACGAATCTTATCTGGATAAAAAAATGCCCTTGCCTAAAGTAGGAGATAAGAACGTCATATTGGATTCTAAAGGAAGAAAGAGATGCTCGATTATAACAACAAAAGCTTCACACAAACCCTTTAGTAAAGTTAGTGCCGCATTTGCCTTTAAAGAGGGTGAAGGCGACAGATCTCTCGCTTACTGGAGAAAAGCGCATAAAAAATTCTTCGAAAAAAGACTAGAGAAAATGAAAAGAAAATTTGATGAGAATACTCTGATTGTTTGTGAAGAGTTTAAGGTGTTAAAAATATTTGATTTACAATAAATCGACAAAAGTCCTGCAGAATCTTTCCTTTGCAATCTTTAAGCTCTCTTTGCCTTCAGATGTTAAAGTATAAGAAATAGACTTTCCTTCTTTTTTCTCCTGTATCAATCCCTCTTCTTTTAAGGATTTCAAAGCAGGGTAGATAGTCCCAGGGCTAGGCTTTTCCCCCTTTCTTTTTTCTAGCTCTCTTGCAAGCTCCTGTCCATTCATGGACTGTTTAGATAATAAGAATAAGACCAAAAACGACAAAAATCCCCGCATATCGCAGCAATAGACCTCTTTTTTTGCCTTTTTCATAGTTTTATTGGGCAACCGATATATATAAAGATATGGAGAATTCTACCGATTACACTGTTTATAAATTCTCCAGACAGAGATTTTGCACCTAAAGCTAAACCGCAAAATTCTCTGTAACTCTCAAAACTATCAAAATATTTAAAAACTTTATCTTATCTACTAGTTAAAGAGGATTAAATAAAGAGGAAAATGAGCAGCGGCTTAGATCTAAGGAAATATCAGGATGGGGATGCTATCCAGGATGCTTTTTCAAAAATAGTTTCCGGAGGAAAAATAGGTTACAAAACTGTAATAGAAAGAAAGAAAGTCCCTCCGAAATGCAGCGGATGTGGTCGAGGCGGGGATATAGATCAAAAATTCTGCCCCCAATGCGGCGGAAAAATGGTCGTTCCTTTAACAAACTGTCCGGGATGTAAAAAACCAATTGATGAAACTGAGAAATTCTGTACAGAGTGCGGCACCAAACTTAAGGAATAACTTTATTAATTAATTCTTAATCCATTATCTATGAAAGAAGAAATAGCAGCACTTTTATCAAAACAGTTTTCAATTAAAAAAGAAGACATCCTCTCCCTAATCGAAATTCCTCCTTCTCCTGAATTAGGAGACTTTGCCTTCCCATGTTTTTCCTTAGCAAAGCAATTTAAGAAGAATCCAGTCGAAATAGCTTTGGATTTATCAAAAAAGCTACATTCAGAAAATTTGGAAAAAGTTGAGGCAAAAGGCCCGTATATCAATTTCTTCATTAACAAAAACAACATTGCTAAAAAAACTCTAAACGCAATCCTAAATGAAAGAGAGAAATACGGCTCTTCTAAAGAAGGCAAAGGAAAAAGGATAGTCATAGATATGTCTTCCCCAAATATCGCCAAACCGTTCGGAATAGGTCATTTAAGATCTACAATAATTGGAAATGCTATGGCCAATATTTCACAATTTCAAGGATACAAGGTAGTAAAATTAAATTATCTGGGGGACTGGGGAACTCCTTTTGGAAAAATCCTGGCAAGTTATAAAAAATCTGGCGACCAAAAAAAGCTGAAAAAAGATCCAATAAATTATCTCTACAGTCTTTATGTGGAAGCCAATAAAGATAAGAATCTAGAAGAAGAGGGAAGAAAATGGTTCAAAAAACTTGAGGATGGAGATAAAGAGGCAATCAAACTATGGAAGCAATTCAAAGCCTTAAGCATTAAAGAATTTAGCAAACTTTACAAGATTTTGAATATCAAATTTGATGTTATTTCCAGCGAGTCTTATTATAATAATAAAATGAACTCTACGCTTAAGGAGCTAAAAGAAAAGAATCTTCTTCAGCAAAGCGAGGGAGCTTTAGTGGTAAATCTTGAAAAGTATAATCTCGGAGTGTGTCTTATCCAGAAGTCTGATGGCGCAACACTGTACGCGACAAGAGATATTACGGCAGCAATAGATCGTAAAAAAAAGTATAAGTCGGATAGATTATTTTATGAAGTTGGCCAGGAGCAAAAGCTTCATTTTAAACAATTCTTTAAAGTTTTAGAATTGATGGGTTATACTTGGGCAAAAGATTGCGTGCATATAGACCATGGCCTTTATTTAGATACAGATGGAAAGAAATTCGCTACCCGCCATGGAAAGACAATATTTCTGGAAGGAATCATACAGGAAACTCAAGATCTTGCAAAAAAAGAAATCCAGAAAAGAGAGAAACTTGGGGAAAAAGAACTTAACTCTCGGGCCCATAAAATTGCATTGGCTGCAATCTTTTATGGAGATTTAAAGAATCATCGTTCAAGTGACGTAATTTTTGATATAGATCGTTTTATTTCTTTCGAAGGCAACACTGGTCCCTATTTGCTTTATAGCTATGCCCGCGCAAAAAGCATTATAAGAAAAGCAAAGTACTCTAGGCCTAAATCCATTTTAATTCCTCAGTTAAGTGAATTAGAAAAGTCCATAATAGTTGAGCTCTCTAAATTTCCAGAAATAGTTCAGCAGGCCTATGCCTCTCTTGCCCCAAATATAATCGCAAATTATGCATTCCATCTTGCCCAAACCTTCAATGAATTTTATCATGCCCAGTTAGTCATAGGCTCTGAAAATGAACTTTTCAGGCTTAGTTTAGTTGACTCATTTTCGCAAGTGTTAAAAAATGCTCTCAAACTCCTTTCAATAGAACCTTTGGAAGAAATGTAAAATCAAAACTCTTAAAAACCTATTAAAGCAATTTCAGATATGGAGATGATAACTATTTTATTAATTACGGGCATATTCTTAACTATTTCACTTGTAGTTTTGTTAATGTTTTCTTTCAAACCCAATAATAAGACCAAGAAAAAGAAAAAATCAATTAAGGAAGATATAAGCAAAATAAAGAAGCAAATAGATATGGAGTAAAAACCTTTATAAAACCTCTTTATCTTCGTTTTCTGGTGCGGACGAGTCGGCGCGCTAGCCCTGCGCTATTCGCAAACGGGCTTTAAGGCGGACTCAAAGGAGGGCGTGAGGCCTAAGGTTTTTGGTCTCTTGCTCAACTATGAGGTTTTGTCCTACTCGATCGTACTCTTGTGAAATGGGTCAGGCCTTGATCGGAGCAGCCCTAAATGGGAAGTATGGTGCTTGTAGGGTCGCAGAACCGAGAAGATCAAGAGGGAACTAAAAGTCCCAATCCAAGCTAACTCCCCGTCTGCACCACTTTAATTTCTCTTTACATTAACAAGATATAAAAACCTCTTCTGCTTTTTTACAATATGAAAAAAAGAGGGCAGTTCTTTTTAGTAGCAGCACTAGTAATAATCGCAGTAGTTGCAAGCTTAGCAACAGTTTATAACAATGTTCAAGTTTCAGAAGAAGATGTCTCCGTGTATGATCTATCTGATGAAATAAATTATGAGATATTACAATATCTGGACAGTGGGTCGTTCTATGCCCTATCCTCAGAAGAAATTGACAATTATCTTTCAGATCTAATTCAAGTTTATGCACAATCATATCCTCAAACTGAAATAGTCATCGTTTATGGAAATAAAACGACTCTGACTTGGCTAGTCTATAATTTAACTAACATTGGAGGTCCTTGCTTGACAGATAATAGCTGCTGGCCTATAGCCGAAGGGAATATCTGGAAGGGAACGGAAGAAGTTGTCGGAAATCAGGCAACCGTCACTTTCGGCACTACAACATACACGTTCGATGTAAAAGAAGAAGGTCAGAACTTCTTTTTAGTTTTGAAGAAAGAAGGAGATGGAGATATCTTTGTTTCAAAAAAAGGTGAAGATCTAGAGCAATGCGGAAATTCTGACCAAGAGTGCTGCTCCCCTGAGCAAGGCAGACCATCATGTAACACTGAAAACTTGTTCTGTGATGAAGAAGGTATATGCGCACAATGTGGTGGAAAAAATCAGTTGTGTTGTCCTACAAGCGATAAATGCGAAGAGAACCTCATATGTTATAAACTAAGCGGACAGGAAGAGCAAAAGTGTTACGAGTCCTGTACAGGAAATTACTGCGATCAATTTAATGAGGAGGGAATAAGTTACACTTGTAAGAATAATGGTCAGTGTCAGGCTCATAGATAAAATGATAAATAAAAAAGCAGACAGTCAGATGGTAGCATATGTATTGCTTATAGTAATCGGGATTAGTCTGAGCGTTGCAGTATATGCTTATCTCAAATTGTATCTTCCTTCTTCAAAGGAAAAATGCCCGGAGGATATAAATCTGGTCATAGAAAACGCAGTCTGTTTTCGCGGGCAATTAAACGTGACCATTTCAAATAGAGGTTTATTTAATGTTTCAATGATTTTTGTCAGACTAGGAAATGAGTCAAGGTCGGTAAGGCAACAAGTCAATAACAAAACAGAGCTCTTGCCGCAACCTCTTGCTCCTTCTGACACAAAATTGTATTCTTTCCAAATCCCATTCAATTACCGTGCAGGTGACCACATTGTAGAAGTTCAGCCAGCAGTCATGTCCGAGAAGAGATCAACACTACTCTGTAAAAATATTGCCACTCAACCAGTTTTCTGTTACTGAGGGCATTATTGTTGACATATAAATCCTTAAATAATCCTCTCTAATTTCAAAAATATGAGATTTATCCATATGGGAGATTGCCATCTGGGAGGATGGCGTCAGCCTGAATTAAAAGAGTTGAATTTTCAGCATTTCGTAGAAGCTGTAAAAAGAAGTATAAAGTTTAAGCCAGACTTTGTTTTAATTAGCGGAGATTTATTTGATAATTCCTATCCTCCAATCGATACTCTCAAACAGACATTTGAAGAATTTCGCAAGTTAAAAGATGCCAATATACCTGTATTTATTATTGCAGGAAGTCATGATTATTCTGTCTCAGGCAAAACTTTTTTAGATGTTCTCGAGAGGGCAGGATTCTGCAAGAATGTCGTAAAATATGAAGAAAAAAATGGAAAAATTTTACTAGAGCCCACAATTCACAAAAATGTAGCCATCTATGGCTTCCCAGGAAAAAAATCAGGCCTAGAAGTAGACGAAGTAGAGAGGATCAAATTACAAGACAGTCCCGGCTTATTCAAGATATTGATGTTGCACACCACTATAAGAGACGCAATTGGAGACATTCCTGTAAAAGCCGTGGATGAAAGATATCTTCCTAAAGTAGACTATCTGGCTTTATCACACCTGCATATAAATTATAAAAAAGGATCAACGGTGTACTCTGGACCTCTTTTCCCCAATACTATTTCAGAACTAGAGGAGCTCAAAGGAGGATCTTTTTTCATATACGAAGATGGAAACATCAAAAAAGAGCAAATAAAAATTAAAGATGTTTTTTCAATCCATCTAGAAATCAATAATTCTCTAACGGTCACAGATGAAATAATTAATTTATTGAAAAACGAGTCTGTGAAAGATAAAATTGTTGTAATTCGCCTTTCAGGAATTCTAGATAGGGGTAAAATCTCAGACATCGATTTTAATAAGATAGAGAATAATCTAAGAGAAAAAGGAGCCTACGTATTATTAAGGAGCACTTCAAAACTCCATATGGCAGAATCCGAAGTTAAAATAGAACTTACGGACTCAGAAGATTTAGAGTCGCACATCATAGGGAAATTTGAAGAGACAAATCAAAGCAAATTTAACATTTTCATACCTGATCTAATAAGGACTCTCCAAATAGAAAAGTTAGAAGGTGAAACTTTATTAGGTTTCGAAGACCGCCTTCTTTCAGAAGTGAGGAAGATATTACTATGAGATTTAAAAAAATAAAAATAAAAAATATCCGTTCTTACAAAGAGCAGGAATTAGAATTTCCCGAAGGGTCTCTCTTGCTTTCAGGAGATATAGGTTCGGGCAAAACAACAATTCTACTAGCAATAGAATACGCTCTATTTGGATTGCAGCCAGGGCAAAAGGGAACTTCATTACTAAGAAACCGCGAAAATGTTGCAGAGGTAGTTCTAGAAATAGACTTAGCAGGCAAGTCCCTGATAATCGAGCGAAAACTTAAGAGGAGCCCTAAAGGAGTGAGCAATGAATATTCTTCGATAACAATAAATGGTGAAAAGTTCGAATCTTCAGTTACAGAAATAAAGTCAAAAATCGTTGAATTACTAGGTTATCCGGAAGAATTCATAAAAAAGAATAATATTTTGTTTAGATATACTGTTTTTTCTCCTCAAGAACAAATGAAACAGATTATCCTTGAGGATGCCGAAGCAAGGCTCAATATTCTAAGACACATTTTCGGGATTGACAAATACAAGCAAATTAAAAATAATCTCTCCACTCTGCTTACAAACCTAAAATCAGAGTCAAAATTAATGCAAGGAGAAATAAAGACTCTCGAAGAAGATCTTCAAAGTCTAGAATTAAGAAAAGAAAAGTTAAGTGTGCTTGCAGCCAACATAACAATCCAAGAAGAGGCATTTAGAGAGAAGAAAGCTATTCGAGAATCTCTAGAGTCAGAATTAAAATCTTTAGAAGTTAAGATAGAGGAAAAGAAAAATTTTGCTAATGAACTCGAGAAGGCAAAGATATTCGTTTCTACAAAGAGAGACTCCTTAAATACTGTAAAGAAAGAAAAAGAATACCTCCAAAGCATAGTAAAAGATTCTCAGATCTTTAACGAGGTAGAATATGCCAAGGTAAGTGAGGAAGTAAAAGGGTTAAAAGTAAAATTAGAAAGTCTCAATTCTCTTTATATTTCCTTAGACAGCAAGATAAATTATCTCCAGCAAGAGAAAAAAGAGTCGCTATCTAAAAAAGAGAAACTCCTTAAAATAGATCTTTGCCCTATTTGTTTTCAGGTCGTCTCAGAGAACCACAAACATGCCATTTTAAATGAATCCAAGGGAAAGTTGGACTTCGTAGAAAAGGAAATAGGGCAATCTGAGTCCCAAAAAATAGAAGTAAGGGCACAGATTGAAAGTCAAAGAAGTCTGCTTGTTAAACTCGAAGATCAAAAAGTAGGAATGGAAACAGCCAAGTCTCGCCAGGACTTCATAGTAGCTTCCTCACATAAGCTTTCCGAACTGGAAAAATCGCAACTCAGTCTGGAAAAAGACATTTCTTTCCTTATCAAACATATGGAAAGTCTAAAAGAGGACATCTTAAAATTCACGACTTTTGAGAATCACTACAGGATAAGATTTGTAGAAGTGGAAAAAGCTCTTTTAGAGGAAAAAAATAAGGAGATAGTAGTTGCAGAACTTAAAAAAGAGTTACAATTAAGCGGACAAGAAATCTCCCTTTTACAGGGAAATATTCAAAAAAAGGAGGAAACAAAGAAAAAACTCTATCAAATGAATGAATTGATAGATTGGCTCTCAACTCAATTCCTCAAATTAATTGATTTCACTGAAAGAAATGTCCTTCTAAAGCTTAGAAATGAGTTTTCTTCCTTGCTTAGAAAATGGTTCTTAATGCTAGTAGCAGAAAACTCCCTAGACATAAGAATAGACGAGAACTTTACACCAATTATCTTGCAAAGGGAAACGGAAATGGATTACGAGTTCTTATCAGGGGGAGAAAGAACAGCAGTAGCTTTAGCCTATCGGCTCGCCCTCAATCAGATTATTAATTCCATTATGAGTAAAATAAAAACTCGCGGCATAATAATTTTAGACGAGCCTACAGATGGCTTCTCTGAAGAGCAGATTAGCAAAATTAGAGACATCCTAGAAGAACTAAATGCGAAACAACTCATAATTGTCAGTCACGAACAAAAAATAGAAAGTTTTGTAGATAATGTGTTTAAGACGACAAAAGAAGGAGATGTCTCCATAGTTAAAACCAATAATCTCTGAATCCAGAGGAAGTTAAACCTCCCCTTCTTGTTCCATTATATTGGGCTGCATAAGACAAAACACTGTTAGGTTCGAGATATCCCGTTTGAGCGGCCCTTTCCAATAATCCTCTTAAGCCTCCTATATGCATAGGTAAGTCTAGAACTCCTTTTCTTGCAGATTGGGCACATGCCAGAATTCATGCTTTATCATCTAATGCCTTTCTGCCAAGGGGCTGAGGATTTTCTACTATATGGGTTCCATGTTCAAGAACTTCCGCATCTAAATCTTCTTGATCATACATCAGCCCAACAATTTCGGATCTATCTGACATTTTATTTATCTTATTTATTATATTCATTATTGTTTTAAAAACTTTTCTAAAAAGAATTTAAAAATAAATCTACCAAAAAGTTTAAATAGTAAACGCCTCTTTAGGCTATATCATTCTCTCAAAATGAATAAAGAAATTTCTGACAAAATGTTGAAATCGCACACAAGCATAGTGGGAATTGTTTGTAAAGACGGAGTCGTAATGGCTGCAGATAGAAGGGTTACAGCTGGAACGATAATCATGAGCAAAGATGAAAGAAAAGTAAAAAAGGTTAACGACTACATTGTTATAGCAACAACTGGAGGAGCTGCAGACGCAATAATTTCAGAAAAAGTTTTAGCTGCAGAATTAAGGTTGCAGGAATTAAGAAACAAGTCAAGGCCCACGGTTAAGGAAGCAGCAAATCTTGTTGGCATGATGCTTTACAGAAACATTCGTACTCCGACCATGGTCCCTTTCATAGTGGGCCTGCTCATCGGCGGACATAATGAAGATGGAACTGCCGAACTCTATACCATAGAACCTGCCGGAGGAGTATACAAAGTTAAAGAATATGATGCTAATTTCTCCTCAGGAATGCCATATATACTAGGATTTATGGAGAGAATGTATAAGAAAGATATTACGGTCAAGGAAGCAATAGAACTCTCCAAGGAGTGTATAAAAGCATCTACACAAAGAGACGTTTCATCAGGGAATGGAATAGATGTTATTAGTATTACGAAAGATGGGGTAAATCAAGTAGTATCCGAAGAAATTATCCCGCAATACAAGTAATCATCATTCACATCATCTATTAAACTCGATATCTTAAACAGAAAATGAGCGACATTTTAAAGACAATTAAGGACGACTTGCCTAACGTAATCAATGATGCCATATTTGAAGGCGCAAACATAGTTCTCTACACAAACAATAAAGAGTTTTTTAAGACAGGAGAGGAGAGCATTAAAAAAGTAGTCTCCAAAATAAAAAAGAGAGTTGAATTAAGGGCAGATAGAAGCATTTTGGCAACCGAAGAAGAAACAGAAAAAACCATTCGCGCCCTTGTTCAGGCTGAAGCTGAGATCATTAATGTCATTTTTGACGTGCAAAGAAGCACAGTCATCATTGAAGCAAAAAAACCTGGGCTTGTAATAGGCAAACAGGGTTCCATTCTCTCAGATATTCGCAAATCCACATTTTGGTCGGCAGTTGTGCAAAGAAGTCCCGTCATTCCTTCAAAAATAACTGAAAAGATCCGCTCAGTTCTTTATGCAAATAACAATTATAGGAGAAAATTTCTTCATGAAATTGGAAAGAAAATATACAACGACTGGAATCCTGAGAAAAAAGATATCTGGGTAAGACTGACTTTCCTGGGTAGCGGGAGACAAGTGGGAAGGTCATGTTTACTGTTGCACACTCCAAATTCAAAAGTCTTGTTAGATTGCGGAATCAACCCGGGGATATCAGAGGGCCCTGAAAAATTTCCTTATCTTGATGTTGCAGAAATAGGAGACATCAATAGCATAGATGCAATAGTCTTATCTCACGCTCATTTAGATCATAGCGGCCTTGTCCCCTATATTTTCAAAATGGGTTATCGCGGCCCAATCTATATGACTTCTCCAACTCGTGACGTATCTGCCTTATTACAGTTAGACTTAATCGGAGTAGCATATAAAAAAGCAGAGTTTCCACTTTACAAAGCAGAAGATATCAAGGAAATGGTAAGGCATTCAGTATGTTTAGAATACGGAGAGGTCACAGACATCACTCCAGACATTAGAATCACCTTCTATAATGCAGGGCACGTTCTTGGCTCTGCCCAGGTGCATGTAAATATAGGTAATGGCTTGCACAATTTTGTTTACAGCGCAGATACAAAATATGCAAAATCCCGCCTTCTCGACCCTGCAGTCAATCGTTTTCCTCGCGTGGAGACTCTGCAAATGGAATCTACTTATGGCGGCAAAGCTGATATCCTGCCTCCTAGAAAGGAAGCAGAAGATCGGTTTATCCAGTTAGTTAATGAAGCTATCCAGAAAAATGGAAAAGTTCTCTTTCCAGAACTAGGTTTAGGCCACGCCCAGGAAACAATGCTTAGAGTCGAAGAAGCAGTAAGAAACGGAGAAATACCCAAGATCCCTGTCTATATTGATGGGATGATTTGGGATATTAATGCAATTCATACGGCCTATCCAGACTTTCTAAGCGCTTCAGTACGCTCACAGATATTCCAGGATAACAATCCTTTTGTTTCTGATATATTCAAGAGAATAGGTAGCCCAACCGAAAGAAAGGAAGTTATTGAAGGCGGATCTTGCATAATTATTGCAACTTCTGGTATGCTTGTTGGAGGAGCATCTGTAGAGTATTTCAGAAATCTTGCAGATAGCCCTAACAATGTGATTGCCTTCAGTTGTTATCAATCAATTGGTTCTTTGGGAAGACAGATTCAGGAAGGTAATAAAGAGGTCCATCTTGGTAAAGACTATGGAAATGAAAAAGTAGAAGTCAAGATGAAAGTAGAAACATTGTCAGGATTTTCAGCTCATTCTGGAAGAAACGAGCTCTTACAGTATGTAAGCCGTATGTCTCCTCGACCTAAAAAGATAATCATCAATCATGGTGAAGTCTCCAAGTCCTTAGACCTTGCTTCAACACTATATCGTTCAAATAATATAGAAACCGTTGTTCCAAGAAACTTAGAAACAATTAGGCTGAAGTAAAGTTTGTTTTAATTAATCACAACCTCGTGTCTCTCCACTACACGATGACATTTCTTCTGACCAATAACAGTTTCCGCCTCCAGGTATGGAATTTGAATAATTATGATAATATTTACATTGCTCTTCTTCTACCGTGGCACAAAATGAATTTTCTCTTTGAACTCTTTGAATGCATGCCTCATGAGGATTAGGTGAGAAACTTTTACCAAAATAAAAATAAATTCCTGCAAGAATAATTAAAACAACAATAGACAGAATTACCCATTTCTTCATATATTAAATATCTGGTCCATATTTATAAGATTTCTTTGACTTCAAACATTCAACAATCATTCACATATTCAGTATCAATATAACTACCAACATATAAAAACCCAATTTACTAATTGCTATTATGAAGCATGCAATAAAAATAACATTACTTCTCTTGGGCATGTTTTTCATTACACAATTAATCGGATTGTTTGTTATAAGTCAGTATTCGCCTCAAATAAGTCAGGTTGCTGATGAGAATGGAACCATAACCAATGTAACTTCCTATAATCTTCCTTATGGGATGGATCCTCCAGAGGACGTTACGCCTCAGGGAACATTAGTTTCCATAGTTATCGCAATAGCCATAGCAGTTTTCTTAATGCTGACATTAATGAAATTTAAAGCGGAGACTATACTCAGAACATGGTTTTTTATCGTAGTTACTTTAGCGCTTGGAATAACATTCAATTCTTTATTGCTTAACTTTCCTTATTCTCCTTTAATAGCCTTGATAATCGCCCTCCCAATAGCTATTTTTAAAATTTTCAAAAGAAACATTATCGTCCACAATATTTCGGAGTTATTAATCTATCCAGGTATCGCTTCAATTTTCGTGGTTCTATTCAATTTTACAGATAAGGCATTATCAAGCGGCAAGTATTTTGGGAAATTATATGAATATTTTGGTCTTTCGGCAAGTGCATGGAGTATTATTGCAATATCCGCAATTCTAATTTTAATTTCATTATACGATATGTATGCAGTCTGGCATGCAGGGTTTATGCAGAAGATGGCAAAATACCAGATCGAAAAAGTAAAGATCTTCACAGGTTTCTTTGTCCCTTATTTAGGCCAGAAGGAAAGAGATCAATTGGCAAAAGCAAAACTCTCAAAGAATAAAAACAAGAAAGTAAAGGTTAGTTTAGCAATTTTAGGTGGAGGCGATGTCGTATTTCCATTAATATTGGCCGGAGTAGTGTTCAATCATTGGGGATTGCTTCAAGCCTTAATAGTGTCTCTATTTTCCACTATAGCTCTTGCGTTTCTGTTTTATATTTCCGAGAAAGGGAAATTCTATCCAGCAATGCCTTTCATAACTGTAGGGGCGTTTATCGGCCTTGCAATCGCTTATTTAATTTGATGAAGCATTTTACTACTCTCTAACTCAATTTTTATTCTAAATTGTTGTGTCATTCACTAGTCATAACAGAACCGAAAAGTTTAAATAGGCTCTGATGTGTTGTAACTTCATGATAATAAAACAAGAATTAGTAAAGAGAATAAAAGAATATTTCAATCTTAATATTTATGAAACCAAAGTATGGATCGCCTTACTTTCCAGAGGAATAGCCTCTGCAGGAGAAATTGCCACTATTTCAGGCGTTCCACGTTCAAGAACATATGATGTTTTAGAAAGCCTTGAGAAAAGAGGTTTTGCAATAACTAAAATAGGTAAGCCTGTCAAATACATCGCAGTAAAGCCGGTTGAAGTCTTAGAAAAAATGAAGTTAAAGACAATGCAGGACGCTCAGGATAAAGTAAAGAACCTTTCCACTCTAAAGGAGACTGCAGAGTATGAAGAGCTTGAAAAGTTACACAATACTGGAATATCTCCTATAAAGACTCATGAAATTACAGGATCATTAAAAGGCAGATCTAATGTTATCTCAAGAGTAAGAGAATTAATACAAAACGCTAAGAAAGAAGTCTTTATATCAACTTCAGCTCTAGACTTTGAAGATAAAAGCAGAGTTTTAGTTCCAGCAATAGAGCAGGCAATTAAAAACAATGTTAGAGTCAAAATTGCTCTTTCAGGCGCTCCTGAAAAAATAAAGAAAATCACTTCTAAGTTCAATATTAAAGCATCAACAACTACTTCAGAAGCAAGATTGTTCATTTCAGACAAGCAGGAAGCATTATTCATGATTACTGCTGAGAATTCAGACGAAGAAGTAGGAGTCTGGCTTAATTCACAGTTTTTCGCAAATTCCTTATCCTTAATAGTAGAAAATAATCTTAAGAGCGGAAATGCAAATATCAAAGCCTTAGACTTAAAGCCTCTTGCTCAAGAGCTAAAAAGCAAAGTAGCTAGTAAAGCATTGTAAATTTATTTTTCAATACTCATTTCAATAATTCCCATCTCTTTGAGTTTTCTCTTTTTTTCTGCCTTTGCAAAATTCTCTATAAACTTCCGCGCAGTAAAATCAATCTTTTTTCTTGCATGTATATGGTCATTTTTCTCAAAAGTATCTTTATTGACTTTTTTAAATGCCTTAACATCATCTTTTCTTTCTAGAGCTGGCCCCATCTTTACAATTTCTTTCTTACTTTTCAATATTACATGTAAGTTAGCCTCTTTTTCCCCTTCGTACACGAATTCTTCTTCTATTAGTTCAAAATACTTCTTTATTTCAACTAGTAAAAATTTAGAGAATTTCTTTAGTTTTGTGCCCGCTATGTCCCCTTCCTGTCGATCCGTCTCGAGCCTTATCTTTAAGAGCTCGTGGTTTTTTGCTTTATTTCTAAAAGTATTCTCGTCAAATTCTTTCACGTAAAAGAATTTCTCACTTGGCTTTCTGAGAAATTCCTCCGCACTCTCCTGAAACTTCTTTAAAGTTATCCAGTTCAGAGCCGATAGAATATTCCTTTCTTTCCATGTGGGGTCTATCAATACAACGGGGCCACGGATCTTATTTTCGTTAACATTAAGAAAGATATCTTTCTTATTCTTATAACTTTTAGCGGGGTCTAGAATCAATCTCTCTTCGAGTTTTACTTTTATAAGTTCCTTAAGTGTTTTTTCAAAAGTCTTATATTGAATGATCAAGCATTCTATTCCATACCCGGAAAAACCATTAATATACGACTCTGCCCCATACACTCTAGCTGCTTTACAAAATTTCTTCAGTAGCAGTATCTCCCTGCGCATTTTATCGTTCAAGTTTCTCTTAACATAATTCACATGAAAATAGCTTTGATCTGTGACATTTCTGGCTTCTTTTACTTTTTTTATTTTAAGAACAGGAACAACTTCAAAAGTTAATTTCTTATCTTTTTCAATCCTAAAATAGTCTCTACTTCCGTGCATCCTAGTTAAATTTAATTTTAAGGTTTTAGATACTCCGTTCAATACATCTTCTAACAATCTCGACAAGTCCTCATATTTCCAGTCAAATCTTACAAATACATCAATATCGTATTCTTCCGAAGCAGCAAGAGTCCCCTTGGCAAAACTTCCCCCAATAAAGACCTCTGCATTGATTTTTTTCTTTTTTATATTTTCTTTTAAGCAGTCTATAAACACTTTAGTTTCCTTATTTATAGAATTCATTTCTTCCTTATTTACCGAAAAATCTAGTTTCTTTAATGCCTCATTTATCTTCATAGAATGATTAAGTTTTCTAAGCTTTTAAATAGTACTCTTATGATGTCCCCTTAAGGAAGACAAATCGACAACATACTTCCCGTCTTCAATTTTATAAACCCTAGGTTTATTGACTGAAAATAAGTTTCCTAAATCGACAACATACTTTCCAGGTTTGATGATCTTTATACTTTCAAAATCAAGATAGACTGGGGTTTCTTCATCTTCAATACCCGCAATATCTCTGATGTCCTTCTCTATTTGTTTTTTCTCTACATTAGTGAGTTCAACATTTTCTTTCTCACTTTCCTTTATCTTCTCTAGCTGATCTTTTCTAATATAGAAAAAGAATTTATGCTGGCAGTTATCGCATCCAGTTAGCACTTGAGTAGAACCATCATCAAAAATTTTCGAGCAATGAACACACTTATAGGGCATTAAACTTGGTGTCGTGAAAGATTAATAAATATTTGCTAACTCTAAAACACTACTTATTCGGTTAAACGTTTTTAACTAAGCAACAACTCTAGCTTTCTAGGATCTCTCTTTATCTCTTTTATAACTGAGGCGGGTCCAATGATAGTCAAGGCACTATTGTCTCCAATAAGTTTCTTTGCCAAACCATACCTCATTTTAACAAAGACATTCTCTTCTTTAAGATTTGGCTCTATTACAGCAAGTTCTATGCCTCTAAAGTCCTTAACATGGTCCACAAGAGCCATAGTATCTTCTATTAGCCTAGCCTCCTCTTCAGGTCTCAATCTGCCATGCAAAATGACTATCTTATTCCCAAGCACAAGATTTAATATTTTTTTAACTCTCTCTGATATAGATAAATTCTTTACTTCAGAAAAGGGTATCACATGAAGACTTAGCCCACTTAGTTTCTTTAATATTTTTTTCATTTTCATATTCCTTTGGTTAATTTAAATAGTGACTCATAAAATTCATCCATATTTAGTCCATCCTTTGCAGATATTCCAACTACATCATATTCTGGAAAAGTAGACTCGATTTTCTTTATATCTGCCTTCTTCAAATCTATTTTATTAGCTGCTATCAATATGGGGATCTTTCGGGCAACTAAATTGCCTATGATGGTAATGTTCACCTGAGAATAAGGGTTCTCTGCAGCGTCTAAAACTATTATAACTGCATCAACATCATCCAACCACTGAATAGACTCTATAATCCCTTGGGTGGCTTCTTTTGCTCTCTTTTTTGCAGTACTTTTGTTTAGTCCGAATTTCAAAAAATCTTCATAGTCTATTTTTGTAGCTATCCCAGGCGTATCTATCATCTTGAAAGTCAGTGTTTTGCCTTTGTATTTGACCTTAACTTCTTCTTTGACTTGTACTTTCCTTGTCTCGTGAGGGACATTACTCACCGTCCCTAATTCTTCTCCTGTCCAATCCTTACATATTCTGTTCGCCAAGCTAGTTTTCCCTGCATTGGGAGGTCCATAAAATCCTATTTTCAAAGTTTTCCTGCTCTTGAACAAGCCACTGAGCACTCTTTTTGAAAAGTTCTTTAGTATTTTTAGCATCTTTTTGTTATATTTCTGTTAAGTTAATTACTTAAGGATTTAAATAACTTATGCAACCCCTGGCCCAGGCATTATTGCATAAACCTCGCTATTTTTGTCCAATATATCTTGTATCTATAGGCCCTTTCTGCCTTTTCTCAATTTCCTGTTTGACTTTCTTATTTTCAACGAATTTGAATAAAGGTATTTCAAACATTCCCGTTCTTTTCCCGTCAATCTTCTTGAAGGCATAGCTTAATTGTTCTCCTTTCCAGTTCTTTTCCCCAAGTTTGACCTTAATTGTCTTATCATCCATCCCAATTTTTCTGGAGTTGTAAATAAAGTTAAGCAAGTTATACAAGTCATCGGGATTTTTGAACAAATGTTTCTCATAGGAGTTTTTATACCAGTGTTGTAATAAAAGATAGATTACTAGCAGGACTAAAAATAATATTGCCAAAGAAATAAGTAGTCTTCCCCACAATATCTTTCCTTCTTCTACCCAAGGGTAAGGAGAAATAGGCTTATCAGACTCTATATCTAAATTATTAGTTTCCGGTGAGACAAAAATACCTAGCTCTTCAATTTCAGGCAAGGTTTCTCCCTTAATCAAAAACTCAACACTATCCGGCTTCCCGCTAGAGTCGATCGGAATATAGGCTGCGCCTTCGTCATTTGTTTTTTTCTCATCATAGTTTCCATTAAAGCGTATGCTACTTGCAGGGTAGTCTATGAACAAATAAGATTCTTCTCCACCATGACTTGCCTTTGGAGTCAACTCTATTTTATATGTTGTAAACAATTCCTCTTTTCCATCATCGTATAATGCAGAATAAGTCTCAAATGCTACGTCTCCATCATAGTTTTTATTGATCCAAGAAATAATGGATTGCTTTAAATTTTCTTCATCACCTGATTCATCTCCTGAAATCTCTTTAACATAACCTGCGTTGATATTATTGAATCCTATGGCCATAGGGAGGCTACCTTTTTCTGTAGCTCTTATTTCATAGGGCATTTTTAAATCTAATAGGCGGGCAATAAGAGAAATATATTCTTCATTACTTACATCCGCGCCAAGATTCTTATATTCGTTATTTATTCTGACAAATTCATCTTTAGTAACTTTGAAGTCTTTCTCAGCTTCATCTTTTATCCAAGTAGGGAGAATTCTTATATCTGCTTCTACATCAAGTATTCTCTGATTATATTTATTTATAGTCAAATTAACCGACTTTTTTGCGTCCCCTACATTGACTTTAAACTTCTTAGTTGAGGTTTCGCCACTCTTCGTGGTAGCGGTTATTTCAATAGTAAACTCTCCCTCTCTAGTATATGTGTGTTCTGCTTGGTTGTTCATAGAATTAACAATAGAACTATTATCTCCAAATTTCCACACCGTAGAACTTAAATTCTTTGTAGATTTCACGACAAATATTGTTTTTTGCCCCACAAGAACTGATCGTGGGCCTAATGAAAAATCAAATCCAACTAGAACATTTATATTTTCAGAAATTAAGTCATTCTCGCTAGTACATTCATTTTCATCAAAACATAACAAAAATTTATGAGTTCCATTCTTTGCAGGAACAATAAATTTCATTTTTTCAATATCTAACAGAGTGGAATTAAGATTAATTTCATATGATTTCTCGCTCAGATCATATAGGCTTTGGGAAGAAGTAGTGGATGACCCTACTTTCTTGAAAGTTACTTTAGCAGCATCTATTTTAACACTGCTGGACGAACCGCTTAAGGTTATAGGAATGATACATTCTTCAGTACAATCTGCTCCATAGCTGGTTTGTATATAGGATTTAACATCTGCGAAAAGAACTCTTCCAGTAATAGTCTTATAAATTTCTTTATTAAGTTCTAATGAGCTCAAGGGCGCAAATTTAAGCGGCTGAGCGAATATCTCAAAGTCTGCAGTCAAATAAGAAGGCGAAAGAGTAGGTTCTCCAGCTCCTCCACAGACTTCATTACTCTCTTCTCTTATTTCAAAGTTCCCAGCGTCTTTATTTGATTTTACGCATATAAATGCCTCGAATTCATCTAGCGAAGGATGAACAACATCACAGGTTACTTCCTCAAAAGTAGATGAAATAGCAATATTAGTTATTTCACAGGAAGGCCCTTCCTTCCTTTTATCATGCAATTCAAGAATTATTTTTGCGTCTCCATCAGATGAAGTCTTTCTTACTTTAGCTCCTAATTTATATCCAGGGGCAGCAGTCAAGTTAATTTTTTCACAATAGGGAGACTTAGTTATATCTGAAATTTGCAAATCCTCGCTGCTTTCAAAGCAACCATATTTTTTAGGAGTGGTTTGACAAACTTCTTCTGAGGCTTTAGTATTATAAAAATCAATAACTCCATCATCAAAAAGGTCGATCCTTACTTGGTTAGTGCAACTGGTCTGAGAGTTTAAATCTGAAATATTGAAGACAAAGTTTTGTATTTCCTCAATTTTGCCCCCAGATATTCTCATGCCGACCGTCTTGTTGTTCAATAAACTAAATTCCTTGCTTTCTGCTCCACTTTGCGCACTGTAAGTGTCTTTGCAGTTTTTTGGATTGCACCAAAAGTTAGCGCTCAAATTACTTAATAAATCATATAAATAAATCCCTCCGCTGAAATTGCTCGTAAATCTTTTATTCTCTTGCGCAGTGAAACTCATATTCACTCTTCCTTTTACATATTCTCCTTCTGCATATTTTTTTTCAATGGTAGAGGAATTTGTGTTA
Organism: Candidatus Woesearchaeota archaeon; assembly: GCA_964355135.1. Lineage (GTDB taxonomy): Archaea > Nanobdellota > Nanobdellia > Pacearchaeales > GW2011-AR1 > UBA73. The sequence continues at coordinate 18,169 of CAYHCG010000008.1, read as the reverse complement.
ATAGTAGAAGTAGCCTGAGTTGCTGCGCTAAACATTAATAATAATACTAGTACAATTAAAATTTCTCTTTTCCCCATTTTATTTACTCCTTTCTCTTCATTATTAAATAACCATATATTCCTGCAATAATAATTAAGCTAAGTCCAAATCCAAACATTCCAAAGAAAGGCAAATCAACTACTTGAGGGCATGGCACGTTTGCTTTAACGCAGCCTTCAATACCGCTACAAGCAGGTTCACAACTATTCCTATACGTTATGTCTGTAGAAGTTTGATCCCCAACACATTGATAAGATAATGTTTCTACACTGCAGATATTTCCATCTGCGTCAGTTCCTCCTAACTTACACACGCCACTCTCCCAATAGCAGTATTTATTTGTTAAACCATCTCCAGAAGGATCGTTCGGCCCAACAGATCCTCCGCACGCACTACAATCTCCCTGCAGCAGTTCTGAACATGCAGTTCCAGGAAGATATAATGCGCATTGTTCTGGTTGTGTGCAAACTCCTCCTTCATCTACTTCTGTAGGAACATCGCAATCATTGTCCACATCATCACATACCTCTATTGCCCCAGGATTTATAGTCTCGTTCGTATCATCACAATCATTTCCCGTTTCACAATCCGCTGATATTGCAGAATATGTATCTCCATCATCATCTGTACAGTCTTCTCCCCCCCCAATACTACAATCATCAGTATTGAAAGTGCAATCCGCTTTGCATTTTAAATCTCCCCCATTGTATCCTCCCGGGACGGTCGAACACGTTTTTCCATCTAAATTATTATCCCCATCACACTGCTCCCCAGAATTAATAACTCCATTACCACAATTAGGAGGAGTACATGTTCCGCTCTGGCAAGTTCCAGGATTTGAATTTATAGTGCAAGAAGCCCCATCATTATTTGTATAAGCACAAAGGGCCGAGCTACTCGCAGGATTAGTACATCTATCATTTATAGTACACACATTACTATCATTGCAATCATTATCATCATTACAAACACATTTCGCATCCGACTGTCCAGGATGAAAACACATCCAATCCCCGCAAATATTGGCATCATTTTCATCTACACTTCCGTCACAATCATTGTCTTTGCCATCGCATATTTCAAGACTCGGAGTGCAGGCACTTACACAGGCCCCATTTGAACAAACAGGCTTATCTGTTGGACAACTTACAATTGTTCGTCCAGGATCTGCTAAAGTGCTAGCACAATAAGCTTCATACAATGTATCAGGATTCGGGGCGCTTTGATAGCATTCGTCAGTCATGGTAGGAGAGCCCGTCTTAGTTGCACTGGTTGCTTGAGTAGTTGTAACATCTCCATTTGCTGGACTGCCCCTATTGGCATCATCACTATCTACACATGATTCGGAAGGGACACAAACTCCAGCTGAACATAAATTATCAGCATTGCAAGGTACTGTAGAACTCCATTCTCTACAGGAATCCCGATCGTTATCCACACTGCAAGTCTGAACTCCATTTCCTGAACATCTTGTTCCAGAAGTACACAAATTAGGATCGTTATCACATGTTGTACATGCATTTCCTACACAAGTTGTTCCAGTTGAACATAGCAAATCTTCCACCCAGACCCAACACCCAAATCTTTTAAGACACTGATCATGATAAGGAGACCCATCAGTAGTACACATTATACTATTTCGAGGAGAACATTCATTCGTGCATATTGAAAGATGAAAAATCAAATCTGTTGTACTAGGATAAGCGGATACCTGATAATTTGTATTTGTATAATCGGCATATCCTTCTTTTTCAATTCTTACATAGTTCGATCCGACTCTTACACTCATGGTAGGAGTCATCCCAGTATTTCCAGTGCTCTCTTCTTGAGTGTATGGGTCCTGATTAAAAGTTACTGTAGCTTCCTTTATCGTAGTACTTGTTCCTGCCCTTAAAACTCCGACTCTTACATCAGACCATTCCTGAACACAAAAATTTGAACTACCGCACCCATATAAAGAGCCCAAGTTATGGGGCGATCCAGAACATTGATTATCAGAAGTACACATAACACATTTATCTCCTGCGTCAGGCACCTCTAAACAAAATGGAGTTAAACTCTGACATTGGGGACTTCCTACAGATATACTTGTACACGCACTACTGCTTGCACATTGTCTTTCATAAATATGAGTACTATCTTTGCACCTATCATAGTTATTATTCCATGCAGCAGTTGGACTAGACTTATATCTTGCATTTCCACTAACCATAAGAGATGCAATATAATCTGTCCCACTTTGGTCTGTCCCGCTGTTGTCACTATCCGAACATGTACATGCAGCATGAGCCTCCCCCATTAAACCAAAAATAAAAACAATTGCTAATAATAAGAAAACCACACCACTCTTTTTCATTCTTTTTAAAAAGAAAAGAAGTTTATAAACCTTATCGACAGATAATTAATTGTTATACTCTTCTCCATAAAAATAATTTTATTTTTTTTAATTCTTGCGAACCTCCCTGGCTAAGGGTTGTCGTTATTATTCTTTCAGCTGCATAGATGTCTTGAGGGTCCTCAACAGGAAAGGATACTTGCAATGGGCAGGTTTCGTTTGCTTTGCAAATGCTTATTGAATGATTAAATGCAGGATTTTTTATTTTTTCTTCTAAAAATACGCTCAGATTTCCCAATATCTCTCGGTTAGGAGTTTCATTTCTTGCCACACTCAAGTTATATTCTACAACTTGTTGTCTTAACTCTTGATCTTTTGCAATTTCATCAAGCAACGCTCTTAGAATTTCAGTTAGATCTTGATTACTTCTAACTTCCCGTTGGGAGGCGATGACAAAAAGCACTCCTAAAATAATTAAGACTGCAATAGTCGCTTCCATAATTCTCATAAATCCTTTTTTTGCTACCATACTTTAATTACCAAATCAGCGTACTGCACTTGACCATTTTCTCTTAAAACTTCAACTCTTTCAACTTTAGAATATACATCTAATCCATTAGGCACTTCTCTTTCAGAGACTATGCTATTATCTGCAAAGACAAAGCTAAATCCAAAGTTAACTCTTCCAGGCAAGTTGAAGTCCTCTTTTAATCCGTAATAATTTTCATAATAGGACTTATTCAAAATAAGTATTCTCTTCTCTGAAAACTCAATTTCCGAGTTAGTTGTGGATATTTCATAGAAATATTCATTGGGTGTTGGACTTCCAGTCACTTCATCGCCCGTTTCATTAAAATCCTCGCTTATTTTAATATAGATAAAATCCTCTGGGGCATTCCATTCGCTATTGGCTATAATCAAAACTTGATCATTAGAGGATTTACATTTGCTGTTTCCAGGCCCTATTTTTGAAGGTAAAATACTCCCTGAGAGATTTTCAACTCTCGCCACATTATTTTCATTATCACACATTCCGCTAATGTTAATCGCTAAAAAGCCCGCAGAGTTAGCCTGGTTATCACTATTATTAATTTTCACAGAATAAGTAGTCACCGATACAGTTATATTGTTGGAAATTTCTCTACTTACATAATCTAAAGAAGTGTCGACAAGTTTAGAAGTATTTGTCGGGCTGAAAAAGTAAAGTGCAAATCCAACAGCTCCAAGAAAAATCATAAAAGACAAAATTACTTCTATATGACTCATCCCTCTTTTTCTCATCTACAAAAATAAATAACTATGTTTATATAAGTTCTCATAATTAGCTTATCATGGACGAATCAGCCTTGATTATGGGGAATTCTGTTAATAAGAATGAGAATTCCCTAGACAGAGATTCTGCAAAATCAGATGAAAAACTCAGCAGAATGCTCTGTAAGGAGATTAAGGAAAAAAAAGAACTCCGCGGTCTCTCTGATGCAGTAGTTGAGGATTGCCTGCACGATTATCTCAAAAAACACTCAATCAGCTTAAAAAATCTCAAAAAACAAGATTTTAGAATAATCACTAAGCAAATTCGTTCAGAATTGAGATTTTTAACAGGACAATATCAGAAAAGCCTCAAAGATCGTCCAAGACTCCTACAGGAAGATAATTTCATGCAGCTATTAAAAACTCATTCTTCTACTGCGGAGAGGCTTCCGTTTTACCCATTGATAAAAGAAAAAATAAAAGAACTAAAAATAAAATCTATCCTGGATCTAGGCTGCGGTTTAAACCCTTTAGCTCTTGCCTCTCCCGAAGTTTTCTACTATGCTTCAGATATCAAGGAAGATGAGCTATCGCTCATAGATTCTTTTTTCAAAAAAAATAAAATTAATGGAAAAACTTTTACTCTTGACTTAAGGAAACTATCTTCCCCGCTGCCAAAAACAGATCTCTGCATTCTTTTTAAGGTAATTGATGTAGTAGACAAAAAAGATCATGCTTTGTCAGAGAAAATAATCCTGGCGGTAGAGTCAAAATATATCTTAGTAAGTTTTTCTACAAAAAAACTTTCTGGCAAGGCAATGAATTATCCACAGAGGGGCTGGTTTGAGCGTCTTCTTCTCAGAAAGGGCCTTAGTTTTGAAAAATTTTCGATCCCAAATGAGATATTTTATCTAATCCATCAGGCTAAGGCTTAACAGGAGTTAGTAATAACTTTGCTCCACTAGAGACTATAAATGCGGCCATCATCAAGATAAAAGAATGTTTTAATCCTGCCTTGATACTCCCTTCTGTAAGCTTTCCAATAACTAATCCTACAAAAAATCCTTGTGTCAAAAGGAGAAATATAAACGGTTTGGTTAGTTCTTCAGGGCTTATCATATCTTCCTGGGCCCCTGAAGCCGCAGCATCAATGCTATTAATATCTCCTGTAAACTGAGTAAATCCTCCAGTTCCTACAGTCAAAGGCAAAATCTGGAATTCAACTACTATCACAATAGCGATAAATATGAAGAAAATGATATATCCCTGCACAACTAAACTGTAAATTGCAGATTTTCTCTCTTTCTTTAGTTTTTCTATTTCAGAAACAGATTTTGCAGTAGAGTCAAGTATTTGTTCTATCTCTCCGCCTGCCTTCTCCGCTTCTCTTATCAAAGCAGTCGCTCTTTTTACTACAGGGCTATTGATATCTTCCGCAAAATTCTCTAAGGACTTGTTTATAGGGACTCCAAGCTCAATTTGATTTGAGAGCTTTTCTATGTAAGGATTGAGTTCTCCATAGTTCTTTTTTTTCATATTTGCAATACTTTTATTTATAGGAGTTCCAGTAGCCACGCTTTCTGCCAAGTTTCTGGAAAATTCCAAAAACATTTCGTTGATTTTTTGCTCTTTTTTATTTTCTAAAGTCATGCCAATAACAAATGGGAGGGCAATTATTCCAAAAGCGATACCCATTAAAAAATAAAGCATCCTGGTATTATCAAGAAAGAAGATCAAATCTAAAATGACGATTACAATTCCGGAGATTATTCCGAGCCAATGCATTTTTTTTAGTTTCATTTTTTAATATGCGGGCTGCTTTGTCTGTAGGAACATCAAGAATACAACATTTAATAATGCTACTCCAAATACAAACACTAAGCTTATCTGTCCGGCGGTAAGTTTGATATCCACGCCCGAAATAAAAATCATAACTATAAGCAACATAAAAATCATGGGCGCTGCGATAACTATACTTATGTAAATATCTAAAAAAGTTTCAATTGTGCGAGTATATTTTTCTCTTTCTAGTCTATAATTCAAAAGAAGCGATTCAGACCTTTTCTCAAAAAACTGTTGCAAACTTGCTCCTGAAGTTACACTAGTGGACAATCCTGAGAATAGTTCAGATAATCTTTCACTAGGTGCTGTTTTTACAGAATTATTCAGCGCAGTTATGAGATCATATCCAAAGAGATTAATCTGATTCAGAACCTTCCTAAACTCTTTTCTTAAGGAAGGGTATTCTTTTCCAAGACCTATTATTTTAAAGATCTCTAGAGGAGCGATCCCAGATCCCGAAATGGCGCTCATATGAATTACTGCAAAAGGAAGCTCCTGGTCTATTTTTCTACCTATTGATTTTTTCTCGCTCGAAGGATAATAGTATAATCCTAGAAAAGTCAATAGAGGTATTGCTATAGGTATCCAGATTATTCTCAATATTCTTATGAAAAAATCTCCATTATACAATGTAAAAAAAGGCACAGTAGTATTAATATCAACAAAGATAAGGATTAAAAATAAAATAAAGGAAGAGACTAAAGAAAGAAGGACACTTAAGAAAACCATTGCAACATATACTTCAAGTAAAATGTCAATATTGGCCTTTCTCAATTCTACCGCTAAGGATCTAAAATATCCTTTTTTTATCCATTTAGCGCTCTGTCCAAGAAAAATTTTATTTGCCAGTTTTAAATAACCGCGAGATTTCTTAAACTCTAGTAATCTCTCTTCTTTTCCGATCTTTCTCTTTCTAATCTTTTTTATAAAATCCTCGCTTATGGTCAATTCTTTTAGGAATTTTTCTTTGTCTTTTTTATCTAGTAAAACTCTGACTGCAGAATTGTTTCTTTGCACTTCCACTTTTTCGAGTTTTTCTTCAGTCTTTTTTTCTACCGCTCTCTTTTTCGGTAATTGAGGCAACTGAGCTATCTTGACACTCTCGGGCCCTCTTTCCTGGATGATAAGGGGGATTGAGTCGTTTAATATAAGTAGAGCTTCTCGAAGGGATGCTATCGCCCCATTTAGCAAGGAAATTTCCTCTCCACTAGAATAATCTACAGCCCTAGTATAATTAGAAATTTCCTTTAAGATTTCTATTTCAGTCTCAATATTCTTTTTTAATTCATCAATCATTTTTTAACATCTCTTTCATTCTTCTCTGCAGATTAAGAAGTTCATTTTTGGCAACAGTAGTTTCTTCAGAGTCTTTTTTCTTAGCAGCGTGCTCTAGTTTATCAACGCATTCTCTCATAGCAGTCAAAAGCTGGGCTAGAACTGAAATCTCCTCTTTTTTCATTACTTTCTCAAACAAAATACATTTAAATAACTTTCAACCGCTCTTTACATTAAACCTTTTCAATACTTCTGCAGGGTTTTTATAATATTCATTGATAATAGTTCCAATCTCATAAAATCCAAATATTTTTCTTCTGTAAAGTTCAAACAATAACATCGCTCGGGCGTATAGGTCTTTACTAAGTTTTTCAGGAGGAATTCCTGTTTTTGCAGATAGTTTTTCTAAAACTTTAAAGTGGTTCTTGGAATAAAAAACGTCTTGAGCAGGAGACCATTTGAATGGAGTATTAGTCAAAGCGCTCCCATCATTATTAATGTTAATTATCTCTACTACCTCTCTTAATTTTCTCGTGCCTTGTCCTTTCACCACGGCATGAGTCATTATTGCTACACAGTCCAGGGTATTTATCAGTGTCGGGGATAAGCTTATAGGGGGAGTTTGCAACCTTCTTACTAAAGTATCTACAGAGTCCGCGTGCATTGTACTTAAAGAAGAGTGGCCGGAAGCCATTCCCTGAAATAAGACGAATGCCTCTTTCCCTCTCACTTCTCCAACTATCAAATAATCCGGAGTTTGTCTAAAAGAGCTTTTCAATATCTCAAACAAGTCAATCTCACCTATTTTTCCTACGCCTATTGAGGTTCTTGCCACACTAGGCAACCAATTCTCTCTAGGCAAGTTAAGTTCTCTCGTTTCTTCTATTGAAACAACTCTTGCTTCAGGAGGAATAAAGAAAGCTAAGGCATTAAGCAAGGTAGTCTTTCCTGAGGCAGTACCTCCACTAATGAGTATACTGGACTTGTGCTCTAGTAAAATCCAGAAATAAGCTAGCATTTCCGGAGAGAGTGTTCTCATCGCAATCAATTGTGTAGGCGTCCAAGGAATTTTGGTAAACTTTCTCAGTGTAAAGGTTGGACCTCGAGAACTTACATCCTTAGTAAAGGTTGCATTAACTCTGCTGCCATCAGGCAGCGTTCCATCCAGTAATGGTTGCGCATAAGAGACATATCTTCCTGTTCGTTGCGCCAGTTTCTCTACAAAACTAGCCAGTTTGTCCAGATCATTGTATTTTATATTTGTCCTTAAATTTCTATAAACTCTATGAATTATAAAAACGGGAGTGTCCACACCATTACATTCAATATCTTCTATAAAATAATCCCTTAGTAATGGCTCTATCTCGTTTAATCCAATAAAGTCTCTAAAAAGATAATAAAAAATCTTATCATAACTCTCTACAGAAATAGTAATATTCAATTCATCAATAAGCAATTTTGCTGTTCGGTCTATATAAGAAGTGGTCGCATCCAAAGTTTTGTCAACAGCCACATTAACATTTATGAGCTCAAGCATAGCATTTTCAAGTTTCTCAAGAATTTCTTTCTCAAAATCGTCAAGAAGGGGCTCTTCAAGCTCGTACACTAACTCACTGATTTTTTTGTCCCAATAAATATGCACAGAAACATAAGGAGATATCAAAACATATCTGACATCAACATTCTTTTTATCCTCAGGTTTTTTGAGTGGAGGAATAACAGGATTAAGGTTTATCTGGACAGCCATAATTAAAAGACAATTTCCATTTATTTAAACTTTGTTAGTTTTATTTCTCGTCAGGAGGTATTTTTTCATAGTTATCATAATCTGATTACCAAATTTAAAAGTTCTCCAATAAATCCAGATATAATGGGCACGGCAAAGTTATCATCTACCTTTGTGAAGAAGGTTTCAACCAAAGTTGCTGCCAAGGCCATGCCAATTGCGACCGCTAAGTTATGGAGCAGTAATAAACCGATAAGTAAGTTAACTACAAGCTCTGCGGTCGCGCCTTCCCACGTTTTGTTTTTATTGCTTTTGAGAAATATCTTCCCAAATTTTATTCCAAACAACGCGGCAGCAGTATCCCCAAAAACAGTCATCAAAAGGGCAGTTAAAGCGATCCAAAAATCAAAAATCGCAAAAGAAACTACAGTCCCCATTATAAAGTAAACATTGCCGCCTAATCTGCTTCTCTCACTCTCTCTCCAGAAAATATGAAAGAAAGGTATCTTTTTCTTTCTGATAATCCTAAAGTAGTCCAGAATTAAAAATAATATCAAAATCAAGGTTAAAGATAATAAAGCAATGCCTTTCCCAGAATATCTCCGGACGATAATATAGATTGCTAAAAATAGCAAGGCGAGAATATGAACTGCCTTTCTTTTTAGTTCAAACATAAGCTTAGTTTTCATGCTTACATACGCTCTTTACATTATAAAAATCTGTTTAAAAACATTTAAAAGTCTTCTCTTCTCTCAATTTCAAGGACAAGGAGGCCCTGTAGCATAATGGGAATGCAAACGACTGAAGCTCGTTGTAAGAGGGTTCGATTCCCCCCGGGGCCATTTCCATATACTTCATTAAATTTCTTGGGTTATTTGACCCAACCTGATCAAAGAACAATCCTATATTTTTCTGACCACTTATCTGAACCCTATTAACGATAAATTTCTTATTACTTGTGTCCGCCCTATGGCTCCCCAGATAAGAAGTTATCCCGTATGAATTTAAAAATTCTTTTATCGGAAACAATAAAGATTTACTTTTTGAAGTTATTCCAATAACAGGATATTTTTTACCCTCTTTATTCTTTAAACATAAGTGTCCATCTGTATCAAATACGCCTCTAATGAATTTTTTAAAGAAATCAGGATTCTCTAAGATCCATTTTGGAATTGATATTTCTCCCTTTCTTCCAGTCGGAAAACCACATTCTTCAAGAAAATAAAAAATGCTCTTAGAACGAAAGACTAAACTTGCAGTATTTTGGCTTTTATGTAAATATAATCTGGGGCTTAAATTGAATAAATTTTTAATTAATTTGCTGGTAAAGTTTTCTAGATATTCTAAATCTTTCAATTTGTTTCCGGCAATTCCAATAATATATGCCTGTCTCTTAGGATAGTAATTCATAAAACCATCTCCTGTTAAAATGCCTAGGAGCTCTGCAAGCTCACTATGTCTCTCAGGGATTTTTATCCGTCTTTTTCTGTCAGATTTATTTAAGATTTCATAATTTTTCATTATCCTTTAACCTTCTCGATTTCAACTCTGATTATATCTCCTTCAGTTATCTTCATTATATCTATCACTTCCTTCGGGATATTGATCGCGAGGCTATCTCCATTCTTTCTTACTATCTTAACAAATTTTTCTTTCATATTATTATATAATATTTAATAATATATAAATCTTTCTATCTTTCTAAAGAAACCTTTATAAAAACAATATTCTTTAACACTCAATGGTGAAAGAGGTTAGTAAAAGTACAGATAATAGTTTTGGAATTGCTTCTGTCGTTTTAGGAATATTTAGTATAGTATTTGCTTCAATTAATGGAATAATCTTGGGAATCATCGCTTTGATATTTGCTAATAAACAGCAGTCCCGTCATCCAACCGTATGGGGAAGAAAAGGCAAGATGCTGGCAATTATAGGAATAATTCTAAGTATAATAGTTATAATCCTTACAGTATTCTATTATAAAAATCTTAATTTGATTCCCGGCGCAAATTTGCCTTAATAAAATGAAGAAAAATAAAAAAGCGGCGATTGAACTCTCTATTGGAACAGTAGTAATCATAGTTCTTGCTATGTCGATGTTAGTTTTAGGAATAGCTCTTATCAGAAACATATTCAAAGGAGCCACAGGCGTTGTTGATCTTTCAAACGATAAAGTCTTAGAAGAGATAACTTCTTTATTCTCTGATGAAGGATCTGACATTGTGGTTAAGCTTGGAGCAGACCAAACAGCAAAAATAAAGCAGGATTCCGGACCCTTTAGCGTAGGCATAGGGGCAAGAAAAACAGATCGTTCTGCGATCACAGCAGCAGACGATATAAAATATAAGATAACTCTGGATGAAGATACTCCAGGCAACTGTTACCAAGTTTACGGGGATACGGAAACAGAGAAACTCTTCCTTACTCCTCTTGGAACACCAGACAGAAGATTTGACAAGTTCGAGGGTTCACAGGCATTTGCAGTCATACAATTAAACGTTCCTGATGCAGTCCCTCTTTGTACTCAGAAAGTATACATAGAAGTAAAAGAGACTGGAGAAAGTAGTTATTACGCAGGCAATTACTTCATCGTTGAAATCCAAGAAAAGGGTTTCTTCTAATTTTTCTATTCTAAATAAGCACCTTTAAAAACGCCGCCAATCTAGAATTTTCATGAACACTATAGATTATAAAAAATATAGATGGTTTTTCACTTCATCTTCAAAATTAGTGGTGGGCGGAAAATCCTCTTTGCAAAATGATGAATTATTGAAAAAAGTAAAGTCTCTCCATACCGAATTTATAGTCATGCATACATCCTCTCCTGGAAGTCCTTTCTGCATTATTCTCGACAGTATTGAAAAGGTAGACCAGCAAGATATAGAAGAAACAGCAATATTTACAGGGTGTTTCAGTAGAGCATGGAAAGAAATGAAGAAAACTACAGTGATAGATATTTTTTATTTGTCTCAACTTTACAAGACTGTTGCAATGAAATCAGGCACGTGGGGAGTTAAAGGCGAGATTAAAAGGAAAATGGTCCCTCTTCAGCTAGTTTTGACAAAACAAGAAGGAAAACTAAGAGCAGTTCCTCAATCTTCTAAGAAAAATGCTATTAAAATAAGGCCAGGAAAAGTAGATAAAAGCAGCATGCTTCTTAAACTACAAGTCAGTATGCACGAGCATTTCAGTCCTGATGAAATACTGTCTGCTCTTCCACCCGGAGGAGTTACAATAGTGAGAGAAAAATGAAAACAAATTTAACAAAATTTCAGATCGGAAAAAACGGGATAACTCCCGGAGTAATAGAGTCTTTAGCTTTAGCTCTTGCAAATCACAGGCAGATCAGGATTTCTGTCCTGCCTTCTTCAGGCAGAAATAGAGAAAACATAGAAAAGATGGCTTTAGAAATTCAGGAGAAACTAAAACTGAAAACAAACTTCAGAATAATAGGCTTCACAATAATTCTCATAAAATCGCAAAGCAGTAATTAAATTACAGATTCTGCAAAGTTTTTAGCTTATTATTTACTACTTATAAAAAATCAATAAATACCTAACTTTTAAAAAGCCTGTTTTTCTAAGAAATTAATGCCTTTCGATTTAAAGAGTATATTTTATAATATTCCGGAAGTAAAAAAGCCAGTTGAAAAGAAGCTAAGCTTTAATACAAAATTAAAATGGACTCTGGCCATTCTTGCTTTATTCTTCGTTTTAGGAAATATCTCCCTATACGGTTTGTCCACAAATGCTTTAGTTAATCTTGAGTTCTTGCAGCTCGTTCTCGCTTCTCAATTTGGTAGTATCATCAGCCTTGGTATAGGCCCTATAGTAATGTCATCTATTATCCTTCAATTATTGGTGGGATCAGGGATTTTATCAATTGACGTAAAAACTCCTGAAGGAAAGAAATATTTTCAAGGTTTGCAGAAAGTAGGAGTATTCTTTTTCATCATATTTGAAGCATTAGTGTACGTCTTAATGGGAGGATTACAGGCCGTCCCAGGATATACTACCATTCTGATATTCCAGCTTATGTTGGGCGGTTTGGCAATAGTATTCATGGACGAAGTTGTGCAGAAATATGGATTCGGTTCAGGAGTCTCCTTGTTTATAGTAGCTAACGTGGCAGGATCTTTATTTGCAGGCTTATTCCAGTTTATAGGCCCAACAGGAGAAAATTGCCTATTTGATTTCTCTAACACTCCTTGCTCAGGACATGTATTGGTTATCTTGCAGTCATTTATTAACGGGGCGCCAACAGAGGCATTAGCTTCCGGAGCGATAATTGCGGCGACAATTTTGATTTTCTTAGTTGTCGTCTGGGCGCAAAGTCTTAAAGTTGAGATCCCGCTTACCTATGAAAGACTACGTGGCTATGGAGTAAAATGGCCTTTAGCATTTTTCTATTCCTCTAACATTCCAGTTATTCTAGCAGCTGCTTTAGTCGCCAATATAACTCTATTTGGAAACTTAATACAAAACTGGGTAGGTCATCCTACTTTCTTGGGCGGCTTTTCTCAGGGAACAGCGGTGTCAGGTTTAGCTTTCTGGATAGGAAGCACAAACATCATTGAAGGAATAATAAGAGGAAGCCTTCAATCTAGTTTCATCTTACAGGCAGTTATCCATATCCTATTCTATGCAACATTCTCAGCAATTTTCGCAGTATTCTGGGTAAAGACTTCTGGAATGGATGAAACTTCCCAGGCAAAGAATATTCTTTCTTCAGGTTTGCAAATCCCTGGATTTAGAAAAGATCCAAGAGTTTTAGAATCAATACTAAAGAGATATGTCCTGCCTTTAACCATCATGGGAGGTATCGCAGTCGGCCTATTAGCCTCAACCGCGGACTTGTTAGGGGCATTGACAGGCGGAACTTCCATTCTACTTGCAGTCATGATTATTTATCAGTTATATCAGAGCATTGCCCAGCAACACGCATTAGACATGCATCCAGCGCTGCGAAAGATGATGGGTTAATGTATAAGATCCATCTTTCAGCAGGTTTAAAAACACTATTTGTCTTCTATAAAAATGGTAGATATAATTTCTCTTATACAACTAAATCCCATAATAAGTATAATCATAATCGGATTTGTAGTTTCTTTCCTTATCAGTTTAATAAACTATTTTATCATTGACAAAGAAAAAGTCAGAGGGATAAAAGCAAAGCAGAAAGCGCTGCAGTTGCAAATAAAAGAACATCAAAAGGCAGGAAATCATGCTAAGATGATGGAGTTAAATAAAGAAATGATGTCTCACACAATGGAAATGATGAAACATTCTTTCAAACCGATGATAATCACATTCATTCCAATAATTCTTCTCATCGGATTCATTAAAGGAATTTACGCTGAAACAGCCATTGGTGGAAAATGGATCTGGTATTACATAGGTTCTGCCTTCGTCAGTAGCTTAATATTTAGAAAAGTTTTCAATTTGCCTTAAGACGTTTATTAATAATCTCTATAGCACTTAATCGAAAGAATCTTCTTGCAACCTTGCCATAAGTCCTTTAAACTCTTCTTTCAGATCTTCTTGTACTTCTTGAGGAACCTGGGCCTTATAAGTATCTAAAGCACTGTTTATCCGAGCAGACCACTCATGTTTTTTAATAGGGCCTCGTTCTGTGTAAAAAACAAGTTCTTTAACTGAACCAGCAAGAGATTCGTATGCTCGGATCATATCAGCAATTTGTTTTGGTTGGTATTCCATTTTACATATTCCCCCTTTCATCTTTAGAACTTGAGTAAGGCTTTACGGCCTTCAAGATACCTTTACGGAAAGTAGCTTCTATAGTATAGCCCTTATCTGAAAAATTAATTTCATCTTTTACGTTGTCTGGAACAATCGCTCGAATAAATTCGTTCCATTCTTCGAGTTTACCTTCGTCTCCCCCAAGTTCTGCATACAATCGCTTTTCGCTTGAGAGGGTGTAACGCATTTCTTTAATTAATTCAATATCGCTAAAACCTGCATTCTGCAAGCACACTCTCAATTCTTCTTCTCTAGGCAAATAACGATTAACTGCAAGACCTGGAAATCCAGAAAGACGATCCTTTTCTCGGACAATAGTCTGAAATAATAATTGTTCAATATGTGTTTTAGGCATTATTTCCCAAATAACAAATTTTCCTCCTGGTTTCAATGCACGATAAACCTGGGCAATTACTCTATATTGATCTTTTCTAGGAACTTCATGCAATCCCATTTTGATAGCAATTCTATCCGCAGAATTATCTGGCAAACTCAAAGAACGGCTATCTTCACATAGTCTAATAATTTGAGTATCTGGAAGTTCAGCACAGCTTCTTTGAATCTGTTCTTTATACATATCAACAAGAATAGGTTTAATTTTAATGCCTTCCAAAGCGCAATAATCTAGGGCTGCCTTGGTCACTGCGCCATAACCGCACATAAGATCTGCGAATATATCTCCGTCTTGAAAGTCCAGACTCTGAACCATTAATGCGAGATCTTCTAATGGCACGTTATGGATTTCTTCATAACGCACATTTCTCTTATTCCACCCTTCTGAATAATCCGTTATCATAAAGTGACGACAAAAGGAAAGATACTTAAACAATGTGTGTCTAACATTAGACAACTTTAAATAACTTTAATAATTAAATTAGAGATGGAAATTCGAGAACTTACAAAGTTAGGCTTAACAGAAACAGAAGTTATTATTTATCGCGCCGTTCTCAAATTAAAAACTTGTACAGTTAAGCAGATATCCCATGAAAGTGGTTTTCATCGTACAAATATCTATGATATTTTAGAACAATTAAAAGAAAAAGGGTTGGTAACTTATTTTCAGGAAGGGAAAGTAATGAAATATAGTTCAACAGACCCTATAAATTTCTATGAATTAATCAACGAGAAAAAAGAGCTGCTCGACAATCTATTTCCAGAACTAAAAAAACTCTATGAGTCTTCATCAGAAGGTATCAAAGTAGAGATATTCAAAGGGGCAGAAGGTATGAAAGCCGCATTCCGAGATATGCTCCGTGAAAAGAAACCTCTTTATGCTTTTGGTGTTCGTGGCCAGCTCAGAGAGAAACTGCCAGTGTTTGCAGAGCAGTGGTTGCGTCAAGTCAAAAACAATAAAATGCAATATAACGGAATTTATACAATAAGAGGAAATGATCCGTTTTATTACACAGAACTTAGATACGTTTCTGAAGAGTTTAGTGGGCCTGTCGCGACATTTATTTATGGAGATAAAGTCAATATTAATATTTGGGAACCTTCTTTAGTATGCATCTTAATTCATTCAAAACTCGTCTCAGTAATGTATAAAAAACACTTCGATTTATTATGGAAAGTAGCTAAAAAATAAAATCAAGGGAATTTAACCCACTCTTCAATATCTTTCAATGCGTAGTCTCTGTAATCCTTTTTATCTAAATCATAGACTTTCATTAGCCATTGTTTTTCTTTATGAAAATCTGTTTCACCAAAATAAATTGAAATTGGAATGATTTCTCGCTCACCCACTTCTCCCCTCCAGTTTTTGTATTTTAATTTAATTGAAACTTCCTTTAGCTTTTTATTTCCAATAATATTTTTTACATCATCAGGCACAGAATTATCCATATCATCTTCAGTAAGATGGAATTTATAATCTTTATTATAATTCAGAAAGTTAGCTTCTTTGATTCTTCTTTATCAAATTGTTTAAAGAATATGCGAATATTAAAATCCCTGGAACAAGAGGGCTCAATCCCGCAATAAAAGATTCAATGGTCATTAATGCAATTCCAAAGATAATAAATAATGCCCCCAATATTACAAAAAATATATTCATATTTTTGTGAGGATTTCTAGTTTTTGCAATAGACAAATTAATGATAAAACCAAAGACCATTAATCCAATTATGCCAAACCCATATACATAATTCCCCTTAAATATAATCAATATAGCTAGAATTAAAAATATAAATATAAGAAAAAGACCAAACCGTTTTTTTGGATCATAAGGTTTAATTCCAAAGAACCATTTTAAATCCATAATTTATAGAAGTGGTGGAGATTTTTAAAGTCTCGCTTATTAAAAATTTATTTGACATACTTTTTCAAGTCGTCGCCTTGCATTCTCTTCAGCTTTTCTTCTGAGAGTTTTATATAGCCCACTTCAAATCTATTCAAATCAAAGTTCTTCTCAAGCATTTCCTTGAATATTTTCAATGCAAACTTAATTCCTTCGTCAATGGTTATATCTTCCTTGTAATCTCTTCTTAGAATTTCTTTGATTTTCTCGTCGTTTTCTCCAATAGCATTTGCCTTGTAAGCAAAATAATTTCCAGTTATATCTGAAGTATACAAGTGTGCCTTGCCCTTGCTTACTCCTGCTACAATAAGGGAAGCTGCAAAAGGTCTTGCTCCTCCGTATTGGGTAAACATTTGTTTTTTATCTGCAATCATTCTTATTATAACAATAGGTTCAACTGGAGAGCCTAGGCTGACTCTATTTTGTTGCGCTTGTAATTGTGAATGGTCTACTAAAATTCTAGTGTCTGAGAGTATTCCTGCAGCAGAAGCCATAATATGATAATCTATTTCGAAAATTTTATGGGCAGATTCAGGAGCTAATAATTTATCTCTGATTCTTTTATCGGCAACTATAACAACTCCATCTTTGCAGACCATACCAATACTCGCGCTTCCAAGTCGGACAGTCTTCTCAGCATATTCAACTTGCAAGAGATGTCCATCTGGGGAGAACATAGTAGCTGCTCTGTCATAACCCATTGCCTGATGTTGCATTTCTGCTGGAATGTCCATTTTATTTACCTCAAAATATCAAGAATTAAGAATTCTTGAGTATGCTCAAGAATCAAGTACTCAACTTAACGAGCGATTCTTGACATTCTAACTAAACTTATAATATAGTATATTTAAGCTTTACTGCAGAGAGCTGACTCTAAAAGTTGAACAATAATCTTTATTAACTCTAATCATTTTTTCCTTTCATGGTCAATGTTACGGCAAGAATAAAGGCAAAAGGAAAGCATTATGAAATTGATGTAGATTTAGATGCAGCTCTAAAATTAAAAGCCGGAAAAGGAGATATAATGTCTGCCTTGCAATCCCCTCAGATTTTTTACGATCTTAAAAAAGGAAATATAGCTGCACAAAAAGATTTAATGGACGCTTTCGGAACTAGCGACATTAATGAAATTGCTAAAAAAATTATTATTTCAGGCGAAGTACAAAAAACTCAGGAATTCAGAGACGAAGAGAGAGAAAAGAAAATCAAGGCAGTTGTCAACCTTATACTTAGAAACGCTACAGATCAGCATGGCAGACCTTATACCGAGGAGAGAATAAAGACTGCAATCCACGAAGTGCATTATAGTTTTGATAACCGCCCAATTGAAAAACAAATGAATGACGTAGTTAACAAATTAAAAGAAGTCATTCCAATAAAGATAGAAGTAAAGAGAATAAAGATAAAAGTCCCTGCAAGATTTACAGGCACAACCTATGGCCTGCTTCAAGAATACAAAGAAAGCGAAGAATGGTTGTCCAACGGAGACTTAGAAGTCATTATGAATGTCCCAGCAGGTCTTCTAATTGATTTCTATGATAAAATCAATTCAGCAACTCATGGTGCGATCCAAAGCACAGATATGAATTAGTGTGTAAGACCATGACATATGTCACCACCCATTAAAATAGCTTATCAAATGCAAA
>CAYHCG010000007.1:0-72930 GCA_964355135.1 Candidatus Woesearchaeota archaeon | reverse complement strand
ATAGCAGAACTAATTTTCGGTAGACTAGTGACATATGTCACGAGCTAGCACACTGTTTTGGAGAGATTCTATTAATTGAGGAGTTAATTCATTTATACTAGCGATTATTCTATCTGCTAGAGAGAAATCATGGTCGAAAGTGTACTGATTAGGTATTGCTATTACCCGCATGCCTGCCCTTTTTGCTGCAATGACTCCTTTTTGAGCATCTTCTATAACTAATGCGTTTTTGGGATCTATGCCTAAACGTTTACTTGCCAATAGGAAACATTCTGGATCTGGTTTTATGTTTTTTACATCTTCACAAGTTACTATGGTTTTAAAATTGCTTTTGATCTCCATCAACTCTAAGATTAAACTGGCTTCTTTTGCATAAGATGAAGTTGCAAGCGCGAGAGGATAGATAAGGCTTAACGATTGAACTACTTCCTTTGAACCTGCGATGATAGGAAGACTTTCTTTTAATTGATCTTGGTATTTGGTTCTTTTTTGCGATCTGAGAAGATCTATGTCTACATTTAGTCCTTTTTGATCTACAAATTGCTGAAGATTTCCCCCTTTCTTTGTCCAGTGATCATAGAAATGATTGTCTTCTATTTTAACTCCGTGATCTTGAAAAGTCTGGACATAACTGGCGCAGTGAACAGGTTCGGTATCTACTAAAACCCCATCCATATCGAATATTATTGCTTTAATCATTTTTTATTTCCTATTTCTTTAAGAATACTATCTTTTTTCTTTCTGCTCATATGCGTTTTACCGAATCGCACTAAATTTGAATTGATTTTTCTCCAGTAATTTTTGGGAAACAGTTTTGCGAGATCTTGCTCTATTTTATGAGGGTCTTTATTCTTTGTCCATTTGAGTTTTTGCGAGATATATGAAACGTGAGTGTCTATGCCTAGTGCATCGGTTCCGTATTCGGCTAGAAATACATTGGCTGTTTTTCTTCCTACTCCTGGCAGTTCGATTAAATCATTGATGTTATGGGGTACTTTTCCTTGATGTTTTTCTAGTAGGGCTTTTGCGCAATTAGATACGCTTTTTGATTTATTTTTATAGAAATTGATAGACCTAATTAACTTTTCAATATCTTTAAGATTTGCTTTTGCAAGAGTATCTAAAGTAGGGTAGATGGCGAAGAGTTGTGTGCAGACTTTAATTGTTACTTCATCCCTTGTTCTTGCTGAGCAAATTATGGAGATTAGAGTTTGCCATTCAGCACTCCATTCTTCTGCGGCTAGACGCATAACATTTCCGAGTTTCTCTAGTTCTGCTAATTGCTTTAACGCTGTTTGTGAGTTCATGCTGAATAAAGAGGCATAACCTTTATAGAGGTTATTGCAACTAGAGTTGCTATTCCATATAATCTATTTTTAGAAAAGCATTAAAATGATGATTTGCTTGTTATAGGATGAAAAGTAAAATATTAGACATTATAAAAAAAGCTGAAAAACAAAATAAAGTAAGGATTTTGTGGGCTATTGAATCAGGTTCACGTGCATGGGATTTTGCCTCTAAAGACTCTGATTACGACATTCGATGTATGCATGTTGGAAAATTAGATAGTTATTTGGGATTATTTCCGCCCCCTTTACAAATAAATATGACTACTAAAGTATTGGATCTTGAGAGCTGGGATGTAAAGAAATTTACAGAACTTACTTTAAAGTCTAATCCTCAAATAGCCGAGTGGCTGAGAAGCCCTATTGTCTACATCGAATCTTCTGTTAGAGGCCAGTTTAAGAAATATTTTGATAAAGGGTGTTCTCTAGACTTTCTTAAACAACATTATATAAGGATGGCAAAACAAAATTATCATAAATATATGGGTATTGGAATGTCTCATTCTTGTAAAAAATATCTTTATGTGCTTAGAGGTATAGGTTGTGCTCTTTACATAGAAAAGGAAAAGGAACTTCCCCCATTACCCTACAAAGAAGTAATAGAGTATTTACCAAATTATGTAAGAAATTTTTTTGAACGTTGTGTAATAGTAAAAAATACTACTGAAAAAGCAGAGATAATGGCTGATGAGAAGGTATTAAAATTCATTGATAGTTATGTTGGAAAGAAATTTGAGAGTGTTGATACTTTTTTTAAGGGAGAGAAAGAGTTAAACTCTTATTTAATAAAAGTCATTAAAGACTTCTCCTAATTATATGGATATGGCTCAAAGTGTTAAATACTAAGATTTTTAATCACACTTTTCTTGGAATTATGATGGAACAAAAGAACCCTATGGCGGAACTGGAGAAGAAATGGCTAGCTTACTGGGAAAGTGAAGGGATCTATAAGTTTAATGCTAAAAGCGGTAAGAAAGTATATGCTATAGATACTCCGCCTCCGACTGTTTCTGGAGAGATGCATATTGGACATGCTTTTTCCTATTCGCAAGAGGATTTCATCGCAAGATACAAAAGAATGAAGGGATTTGAAGTTTTTTATCCGTTTGGAACTGATGATAATGGGTTGCCTACTGAACGGTTAGTTGAGAGGTTGAAAAATGTTAAGAGCAAACAGATGAGTAGGGCGGAGTTTATTGAACTCTGTTTGAAAACTTTGAAAGAAATTACTCCTGGATTTATTCAGGATTGGAAGAATTTAGGGGTAAGCTGTGATTATAGTGTTTGTTATTCGACTATTGATGAGAATTCAAGAAAAATGTCACAAAAATCTTTTATTGATTTATACAAACTTGGATTGATCTATAGAGAGGGATT
This sequence comes from Candidatus Woesearchaeota archaeon, assembly GCA_964355135.1. Lineage (GTDB taxonomy): Archaea > Nanobdellota > Nanobdellia > Pacearchaeales > GW2011-AR1 > UBA73. The sequence continues at coordinate 70,207 of CAYHCG010000007.1, read as the reverse complement.
TCCTACATTGTTTTGTCCCGAGTGTAGAACTCCCATTGCGCAAGCAGAACTAGAAGATAAAGGGAAAACTACAATGTTTACTACACTAAGATTTGAGGCAGATGGGAAGGAATTGCCTATTGCTACGACAAGGCCAGAATTACTTGCTGCCTGTGTTGCTGTTTTTATTAATCCTAAAGATAAGAGATATAAAGGTTTGAAAGGAAAGAAAGCAAAAGTGCCGATATTTGGTCACGAAGTTGAAATTCTTGAAGATGAAAGCGCACAGATGGATAAAGGAACTGGAGTATTAATGATTTGTTCTTATGGAGATAAATATGATGTTGATGCGATCAAAAGACATAAGTTGACTCCGAGAGTTATTTTCAATCCTGATGGAACTGTAAGCGCAAAGGGCTACGAAGGATTGCCGATAAAAGCCGTAAGAAAGAAGATTTTAGAGGATTTGAAAATACAGAATTTAATTATTGAACAAAAAGAAATAACGCATGATGTGAACGTGCATGACAAATGCGGAACTGAAATAGAATTTCTACCTGTGGAACAATGGTTCACTAAGATACTTGATAAAAAGAAAGAATTGATAAAACAGGGAAAGAAAATAAAATGGTATCCTGAATATATGTTCAAGAGATATGAGAACTGGATTAAAGGATTAGAATGGGACTGGTCAATTTCCAGAGACAGGCATTTTGGAATACCTGTTCCGGTGTGGCATTGCAAGAAGTGCGAGAGTATAATCCTGGCTAACGAAAAAGAGTTGCCTGTAGACCCAATGCAAGTAAAAAAGAAATGTGATAAATGTGGTAAGGATGCAGAAGGAGAGAAGAATGTTTTAGATACCTGGGCTACCTCATCACTAAGTCCGCAGATTGCAAGAGATTTAACTGGGGGAAAAGTTAAAATTCCATATTCTTTGCGACCGCAGGCACATGATATCATTAGGACTTGGGCATTTTATACGATAATTAAATCGCTTTATCATGAAAACAAATTACCTTGGGAGGAAATTGCTATTTCCGGTTTTGTAACACTTGGAGGGGAAAAAATGGCTAAATCCAAAGGGAATGTTATTAGGCCGCAGCCCATTATGGCGCAGTATGGTTCTGATGCATTACGTTACTGGGCTGCTTCATCAAAACTCGGAGAAGACTTGGATTATCAGGAGAAAGATCTTGTTACAGGAAAGAAATTTGTTACTAAGATATTAAATGCTAGTAATTTTGTTTTCATGAATCTTAAACATCAAGATAAAGTGAACAAGATGATTGAGACCGATAGATTATTCTTATCTGCATTAAATAGAGTAGTTGAAAGTGTAACCAAAGAATTTGAGGGGTATCAGTATTCTCGCGCTAAAGTTGAAACAGATAGTTTCTTCTGGAGCGTTTTTACCGATAATTATTTAGAACTGGTTAAAGGCAGAGTATACAATGGAACAGAAGAAGAAAAAGCTTCTGCTTTTTATGCTTTGTATCAAGGATTACTGACGCTCTTAAAATTATATTCTCCTTTTGTACCATTCGTAACTGAGGAAATTTACCAATCTCATTTTAAGAAATATGAAGGGAAAAAGTCAGTGCATTTGGAAAATTGGCCCAAGGCAATCGGCATTAGCGAACACAAACATGATGAGAAGACTTGGAATAAGCTTGTTGAAATTATTGGAAAAGTAAGGCAGGCAAAGTCAGAAGCAAAAAAGGCAATGAACTCGCAGATTATACTGACTTTGACTAAAGAAGAACATAAGGAACTGGAAAAAGTCATGCATGACCTAAAAACAGTAACTGCTTCTAAAGAAATCAAAGAAGGTACGTTTGGCGTTGAATTCTGTTCATAAATAAGCTTTATTAACTCTGATTTTTAACATAAAATATGGAAGCTTACAATACGGTAATTGATCCCAAGAAGAAGAAAGAATTACAGGAATTAATTCTCACACTGGAAGGTATAAAGGGAAGACACACCGAACTAGTGAGCGTTCTTATTCCTGGAGGGGCAAATATAAATCTTACTTCTAATCAGCTTGAGTCTGAGAGATCAACTGCTGAGAATATCAAATCTAAACAGGTAAGAAGCAATGTTATTGATGCGCTGAATATGATTGTAAGAGAACTGAAGAATTATAAGCAAACGCCCCAGAATGGACTGGCTATCTTCTGCGGAAATATATCTCAAAAAGAAGGAGAGCAAGATTTGAAAATATGGATATATGAGCCTCCCAAATTATTGAATGTTAAATTGTATAGATGTGATCAGGAGTTTATTATAGATCCTCTTAAAGAGATGGTAAGCGTGGAGGCAGTTTATGGATTACTTGTTATTGATAGGCAGGCAGCGATGATAGGATTACTTGAGGGGAACAATATCAAAGTTTTGCAGAAATTAACTAGCGGAGTTCCGGGAAAGATACGGGCTGGTGGTCAGTGTTTATCGCCGGATACATTAGTTGAAACAAGAAGAGGAAAGAAAAAGATAAGGGATGTTAAAATAGGGGAGGAGCTTAAAGCTCTAGATATTACAAAATCAAAAGTAATATTTACAAGATGTCTTAATAAATGGGAAGTTGTAAAAAAACAATACATGGAAATAAGTACCTCTAATAAATTCTCTCTAATTTGCTCTAAGGATCATACTCTTTTTATCAAATTTATTGATGATTCTGAAGAAGAGATGGTTGAGAGCTTAGTTGAATCTCTTGCCTCTTCTACTTTACCTGGAACTATCTTGTATAATAATAATTTGAAGAATGAAACTGTTGTGAGAGTTAAAAACAAAAAAGATTCTATTAATCTTATAGATATAGAAACAGAAGAAGGTAATTTCTTTGCAAATGGCTTACTTGTTCATAATTCTTCTCAGAGATTTCACAGAATTACTGAAGGGTTGGCTAAAGAATTCTATAGGAAAGTCGCTGAAAAGATGAAAGATCAGTTTTTTGATATGCCTAAACTCAAAGGAATACTCATTGGAGGACCTATACCTACTAAAGAAGACTTTATTGATGAAGGAAATTTAGTCACTAAATTAAAAGAGAAGATAATCGCAATAAAGGATTTGGGATATGTTGATGAACACGGATTAGAATTATTAGTTGAAGATTCCAGAGATGATCTGGTTGAGCAGGAACTAACAATAGAGAAGAATCATGTTAAGAAATTCTTTGAGACTTTGGGAAAAGATAAAAAAATGGCAGTTTATGGAAAAGATGTATTGATTGCCTTAGAAAGGGGAGCGGTAGAAACAATATATATCTCTAAAAAATTAGATAAAGAGGCTACAATCGAACTAGAGAGGAGAGCTGAAGCTATTGGTTCTAAAGTAATCTATATTTCTACAGAACATACCGATGGAGAGCAATTTTTTAACTTGACAAAAGGCGTCGGAGCAATCCTAAGGTTCGCTTTAGAGTAGTCACTAATCTACAAATAATATTATAAACGGGATTACTGTAGCTTTTCTATGGAAGAAACGGGTGTAAAAAAGGGGAAGAAATTAAAGAACGAAGAACTTATTTTAGAAGCGAAGAGCTTTTTTGATTCCTATAAAAAAGAGTTAGGGCACCTTATTAGGGAGGGAAGTAACGTAGTCAAGCTAAACTTCGCTACATTATCAAATTATTCTCCTACTTTGGCTGATAACGTTATTGATTTTCCTGAGGAAACTTTAGCTTTACTAGAACTTGCCTTGGAGGAGTCGGGGTTTGTTGACAAACCAAGAATCAGACTGGACGAGTTGCCTAAGAGCACCCAGATATCTGTAAGAAAAATAAGGGCAAAGCATTTAGATAAACTATTATGGACAGAAGGAATTGTAAGGCAGGCGTCTGACGTGAGGCCGCAAGTAGTTAATGCCCGATTTGAGTGCCCAAATTGCGGAGCAATACTGTCTGTACTGCAGATAGATAGAAAATTCCATGATCCTTCCAGATGTTCATGCGGATGGAAAGGCAATTTTAGATTATTGTCTAAAGAAATGGTTGACGCTCAAAGACTAGTCATTGAGGAATCTCCTGATACCTTGGATGGAGGAGAGCAACCCAGAAGAATTAATGTTTTCCTTAAAGAGGATTTAGTTGACCCGAAAATGGAGGGAAAAACTAGTCCCGGAAGCAGAGTTAGAATATTTGGGATATTAAAAGAAGTGCCTGTACCACTACAGACAGGAATATCAACAAGATTTGATATTGCAATAGAAGCAAATAACACTATTTCTATGGAAGAGTCTTATGAAGATTTTGATATAACTGAAGAAGATGAAAGACAGATTAGAGAACTTGCAGCTGATCCTAAAATTTATGATTTACTAGGTAAGAGCATTGCTCCAAGTATCTATGGATTTGATTTAATCAAGAAATCGGTTTTATTGCAATTATTTGGAGGAGTGAAAAAGGTGAAATCAGATAAGGGTTCAACAAGGGGAGATATCCATGTATTGCTTGTTGGTGATCCGGGAGTTGCAAAATCAGTATTATTAAAATATGTTTCAGGGATTGCTCCAAAGGGAAGATATGTTTCCGGGAAAGCGGCAACGGGGGCAGGATTATGTGTTGCTCCTCATAGCATGATCTTAACAAATCCAGGAGGAATGAAAACTATTGAAAGTGTTGTTGAAAAAAGATTAGACTCGAAGGAAGAGTATGTAGAAGGGGTTTGGAAAAAAGATGATATCAAAGATATCAAGATCCAGAGTTTGTCTGAAGACTTAAAAATACATTCAAGAAATCCAAAATCTATTTGGAAACTAGAGGCTCCTGGGAAAGTTTATGAAATTAAGCTTGCAAGCGGGAAAAAAGTTGAGTTAACCGGAAATACGCAACTTTATACTCTTATCGAGGGAAAACCTCAATGGGAGAAAAGCATGAACATTCATAATGGAAGGTATATTGCTACTCCTAGAAGACTTATTGGGGGGGAAGTTAGGGAACAATATGTTGCAGATTTAATTCAATCAAATCCAGTTATACATGGAGTTAAGCCTTTTGTTAAAGAATTGGCTCAAAAATTAAGAGTTAAATATGGAACTTTAAGAAAAGCAGCTAAGAAGTTAGAATTTTATGAAAACAGTCTTTACCATAATTGGGTAAAGGAAGATCGTAGAGGCAATATAAAACTCAACGATCTAAAAAAGATTGCAGATAATCTTGGCGTTCAATGGAAAGATAAAATAAGGGAGGTTAGCTTATATAATGGAAAAAATCATAGGCTTCCGATCTTTTTGGACAAAGATATATTGTATTTGGCAGGCATCGTTGCAGGTGACGGGGACCTTATAAAAAACAAATCAAATTCGTATAGTATTAGATTATCAAATTCTAATAAGAAAATGCATGCTATTTTTAGGTCTATTTTGAAAGAGAAATTTGAGTTAAAGTATGATATTACAGAAGGCAATGAAAAAAGGCCAGAAGCAACAAGAGCTCACTCTAGGCTGCTAGGGGAACTATTAATTGCTTTGGGAATTCCTCCGTCTCCTAAATCAAATAAGATATCTTTCTCTGAGATATTACTACATTTAAATAATGAATTGATTTCAGAATATATCGCCGGTTTATACGACACCGATGGCTCTGTTTATTTAAGGGAAAAAAAAGGTTCTAGTTGCATAGATTTGACTACTTGTTCAGAAAATTTGGCAAGACAACTTCAGCTTGTTTTTTTGAGGTTTGGTATTCATGCAAGACTTAGAGTTAGAGAACCTACTATTGGGCTTATCAATGGCAAATATAATAAGTGGATCTTGGAAATAAGAGGATATGATCAATTTAGAAAGTTTTCTGAAAATATCAAATTAAGACATCCTGAGAAAAATAGGAAGTTAAAAGAATTATGTTCAAGAGATAAAACTCCTAATTCAAATATAGATGTGCTGCCTGGAGTTGGAAAAAGATTAAGAAAACTTCTTGAGAAACACAATGTCCCTTTAAGAAAAATTAAATGGCATGAAAACCTCTCTAAAGAAGGCTTGCGGAAGATATTATCTAGGATTTCTTTTGAAGATGCTGAACTTACAGACTTAAGAAAGTTGGCATATAGCGATATTTTGTGGGATAAAGTTGTTGAAGTAGAAGAGAAAGTTCCATCTTACGAGTATGTTTATGATCTGACAGTTGAAGATTCTCACAATTTTGTGGTTGATGGTGTTTTAGTCCACAATACTGCGGCAGTAGTTAAGGATGAATTTCTTAAGGGGTGGAGTTTAGAAGCAGGAGCAATGGTTTTATCTAATAAAGGATTAGTTGCAATAGATGAAATTGAAAAAATGGATGAACACGACCGAAGTACAATGCACGAAGCAATGGAGCAACAATCCATCAGCATCTCCAAGGCAAATATTCATGCAACTCTAAGAGCAGAAACAACTATACTTGCCGCGGGAAACCCTAAGATGGGAAGATTTGATCCTTATACTCCGATTCCGCAGCAAATTAATATTTCTCCTGCATTATTAAGTAGATTTGATGTCATTTTTGTTATAAGAGATATGCCGAATAAAGCTCAAGATGAAGCAATTGCAACACATGTCTTGGAAGAACACAAGCAAGAAGTTATACGAGACGTTATTGATTCTAAATTAATGAAAAAATATGTTGCGTATGCGAGACAGAAAGTAAAACCTAAATTAACTGAGGAAGCTATTGAAGAAATTAAGGAGTTTTATGTAAGATTAAGGTCTCAGCCTGGGAAGGGAGATAATGAAATAAAGCCTATTCCAATTACTGCAAGACAATTAGAAGGAATAATAAGACTGAGTGAAGCTCATGCAAAGATAAGGCTGAGTGATCAGGTAACAAGACAGGATACTAAAATCGCCATTGAATTAATGAAGACTTCGCTTATGCAGGTAGGCTATGATGAAGAAACAAAGTCTTTTGATGTTGACAGGATGACTACAGGAATAACTGCCAGCAAGAGGAGCAAGGCTTTTGTGGTGAAAGATATTTTGAATCAACTGGAATCAAGATTAGGAAAGTTAATTCCTATGGAGGAAGTTATTACGATGATTGGGGAAAAACTTACTGAAGTTGAACTAGATGATACTCTGGCACTTTTAGAGAAAGAAGGCTTTATTTTCAGGCCAAGAAAGGGTTTTGTGCAGAGATTGTGATTATTGGAATTGACAAACTAAGGCAAACTGATGATCTTACTTCATTTTATTAAATTGAGTGTATAATAAACCTATAACTATAATTGAAATCAGTAATCCCCATATGTCTGCAAATCCAAATGCAAAACCGACAGTAAAATCAATGATTGCTAAGATAGTATGTGTAATTAGACCAATTTTTCTCATTTTCCAGATGTAGATTAAAGATGCGAGATACAACAATGCTAGTACGATTCCGAATATAGAATACCAAGCAGGCATTGGAGTAAAATTGAGGGCAAGACTTACTGCGGAGATTCCCAGTAAAGCAAAGAGTATTGATGAGGGAACACCAATAAAACCAAGTATGCAAAATATTGTAACTAAAATCGGCCTTTTTGTTAATTTCTTTTTAGCCATAATTAATTATTAATTTTTTAGACTTATAAAGATATTGCAATTTTAGAAATTGAGCAAAATACAAGAAAGTTAATACTAAGGTCTAATATCTCGTGGGCTAATTCAAAACATTTAAATATATACATGTAATACAAGTAATACAAGTAATACAATGACAGACACTACAATATCTTTGAGAATAGATCAAAATTTAAGAGATAAAATGAGAAGGATGGATCATATTAATTGGAGTGCTATTCTTAGAAAGGCCTTAATTCATGAATTATCTAAAATAGACGAAGTAAATAAAGAAAAATTAAGAAAAGCTACAGAAACAATGAATCGAATAAGAAAACAAAGGATTTTCGATAATGGAAAAACAAGTGTAGAAATAATTAGAGAATGGAGAAACAAACGCAAGTATTAGATGCTTCGGTTATAGTAAAGTGGTTCATTAATGAAACTGATAGTGAAAAAGCTATTGAATTATGGAAAAATCATGTATCTGGTGAAATTAAGATAGTTGTTCCTAATTTAATTTTCTCAGAAATAATTAATTCATTGAGATACAAGGGAAATGACGAAAAGTCACTATTAGAAATAAACAAATCATTATGGAATTCAGAATTTATAATTGAAAACGTAAATGAGCAGATATTGCAGAATGCTATTATTATTGCAAAAAAATATGACTTGACAATTTATGATTCTATTTACGTAGCTATTGCTCATTTAAATGGTAGCTCATTAATAACTGCAGATAAGGAATTATTTAAAATTCCAAATGTTGTAGATTTAAGCAAGATTTAAGTAAGTCAATGGTTTTATGAGATAATGGACGCTGTTCTAAAAAGAAGAGTTTTTGAAAAGATTAAAGATGTTTACCCTGCAATTAATAATAAAGATATAGTTGTTTTATTTGGTTCTAGGGCTAAAGGATCTTCACTTCCAAAATCAGATGTAGACATATGGATTTTTACAAAAAGAATTGATTACTTTAGAAAAATATCTCTTGATAAAGGATTAAGAAAGGAAGGAGAAGATCCTGGGTTTGAAGAAAACGTTGTTAAGGATATACTTTTAGAAGTTAAATTCAGTGATCTAAATATTCCAAAGTTTGAGAGTATTTTCTATCATGATATTTTAAATGCAAAACCCTTAACTTCTATAAAAAGCTTTAAATTGTTTCAAAGTAAACTCAGAAAAGAATTTTTCAAGAATTATGATAACTTATTATTTAAAACATATATTCATTTTTTTAAGGAGTTAAAAAATCTTGAGGGGATAACTAAGAGAGAAGATAAATTATCCAGGATTAACCTTAATATGAAAAAAGGTTTAGTAGTGCAGGCCTTATTAAGGCTATTTATAGTAATAAATAAGCAACCATATACTTTTGATAAATTCTTATCTCACCAGGCTTCAGAATTAAAACATTGGGGAAAAATAAACCACTTTATCAATAAGTTAAATAATGTAACCTCCTTAGAAGAGTTTAAAATCATTAAGTCGGAATTAAGAGATTTTATTGATTCGGGTATGCCTAAAAGGCCATATGTAGGAGCTTGGTGGAAATACCTCAAATTTAAAGGGTTTTAGAAAACATCAAGATTTCAAAAATCTTGAGTGTTCTCAAGAACCAAAAAATGGCTAAATGAGACATAGTGCCTGAAACAATAAACCATATAAAGACTCATTTTTTTAGGGTAGGATGAATGAACAGACCATAGGGCAAGATGAGGGGAAGGCCGGACAAAGTTATCAGGCAATCGGGCAGAGCGGCAGTTTCAAGAGAAATGTAGCTTACAAGTTTAAAATAGGACAGGTGATGACAGGAAGCCCTAATTTCGAGGGTGAAAAGCTAACCCATGTAGAGATAAATTCTAGAAGAGTAAGTCGAGTTAATATCATTGCAAATATTGTAGATAAGTATGTTCAAGAGGGAGAGAAGAATTATGGAACTGTTACCATTGACGATGCTACGGGACAACTGAAAGTGAAATTTTTTGGTGATGAAATTGAAAAACTCAAGGAATTGAACCAGGGAGATACTGTTTTAGTTGTTGGGCTGTTGAGGAGCTGGAATAATGAACTTTATCTTACTCCTGAACTCATAAGGAAAAAGGATTCAAGGTATTTACTAATCAGGAAGCTGGAAGTTGAACTTGAGCAACCGAAAAGTATGGATAAGGATAAAATTGCAGAATTGAAAGACAAGATCCTGGACATGGTTAAGCAAGCCGAAGCTAGCGGTGGACTGGACACTGAAAAAATAATTATGGAACTCAAAGAGCCTCCTGAAATTATCAATAATGAAATAAAGAAATTGCTGGAAGACGGAATTATTTATGAACCAAGGCCTGCGAGATTGAGATATTTAGGATGAAAGGGATTTGGTTCATAGCAGGTTTAATCAGATAATTAATTTTTCTTAACTCTTTTTTGCTTGCTTTCTTCGTCTGTTTTCTTTTTAGTGTTCAATCTTATTGCTATGTAGATAATTAAGATTAATGCAACTAGTAATAGGAGGAATCTCCAGATACTTGAGAGATTTCTCCAGTTAACTACTGTTCCCCAGAAGAAAGACCAGATTCCTGAACCTATTAATGTGCTGCCAACTGGTTCAATTGTCAATATTGAGTAACCTACGATGAGTGCAATTAGGCCAACTATCAATGCTATGTAAAATACTTTTTTTGCGTGTTTGTCTTGTGCAGTATTAAATTCCTCATTACAGGTATCGCATTCTTTTACTGAAGACTGGCAACCATTCGTGTCATAGTTGTAAACGGGGTTGCCTTTTTGCGCGTAGCATTGATTTTCCTGATCCATCAGAGCTTGAGTTCTTGAGCAGTTTACTGTTGGGTTTAAGATGGCAGGCTCGTAAGCTCTTGATAGAGATAGACAGAAATCATCGTATTGAGGTGAGGGATAGAAAGCCTCAATACCTTGCCAGAGCACTAGGCCGAAGATTATTATTATGCCAATTCCTAGTACTAGATTCTTCATGTTAACCATTCTTTTTGAAGGCTTTTTACATTTATAAATTATTGTTTAGCTTCAAAGACTGCTCTGGAGAATCTTTATAAAGGATACTAATGAAAAGATATTATGGACACGTATGAACACTTACTCGAGAAGGCATATAAAGAAGTCAAAGTTGTTGAGAAAAGCGCAGAGAGATTTGAAGTGCCTAAGGTTAGTGGGCAAGTAATGGGAAATAATACTTTTATTACTAATATTTATCAGATTGCTTCCTACTTAAGAAGGCCTGTTGATCACTTAGCAAAGTTTCTGCAGAAAGAACTGGCTGTTTTTGGAAGGCTGGATACTTCAAGATTAGTGTTAAAGACGAAGCTTGGATCTGAGAAGGTGAATGAAAAACTGGAGAAATATACTAAAGAATTTGTTATTTGTCCTGTTTGCGGCAAACCAGATACTGAAATAGTCTCAGAGAAAGGAATAAAACATAAGCACTGCCTTGCCTGCGGAGCCAAAAGTCCAGTGAAATATCATCTATAGAACTAAAAGAATTTAAAGGAAGAGAAATTTTACTTATCATGGAACAAAAAATATTCATTAAGGTGCATAGATCATACAGAAGCGTTGTAGCTGTTTGCGATTCTGAACTAGTTGGGAAGAAATTTGAAGAAGGTAAAAGGCAATTGGATGTGAGGGATAATTTTTACAGGGGAGAGGAACTGGATGAAGACAAGGCTTTAGAAGTGATACAGATGCAAAGAAGAGAGGACGCCACTTTCAATATTGTTGGAGAAAGGTCTATAAAAATTGCAATAGACGCAGAAATTATTGGGGAAGGGAATGTAGGGGAAGTTGATGGGGTGCCTTTTGCCCTTGTTTTGCTGTAAAGTCACTTTCGAGACCTTTAAAAACTCCTTTTTTTATCTTTAGCAATGGAAGAATTTTATGTCAAGAAGATTGAAGATGTCATGGAGCACAAGAAACTCCTAGAGAAGAAACTGAACGTAAAGGTAACTGTAAGCGGGAATAAGGTGAGCGTTGAAGGCAATTCTATTGATGAATATGAAGCTAGTAAGGTTTTCGACGCAATAAATTTTGGATTTACTGTTAGATCTGCTTTATTACTAAAAATAGAGGATAATATGTTCAAGATAATAAGGATAAGGGAACATACTAGGAGAAAACTAAAAGTTGTCATGGGAAGATTAATTGGAAGAGAAGGGAAAACAAAGAGGGTATTATCTACCATTTCCGGATGTAAGCTGGTAATAGGCGAGTCAGAAGTTGGAATTATTGGAGACACTCTTGATGTGGAGAATGTCAGCACGGCGATTGTAAGCCTGATAAAAGGATCAAAACAAGCGAATATGTATCAATACTTACAAAGAATGAATAGGATAAAGAAAAAAGAAGGGTATGATTAAATGATTAATAAAAAAATAAAAATAAAAAATTTTTTAGATAGATTATCTTCTTTTTTTCTTTGTTGCTTTCTTCTTTTTTGCTGCCATTTTAGTTTTCACCTCTTTTAAACTTACTATGTCTAAGATTTTTTTATTTATAAACTTAACGAAAAAATAATTTTTTTCTAAATTTGATAATTTTTTGAAAAATTTTTCTCGACGGAAAAACTTTTATTAAACTTTTTATAAAAAATTTTTTATGCAAACAAAGTTTTTTTGAGTGTTTTTGAAGATTTTTTTCATTTTGCGGAGTTGTAAATAAAATACTGCCGAGTTGTTTAGAAAATATAAATCTGGCAGTAATTTTCTATATTTTTTACTTGTCTATTAAGTTAAGTATGGGAGCAATATTTATAAATTTGAATTATTTATGCTAGGAATGTATCTAATAATGAAGAAAGGGAAGTTGAGAAGTTTGTTGTCTAAAGCATTTAACAAAGCGGGAAACATTCGAAAACTTGAAAAATCTATCGGGATTTCCAGGTCTACCTTGTCTGCTTATCATATGGAAAAGGTGCTTGTTAACTCTAAGAATTTATGGAAGCTTGTAAAATATTTAAGGATCAAGCTTCCTTCTAAGGAAATAATAAAGGAATTGCCAAACAACTGGAGACAGATAAAGGGTGGCAAAAAGAATGTTTTCTTAAGAAAAAAGAGCGGAAAGTTTGAAGAACAGATGAAATTATGCTGGGAAGGAAGTTCTAGACACATGAAACTATGGCATAAGAAGATGAAAAAGCTTGATCCAGTTAATTATTATTCTTCCCAATTTGAAAAGTTTAAGAAAGTCGGCCTATACAAACATGAAATAAATGAAAATGTGAAAGTTAGAAATTCTCTTGAGAGAGATGTTGCATTAGTCTTAGAGAAGTTAAAGATAAATTATGAATATGAGCCTCTTGTTAGAATAGGCGGGAGAGCCTTTTTCCCTGATTTCGTTATAGGTAACAAAATTGTGATAGAATGTACTATGTGGAAAGGCTCCGACAAGGCGATAAAACTTAAAGATAAGATAAGCTATCTGGAGAAAAAATATAAGGTTTATGTGATAATTCCCAAAACTTTAAATAGCCATTACCAGATCCTTAACCGTAATCTGGTCTTAGGATTAGATGAATTTGTCCCGGTAGCTCAGACTTTTCGAGACGTTAAGAGCGTTAGAAGGGGAGCACTTGGCAGAGCACGTGGCTGTTAAGCAGTATGTGGTCTGCATGGCAGGCCTTCATAGAAACCATGGGGTCATAGGTTCGAGTCCTATCCGGGACGTTATTTTTTTTAGAACTCACATGTATGGCCGTTATTCTTAAGCCATTGTACCTTTTCTTTGTAATCTGGCATTACATTTTCTACTAACTCCCAGAAGTTAGGCGAGTGATTATGTTCAATTAGATGCGCTAATTCATGAATACAAACGTATTCTAGCACACTATCTGGTGCGAAAAGAAGTCGGGTTGAGATATTAATGTTTCTTTTCGTTGAGCAGCTTCCCCAGTTGGAAGTATTATTTTTGAAGAATATTTTATTTATCCGCTGATTGAAATGCCTATTGTTGAGGGTGTGGATCTTTTCTTTTAACGTATTGATTCTTTTTGAAGCAATACTTCTAGCGATTAGATGGGAAATATGTTCATTTTGCTTTTCTTTGGGCAACTGGTTACTTAATGTGAGATGAATAGTGTTATTTTTTATTTTACCTGAACTGCTCTTTTTCTCTTTGAAATTTATTTTAACTAGGTAATCTTCTTCCCCTATTTTAAGGAGATCTCCATCTTTGTATTCTTTTTGAGGTTTTGGCTTGAATCTTTCGGGGTGCCTTTGCACTCTTTTTTGTATCCAATTCTTGATCTTGGTTAAGTGTCTATATTGTTCTTCTTTACTCAGAGAAGAAGGAATTCGGATATTGATCGAATTTTTTCCTATAGATGCTCTTACACTTCTCCTTCTTTCATAATATGTATTAATGGTGTAAGGAATTCCATTAATATCTAGAGTTTCTATAGTGTGCCTCATTTTCTCTTGACTATAATAGCTGTTTTATATAATTTTTGATTAGATCATTTAAGCTCTGTAGAAAGTTTAATATGAATAAAAAAATAAAGAAATAAAAATTAGTATTAACTAAGTTTGTCTTTCACCTTCTTTTTGATTTAAGTATGATTTAATCATATTCAAATTCGAGTTCAAATTTGTTGTCTTCATATATGTTTTCTATGTCCTCGTATTTTTGGTATTCCAAGAGCTTGGCTCTTTCTGCGGCAAGTCTTCTGCATTGCCAGCAGAAATTTTCCATCCTAATACCTCCAACGTTTTGTGGGCTTAGGAGAAGCTCTTCTCCACTGATGGCTTGCTGCTGCAAGTCATACCAAAGGTCAAAAACTCCCTTGCACATTTTGCATTGTATCGGCAATACGCACATTTCGGTTTTCATATACTCTAAAACGGCTGTTGTTTTATATAGATAAAGGTCAACGAAAGACTACTTCATAGCTCATGCAACTTTATATATCAAATACCTTTTGAGTTACAAAGCGTAACTTTACAAAAGTATAAGCAAGCTTTTTATACTGATTTACTCCACAGGGATGAATCCCTTGTATTTTACTAGAACATCAAGATGCTTTTCCCCTATAGTTGGCATCTTGAGTGTGCTCAAGAACTAGGGTTCTTGACATTTTGGAGTTATTTTCCTATCTTTCTTCTTCTGCGGGATCTTCGAACTATCTTTCTCATAAAAATAACTAATTTTGGCGCTTTAAATAGCTTGCCTTTTTGCAAAACTTTAATAAGATTATTTTTCTTCGCTAGAGTATGGAGAAGAAAGGTAGTAAAGTTGTAAAGGGTAAAAAAGAAATGGTTGTGAAGAAGGTAGATGAAGAAGATAGTGGCTCTCTGGATTATGTTAAAGTTGGGCTGAAGGCAGGAGTTGAAATTCATCAGCAGCTTGATACGGGGAAGCTCTTTTGTCATTGCCCTGGATATTTAAGAAAAGACGAACCTGAGTTTACGATAAAGAGGAAATTGCATAAAGTGGCAGGAGAAACAGGAGAGATAGATACTGCTGTTGCTTATGAAGCGACTTTAGATAAGGAATTTATCTATGAAGGTTATCATGATAATACTTGTTTAGTTGAACTGGACGAGTGCCCTCCGTATGAAATAAATGATAGTGCACTGGATGAGACATTGAAAGTTGCTTTGCTTTTGAATTGCGAAATCTATCCTATTACTCAAGTGATGAGAAAAACCGTAATTGACGGAAGCAACACTACTGGTTTTCAGAGAACAGTTTTAATTGCTCATGATGGCCGACTGGAGACTAGCTTTGGAGAAGTGAGAATCGATACTGTCTGTCTAGAAGAAGAAGCTGCAAGGATAATACTGAAAGATGCAAAGAAAGCAGTATATCGATTAGATAGACTAGGAATACCTTTAGTTGAGATTGCAACTGCTCCTGATATGGCAACTCCTGAACAAGTTAAGGAAGTTGCTCTCAAAATTGGGGAAATTGTCAGAGCGTGCCGAGTTAAGAGGGGAATAGGAACGATAAGGCAAGATGTGAACGTCAGCATAAAGGGACATGATCGAGTCGAGATAAAAGGTTTTCAGGATCCCGCTATCATGATTAAAACTGTTGAACTTGAAGCTAAAAGACAGCAGGAAGAACTAAAAAAAGGAAAGAAAGAGGGCGAAGTAAGAAACGCCATGCCAGACGGAAAGACTGAATTTTTAAGACCTATGCCTGGAAAGGCGAGAATGTATCCTGAAACGGACTTGCCTTTACTTAAGATTGGCAGAGAAAAAACTAACGAAATAAGGAAAATTCTTCCTAAAATGAGACATGAACTACGAGACGAATTAAAGAAAAAAGGATTAAGCGATGAACTGATTAATCTAGTTTTAGATGGTAATTTAGAAGAATTTGAGACATTAATCAGAGTTTATGAGAAAGATGCAAATCTAATTGCAAAAATGGTTGTGCTATGGAGAAATGAATTTGCAACTAAATTAAAGAAAAGCGTGGAAGAACTCAAGAAAATCTTAAGCGAGAAAGTTCTGGAAAGAGTTTTGGAGGAATTGCGCGATGGAAATGTTACAGAAGGAGATGTGAAAAAAATTTTAGAGAGTGTTGCCTCTGGAGAACCTATTGAGAAAGCTTTGAAAGTTGAACGCGTATCTGATGATCATATGGAAGAAGAAATATCAAAACTCATTAAAGAGAAACCTGGGATGAGGGAGAATGCTTACATGGGCATGGTTATGGCAAAGTTTAAGGGAAAACTTGATGCCCGAAAAGCTATGGAACTTATAAAAAGGGTGATTGAGAAAAGTGGATAGAAATTCAAAGTGGATCTTTTTTTTAATTGTAGTATTAGTTGTTACTTTATCTTTAATTGTTTATCTTGCTTTTTATTCTGAGTCTGATGTTGAATTAAGTCCTGCGCTTGAAGAGGAGAGTTCTACAGAAGAAGGAAGTTTGATTATAGATGAGAGAGGAGGAAATTTTGGAATAGAACCTGAAGAAGAAAAAGAAAATAATCAAACTAATAGCAGTTATTGGATACAAGATCTGCCTGATGGCGGCGGAGCCATGACAATAACTCCTTTGATTATTTATGATAAACTAGGCAAGTCAAAGGGCGTTGCATGGAGTGTACTCATTGTGATAGTTATGGTGCTCTATATTGCCTATAGGGTTAAGGGAACAAGAAAAACTGATGAAGGGTTAACTGCGAGATATACTTAATACTCGTTAAAATCCTTGAAGCTTTAGTCAGCGGTTTGTATAGCTCGTATTTTCTCGGTAGCCACAAAACCCGCAGGTTTTGTGACTTTAGAAAGCTTAATAAATGCCCAAAAAGGTTTATTTTCATGGAAAAGAAAATGATGTTCTTGATTGGAGTGGTTTGCATACTAGCCTCAGCTTTAGTTATGGCTCTGAGCGGAGTTACTTTTACTGGTAACTCTATTAATGAAATGAAAGAGAGTTATACTTATACTAAAGCAATATGCAATGCAGATAACGAATGCATTGATGTCTTGGTACGTTGTGAGAATGGGGCAGTACTCAGCTTAATTCCTGTAACTGAATTTGTTAGATTTGATGATAGTTGGGAAGATTTAAGGGACGAAGAGCAATTTTGCTAAGGTTTTGAGATTTTCCAGATTGTATCAAAAATATGCTTTTGGAGTTTGGCTGTGTCAGAATCTTTAATATAAATGCCTAATTGCTCTTTTTGGTTAGCTTTTAAGATAATTATCCCTTCTGATAGAATGTAAAAAGATACGTCCATGCCATGTATAATTTGATCATTGAATCGTGTTTCTCTTAATTCTTCTTTATCTTTTCTCTTAATATTTTCTATTATAAAAGGAGTTTCTTCTGTAATTACTTTCAATCTAATATTTTTTTCTTTTCTCCTCATTCTAAATAATGGATGAAAATGAGGAGTTAGATGGAGTATGCTTTCAGAAACGTAACAGAAAATGGTTTGATTTTCTTTTTGCGTCATTATAGAAGCAGCTGTTTTTAGGCCTGCTTCTCCTTCATAGAACTCTATTTTAGGATGACTCAATGCAACTTTCTGCAGGGACTCTAGTTCTGGGAGAATGTCTTTTATCGTCTCTGCTTTCTGCTGTTTTTCTTCTTCAATGATTTCTAAGATTCTTTTAGGCTGAACTGCACTATAATATTTCACCCCTGATTTTATCACTTCACTAACGAAGCCTTTTTCTTGTAATGTTTTGAGGATATAGTATGAAGCCTCTCTTTTGATATTTGATTTATGTGCGATCTGACTTGCCTTTGCGACTCCCAGCTTTAATGTACTAATGTAAACTTTTGCTTCTTGCTTACTTAGTCCTATTTTCTCTAAATTTGATTC
Organism: Candidatus Woesearchaeota archaeon; assembly: GCA_964355135.1. GTDB lineage: Archaea > Nanobdellota > Nanobdellia > Pacearchaeales > GW2011-AR1 > UBA73. The sequence goes on along the minus strand of CAYHCG010000007.1, from coordinate 52,395 downwards.
TAAATCCATATAAAAGTAAATTTTAAAGATTATTTAAGCTTTTCTTTTTGTTGTAATATTTTTTACACCATAAATATAAGTAGGGTTGTTTGGGGTTCTTTACAATAAGGAAAAATGACAAACGAAGAAAGTTTAGGAATGAGAATTAGAGAACTAACGGACAAGGAATTTAATGAAGATAGATCGAGAAAGTTACTGCAAGATTTTTTTACTGAAAGTCAGGAAGCTAGAAGTCAGAAAGAAGGAATTAAGCACCCTTCCTATTATTCTTCTGCGGCGGTTCTTGCTCAAAGATTGGGTGAAAAAGAAAAAATAAAATATTTTGAAAAATTAGCAGATTGGGCAAGTAGTGTTGAAGACGATAGGAAAATAGCAAGTTACATGGAAGATTCGATGTGGGGGTTAAAATGACCGATGATTTAATTTGTAGGGCTAAAATTGCAACAGTTATGGCTGATGATTTAATTTATAGATTAAGCAATGTTAAAGATTATTTTGACAGTGCGATTTCTTTATTAAATATTTGTGAGTGGGATAGCAATGATATAAGGCCTGAGTTAGAAAAAGCAGAGGCCAAGGCCAGTGAAACCCGAGATTATCCTGGTTTAGTGAGAGGATACAGGCGATTAGCAAAAGAACATATAAAAAAAGCAAAATATTGGCGGAATGGAAAATATGTGACCTCTCCAACTGGGGCTAGATATCATGACAAAATGGCAAGGATTTATTTAAAAAAGGCCGGTAAATTGGAAAATTTTTTAGACTAATTTTTATTTAAGATGAAATACACAGAATTAAGAGAAAAGATACAGAACTCGCCGAAATATGAAGGATGTCGGAGAATAGAAAGATCTCCGCTCATTCATGCTGGTTTTCCTGGTACTTTCAATTTAAGTTTTACAGAACATCCATGGCTTAGCCAATATGGGCGCTATGTTGATTTTAATCACGATTATATTTTCTCTGCTGTGCAGAGTTGCATTCGATTTAACGATTTTGATTTTATGCAAGGCGATAAAGCCTGGAAATATCTTGGAGTTTTTGAAATGGCAGATTTGAGTGGAGCTATAGGACTTAAGAACAAATTTACTGACGATGCTGTTCATAGGAAGCAGATTTTTGATTTAGTTTCTTTCCTTGGAGAACTGGGATTTTCGCCAGAAAAAGTTTATCCAAGTTATTGTGGGGGAGGAAAAGTAGCAGAATTAACAAATGGGAAATATTCTTTTGATTATGAAGTTGTTGAAGACCAAGTTTCTAAGATTGCTTTTCTAGAGAGCGGTGTCCCTGAGAGGAATTTAACTCAAGATAAAAGTAGAGACACTTTTCTTTCAATAAATCTTAAGAAAGAAGAACAAGGCCGAGGCATTTCTTTAGCTTATAGTAGTTGGGGATATCGCAATGAAGTGAATTTATCTATTTATGAAGGAAGATTATTAGATATCGGCACTCTTGAGAGATTCGCGTGGACTCCTAGATGGGAAGGCGAAGAAATTATTGGATTAAATGATACTTGTTGTGGTTTTTCTATTGCAGCCTTTGGTCTGGAGAGACTATGCATGGCAGCGAATGGACTAGAGAGAGTGCAGGATATTGATTATATCAAGCCGTTTTACGATGAAATGAAAAAACATGGGGCGGAAGACTCGCTGAGTGGAGAGAGTTTAAGAGCACTGCATAGAATTTATTCCGATATGGTAAAATTTTCTATAAGGGATTTAGGGAGACATAGGAGATCAAAAATAAAGAAAATTTTAGATAATATTCCTTTAGGCATAAAAGAGGAACAACTAAGAGATTTGTTATTGGTTCATTCTGAGACACAACCTTGGCACAAGGAGTTAAAAGATGGGATCGAACTGACTTTAGAAAGGATTAAATCCTATAGAAAAGCGAAAAAGATTGGTTAATCCTTTTCATGAAAAGGATTAAAAAGCTCCTGATTTTTAGAAAAGCATGTTGAGAACACATACCTGCGGAGAGCTTACTAAGAAAGATGTAGGAAAGAAAGTCAAATTATGCGGATGGATAGATACTATCCGAGGACATGGCAAGCTTAATTTCATTGACCTTAGGGATAGATATGGAAAAACACAGATTGTTTATATTGGTAAACACGAACTTAAACCTGAATATTGCGTAATGTTTGAAGGACAGGTTAATGAAAGAAAACAAGGGACTGAGAATAAAGAATTATCTACGGGGGAAGTCGAAGTTTTTGCAGAAAAATTTGAAGTTTTCGGAAAGTCTGCCACACCTCCAATTGAAATTAGTGATGAAAAAGTTGCAGGCGAAGAAGCAAGAATGAAATATCGCTTCCTGGATTTACGAAGACCTATCATGCAGAAGAATTTAATGTTTAGAATGAAAGTTATTCAGGCAATCAGAGAATATTATTTTGGGAATCACTTTATTGAAATAGAAACTCCTTTATTAGTTAAGCCCACGCCTGAAGGGGCCAGAGATTATATTGTTCCAAGCAGAGTGAATCCTGGAACTTTCTATGCACTGCCTCAGAGTCCTCAGTTGTATAAGCAGATTTTGATGATATCTGGGTTCGATAGATATTTCCAACTAGCAAGATGCTTACGAGATGAAGACTTGAGAGCAGACAGGCAGCCAGAACATACACAAGTAGATTTAGAATTAAGTTTTGTTGAAGCAAAAGATGTCATGCACATGGTTGAAGGAATGTACAGACATGTTTTCAAGAAAGTCTTGGGAGTAGAACTAGGCGAGTTTAAACTCTTAACTTATGAAGAAGCGATGAAGAATTACGGAACAGATAAACCTGACTTAAGAAAGAATAAAGACGATCCTAATGAATTCGCATTCTGTTGGGTAGTTGATTTTCCATTATTCTCTTATAATAAAGAGGAGAAACGTTGGGAACCCGAACACCATATGTTTAGTTCTCCGAAGAAAGAGCATTTAGACTTTTTAGAGAGCGATCCTGGAAAAGTCAAAGCTGATTTATATGATGTTGTCTTGAACGGAACCGAGTTAGGATCTGGAAGCATAAGAATTAACGATCCTGCATTACAGGAAAGAGTTATGAAGGTTATTGGAATGCCTAAAGAAGAAGCATGGAAGAAATTTGGATTTTTACTAGAAGCCTATGAATATGGCGGACCAGTTCATGGTGGCATGGGTTTAGGAGTTGATAGACTTGTTGCATTGATGCTAGGGACTAATGATATCAGAGAAGTAATTGCTTTTCCAAAGAACAAAGCTGCGCAGTGCCCTATGGATGGTTCTCCTGCTGAAGTGAGTGAACAGCAATTAAAAGAAGCGCATATAAGATTAGAATTGCCTAAGAAAGAAGTTACGAAGGCAAAAAAGAAATAGTTTTATTAATCTAGATATTTTTTGTATAAGATGAAGATATTGGCGGTTGGTGATTTTCAAGGCGTTTTTCCTGAAAAGCTAAAAAAGAGAATAAAGAAAGAAGAATTTGACCTGATTGTTGGAGTAGGAGATTATGCGGGCTTGGAGGTATGGAGGCCCTTCATTATGAAACAACTTGCTTTGGCTAAAAAGGGAATAAATATATCTTCAGAGGAATATTTTGGAAAGAAGAGATATAATGTTTTGTTAAAAAGAGATTTTAATGCCGGGAAGAAAGTGTTGTCGGAATTAAATAAGTTGGGCAAAAAAGCAATTATTGTTTTTGGAAACACTGATTGGTATCGATATCCATTTGAAAAGTGGAAAAGACAAAAAGGGTATGATGGACTTGTTAAGAAGCTAAAAAATTTAGAGAACATTACTTATGGAAAGACTAAGTATAATGGGATTAATTTTATTGGTTCTGGCGGCTATATGGATATAGACGCTTACATGAATAAAAAAGAGTGGAAGGAAGATGATGAAAAAACAAGCAAGAAGAGACTAATGAGGAGAGAGAAAGGCAAAAAGAAGTTATTTGGCAATATTGGGAAAACGAAAGGAGAAAGAGTTTTTGTTTTTCATTACCCGCCGCAGGGAGTTTTTGATATTATCAAAGGGGGAAAAGATAATCCCATGAACGGGAAGAGTGCGGGAATTGGGTTTTTTAGCGAGGCGATTAAAAAACACAAGCCTAGATTGGTTTTATGCGGCCATATGCATGAATATAGGGGAATGAAAAAAATTTATGGTGTACCTATTGTGAATCCGGGAGATGCGGAGAAAGGTAAGGCTGCGATAATTGATGTGCCTGAAGGTAAAGGGAATGTCAAAATTAAACTTATTGACTAGTGTGTATATCCTTTTTTACTCTATGTAGAGTTTTCATTGCCAGTTCTTTGTTTCCTGCTTTTAGAAGAAACACTGCAAAACCTATATCTCTTATGAATTGGAAAAACTCTACTTTCTTATCAAAATCTTTCCCTATCTTTTGATATTTAGAGTATCCTTTTAAGAGAGCTCTTTTTATCTTAGGATCATCGAAGTAGCCGTATCTTCTTAGTTTTAGGAAGTCATATTCTCTTATACGTGATTCTGAAAACTCAAAGTCAAATAAGCCTGAAATTTTCCAATTGTTATTTTCTTTTCTAATCATGATATTTCTGGGTTCGAAATCTCCGTGCACTAGTGTTGGTTTTTCGTCAGTGCTTGCTAAATGCTTTCTTTCTGTTATATATTTAATAATTTTTACAATAAAATCTGGTTTTATGAAGTCATGTGCTGCCAGTAATCCTACATCATTAAATGCACGAGCAAGATAATCTGCCACATGGTAATGTATGGGATATTCTATGCCCACTTTTTTCATTTTGAATCTACCATGTTTATTGTCTATTCCTTCTGGTGTTATTCCTCCAAATTCTTTTAATTTTATCTTATGTATTTTTCCAAGCAATTCTCCTACTAATTCTGCCACTTTGCATTTCTCTTCTTCATCCATCTTACTCCAGAGTTCAGAAACATCATGTCCTTGAAGTTTGGACATGATAACAAACTCATTTTTGCTTCTATTTCCTTTCTTTTCGTAAAGAATTACTTCTGGAACAGGCAACCCTTTTTCATGAAGCATTTTGTTAACAATTATTTGTTTTTCTAGAGAATGATTTCCTTTATTGCCGTTTGAAAAACGCACAATTACTTCTTTATTCTTTACTTTTACTTCAAACACTTCGTGAGAGTATCCTTTCTTTAGCGGATGGGCACTTTTTGCTTCAGGAAATACCATTCTCGCTGCCATTAGAGCGTCTTTTTCTGTATAAGGCATATTAGAATTAGACCAGATTGTTATTTAATCCTTTTCTAGGTAATTTTATATAGTTATTATTTTAGATATTTTCATGGATGAGAAAAAGAAAGAACAGGTACGCAAAGAAGCTAGAGGGCTACTGGATAAGTTCAGTAAGAGACTGGCTAGCGTGAAACTGAAAGATAAAAAGATTAAAGAAGAGTTTGGAGGCATGAGGGAAGAGGGAGAAGGTAATGATACGGATAGTGATTTTAGAAAGAGATTCTTTGCAAATGCTCCACAAAAAGAAGGGGATTTTATTATTGCTGAAAAGAGAAAGTGGTAGAAGGCTGCTTTTTGTCGTACGCTAAATATTATAAATGCTAAAATATTGAACTTACTATGGAAAAGGTGAATGAAAAAAGCAGGGGTTTTTTATACATAATATTGATTTGCGCTGTTTTTCTTATTATCGCAACTTTTAGTCTTGTTAGAGAAGTTTATTATTCGCCAGGCGAGCCATGCGAAGGATGTGTCGGATATGTTTCTCCTTTAGTGAGATTTTTTAAGACAAATTCATTGGATACAAGATTTCCCACAAACATAGCTAAAATTTCGGATTTAAAATCATATTATTCCCTTCCAGAATTTGTCATGCTAAAAAATGAGGGAGAATCTTTTCAATTAGGATATAACAGTTCGGGAACGCGGACTTTTTCTTTAGACTATGAGGTTTTATACGGCGGACAATCATCTAACGATATCAGTATTGAACTGTATAAGGAAGATTATGCTAACGTCACCTATCATCTTTATAAAAACATTAGTGATTTTTCTCCTATGGGATATTATACTGATCCTTTGCATCCTTATACTCGGAACGAAGAAATAACAGAAGAGGGCAATGTATTATGGTGGGTTACGACTAGAACATCTACAAACACAAAGCCTGGAAATTATGTTATTAAGTTTAATATTACTAGAGACGGTTATGTGCAGACCTTCTCTGTAAGTGTGAATGTATTAAATTATGCCTTGCCTCAAAAATCTAACTTTAAAGCGATTTTTGATCTGGACTATAATCAAGCGAAACCTGAAGGATATAGGCCTTTAGACTATCACCATGCTCTAAGTACGGGAGAGAAAAATGAGGTCGTAAATAACTATTTATCTTATATGGAAAAAAATAAGATAAATACTGGAGAGCCTTATTATGATGCTGCCTGCTTAGATTGCGGGTATATTTACTATGGTTCTGTTGCCCCCATGTTGCCAATAACTGCCTTGGATTTGGCAGGGAACTCTATAACAGTTGATTTTACTTCTTTTGATAATTCAATGCAGAAATATATTACTAATGGACATATGAATGCATTTATTATTTCTGACACTTCATACGGATTTTACAGGTTGTATATTCCTTCTTTTTATGGGGATAATTTCTTTACGCAAGATAATGATAATGAGGAATACGCAAAATTTTATAATTTATATTGGGGTTCTGTAATTTCCCATCTAGAGCAGAAGGGATGGCTTGATTATGCCTATATTGCAATTGACGAGCCATTTATTCCTTCAAGAAATGGAACTTATATAAGATTTGATAATAATTTTACAAGTTTATTAAGAACAATTAACTCTGAAAAACCTAAAGTAATAGTATGGTTTGATCAATATACTGTAAACTTTCAGGATAATATAACTGATATGTTAAATATAGATTCATATAATACGATTGATTCTGCCGATAATGATAATCCTCTGGAAACATTATATGATAAGATGAATTCTGTTAAAGGAGAAGATGATGAGCTCGGAACTTATTGGACTTCTAACTCACACATTCATCTTGATAGACCTGTAATTGATAATAGGATATGGGGAATTAAGTACTGGAAATATAATATGACCAGCTTGTATCATTGGGACGTCTTAATGTTTACATATATGAATGCGAGCGGGTATATAACAAACGATAATCCTTGGAAGAGCATAAGCCATAGATGGGGGGCAGGAGGATCAACTTTATTTTACCCTCCTTGTAAAACTGGGAAATGTTCAGCTTATAATTCTAAAGTAACGCCTTCTATTAGATCAGAGATGTACAGGGATTCTGTAGAAGATTATGATTATTTGACTGTTTTGAGTAATCTAATAGAAACAGCAGAGGATAGCGGATTGAATGCCGGTGGCGAGAAGCTAGCTTTAGATCACCTGGTTTCTTCAGATGACAACTTAAAAAACTGGACTAGAGATATTAATACTTTTGAGATAAATCGGAAAGAGACGGCATACGCAATAGCCTCTTTGTATAATAAACTATATTGTGGAAATGATGATGTGGATGAAGGAGAACAGTGCGATGATGGAAACAAAGCGTCGGGAGACGGATGTTCATCGATATGCACTAATGAAGATATCGGAGGAGAAGATGACGATGGAGATACAGGAGGTCCTGGAGGAATAGCGGGCATCATTTCCCAGTGTAACGATGATAGAGATAATGACGGGGATGGGAAAGTAGACTATCCTGCTGACCCGGGATGCACAAATTCTGGAGATAATTCTGAACTAGATGTTTATAGTCCAAACACTACGTGTATTGAAAATTGGAACTGCATAGAAGGAGCGTGTATTGATGGGATAAAGAGAAGGGAGTGTACCGATTTGAATGGATGTGGCACAACAACTAAAAAACCACTCTCAGAGCAGGAATGCAGCGAAGAAGCGATACCTCCTCACAATAAAGACAATGAGGGTAGTGGAGTTTTAGCTTTACTTTTGATATTTTCACTAATAGTGGCCGGAATAATTGCTTTTGTTGTATTAAGAGAATATGGCTACTTAAACTCTGGAATTATTACAAAAGAGAATTATGAAATACTAAGTTTTAAAAAGTCAACTTACTGATTTTTTAAATGGTTAAGAAAGAAAAGAAAAAAGTTACCAAAAAACCTGTGAAAAAAGAGACCAAAGCAAAGCCAAAGAAAGAAAAGAAGATGGTTTTTGATGTTGAGGGAGATAATGATGACTTAGGTGGGGAAATTTCTATTGATCTAGATGAAGAGCCTAAAACTCCATCTAAAAATGTTCTTAAGAAAGTTGTAAAACAAGAAGATGACGAAAGTGATGAAGAAGAAACAAAGATTGATCTTGAAGATATTAAATATCTAAAAGTAAAAGGATCAAAACCGGTAGGGCAGCTCAAGAAAGGTGACAAGATGAAAGTAGATGGCCTGCTCTTAGAAGTTGATTCACAGTATGTATTAATTGACCATGGGAAGACAAAGGAGATGGCTATTGAACTCTTTGACCCTAAGACAGACAAGGATTATCAATTAAGATATTTTTCAGACCAGGTTGAGACAAGCATGGAGTTCTATGAACTGGAAGAGATTGTTTACAATAAAAAAGATGCTGACAAAGTAGAGTGGTAATTAAGATAATATCAATATCTGTCGCTTTTTCTTCTTTCTTCTCTTAATTCTCTAACTATGTCTTCTGAAGATTCATTCTTGGAGAATTTTTTAAGGAAGCCTGCTAGAGATTTTACTTCTTTTTTCTTAACTTTATTTTGATTTGCCATACATTATTTAGTAACCTTATGTATTTAATTTTTAGCCCAGTTATATTTATTAATAAATATCTTCTTTCAATAGCATGGATAAAAAGATATTTTTAATTTTGGTGCTGGTTTTTTTAGCTATTAATGTGTCTGGGCAGGAATTTCAAAGACATTATGACCTGCACTTAAATGACTTTGATCACATTTTCAATTCAGAACAGTCACAGTATTTAGAGAAGTTATTGGCTGAACTAGAGGAAAATACTAGCGCTGAAGTGGTCATTGTTACCGTTTCTAGTACTATGCCTTATACTCCTCAAGAATACCGCACGAAATTGTTTGATGCTTGGGATATCGGCAAGGAAGATAAAGATAATGGGCTGCTGATTTTATATGTTACTGGCGAGAACAGGATAGAAGTGGAAACGGGATACGGTTTAGAGGGGATGTTACCAGATTCTAAAGTGGGGAGGATGCTGGATGATTATTATGTTCCTTTGAGAGATGAGGGCAATGTAAATGAAGGAATAATCTTTTTTACAGAAGAAGTTGCTATAGTTATTGAAGAAAATGCGGATGAAGTGATGTCTGGAAACGCGGGAGGAAATACATCAAGAACTAAATCTGTAATTTTGATGATTATTTTCATTATCATCATTATCTTGATATTATATGGCATTTCTAGAGCTTTTAGGGGAACAGGAAGAACTGGAAATTGGCATTACGGCGGATTAGGAGGGTATAGTGGCGGCGGAGGATTTGGCGGAGGTGGCGGCGGGGGTTTTGGAGGCGGCGGCAGTGGCGGCGGAGGAGCCGGGCGATAAGCTTTTAAAATAAGGTTTGCTCTTTTTAGTATGATGAACAAGAAAGCCGGCATTGTAACGACTGTCATTATCATTGTTGTAGTTTTTCTTTTAGGCATCTTGTATACTGTTGTGAGTTACAACAAGTTTGTTTCTCTATCAGTGGATGTTGATTCAAAATGGAGCGAAGTAGAGAATCAATACCAGAGACAGGCTGACTTGATTCCTAATATTGTTTCTACTGTTTCGAGCGCGGTAAGAGTTGAAACTAAGTTTGTTGAAGATGTTATCGCTGCAAGAACTCGATGGACGCAAGCAACAACACAACTTGAGAAAGATACTGCAGGAGTAGAAATGACTCAGAATATTAATTCTCTGATTAGAGTTGCCGCAACTGCTGAAGATTACCCAGAATTACAAGCAAATCAGCAGTATACTATGTTAATTGACGAATTAGCTGGCACACAGAATAGGATAACTACAGCAAGAGGGAGATATATTGAATCTATACAGAAATATAATGTTGCAGTCAAGAAATTCCCTTCAAATATAATTGCGAATTTATTTGGATATGATGATAAAGAATATTACACTGCAGCTCCTGGAAGCTTGGATACTCCAGTATTGGGCAACGGTACCTTGCCTTAATTAGAAATTAAGAAAAAGATTAGAGATGGGATAAAGTTCTAGTAAAAAGTAGTAATATAATCTTAGGTTTGGAATGGAGAAGTCTTTTTAAACTTTTAATAACGTTATTTGGGATGGAAGAAGGTGATCTTGGCCTTAGTGATGGATTTATCCAAGAACTAGATAGTTTGTCAGACGCAGACATTGATAAGCTGCTTGAAATAATGGAAATAGATATTAGTTCAACATTTGATAGGGAAGAGAAGATCATGATTATAGGACTAGAGCCGGCAAACAAGACTGCCTTGGCTTTTGAAAAGCTCGGACTTGAACTTGATAGATAAGAAATGCTTATTAAGGGTGTTTTTATTTGGTTTTTATGTCAATTGAATTGAGCCAATTTATTGTCAGAGCAAAGAGGAATACTTATGCAAGTGGCCAGAAAGCTAAAGTTTTAGAAGATGGATTTGAAGAGTTTACTTTTGAAGAGGGAGAATACAGGTACAGAGATAGATATCATGCAAGGGATCCGGAACCTTTTGGTGGAGAGGAAACTGTCTGGCATAATAATGAAGCTGTCTGGATGATGAACTATTATGGATTGGTAGTGGCTCATAAGGAAAAAAGTGAAAAGATCTATACTTTTCTTAGGGAAGCACTGACTTTCGTAGGATGGCAAAGGCCCTTTAGAGGACCGAAAGGTCATTCTAGATTGATTGATGGGGAAGAATTTAGGTATAGTGATGAAAGCGAGGGAGACGTAAATCAATTTAAGGGAACGGAAAGGATATTTTTTAAAGGTGAAGAAGTTTATAGACTAGAGTACCACGGAGGGAAATTAAAATGAAACTTGAGGAAAAGACTAGGAAATATCTGGACAAGATTAAGAAAGACAACAAAAGGATAAATGCCTTACTGTATGTAAATGATAAGGCCATTCTAGAAGCGAGAGAAATTGATAAGAAAACAAAGAAAGGAAAGTTATACGGATATATCTTTGCAGTCAAAAGTAATATCAACGTAAAGGGAATGCCAATAAGCTGCGCTTCGAAATCTTTAGAGAATTATTATGGGACTTATGATGCTACTGTAATTGAGAAAATAAAGAAAGAGGACGGTTTAGTAATTGGAATAGCGAATTGTGATGAATTTGCTTGCGGAGTTTCTGGAGAATATAGTGCTTTTGGGCCTACGGAAAACCCGGTTGCGGAGGGGAAAATTCCTGGCGGATCTAGTTCAGGAAGCGGTGCTGCTGTCGCGGCTGGATTTTGCGATATTGCTTTTGGTAGTGATACTGGTGGAAGCGTAAGAAATCCTGCCTCACATTGCGGCCTAGTGGGCGTGAAGCCCAGTTATGGGGCAGTATCAAGATACGGACTAATAGATTTGTCAATGAGTCTGGACCAGATAGGGATTTTAGCCAGGGATGTTAAAGATGCAGAACTAGTTTTTAATATTATCAAAGGGAAGGACGAGCATGATACCATTAGTCGAGATTTTGCTAATGATAATATAGAAATTGGAAAATTAAAGGTTGGAGTTATCAAATTTAAGGAAGTCGACAAAAAAATACAGGACATTGTTGATAAAAAAATAGAACTCTTGAAAGAAAAATACAAATGGTTTTTTGCTGAGGTAAAACTTGAGCATGTTGATTTAGGCTTAGAGACTTATTTTCCTATTGTCTATAGTGAGTTTTTTTCTACTACTAGGAGAATTGATGGAAGGAGATATGGGAAGAAAATTGAAGAAAATTGTGGGGAGGAAGTATTAAGGAGACTCTTGGGAGGGAGTGAGGTTACTAAAGCTGAATTTGAAGGGGCCTATTATAGGAAAGCACTAGAAGTAAAGGAAGTCATTACAGAAGAGTTTGAACATGCTTTTGAGAAGTTTGATTTTTTAATTTTACCTACTGTGCCTAGTTTACCATGGACTATTGGAAAAGCGGACGAAATGAAACCGGAAGAAGTATATGCGGCCGATGCTTTGACTATTCCTATGAACTTGGCAGGAAATTGCGCTATGTCTGTCCCGGTAGGAACTCTAAAGGGAATTCCTGTTGGATTGCAGGTATCCTGCAACAAGGGAGAAGATATGAAGATGTTTAAAATTGCTGCATTGATTGAAAATACAGCACAATTAAATTTATAAGAGTTGTAAAGCAGATATATATCAGAGAGTTGAGGTTCTAGAATGGAGATTAATGGAGTCAATATTGAATTTTTGGGGCATTCAGGGTTTTTATTTACTGGCAAAGAAGGCGAGAGGATTGCGATAGACCCTTATAATGCTTCTAACAATATAGAAAAAGTGGATTTAATACTGATAACACATAGTCATTATGATCACTGTAGCATAAATGATATTGAAAAGCTTTCTAGAAAAGGAACTATCATAATAATCCCTGCAGATGCGCAGAGCAAGATAACTAAGGTTGATAGTGTGGATATGCAAGTCATTGAAGTAGGTGATGAAGTTTCTTTTAAAGATATAAAAATAGAAGCGGTGCCTGCTTATAATATGAGAAAAGAGTATCATCCTAAACGCGAGGGATGGATGGGTTACTTGATAAAATTTGGTGATGTTATTGTATATCACACTGGAGATAGCGATAATATTCCTGAAATGAAGAAGCTTACAGGTTATGGGAAACAGGGGAATGAATTTATCGCTTTACTTCCTGTTTCTGGGAAATATGTTATGGATGCTGATGAAGCTGCAGAGGTTGCCTCTTTACTTAGCCCTACACTTGCGATACCTATGCACTTTGGATCGGGAGTAGGGACTCTAGAAGATGCAGAAAAATTTATTGGTCTTTGTGAACAAAATGGTATTCGAGCTGAAATGCTAGAGAGGATTTAGGATTTATGGAGAAAATAGAGTTTTTGGTTGGAGATCAAGGTCGCTTCTTGAAATTTATTTCTACTTTGAATGAGGAGGATAGGGTTGCGTTGATATCGCACTCAAAAGATATTGATGGCATTGTCAGTGCAAAAGTTGTTAATGCAGTAGTTAATGCTGTCTTGATAAAGTTTGTTAATTATGACGAAGTTAATAATCATTTGATTGAAACTTTGAAAAAGGATAAAATAAATAAAATCATTATTACTGATCTAGGAAGCGATAATTTAGAATTCTTTAAAGAACTTGAAAAGTTTTCTGAAGTATTGATCATCGATCATCACACATTTACAGAAGATCTTAATTCTGATAGAACAGTATTTCTTAATGCTAAGGGATATTGCGCTGCGTATCTGTGTTATTATTTATTTTCAAGAATGGATGATATGCAAAATTTAGATTGGTTAGTAGCTATTGCAAGCGTTAGTGATTGGCTTTATGAAAAAAATGAAAGATGGGTAAAGAATGTTTATGAAAAGCATGGAGATGAGCTTGTCTTGGAAAATAAACTGGTTAAGCAGGAAGGGGAAATGTGGCAGCTACTGAAGAAGATATACAACTCTATTATGTACTTTAATAAGGGCGTGAATAAAGTTTTTGATAATTTAGGGGAAGAATTTGGAGATATTGGAGAGTTAGGGAAATATTCAGATGAAATCCAGAAAGAGATTGATTTAGGTATAGAGAATTACCAAAAAGTAAAAGAAGTCTTTAATGGAAGAAATATTTTTATATTTAAACCCAAATTTCCAGTTGGAGCAGTCATTAGTTCTATCCTTAGTGTTAGTGAAAGAAATAAATCTTTGTTAATTATTGAGGATAAAGGAGAAAGTTATCATGTTCATGCAAGAAGACAGGACGGTGAAGAAAATATGGCAATACTTGTAAAAAGATTAGTTGATGGACTAGAGCATGCGTCTGGAGGAGGACATATTCCTGCTGCAGGAGCGCATTTTTTGAAGAAAGATTTAGATATTGTTAAGAAAAGGTTGAAAGAATTCTGAAATTTTAGCTAAAATACTGAAAAAATATCTGGTATTTGGATGTAAAAACACACCAAATAATAATTTTATAATGGTATTTTGGTACAGTCAAATATTTAAATAGAAGGTTGCTTGTTTTTGAAATAAAACCTGAAAGGAGGCACAAAAAAAGATAAATGGTACTTGATTTCGCAAAAGAAGCGATAAAGAATGCGGAAACTCATAGCATCAACTTTGATGAGTTGAGGGCTGGAAAAGCAAACATTAAAGTTTTTGGTGTTGGCGGAGCTGGATGCAATACAGTTACTTGGCTTTTTAACAAAGGTATTAATGGAGCCACTATATATGGAATTAATACAGATGCTTTACATCTTAGTATAACAAAATCTGACGAGAAGATTTTGATTGGAAAAGAATTAACAAGAGGTCTTGGATGTGGTGGACACCCTGGAAAAGGGAGAGAAGCTGCTAAGGAATCTCTATCTGAACTAAAGAAAGCTACTAGCGGCGCTGATATGGTGTTTGTATTAATGGGTCTAGGAGGCGGAACTGGAACTGGAGCTGCGCCTGTCGTTGCTCAACTTGCAAAAGAAAGCGGAGCTGTTGTTATTGCAGTAGCTACAATGCCTTTTGAATGTGAGAAAGTCAGACAAGAAAAAGCAGAATTTGGTTTACAGGAATTAACCGAAGTTGTTGATACAGCTATCCTTATAGACAATAACCGACTTGTAGATATTGCAGGAAACTTACCAATGGAACAAGCATTTGCCGTAGCGAACGAATTAGTAAGCACAATGATTAAAGGTATAGTAGAAACTATTACTTTGCCATCCTTGATTAACTTAGACTATGCAGACGTTTCGTCAATTATGAAGAACGGGGAAGTTGCAGTAATTGGAGTTGGAGAAGCAGACACTCAATCTAGAGTAGATGAGGCTGTGAGACAAGCATTAACGCAACCTTTACTAGATGTAGATTACAGAGGAGCGACCGGAGCTTTGATTCATATCACTTGCGGACCTGACTTCAAACTTGAAGAGTTCGCAGGAGTGGGAGAATTAGTAACTGAGAATATCAGTCCTGATGCCCAAGTTATTATCGGAGCAAGAGTTAACAAAGAATTTGCAAACAAAGTCAGAGTTATTACAATTATGACTGGAGTAAATTCACCTTATGTCACCGGAAGAGTCCGAGCGAGAGAGAAAGAAAGTAAATCTTCTTCCTCTTCTGAAATGTCCGATCTAGGTATAGAGGTATTTAGATAATTAATAATTTATTTTTTTTAATATTTCTTTATTTTTAATCCCTACGAGGGATTAAATTTTATTTTTCATTTAAGAATTCGCCTTGTGGGGCATAATCTACTCTATCTTCTTCGAAAAGAGAGGATCTTTTTTGCTGATCCCATTTTTCCCAATATAGAACTGATTCCATGGATTTCTTTGCTGTTTTTTGACTTTTTGAGGCAGCATAACCTATTGGCAGTATTGCTTCTATCTGAACTTGTTCTGGAATTTTGAATTTTTCTTTAATTGCAGGATCGTCATAAGAACCTACCCAGCAACTGGAGAGATTAAGATCGACTAATTTTAATAGCATTGTCTGGATCGCTGCTCCTGCTTCTTGTCTTGAGTAGACGCGTCCTCTATCTCCGTATATCTCTTCAAGATGAGTGTCGTCTGATAAAACTATTACTGCAATGCTAGCTTGGGAAATCCATTCTTGTTCACATTGTTTTGCTATAAACTTAATATTTTCCTTGTCTTCTACAATTAGAAATTTAAGAAAATTGTGGTTTCCCGCTAAAGGGCCTTGGATTGCAGCTTCAATAGCTTCTAAAATTGATTTCCAAGAGGGTTTTTTTGAAGTAAAACTTCTTACAGACGCTCTTTTTTTTACAACACTGTCAAATTCCATATACATTAAAGAGAAAGGAGATATAAAAAGGTTATCTTATGCTGCATACATCTTTTTAAATTCTCGATGTTAAAGATTAGCATGGGTATTGATGAGGTTATTACTGAGGAAATAAAGAGGAATGAAACTGAGACTACTCAGGGTTTAAAGGAATTGAGAGAAAACTCTCCTAGGGCTATTAGAGAATATGTGGAGAGAGCGAGTCAAATTAGGGGCGTTTTGGGGATTTTTTATGGTGTAGAGGGGACCAGGATTAATTTACTGGATATTGTAGAGTCTGATAATATTTTAATCGATTCAGCTATACAAGATCTGCTTTCCCAGGTGCAGTTAGAGATCGCAAGAGAACATGATTCATTGTATATACATTATAGAACAGTTGGTTCTTGTAGGAGGACTTTAGCAGAAATTGAGGTATCTGGAGAGATACCCACTTATCTTGCAGATGATGATTACGCTGGAAAAGACGTAAAGAAAATTTATCCTTTGGCTTGATTATAGTCTCATTTCGCCGCTTGCGATAAGCTTGTCTTTTGAGTAGAGGACTATTATTTGACCGGGAGCTATAGCTTCTTGAGGGCGGTTGAATTTGAAAATATTTTTGTTTAGTTTGCCTGAATGTAACTCGCCCAGATGACGAATTCTTGCTTGAATTACTTTAGGAATTTTTTCTCTGGGATTTATTAGGTGTAGGTTTTTTATTAAAACTTGGGATGTTTTAAGGGAGGGATGATTTTCCGGAACTATAACAAGGTTATTGTTTACTTTTTGAGCAACATATAGTTTGCTTGGGAATGCACTCTTGAATTCTTTATCTATAACAAAACCCTTTCTTTCTCCTATCCTTTCGCCAATGGTAAAGTAGCTGGATCCAGGATGTTTGCCTATAATTTTTCCTTCGATAGAGAGAACACTGCCGGGTTTCTCTCTTATTTTCTTTTTTAGGAATTTTTTAAAATCCATACGACCAATGAAGCAGATGCCGCTTGTACCTTTTCTATCCCAGTTAGGAAATTTATTTTTCTTTGCTATTTTGCGTATGTTTTCTTTAGTTAATTTTCCTATGGGAAATAAAGTATGAGAGAGGTCTTCTTGAGTTAGGTCACAAAGAAAATATGACTGATCTTTAGTTTTATCTTTTCCTTGAAGGAGCTCAAAACCTGTTTTTGATTTTTTGATTATCGCATAGTGTCCTGTTGCAATATAGTCGGCTTTGAGTCTTTTTGCTTCTTTCCATAGCGCGGGGAACTTTATTATTTTATTGCAAAGGGTATCTGGGTTTGGAGTTAGGCCCTTTTTATAATCCTGGAACATACGGTTGATAACCTGGCCTTTATATTGCTTCTCATAATCAATAGTTACTAAGGGAATTTTTAATATTGCTGCGATCTTTTGGGCAACTCGTTTATCTTCAAGATAAGAACATTCTCCTGTAAAGATATCTTTAGTATCGGAGTAATTTTTCATGAAAACGCCTATGACTTTGTATCCTTGTTTTTTTAGCAAGAGCGCTGCTACGCTTGAGTCTACGCCGCCCGACATGCCTAAAACGACTGTTTTCATAGAGAAAAGGATAAAAGATAGTATAAAAATCTAAGGGAAATTTATTTCTTATTTTTTCCCAGCCACTTTCTTACCCAATGCCAATAAAAGAAATAATAAAGAGTTATTAACCAACCACCTATTGGGTATGCTATGTGCTGATCTCGGTAAATTGCAGCCAAAGTCCAAATAATAGAAATAATTGTAAATAGAATGATGCCGAAAAGGGGATTAAATATCCCTTTAAATTCAAAATTTTTAAGTTCTTCTTTTGTTTTTGGGGTCTTTCTTAAGAAGAAGATATAGATTATGATAACTGAGACTATTCCAGAAATTACTCCCAGATATAAACCTGTGCCGCTCCATTTACTTAACTGGAAGTATTTTAATAATACATTATAAATAACTGAAATTACTAGAAGGATTATAATTCCAATCCATCCTTTAGCCATCTCTAGTTTAGTCTAAATAGTCTTTTAAGCTTTACTCTTTAAGGACAAAAGAGGTTGTTTTTTGTCTGGAAATATTTTTAACCTCTCTTTTCTCTGGGGCTAGATGAATGCAATTGAGAAAACCTCTGGGCCTTGTGTTATCCTGGCCGGAGCAGGTACGGGAAAGACTTATACTATTGTTGAAAAGATAAAGCATATCATTAACAATAACCTCTATGAGCCTGAAAGACTAGTCTGTATAACGTTTTCTAATGAAGCTGCAAATAACTTGCTTTTTAGAGTTAGGAGACAAATAGATTTTGAAAGCGGAGAGGAACCCATAATAAAGACTTTTCACGCTTTTTCAGCTTATTTGCTAAGAACGTATGGCAGTGCAATAGGGCTGGATAAAGAATTTAAGATTTTAGATCCTGATTCTGCTAAAATAATGTTGCATAGCAGTTTTAAACTGAATCCCTCTTATTGTCATAAGTACGTTTCTTCTATAGGTATGGCTAAGGATCTTGGCATAGAAAGAGCGGATTACGAGAAATATCTTAAGGAATTGATTAATGGGAGGAGTGAGGCAGAAATTGCAAGGGAACTAGAAAACTTGCAATTTGAATTGCAGACTTTGCATCTAAAGGGTAAAAAAGAAAGTAAGACTTTCTTAACAGAAAAGATAAACACATTACATAAAATAGTCGAACTATCAAAATTTGTTAAGATCTGGAATGGTTATGAAAAACTTAAGGAAAGAAAGAATTCGTTAGATTACTCTGATCTCAATTTGCTAGCGATAAAACTCTTGAAGAATTCCAATGTGGCAGATAATTTTGACTGTATTATTGTGGATGAGTTTCAGGACACTAATAAGGTGCAACTGGATTTCCTTAAGGAGCTTGCAAGAAAAGGAAATATCACCGTTGTTGGCGATTTAAACCAGTCTATTTATCGGTTTAGGGGAGCAATGCAGGATAACTTAGATATTTTTAAGGAACATTTTAAGGTTAAACGTGAAGATGTTTTCAACCTTGACCTTTCAAGGCGCTCTCCCAATAGGGTACTGCGGACAGCGCACGAACTCATATCTAATAACTATCATAACAAAGAAGACTGTTTCTTTGTTGAAAATGCGCACAGTAGAGAAGGCGAGAAAATCCAAGTTTATGAAATGCTTGACGGTAAGGAAGAAGCTCGTAAGATTGTGGAATTAGTGGGGGAAGAAATTAGGGCAGGAACTGAGCCAGAAGAAATATGTGTAATGTTCAGAACTCACCAGCAGTCTAGGTTAATAAAGAAAATACTAGAGGAAAAAGGCATTGAGTATACCTCTGTAGGAAAGAATTCTCTCTTGAAACAAAATTCTATAAAACTAGCCATGGATTATATTTCTTTATTAAATTCCATTAAGAAAAAGCAGAGTGACAAAGAGTGTTGGTGGAATTTATTTCACGATTGCGGATTGAGGGGAAATGATCTAAGTGAGTTTGGGAAATTCGCAAAGGATAATTCTGGAAATTTAAACGAATTGATACTCGAAAGAGGCTTTGATATTAATTTTACGGAAGAGGGGCGTGCTATTACTAGGGGAATACAAGAGAGAGTGAAGACCCTAGTGGAATTTGAGGCCGAAAGTGTTGAAAAACTCATAGAGGAAGTTTATCGAGTTGCAGGCTTAATTGATATTGAAAATGGAAACAATAAAGGTGTGATTGTTAATTTGAATAAATTTAAGGAGTTGTCTAAATCGCATTCTCAACTCTATGAGTCTACGCTAGAAAGTTTTCTTTATTACTTAGATATTGTTGATAAGTTGGGTATAGAAATTGACAGCGCAGAAGTAGAAGAGCGAGGAGTGAGAATAATGACAACACACGCAACTAAGGGTTTAGAATTTAAGTTGATAATTTTGACAAATATGGCAGAGAAAAGATTTCCACTATTACGAATAAGTGAGAATACTTTAGTGCCATTAGAGCTTTCTAGCGAATTTGAAGATATGAAGAGAGAAAATTATCAAGATTATCAAGTAAAGAGTCAACTCATGGAAGAGAGAAGACTCTGTTATGTTGCTTTTACAAGGGCCAAAGACAAATTAATAATAACTTATGCAAAAGAATATGCATCAAAGCATTACTTGCCTTCTAGATTTTTAGATGAAATTCATCATAAAGAAAATGAAGATATAGAATTCGTTGAAGATAAAGATAAGAAATACAATTCTAGCGAAGTCCCTAAACTGACAACATTTTCTACAGTAAGGGAAAATGTTGGTTTGGGGAAGCCATTTTCTCCTTCTGCTTTGCTTACTTTTCTGGAATGCCAAAAAATGTTTGAGTACAAGTATTTATTCAATATGCCAGAGAAAAAGAATTTTTCCTGGGAAGCACTACAACTGGGTTCCTTCATTCATTTGGTTTTAGAAGAGGGAGTAAAGAGGTGTTTTAGGGATATCAAGGACTTTTTGAATTTAGCTAAAGAATTCTTTGCAGATGAAACGTGGAGCAATATCAATTTAGAGGAAGCGACTCTTTTGATAAAAGTCTTCTTTGAAAGAAATAAGAGCAGATATAATGAGAAGTCATTAACTGAGCAGTGCCTGAGGATGAAGAAGGAAGGAATGAATTTTATAGGTTTTGCAGACCGGATAGATTTTTCTGAAGATGGACTACAGATAGTTGATTATAAAACGGGGAAGACCCCGATTTACGGCAAAGAAAGAGATTGGCAACTCGGTTATTATGCTTTAGCTGCATCGAGTATGGGAAAGGTTAGGAGAGTTATTTTAGACATGCTCAAGCAGGAAAAGCCGATTGAGTTTGAGATAGATGATGAAGGAAATGCTGTTGAAGTCATCAACAAAAGAGTTTCATTTAATATTTACAACGTGGAAAAAGAGTTAATAGAAACGGCAATGGAGATAAAAAAGTCCTACTCAGAGGGTTTCAAGGCCTGTCCGATTGAGAAGAACTGTGAATTCTGTAATGAAATGGTGCATAAGCTGTAATTAAATTTATTAATGGTGTTTGGAGTGTATCTGCATGGTAAGCGAGTTTATTGCTTCATTGATATTGGCATTTATACAGGGAGCTACAGAGTGGCTGCCTATTTCTAGTTCAGGACACTTAGTGCTGGCGCATTATCTTCTAGGTTTTACAGAGGCGGGAATAGAATTTGATATTGCATTACATTTTGGTACGCTCATGGCCGTTTTTGTTTATTTTGGGCAGGATATTATAGATATCTTAAGAGATTTATTGACTGGTAAGTGGAAGAGTGAAAAAGGAAGACTAGGAATACTTATTATTATTGCTACTATTCCTGTTGCACTCGTTGGCTTTGCTTTAAGAAAACTCTTTGAGGAAACGTATTATAGTTTGCCGCTTGCGGCAGTTGGATTTGCAATAACTGGAATAGTTTTATTGATTGGTTCGCTAGAGCTGAAAAAGAAGAAAGGAAAGTTTGGAGTTAAAGAATCCTTATTTATAGGATGCGCGCAAGTTCTTGCTTTAGTTCCAAGCATATCGAGGAGCGGCATGACGATTTCCTCAGGATTACTTGCTGGACTAAAAGAAAAAGATGCCATACGATTTTCATTTTTGATGTCTATTCCTGCAATAATTGGGGCTAATATTTTGGAGCTAGGAAACCAGAATATTCCAACAAGTATGCTTTTGCCTACTATTGTCTCTTTTGTCGTAGGGTTAATAACTATTCATCTCCTATTTGGATATGCTCTGGGTAGCAGGAAGAATTTGAGATGGTTTGCTTTGTATACTTTGCTACTTGCCTTGGCAATGGGAATTTGGCTTATTTTCTGGTAACTGTCTTTTTTAGAATTATTCAATCTTCTTGAAGAGAATTTCTGATTTGGTTATTTTTGATACTTTTAATGGAGTGTCTAGGGATTTAAGGGAAATTTCAAAATTAAATGTTTTTGCAATCTTTTCTGCTGTTTCTGGGATAAATGGATAGAGTAGGATTGTAAAGTCTTTAATTGCATTTGCTAGTTCATAGAGGACTTTAGTATCTTTAGTTTCCCAAGGCTTTTTATCTTGGATGAATTCATTGCATTGATCGATAAAGCCGAAGATTTCATTTAGCGCTTTATCTACTTCATAGTTTTGGAAGTGTTTTTCTACTGATTTTTGAAGAGGTGCAGAATTTAGCTCTTTTATTTTTGTTTTTTCCAGACCATATTTTTCTATTAAAGTAGAAACTCTGCTGATCAAGTTTCCTAGTTTGTTTGCTAGTTCACTATTATGTCTTTCTATTAGAATTTCTTCAGAGTAGTCTGAGTCTTCAAAGACAGAGCAACGTAGGAGAGAGTATCTAACAGAATCTGAACCATATGTTTCTACTAATTTTATTGGATCTATTACATTCCCTAGAGATTTACTTATTTTAGAACCTCCAAAATTGAGGTATCCATGGACAAGGAGTTTTTTTGGCATACTTTCATTAATTGAAAATAATATTCCTGGCCAGATCACTGAATGAAACCAGTTAATGCCTTTTCCTATTACATGAACATCTGCAGGCCAGAAGCCTTCTGCTCCAGATATATAGTTAATTAAAGCGTCCATCCAGACATAAATTTTATGACCTTTATCAATAGGGCAAGGAATTCCCCATTCTATATTTGTCCTGGTGACTGAGAGATCTTTAAGTTCTTCACTTTTTAGACGAGAAATTATCTCATTCTTTCTTTTTTCTGGAACAATATATTCTTGTGCAAAATCAATTATTTTATTTTTGTATTTAGAAAGCTTGAAGAAATATGCACTTTCTGACATCCATTCTGGAACTTTATTATGTTCAGGGCATTTACCATCTACCAAATCTCTTTCTGTTTTGAATCCTTCACAACCTATGCAGTAATATCCTTCGTATTTTCCTTTGTAAATATCTCCATTCTCATAGGCTTTCTTAAAAATCTCCTGAGATTTTTTCATATGCTCTTTTTCAGTTGTTCTGATGAATCTACTTTGGCTTATGTTTAGTTTTTCACATAGTTCTATAAACATTTTTGAATTTTGATCAACAAACTCTTTAGTGGGAATTCCTTTCTCTTTTGCAGCTTGAACATTTTTCTGCGCGTTTTCATCCGTTCCTGTCAAGAACCACACTTTTTCTCCTTGTAATCTATGCCATCGAGCTAAAGCATCCGCTAAAGTTTTCTCAAATGCATGTCCTGCATGCGCGGGGGCATTCACATAATCAATAGCGGTGGTGATGTAAAATGTTTTCTTTGTCATTTAAGTTAGAAAAAAGAGTAGTATAAAAAGGTTGAGGGCAGAGATTTTTATATTCCCATGTGGATGGGACGTACTTCTTCAGGCCTTGGAATATAATGAGGTGTACTGAAATGTCTTACTTCTTTGGGAGACATTTTTTTTAATTTTTTATACCAGTCTTCACGACTATCAAAAGCAATAGGAGTTGAATCCTGGAAAGCAACATACTTCCCTTGATAGTTTGGATTTCTATGGAGCTCTCCACTACATAACATTCTTAGATTTTTTTGACCTGTTTGCAAACTTCTTTTTATTTCTTCTTCGTTATAATTGGCAGGCATTATTATATCAAATAGGAGTTATATTTAACTATTATGCTAATTTAGGTAAAATATCGGTTTTGGGAAGATTTAAAAAGCATTTTTATCTGAATAAGAAAATGGCACAAGGAATGTATCATCATCTAAGAGAAGCATGGAAGAAGCCTGATGAGGCTACTGCCCGACAAAGAAGTATAGAATGGAGAGCTTCTAACGCTGTTACTAAAGTAGAAAAACCTTTAAGATTAGATCGAGCTAGAGCATTAGGATATAAGGCTAAGAAAGGATTTGTTGTCTATAGAGTTAGACTGATGAGGGGCGGAAGAAAGAGAACAAGATTAGGTGTTAAAGGAAGAAAGTCAAGAAAGCAGACCAATAGATTGACTTTGAAAATGAGCTATCAGTGGGTTGCTGAAATAAGGGCTGCAAAGAAACATAGAAATCTAGAAGTTTTGAATTCTTATAATATTGGAAAAGATGGTAAATATTATTATTTTGAAGTTATTATGGTAGATCCTTCCAAGCCTGAAATAAAGAGCGACAGAACCATGAAGTGGATAACGCAACCTGGAAACAGAAAACGAACCGAGAGAGGGTTAACTTCTGCAGGTAAGAAATCAAGAGGATTAAGAAGCAAGAGCCCTAACCAGAAAGTCAGGCCTAGCGGAAGGGCATGGAATAGAAAAGGCAAGTAGATTTCTATAGTTATTTTAGAATATAATAAAGGTTAATAAGACAATATTGCTGCGAATTTTATGGGGATCAAGAATTTGCTTGGCAAACCATTTAGATGGTATGCTTCTAGGGACAGGGCTAAAATAATTGGCTCTTTGACTTCTGAAGAGATTAAAGGGACTCAAAATTATAAAGATGCTGAAACTATCTATGGCGCTCGAATTTCTGAATTAATACAAGGTAATAATACTTTACTGGGAGAATTAGAGAGAGCGGAAGAAGAGCTCTTTAAAGAAAGAGGAAAATCTAAGATTTATGAGGAAAGAATTTCACAAGCGGCAGACTCTATTAAACACTTATCTGTAGAGAATAGGGCATTGTCAGAAAAACAAGCATTGTACGAAACTAATGTTGCAGATTTAGAAGGAAGATTTTCTCTTTTAGAGGAAGCTAATGCTAAGTTAGCAAGCGAAAGACAGAGAGCAGTGGTTGATTTGGTCTTGCATAGAATGGGTAGGGGAGAAAAACCTTCAGATTTTAATTGTCCAGACCTAGAGGCCAAGCTAATAAGAGAATATGGAGAACTTCGTACGGAAAGAGATTCTCTTAGAGAGGTTTTAAGGAACTTGGAACATGGGAGTTATAAACATCTTCTCAGTTATTTAGAGTCAACTGGAAAACTAAAGGGACATTTTTCTTTATTATATATAGATTCCCGAAGGATAGTCTCAAATGCTTCACAAAATATTGAAGATTTTATCGGTATTGCTTCAGAAGAAGTAAAGGGAAAAAAATTAAAAGATATTACTAAAGGTTTGATTGGCGGGAGTTCTACCAAAGGTCTTCTGCGAGACTGGAGAGATTCTAATCACTCCTATAAGGCTATATCTTTAAGAAATGGAGGAAAAGTTGATGTTCTTGTTCAAAAAGTTCAAGGGCATGGGGACAATCTTGGCGGGGCCTTTGTGTATATTGCCCGACATAGAAGCTTTTGGAGGCACACTTCTCATGAAGAAGTTTTAGGTTTTGTAAAAGCGTTTAGCGATACTTTATCTTCTTTTTATTCTTGACTTGCCTGAGTGTTTTCTGGAGCTTGCTGGCTAGCTAGTTTTTGTTTCCACTCTTCTAAACGTGCTTTATTGGAAACACAGTCTTTATTAAAACAAAATTCCCAAGGACGTTTGCCTTTCTTTATCGATAATAGTTTAGGGAATTTGCAGATTTCACAGTCTTTTTCAGATCTTTTTATTAATGCATTTGGAGGGAGAGAATAGGTTTGCTTGCATTCAGGATAAGCATTGCAGGCAACAAAGTATCTTCTTGTCTTTCCTGAATAGATCAAACGTAGGTTACCTTTTCCGCATGCCGGACAAGTATTTAATAGATTATTCTGATTTTGGATTTCTCTTTGAACCTGGATGCCCTTAAGAATCTCTTCTCCTATTTGACGCTCTTTAGTCTTGAATTCTTTTGAGATGTCTGTAATTATTTTTCTTGCCTTTTCAATTATTAGAGCTTCTTTCTTGTCAAGATCCTTTGTCCCATCTTGCATAGAGTCCATTTCTATTTCTATTTGTCTTGTAAGATTTTCATCAATTATAATTGGAGAGTATTTCTCTAGAGATTCTATGAGTTTCATTCCTAGCGGGGTTGCTTGGATGCTTTTGCCATCGAGGTAGCCCCTGTCAAATAATGTATCGACTATTGAAGATCGTGTTGCCTTTGTACCTAGATCTTTCTTTTCTAAGAGGGTTATTAATGAAGCAGGGGAGTATCTTTTTGGAGGTTGAGTGATTTTCTCTACAAATTTTATACTGTCAATCTTTACAGGACCATTCAAGGTTGGAACTTGAGCATCTTCTAAGTAAGAAGGATAAACTTTTGTCCAACCTTTTTCCAGAATCTTTAATCCGGAAGCCCTGAAGTCAATGCTTGGATCATTTTTTGCTTTTATAATGACTTTTTTGTTCATGACTATAGCGTCTTTAGAGAAAACGGAGATGAATCTTTTTACGACAAGTTCATAAATTTTCTTTTCATAGTCTGCTAATTCTGCAAATTCTCCTGTGGGATAGATTGAAGGGTGTGCAGGGTCAGATTTCTTTCCTTCTATTGGTTTATCTCTTGAAACTTCTTTTGCTTGCGGGAAGTGTGCTGCTAAAGACTTAAGGATCTTTTTTGGTTCTATTGAAACTGGGATTTTCTGGGATGAAGTTCTTGGATAGGATATTAAACCTTGCAAGTATAATTTCTGCGCAGTTGCTAGTGTTTGTGAAGGGCTTATTTTGTGTAAATTATATGCTTCTCTTTGCAAAGTTGTTAGATCAAAAGGATGTGGGGGTTCGATTGATTCTTTCTCTTCTTTTGTTTGGGCTACTCCCTCTTTAATGTTTTTGAATTTTTCTAGTTCCTTCTGATCGAAAATATCTTTTGGATGCTTGAACTCGAAATTGTCTACTAGAGCCATGACCTGCCAGTACGGTTCTGGCTTGAAGGATGAGATTTCTTTTTCTCTGTCAACTATTATTTTTAATGCAGGGCCCTGAACACGGCCTATGGAGAGTATTTTGAATGAGCCGGTTGTCTTTATCGCGGACATTAATGCCCTGGAGAGGTTTATACCGTAAAGCCAGTCTAGAATGTGGCGAGTTTCTCCTGCATATGCGTTACCCCAGGCAAGTTCAGGCATAAGTTCTGCATAAGATCTTTGCAATTCATCTTTTGTTAACGTGGAATATTTCATTCTTTTTGCAGTCGTTCTGTTACAGATAAAACGAAGTACGTTCCATCCTATTACTTCCCCTTCAATATCGAAGTCTGTTGCAATTACTATTTCTCCTGCTTCTCTAGAAAGTTTTTTTAGAAGAGTGTAATATTTCTTTGTGAAGGCTGAAGACTTTTTCTCGTAAGAGGGACGCCATTCTATTTCAAAGATGGGCCAACCTTTTTGTCCTTCTTTATAATCAAGACCAAATAAATGACCTACTGCTGAAGCGACTCGAATAGTTTTACCATCTTTTTCTAGTTCGAAATAAGAAACTCCTCCATCAGTATGTTTTGATGCCTTTCCAAATGAAGATGCAATTTTTTCCGCTGCCTGTGGTTTTTCAGTTATTATTAACACAGAATTTTTTTTGTATTCTATTTTTGCAGGTTCTGCGCTTACTATTTTTTTTGCTCTTTTCTTAGGTTTTTCCTTTTTGCTTTCTAGTTGATCTGCTGAAGTTGGCTTGCCAGGAGATTCCACTGTTGTAAGCTCTGCTATGGAAGGTTTTCTTTTTACTTCCTTTTCTACCGTTTGCTTATAATCTGTTAAAGGTATAAAGTCTCCAACTGTCATTTTTTGCCTAATATAATGGAGTTTTTAAATTATATAGATATTTGGATTTGATTACGCTTCTACTTTAGAGAAAAGGTAACTGCCTAAAATAAGGAGGAGGGCAGTAAGGACAAACATCACTGAAAAGTCAAGGACTAATGGAAAATGATTTGCACCTGTGAGAGCGCCTCTAATGCCGTCAATTCCATATGTCAGAGGATTAAACTGAGCTATTATTTTAAGGAACCTAGGAATATTGTCTAATGAAAATAATGCTCCTGAGAGGAAAAATAGGGGCATTATTAGGAAGTTGAATATAATTGGGAAGGACTGCATATCTTCAAGTTTTGAAGCTATGGCTACTCCTAGAGAAGTGAAGAACAATCCTATTAAGATCATGAAGAGCAAAGCGAGAGGGAAAAGAGCGAAGTCAAAGTTAAAGCCTAACAATATACTTATCAGTAAAATGACTATTCCTTGAGCAACTGCAACAGTTGCTCCGCCTAAAGTTCTTCCTAGCATAATGCTAGATCTTCTTACTGGCGCGACTAGTGTTTCTTTAAGAAAACCTACTTGCCTTTCCCAGATTACATCGAATCCTGAAAATGATCCCATAAACATAATGGTCATTCCTATTACGCCCGGAACGAGAAAATCAATATAGTTTCCACCACCTGCCTGACTATAGACTGGACCTAGTCCAAAACCTAAAGCAAATAGAAATAGTAATGGCTGTCCTAGAAAAGCAATCATTCTTCCTTTCGTGCGCCAGAACCTAATCATTTGCCTGAGCCAAAGAATGTATACTGCGCTCATCTTCCCCAATCCCTCACTTGTGCTCTAAGTCGATCTTTAGCTGTTCCAGCTTCCTTTCTAATTTCCTTGCCTGTCAATTTGATAAATGCTTTTTCCAGAGAGTCTGTTTTAGTTTGTTTTTTTAGTTGTGCCGAATTGCCATGAGCAATTATTTTTCCGTGATCAATGATGGCAATAGTGTTTGCAACATTGTCTGCTTCTTCCATGTGATGAGTTGTAAGGAAGACTGTCATTTTTTCTTTTTTATTTAACTCTTTAATATAATTCCAGAGATGATTTCTGGTTTGAGGATCTAGGCCTAAAGTAGGTTCATCAAGGAAGAGAATTTTGGGATGGTGCAATAAACCTCTGGCTATTTCTAAACGCCTTTTCATTCCTCCTGAAAATGTTTTTACGAAACTATCTTTTCTGTCATAAAGGCCTACAAATTTGAGCATACTGTCGATCTTTTTCCTTCTTTCTATTTTAGGGATTTTGTAAAGTACCCCGTGAAATTCCAAGTTTTCATAAGCTGTCAATTCATTGTCTAAAGAAGGATCTTGGAAAACAATGCCGAAAGATTTTCTTACTTCGTGAGTTTGAGTTATATCAAAATTGTTTATTTTTATTTTTCCGCTAGTGGGATGCAACAGCGTTGTCAGCATTTTTATTGTAGTTGTTTTTCCTGCTCCATTAGGGCCAAGAAAAGCGAATATTTCTCCCTTTTTAACATTAAAAGAAATATTGTCTACGGCAGTAAGGCTTTTGAATTTTTTTGTTAAGTGCTCTACCTCTATCGCATTTTCCATTTCAGTAATTGGGGATTATGGTTTTTAAATTAGTGCAGTTAGATAAATAAATTTTTTACTCAGTAACTTCTCTGTCTAAGATACGTTCGTAATAATTAATATATCTACGAGCCATTGCTTCTACTGAGAAATTTTTATCTGCATATAATTTGATTCTTCTTTGCGTTTCTTTTAATTTAGGTTTATTGTTAAATATTTCCATGAACTGAGAAACTCCCCATATAATTGCATTTGAATCATAATCGTTAAAGACTATTCCATTTCCTTCATTATCATTAAGATGAAATACGCTGTCAACTAGCCCTCCAATACCTCTAACTATTGGGATTACGCCATATTTTGGTCCTTTAAGCTGGACCATTTCGCAAGGGGCATATTTAGAACAATTTAGTAATCCGTCTGCTGCCCCATATCCAAATCTTTCCAAATAATCACTAAACGGGCGTATTACAACTCTTCGCCGGTATTGTGTTTCATTTAATTCTTCAACAGTTCGTTTTAACTTCTCGGCATAAGGTCCATCGGCAACAATAGCAACCTGTAAATTTGGATGCAACTTTAATAGCTCTGGAAGAGCAGAGTCCAAATGCTGCGGTCCTTTTTGATGTTCATCAAGTCGATTATTCCAGACAATTAAGGCTGAGGAAGAGTCAACATGCAAATCAAGAAAATATTGAAATCTTATTTTATTTTCAAGTTTTACTTCAAACATGTCTTGATTGTTTGAAAATCTTAGTGCTAGTGCTTGGTCAATTTCTGGCATGTAAGAGGGATCTGGAGAGTTCAATATGCCTCTAGCTCTCCCTGCCAGTGCTTTTTGTCTCACTTCCTGAATAAAATTTCTGGGGGAACCATTAATCCCTCTTCCTTGAATTATTTCTTTAAGCCAATTTTCGCTTACAAGGGCAATATAGTCAGATCCATAAATACCACTCATTTGAAAATCAACCATGTTTCCAGATGGACTATCTCTATAGAATCTATCAGTACCCGTAGGTAATTCTGCTTGTTGTAGTTCTTGGAGAGAAGCATAAAAACTATGAGTATTATGAACTGTGTGCAATGTTCTAGTTTCGTTATTTACTAAGGGAGGTATTAATCCTGTCGACCAATCGTGCGTTTGAATAAGGGCAGGATTAGTTTGTTGAATTTTACTTAAGACTTTTCTTTGAAAGACTAAACTTTGCAAGCTTTTATCTTTTCCATATATATCCTCAATATTTGTTGCTCTTTCAAATACGGGATCATTGACCAGAAATAAATGATTATCCCAGTGATGAATCCCTGCTCTTTCTAGTTCTGCTGATGCTCTTTCAACTCTTTCACTTAACTCTTTGTCGAATAACAAAGACCAGTTAGGCAAGGCGACACCAACATTTGCCCCTAAACTATGAAGCGAGATAGCTAAAGAGGTCACAACGTCACCTAGACCTCCTCTTTTTGCAAGTTTTCTTTGCGATTCATAGTAAAATCTATCATGCCCAGAGGCTTGGACAGTTTCAGCATCTGAATTAGGTACAGACGCCATTTCTAATGAAACTTGCAAAATATAAGGCCGGTCGTTAATTTCTTTTCCCATGTTGGGATTTTCAAGATTAAAGTGGATATTTAAATGTAGGGGATTAATTGAATTTGGTTATCTGATTTATATTTCGATTATTTTTCCATCGCGGCCGGCATTGATTACGGTTGTTGAACCTATTTTTTCCTCAAAGCCTCCTGCTTCGTGTATATGGCCGTGGAAAAGGAAGTCTGGCTTGAATTTTTTAATCGCTTTTGTGATTGACTCAGAACCCGCAAAACCTGAGAACTCTGATTTTGATCCTTGCGGATGCATATGAGTTATCATTATCTTTTTTTCGATTCCTTTTAAACCCGAATGTGCTTTTTCTAGAGTTTTCATGATTTCATTTTCAGTTACTCTGCCTGGGCCTGGTGAGGAAACTGCTCCTCCTGCGCCGAAAAATCCTATGTTTTCATAGGTAACTGAATAACCATGGATGTTTTTTACTCCATATATTGAAGCTAAGAAGTCTGTTGTTGCAAAATTGTCCCAGTTTCCGGGAAGAATTAAAACACGTTTCTCTTTATCTTTGAAAGGTTTGATTATATTATTAGTTTCTGTCCAGCCGGTTATGTCTCCGCAGAGAACGACAAGGTCCACATTTTCTTTTTCTGCCTTGTCAGCTAATTTTTTAGCTAATTTTGAATCTCCGTGTAAATCAGAAGCTGCAAGTATCTTTAGTTTTTTAGTTTTAGTTGACATCTGAAGGCGAGCAAAACTGAACTTATAAGTTTTTGGTTTTCAGATAGGTTTATAAAAATAAATATTTTAGGAAAAATATGAAAAAGGGGAAAAAGAAATATTGGGTTAGTGTTCTTATTGTCTTGTTAGTTGTAGTTGTTGGAGGATTGTCTTATGTTTATTTTCCTCAGAATAAGGGGGGAGGTTCTGGTGGAGGGGGAAGCGTAGTAAAGAACCCTGTTGCTGGGTTAAGTGATGAAGAAGCAATTGCTCAGTTTGATGAAAGTTTTGTTTCCTATTTGCTTTATAGCATTGGAGCAGGGAATTTGCATAACCCTCCTTTAAGTAAAGATACTCCTAAAATTTTGATTGTTATAGAAGAGATCAATTACAATGCAGAGATCGTAGATGGCAGGGTTATTGTGAAAAAGGGGAAGATCGAGAACGGTGATATCATCATAGTTACTTCTAGAGAAGAGGGCGTAAAAATGCTAAGGGACAGAAACTACTTCAAAAGTTCATTTGTTGATGGGAAGTCAGCTATTTCTATGATTGCTGGAAACACAGAATTATTTTCAAAGGGTTATCTAGAAATGTATAATGGTTTGGTTGGCGAGTAGTGCGAACTAATGATTGTACTTGTAATGTAGTAATTTAATTTTGTTACTAATACAGATAACAAAAATGTCGAAAGATTTAAAAGGCACACAGTGGCTGTAATATATAGGTTACAAAATATATAACCCAATAAGGAGCTAAACAAAATGAATGATAATCTTGACATATTCTTCCGCAGAAAGCCTGCAATGATGTTAGTTGCATTAAAGAGAATTGCTAGAGTTCGATATGGTAGCGTTCTAGCTAAAGAAGTTGACTGCACTTATAGTCATGCGGTTAAAATACTGCAGAGTTTGGAGAGATTGGGCCTAGTTATGTTTGAGAAGAAAGGAAGAATCAAATTAATAAAATTAACAAAGAAAGGCACTGAAGTTGCTGAGAATATAGAAAACATCCGAAACTTGATTGGTTAAGTTCTTTATAGAAATCGTTTTAAATTACAGTACGTTTGTTCTTTTATGAAATTACCTGTACCCTTTTATCAACAGACTACAAAGCTTAATTGCGGACCAGCAGCTTTGCGCATGGTGCTTGCTTATTTTGGAGATGATACTGATCTGAAAGTTATAGAGGAGAGAAGCGGAATAAAGGAAGGTAAGGCGGTTTCTACTATAGAACTTGCCATTGCAGCTGCATCTTTAGGTTACGGGGCTGATTTTTTCTCTAAAAGCATTTTCTTTAATCAGGAGAATGCTAAGATGGATTTTTACAAAAATTATGCGGATTTGGATTTAGAAGTTTCCAAGAAGTTAGTTGAAAAAGCAAATAAGCATGGAGTAAAAGTAGAAGAGACAACTTTATCATTAAATAATTTATTATCTCTTTTTACTAAAGATAGTCTCCTCATTGTCTTATTAGATTGGAATGTTATTAAGGGAAATAAAGAGGGAGGTTATCAGGGACATTTTGTTCCAGTTATTGGCTATGATGAGAAGAGTGTTTTTGTGCACAATCATGGTTTAACTAATCCTAAGGAGTCCATGATTATTCAAAGAGCGTTATTTGACATGGCTAGAAAGGCTAAGGGGACTGATGAAGATATTCTTGTTGTGCATAGAAAGTGATTATAGGTCTTCTATTTTATCCAGGAAATTAAATATTCCTTCTATATGAGAGATATTTGCTTTTATGAGTAGTTTTCTAAAAGAGGAATCGATAGTTATTCCTAGTTCCTGTAAAATTGGTTGTATTGTCTTTTGGAGTTGTTCTCCTTTTTTGTCAAGGTCTGTGAGGATAGTTACGGTCTCTTTTTTGTCGATTTGAGAGACTATCTTTTCTATGCTTTCCCTTATTGAAAGGGAGTTTTGATGTAGAGGATAGACTTTGCTAAAGCCTGCTGATTTTAGAGCTAGAACATCTTTTTTTCCTTCTACGATGATGGCATAATTCTTATATTTTTCAATTACTCTTTTTAAATAAGTGGAAGATATCATTTTAGTTATGTTTTTATATCGATTTTACATTTTAAACATATGTTAAATGAAGTTTATTATGTAAAATCGCTTGAAGAAGATTTTTCTACAAAAACCTTGAAGGGAACTCAAAAAGTAAATTTTCAGACTGTTCAAGACATGATAAAAACAGGAGTTATAAAACCAAATACCAAGAGTTTTGGAAGAGAGATGCGACTTGCTGGCACCATTATTAATAAAAATTATCTCAAAACTTATAGGCCTCATGGGATCATATTTCAAACAAATGAACAACCTGATTGTATTTTGCCCTTTGATTTAGTATTACTTAGCGCTACTGATGATATCATAGTTCATTATTATAGGATAAAAAATAATCTGCACGTTTATTATAATCACTCTTTAATACCTGGATTTGAAAAGTTCATATTTAAAGATTTTAATAAGATGATCAAAGAGATACCTTCTCCTGAAGTTGCCTGGAAAGAGGTTAACGAGTTTCGGATGAAAAATGGCTATAAAAAACTACCAACTTCAAAGTATCGTCTTGTTGAATATAATGAAGTCATTTTTAATAGGCCTATAAAGGTAAAACCAGTTGCACTGTATGGCTATAGAAAAGAGACTAGAAAACTTGCTCATGAAATAGGTTTACCTTCCTATGTATCTGCTAAACAATTTTATAATAGGTGGGAAACTCACAAATAAGCAACTTTTTAAATCCCCTTTATTTGACCTGGTTAATGGCCTCGTAGCTCAGCCTGGTTTAGAGCACCACGCTCTTAACGTGGGTGTCGCGGGTTCAAGTCCCGTCGGGGCCATTTATTAAAAAAGAATAGATTTCTGAGATAGTATGATTTATTAATCATAATTTCTTATTTTAAGTATGATTGAAGGTGAACTGGGCGGGGAACTTAAGAGGATGCTTGATAAGATCAATGTCAATGTTACTAAACTTTATCATATAGCTACTCACGATCATAAAACTGGATTGTATAATCATATTTTCTTCAAAGATGTGTTTACACTCGAACTGGACAAGGCTAAAAGAGGCAAGCCGTTAAGTTTGATTGTTGTAGATATTGATTTTTTTAAGAAATGCAATGATACATATGGACATTTAACGGCGGATAAAATACTAGAGAGAGTTGCAAGAGTTTTGGAGCATGAAGTTAGGAAGTATGATATTGTAGCTAGATTCGGAGGAGAAGAGTTTTTTGTTATGTTGCCCGCCGCACATTTAAACACTGGAAAGAGAATAGCTGAAAGACTCAGGAAGAGTGTTTTTGAAGACAGTTATTTGAAGAAATATAAAATAAGCATTAGTTTGGGAGTAGCTACCTATAAAGAAAAAGACAATTTTGAGAGAATCAGTAAAAGAGCTGACAAAGCACTTTACAAGGCTAAACGTGGCGGAAGAAATAAGGTAGAGTGGTAGATAATGGAAAGCAAGACTATTTTCTTGACATTAATTGGATTGGCTGTCGTTTTAGAAGTGGTTGCAGATATCTTATTTAAGAGATGGTCATTAAGCAATAAGAATATTTTATTTGCAGTTGGTTTATTCATTTACTTTTTAGGGACTGTATTTTGGGCCTTTTCATTAAAATATGAATTATTGTCCAAAGCTGGAGGTATTTTTACAGTTATCAATCTGATTGTTTTAACTTTAGTCGGAGTATTGATTTTTAATGAGAACCTAACTTTATTGAATAAAATCGGAATTGGATTAGGCGTAATAAGCGTTGTACTTATGGAGCTATAGAAAGTTACCTATATGCGCGCCAGGAATGGTTGCATTTAACGCACTTGTAGAACTTGGTTTCTGATTCGTCTGCGGCTCGGGTTTGTTGAGTCCAGAAATAGGATTTATTATGCTTGCATTTTGGACACTTCATTTCTACTACGGGGTATGTTTCTTCGCCGGATTTTATTACTGCAACAGTTTCTTTTTTATCCATTTTCTCAGAACTCTTAATTTTTAGAGCTTTTCCGGTTTTATGACCGCAACTGGCACAGACTGCCTTGTCTTCTTTCATAACAACCAATGCTCCGCATTTTTGACAAAATTCCATTATGGGATTATACCACTGTCCAATATTTATATCTTTGCAATACTTGTTAGTAGTGTTTATCTGAAGCTGGCGGAAGAGTTATATAGTTAGAGATAAGTTTGCTTTTATGGATTGGAATCAGTTTGATAGAGGAGTATTTTTGGTTAATGTTTTAGGCATAATTTATGATAAGAAAACTAAGAAAATACTGATCGGTAGAAGGGAAAAAGATCCTTACCTTAAGGAACTTTCTTGGTGTTTTCCTGGAGGAAGGCCTGGATATAAGGAAGATATAGAGTTTTATCTTAAACATACAATTAAACTTAAGACAGGATTAGATGTGGATGTGAAAGATATTGTTTTTGCTAAGACTTATCCAGAAAAAAGAGAATTTCTTTCAATTTATTATTCTTGTGAAGTTACTAGTGGTAAAGAGAAGGCAGGGGAACAATTTGTGGAACTGCTTTGGGTATCTGCTAAGGATGTACAAAAACATTTTACGACTTCTTTGCATCCACAAGTAAAAGAATATATAAAAAATTTAATTTAATGCCTTTAGGGTTTTATTCGCACAAGCCTCTTTGCTCTGCAGGGCGGAAGGGTTCAAAGAAAATAAGCTTAATCCAGCCTATAAGTGGGATCTTGAAAGAAGCTTTTCCTAGGATATTTCCTGCTGGTATTGAGGTTTCATCAATTCCCTGGCCATTATTGGAGGGAGTAAGTTGCCCTGAATTGTGGTCTCCTTTTGTTGCAAAAGGATTTGTGTCGATAAGGCGGTGGATGATCGGATGAGGCGCAGCTGCATCTATATTTGGCTGGAAGATTATAATGTCTCCTAATTTGTAATCTGAACGGCCCCATACAAAGATGATGTCTCCTTTATTTAGTCCGCCCTTAAAGGGAAATTCCTCAAAGTCTGCTTTTTGAATATTGTTTTCTTCATACCAGGGAAAGTTATTGTCCCACCATTCATCAAAATAAGATTCGTGATACATGGAGCAGGATTCTACGACTACTAGAGGCAAGGGACTGGAAGTAATAAAGGAGAGAGTTGGAAAGAAAATAAATCTTATTAGTATAACTAAAAGGACTAATGAAACTATCCAGGATTGCCAGGTGTCTTCCTTAAGGAAAGCCCAGAATTTTTTAACAGGATGTTGTGAATTCATTGCTTTTAATGGGAAAAAGTGTTTTTAAATTGTTCTTGGAACTAGGATTTCTTGAAATTAGTAAGTTTTTTAAACGACCTTTTTTGAGCTTTTATATGATATATGGATGGACTGATTACTTTAGGGGAACTAGGGTAAAAGTAGACAAGGCTAGGGAAATGAAAGAGCTAGTTGAAAACGTACTGAGAAGGAGAGGGCATAATTTAGAAAATTCCGTAATAGAAACAGATGAGGCATATGTTGAACAGGAAACTTCTCCTCATGTAACCATAACTTATTTTTTAATAGGATTTAATCCAGGCGATCACGCTGAGACTTCTGACGAAAGATTGCCTGATCTCTCAAGTAACGAAAGAGCCATTACTTTATTTAATTCATCTTTTTTAGGTCTTGCTTATGACATTGATGAAACTCACAATAGAACCTTTAACTTTGTTGAACAAGATAGAGGTTTAGTTGATGGTTATGGGGTTATGGGCAGGCACAGCCTTACTTCGCCTACTCATCAGCGCCTAAGTTCTTCTGTTAAGACGATGTACAAGAAATCTAAGATAGGCCTCGCATTAACTATAGCAGAAATAGCTAATCCTACATTTTATATGGATGGAGAAGAAACGAGAAATTATCTTGGAAAGATATCTCAAGCAGTAAAGGCAGATAGTCCTGAGATTTCTAGCTTGGCTGGAGCAGCTAATATTTTGTCTAAAGGTATGGTGTCTCGACCATTTATTTCTCGCCAACCAGCTAACAGTGGAAAATTATTATCTTAAATAGTATTTGAAAGGTTTTAAAACACTAGATGTTTATTAATTAAAGTAAAAAGAGCATGATAATAATAAACTTCAAGAATTATGTGCATAGTGAAAAGGCTATGAAATTGGCTGAAAAGATTGAGAAGAGCTTGCCTAAGGCGATAGTTGCTGTTTCTGCGGTAGATATAGGATATTTATATTATTATAGAAAATTGACTATTTTTGCACAACATTTTGATATTGTTAACAATAAAGAGAGAGCAACTGGATTTTTGACTATTGATGCGATAAAGTCTGGAGGGGCTAAGGGCAGTTTGTTAAATCATTCTGAACATCAACTGGGTATGGGTGAAATTAATAACAGTGTTGGAGAACTAAAGAAAAATGGAATGAAATCTGTTGTTTGTGCTTCTACTTTGGAAATGGTTGGGCAGCTTATGAAACTAAAGAATAAGCCTTATGCAATTGCTTTTGAAGATAGTAATCTAATCGCTACAGGGAAGTCAATAACTAAATATGATAGAGAGGACTTGGAGAGTTTTGTTAAAATGTTGAATAAAACAGGGATAATGCCAATATGTGGGGCAGGGATTTCTAGCTTGGAAGACGTTGTTGTTGCTCGTCAGCTAGGATGTAAGGGAGTATTGATTGCTTCTGCAATTGCAGCAGCGAAACGACCTGAACAATTCTTGAACAGTTTAGAAGGAATTAAATTCTAGAAAGATTTAAATAATACATTGTAATACAATTAATACAATGGCAAAGACGATAACAACGAGGCTTCCTGATGAATTTGTTTTTAGTTTGGGGAAGATAGCTAAAGTAGAAAATGTAGATACTTCTACGGTTATAAGAAAATTATTAGCTGGCGCTATAAAAGAATGGAAAAAAGATTATGCTGTTGAGCAATACAAAAAAGGAGAATTCTCGTTTGGACAGGCAGCAAAGTTTTCTGAAGTTGGAGTTTGGGAATTTCCCAATTTACTTAAAGAAAAGAAAGTTCCTATGAATTATGATAAAGAGGAACTAGAATTCGATTTAAAGACAATAAAATGGAAAAAGGGATAGTATCAAATGCAAGTTCTCTTATTTTTCTAGCGAAGTTAGATGTTTTGAAACTTGC
Organism: Candidatus Woesearchaeota archaeon; assembly: GCA_964355135.1. Classification (GTDB taxonomy): domain Archaea; phylum Nanobdellota; class Nanobdellia; order Pacearchaeales; family GW2011-AR1; genus UBA73. Next base: position 13,922 of record CAYHCG010000007.1, on the reverse strand, counting down.
AAAAAATATGTTTTCTCGTATTTTTATTCCTAAAGAAGTTTTGGATGAGATATTTGAGAAGAATAAAGCTGAGAATTCTTTAATTCAAAGAGAGGTTGGAGGATTTTTAGTTGTTAATGCTGTGCAAAATGTAAAAGATTTTCCCATTGACGTTGGGGAGAGAGCAGCTATTTCTTTATGTTTAGAGAAAAATATTAAGAAATTCTTGTCAGATGATAAAAGGGCAAGAAATTATGCTAGAAACTTAGATATTGAAGTTATTGGAGTTTTAGGAATTTTACTTTGGAATTTACAAGCTAATAAAATAAATAAAAAGGAATGTTTAGATTTAGTAAATAAGCTAATTGAAAAGGGATATTATATGTCCAGTGATTTATATTCAGAACTCTTAACACTTATTAATTCTACAGAAAACTAAATTCTAATTTTAGGTAAGAGAGAAGCGCCAATCAATCCCGCGTCATCACCGAATTTTGCTTTTATGATCTTTGGTTTTGGGGATATTTTGTAGAGGTTGTGGAATGTTTTCAATGCTTGAGGATAGATGAACTTAACTTGAGAGAATCCGCCGCCTATTATAAATGCTTGAGGAGCAAGGGTGTAGGAAAGATTACTCAAACCGATTCCCAGATTGTGGCCAACGGTGTTATAAACTTGCAGGGCACGCTTATCTCCTTTTTTAGCAAGCGATTCTAGTTGTAGAGAAGAGATATTTTTCATGCCGCTCTTATTGGCTAGATTTACTGAAGCAGAGCCTGAAGCGAGACGTTCAAAAATACGGTCATTTATTTGCATACTTCCTACTTCCCCTGCTGTGCCGTTTCCTAGATAGAGTTGTTTATTGATGATTATTGCTCCGCCTATTCCCGTACCCAGAGTTAGCAGAATGAAATTGTTAAGAGATTTTCCTGATCCGTAATGTAATTCTGCTAATCCTGCGCAACGAGCATCGTTCTGAATGTATATTGGACTGGCGAACTTCTTTTTTAAGATGGTTTTTAAAGAGACTTTGTCAAAATCCATATTCAGAGCGCCATGGACTTTTCCGTTTTCTTCAAAACCTGCAATGGAAACGCAAATTGCTGTGTAATCTTTATATTGAGAGATGAGATGTAGTAGTTTATTGAGAATATCTTTTTTTAGCAAGGGAGTTGGAGTTTTGATTTTATTTATTATTTTAGTTTTGTCAATTAGGGCTATGCGAATGTTTGTCCCACCTATATCCAGTGCCAGAATCATATTAGAGATAATTCAATTTTGTATATAAAACTATTTATAGGGTGCAAAGCGGGCTTTTTTATGGATACTCAATGTTTAGCTTATCGATTGGGTAGTAGAATAGAGAGTATCATAGATGATAGCAATTTAATTCAAGGCGATGCTGGTCCTTTTAATTTTAATAAAATATATGATGTTTCTAAATACTTGTCCGAACCTTCTGGACAATTACTCAGGCCAAGAATTTTGTTGGGTGCGGCTAAACCTTATAAACCCAATGCAAGGGTTGCTTTGACTTCTGCGGCAATCGTAGAAATTGTACATGCAGATACTTTAACTTTAGACGATGTAATGGATGGAGCTAAAAGAAGAAGAAATAAAGCGGCAACACATGTAAAACACGGTTTGAATAGGGCATTACTTTCCTGTTTTAATCTCAATCCTCAGATAATGAGGGCTATTAGTTCTTTACCGTTGGAGTATGCATTGCGTGAAGAGATAAGAGAAGAAATTAATATGGCTCAGATGCTTCTTTCCCAGGGACAAGAATTGGACACCTCACAGAGGGGAAAAGCAAGAAAGCTAGAGGACTTTGCTAAAATATTTGAATTAAAAACAGGCTCTCTTATGGGTACGGCTGCGGCTATTGGTGGGATGATTGGGCATGCAAGAAAGAAAGATATTGGGCATTTGAGAAGTTTTGGAGTTAATCTGGGGATTGCTTACCAATTTTTTGATGATTGGACAGATAGATATTGTGATGAGAAAGATGTTGGAAAGAGTGTAGGTTTGGATGCAGGGCAAAAAACTCCATTTGATATAGCAAAGCCAGAAATTGTTTTAGGAGAATCTTTAAGGTATAGGCAAATTGCTTTGAATGAACTTGGAAAAATAAGAAATAAAACTTTTGAGGATCTTGTTAAGATATCTGTATATATGTTTTCTTTATCAAGACCAAAACGTTTATAATAATTAGTTTCTTATTTTGAGTAATAAATTTAATTAAGAGAGGAAAGATGAATATAGCAATTAATGGATTTGGAAGAATTGGAAGAGTAATTTTGAAAATTGCTCTGGAAAGAAAACTGAAAGTTTCTGTTATTAATGATGTTCATGGGGCAGAATATGCCGCTTATTTGTTAAAATACGATTCTATTTATGGAAAATATAAGGGCAAGATTAGTTTTAGCGGAGATATGCTTATTGTTGACGGGAAGAAGATAAAGGTGATTAGTGAGAGGGATCCTACAACTATCAATTGGAATGCAATGGGTATTGATGTTGTAGTAGAATCTACTGGAGTTTTTACTGATAGAGAAAATGCATCTAAACATTTACTTAGTGGAGCAAAACATGTTATCATAACTGCTCCTGCAAAGCAACCTGATATTACTATCGTTCCCGGAGTGAATCATAAGTTACTAAAGAAAGAACATCAGTTGATTTCAGTTGCTTCCTGCACAACAAACTGTTTAGTTCCTGTATTGAAAGTATTAAACGAGAGTTTTGGAATTGAGAGAGCATTGATTACCACTGCCCACGCATATACTAATGATCAGGTTATTCATGATAGTTTCCATAAAAAGAAAAGAAGAGGAAGAGCCGCTGCTTTGAATATTGTTCCTACATCTACGGGAGCGGCTGAAGCAGTTGCAGAAGTCATGCCAGAATTAACAGGGAGAGTCAATGGATTAGCTGTGCGAGTTCCTGTAGCTTGTGGATCTTTAGTGGATTTGGTTGCGGAACTCAAAGGAGAATTTGATGCGGATACAATAAATGCGGCTTTTAAGAAATATGCAATGAAAGAATTGATTGGCATTTTGGAATATAGTGAAGAAGAACTAGTGAGTTCAGATGTTATAGGGAATGCTCACTCAAGTGTTTTTGATTCACTTTCAACTCAAGTTGATGGGAATTTGGTTAAAGTTTTAGCTTGGTATGATAATGAATTTGGGTATTCCAATAGAGTTGTAGATGTTCTGCAAATGGTTAGTAAGTTTGGCAAATGGTTTTAGGGTTTAAACATACTAGTCTATAATATATTCTTTAATTTCGCCGTTTTTTATAGATTCATAGGAATAGAAGTTATCTAGATGTTTGTTGTTTATGACGAATTCCAGACAACTTAGGAAGTTAACGTGTCCGCACATGAGAATAGCCTTGCCTGGAAAGTATTCTTTTAGATAAACTAAGAATTTTTGTGCTCTTTGATAAACCTCTGTAATAGACTCTCCGTTTTGTGGTTTGAAATTTACCCTGTTAGTTATGTTATTTGTTAAGCAATATTCTTTTATTGCCTCTTTGGGTTTACCTGCAAAAACACCGGCATTTCTCTCTAGGGTCAATTCGGAATATATGACTTTAATTTTCTTATCTTTCAAATAGGGTTCTAAAGTTTCTTTGGTTCTTTTTAAGGGGCTGAGAATTACGAGGTCAAAATTATATCCTGAGAGATTTTTAGCTACTTCTACGGCTTGTAGTTTTCCTTTTTCCGATAAGCCATTTGTATCTGTTTCTGGAGAAGAGTTATCATCTATTACATTCTTAACATTTCCTAATGATTCACCATGCCTTACTGCAGTTAATTTTATCATGTTTGAGCAAGCATTTTGACGTATTAAAACCTGTCTGCAAAAGGTTTAAGAGATTTGGATATTTAGTTAATATATAAAAGAGGAAAGATGGAATACAAAACGCTGGATGATTTTGAGTTTAAGGGAAAGAGAGTTTTATTGAGAAGTGATTTGAACAGTGAAGTTGACAAGGGAAAGATCATATTAGGGGAGAGAATTATACAATCTGCTAAGACAATTAGGGAGCTACAGAAAAAGAAAGCGAGAGTTGTTGTACTAGCGCATCAGGGCAGGAAGGGAGATAAAGATTTTACAAGTTTAAAACAACATGCGAAACTCTTGAATAAACATGTGAAGATAAAGTTTGTTGATGATACTATTGGCGGAAAGGCTCTGGCGGAAATAACTAGACTTAAAGATGGAGAAGCTATAGTGCTAGAGAATGTTAGATATTTGGAAGAGGAAATGAAACCCTCTAAAGATAATGTGATGGTGAAGAAACTTGCTCCGTTATTTGATATTTACCTCAATGATGCTTTTTCTGTTTCTCACCGAGAGCAGACTTCTATTGTTTCTTTTGCTCCTATTTTGGTTTCGGGAGTTGGAAGAGTTATGCAAAGAGAATTAGAAAGTTTGGAGAAACTTAAGATGAAGGATACTTTATTTTTGTTAGGGGGATCAAAGGCAGAAGATGAATTGATTATATTAAAGAAAAGAGATAATGTCTTGACTTCTGGAGTGTTAGCACACGTAGTTTTATGGGCTAAAGGGATTGATGCGGGAAAGGATAGTGAGGGATTGAAAGGATATGCGGAATATTCCTCTAAAATTAGAGGAGAGGCAAGTAGAAAGAAAATATTCACTCCGGTTGATCTGGCAATGAAAGTAAATGGAAAGAGAAAGGAAGTACGTGTGGAAGATTTTCCTGCGGGAGAGGGAAGTTATGATATTGGAAAGGTGACGGTTGAATTGTACAAGGAAAAGATAAAAAAAGCAAAAAGTATTTTTATTAAAGGCACTATGGGGGTTTGCGAGGAGAGTCAGTTTTGCTATGGAACTAAGGAATTATTAAATGCAGTTGTAAAGTCAAAAGCATTCAGTGTTGTTGGTGGGGGGCATATTACGACTGCAATGGAAAAACTAAAGATTAATAAGAAGAAGTTTGGTTATATTAGTCTCAGCGGTGGGGCTTTGATCGCATATGTTGTAAGAGAAAAGCTTCCTGGACTAGAAGTTTTAAAAAAGAGGGGAAAATGAAATATGATATAATAAGTGTCGGAAGTGCCGTAATGGATGTTTTCTTAGATACGGATGTACACGAACGAGGTAAGGAAATATGTTATAATATTGGGGCTAAGATTAAAGTGAAGGATTTGAGATTTTCAACTGGAGGTGGGGGAACGAATACTGCAGTTGGGTTTTCTAGGTTGGGTTTGAAAGTAGGATACTTAGGAAAGTTGGGGGATGATGAAAATGGCGAGATCATATTAAAAGAATTAAAAAAAGAGGAGGTTGATTTTCTTGGAGCCCGAGGAAAAGAACATACGGGATATAGTGTTATTTTAGACAGTAAAGAACATGACAGGACTATCTTAACTTACAAAGGCGTGAATGATAAGTTAAAGTTTTCAGAGGTGAAGAGGGATGTTTTTAATACGAAATGGTTGTATCTTTCTTCTGCAAGTGGTGAGTTTTTGAAAACACAGGAAGAACTGGTTAAACTTGCCGCAAAGAAAGGAATTAAAATTGCTTACAATGCTAGTTTGTATCAAATTAAGGAAAATAAAGAGAGATTAAAGAAAATTTTAAAGCAAGTAGATATTTTAGTTTTAAATAAAGAAGAGGCAGAAGAGTTAGTGGGAATAGGAAAAGATTTACTTGTGGCTTTAAAAAAACTAGGTCCAGCCATAGTTTGTATTACTGATGGTAAACAGGGAGTTAATATTTTTGATGGAGAGAAGATTTATTTTGAGAAAGCGCATAAGGTAAAAGTTATTGAAACTACGGGGGCGGGAGACGCATTTGCAGTAGGATTTGTTGTAGGTATGATAAAGTTTAACGATATTGAAAAGGCGGCACATATTGGCATGCTGAATGCAGAAAGCGTTATACAACACAAAGGCGCTAAAGTTGGGTTATTAACTTGGAATGAATTAACGAAGAAAATATAGCGAGAAATGAAGTCTAAATGGAACTGCTAAACTATATATATGTCTGTGCTTTGGTCATATTATGAAAAACAAACGAGGATTTTCATTACTAGGTTGGGCAATATTTTTTCTAGTATTGGCTTTAATTGCTGCAGTACTTGGATTCGGCCTGATTTCTGGAGTTTCATTAACGATTGGTAAATGGCTTGCAATAATCTTTGTAATCTTGTTTATCGTTTCTATAATAATGAATTACTCTAAGAAAAGATAAGATATTAAAAAACTATTCTAATTTTTATTTATTTTTTATATTTATTTAAACTTTTTATTAATTTAATTATTTAATTGGGAATTTTCTTCCAAATTAACCTTGCGACAATTTCTATTACAACACTTGCGCCCGCTAGGGCTAAGACTAATATTAAGAACATTGAGTAAGGAGTTATGAAATATAAAGTTAATATAATTAATGCCATCCAAGTTGAGGTGCACCAAGGACAATGGATTAATTCAGACATTGATTTTCCAAAACCAGTTTGGGATTTATCAAAATAATCTCTTGTGAAGTCCATTGCTGTATCATAGACGAATAGATGAGTTAATCTAAATGCTGCTAAAATTAATAGAATAAATGTAAAGGTAGAAATGCTAAGGGGTTTGGAATGAAAAGCTATAGTTAATAATATAATTATTACTATAAAAACAAGGCTTGTTATAAAATGCCAGAAATGTGCTTTCTTTGCCACAGTGTTCTGGGGCGAGTAAATATAAAAATTAGAGATGTATTTTTGTGACGACTTAATGATGTGAGAGTTATAATTTGTAATACTCTTTTATTGTTTTAGCAGTTTTGCTAGCAGAAATGTTTGTGTTGTTTATTTCTAGGCTTTTAACGAAAGGGATTTTTGGGAAATTGTTGTGCTTTTTCATTAATTCCTTTAATTTTTTAACCTTCTTAATTTTGTGAAATCTCTTTCTTGAGTCATTCCTAACACGTTTATGCAATACTCCATTATCTGCTGAAAGATGGACGAAGAAAATTTTCCCATTATATTTCTTAATAATTTTCATTACTCTTTTTATGTAAAGATTATCGTATTTTATAGGGGCATATACAAATGTAGATATAATGCTGATATCGTTCTTTGCAGCCATTTCTAGAAATTCATACCTTAGTTTTTCACGGTATTTTCTGAATTCATCAGAATTAAAGTTATCAAATAATGTTTTTGCAAGATCTACTGTAAGGTGGTTGTGAAACACTGGATATTTTATATGCCTTGAGAGTTCTTCTGCAACAGTGAGCTTACCAACTGCTGGGGCTCCATAGATGAATATGAGATTCATATATAATTTACTCTTATAACCGTTTTAAAACTTTTGAATGTTGCCGATCTTACTAAAGTAATTTACGCCAGGGACAGGATTTGAACCTGTGCTTCCGTGAGGAAATCAGTTTTCGAGACTGACGCGTTAGACCACTCTGCCACCCTGGCTTATGAAAAAATATTGCAAAGTGTTTATAATTGTTGGTAATTATTCTTTTTTTAGTGATTTTTCTGGGGAATCTTAAAAACCTAGGATAGCGGAAGGTTTTTAAAGCATTTTTTGATTTAAATAATACTTATTGAATAAGATTAAGGAGCAAAAGAATGTTTTATATTTTAGAAGTAGAAGACCATGTTAGAGTTGAGCCAAAGCACTTTGGTTTGCCTACGAAGGAAGCAATAGAGAAACAACTTAATGAAGACTTTATCAATAGCGTCAGCAAGGAATTTGGTTATGTAATTGCAGTCATGTCTGTTGGTGAAATTGACGATGGAGTAATTATTCCTGGAGATGGTTCAGCTTACTATAATTCTGTTTTTACATTATTAGTCTGGAAAGCTGAACTTAAGGAGCTAGTTTTTGGCAATATTGCTGAAATTACTAACTTTGGAGCGTTTATGCAAATAGGTCCTGCTCAGGGAATGATTCATATTTCACAGACAATGGAAGACTATGTTTCTTTAAGCAAGACAGGAACTTTGTCTGGAAAAGCAAGCAAGAGAAGCCTAAGCAAGGGGGATGAATGTATTGCAAGAGTTGTGGCCATAAGCTACAAAGCTGGATCTCCTAAGATTGGTTTGACTATGAGGCAGACAGGTTTAGGCAAATTACAATGGTTAGATGAGGAAAAGAAAAAGAGAGAGGGAGTGAAAAAGAAAGTAGAGAAAGGAGAAGGCGGAGATAAGCCAGCTGGAAAGAAAAAGAAAGGGGGCAAGAAGTAGATGGCCAAGCAAAAAGCATGTAAGAGTTGCAAGAGTATTTATTCAGGAGTTAAGTGCCCTAAATGCGGTTCTGAAGAAGGGAGAGAAGGTTTTAAGGGCAAGATCACTATTTTAAACCCAGAACAGTCTGAAATAGCGAAAAAGTTAAATATCAAAGAAAAAGGAGAGTATGCTATAAAGGTTTAAAATGAAAGTAATAAGAGAGTTCAAGAACGAATTACTAAAGAGAAAGGAAGTAGAGTTTGTCATAGTAGCAGAGAAAAATCCTGGTTTTGAAGGTGCTATGAAAGCTTTGACTGATAAATTTAAGGTTAGCGAGGACCATATCGCTTTAAAATATGTTAAAAACAACTTCGGAAAGAAAGAATTTGTAGTTGAAGGATTTGTTTATAATTCTAAAGAAGATAAAGAAAGAACCGAAAGAAAGCCTAAAGTAAAGAAGGCAGCGGGGACAGCTTAAGATGGCAGGCGCTAAAGGTAGCTCGAAAGCAGGCGGAAAAGGAAAGAAACCTCATAAAAGCAAACCTGTTTCTACAAAATATAAGTTTTATAAGGTTGACGGGGATAAAGTCACAAGGAAGAGAAAACATTGCCCTAGATGTGGGGCCGGCACTTTCTTGGCAGATCATAAGACTAGGTTGTACTGCGGTAAATGCCACTATACTTCTTTTGAGAATACTGTAAAATAATTACTATAAAAAGTAGTAAAACATCAAGAATTTTCAATTCTTGAGTGTGCTCAAGAAACAAGAATTTTTTTAGCAAAGTTTCTTGACAAGTAAGATTTAAATAGGCTGTTTTCCTAGTGTAAATACAATAAAATAAGGTTCTTAAAATGTTAAATTACATTAAATTTGCGGAAAATGTATGGCCCTTGGTCAAGACGAAATTCTTAATCTGGATCATGCTTTTTACACCTTAAATAAGGCTTTTAGGCACTACAATTAGTGGTTTTCAAAGGGAATTTTAATAAGGAAATGTTTCTTTAGGTACTACGTTTATAGGTTTTATTTAGGTACTACACTATTCCAACTCTAATGCCTTTTCAATTCCTTTGTAGTTAAAGTCACTTCCATAATTCTTTTTATATTGCATGACTGCTTCTCTTAATAACCATTTATCATCTTGTTCATCATCTCCTACAGTATTGCAGCTGCAATGTAATTCTTTTCCAACAAACCAATGAGAATCTCGGCCATAACTTTCCTCATCAAAAACTGCAGTTAAATTCATTTTTTGCCGCTCGTAAGGGGAATCTGTTGGGGCGTCACTTAATTTATACAATTCTACTCCTGCAACATAGTTTGGGAAAGCGGGCATTTCTCCAACTATGCAATGCCATCTAAGTCTATCTCGACTGCTTTCCCAGCCATTTAATCCTGCAGGTATGGGCAGTGCTCTGAGATTTTTTAGACCGCTTACCAAGTGCAATGTCATTTTTTCATGAAGGTTGAAGGCTGTTTTTATTAGCGGAAGATGTCCTTCTAGTATCGCAGGGGCGTGTTGAGATTCAAAATCATAATATGCTATTCCCACTTTTTTAGGTTTGCCTTTGACTCTTCCTTCTTCGTAGTTTTGCCTCATATGATCAAGATGTGCTCTACTAGTAAATGTTGCAATCTGTGTTGGTAGAACCGCAGCCGTAGTCTCTAAAAATCTAGGCCAATTACTGTCTGAAATTCTTTGAGATTCGTTTTGGAGCATATCGGTTAATCTCTTTAAGTCGTGCTCTCTTCCCATGGTTTTGGGATATATTGATGGTTTATATAAATAATTGTTCTTTAGATGCTAATCCATATTTTTCTGACTTCGACAACCTTAACCATTTCCCAATTTGACAATCTGATTTGGTCTGTAGATCATTCCTTGATAAAGCTTATAACTTTTTCTCTTTAATACTTCTTTCACAATCGCCTTAATAATCTTTTTTTTGAAATTAGGATAGAAATAGGAAAAATAGCTATATGCCTGTTCTCTGGAGATTGAACCATATCTATCAATATAATTGTCTAGTGATTGCATAAACTCTTTAATTAACTTCCATGAATTAACGCAGGTGACAGAGCAGAAATGCCTTGTCTGTCCATTAAATATGGTTATTTCAAGGATTATCGAGTTGCATACTTCACATCTATCATCGCCTTCTTCCATCTTCTAATCAAAATGATGGGATTTATATGGTTTATTGTTTTAAAGATATAAGATTAGAATATAAGTCACCTCTATTTTACTTTTTCACTGGTAGCGGGAGGATTATATTGCTCCATACCTTTGTGTGTATCTTACATTCGGATATGTTTCCATGCCTTACAACGAAGGACTTTCTTTGGAAACCTTGAAGAATGTTTTTCTTTTATAAGAAATCAGTGCCAGAATTTAGACTGGATTAATTTTCTCATTTTATTAAACCCTTGAAGAGGAGGTTTAATTCAAGCTAAAATAGATGAACTAAACGTCCTCCCCCGGGCAAAAAGAGGTGATATTATTAGATGGATTAATAGTATTTAAACTTTTCGGTTTGTTGTAACTTCTAAATGGAAACAATGACTTTTTTGATTACGGAGTGGTTATTCCTTGTCATTGTGCTCCTATGAGTTCGTTTAATAGTACAACCTTTAAACTATCATACGAAGGGTTTTAAATATTGTTGTTTAAGAAAACTCATGGAAGAGGGGTTTGCTTCAGTTTTAGACGGACTTGAACAGAAAAATACTGTTGACGAAAATGCTAGCGAGAAAGCTAACGAAAAAACGCAGAAAGTTGGACAGGAGCAGATTCATGGATTGTTATTTGGAGATCAATTAAGCTGGCAGGCGATTATCTATGAATTGATTAATACTGAACAGTTAGATCCTTGGGATATCAATCTTGTTGTATTGTCTGAGAAATTTTTGGAAAGAGTTAGGGAACTCGAAGAAGCTAACTTTTTCGTCAGTTCTAAGGTATTGTTTGCCGCATCACTATTGTTAAGAATAAAAACAGAGATCGTACTTAATCAGTATATTCCAAGCCTCGATAATATTCTATTTGGAAAGAAAGAGGAAAAGAAGTATGTCCAGGAAAGGCTGGAGTTTGATGAGGAGGCTCCCGATTTGGTCCCTAGATCGCCTCTACCGCGGTTTAGGAAGGTAACGTTACAAGAGTTGATGTCTGCCTTAGGCAAGGCTATAACTACAGAGAATAGGAGAATTAAGAAGATAGTGACTGCAAGACAGCAGGAAATGGAGACGGCTATTTCTTTGCCTAGAAGACAGATAAATCTAAAGGAGAAAATTAGAGAGGTTTATTCAAAATTAAGATACATTTTTGCAACAAATCCTGATAGAGTTGCATTTTCCAGTTTGACTGAAAGAAATAATGGGGATAAAATAGGTACATTTGTGCCTTTATTGCATCTTGACAATCAGCACAAAGTATTTTTGGAACAGGCAACTCATTTTGATGAAATATGGATCTGGATGAAATCTTTTTATGATGAAAAGAATAAAGATGAACTAGCCAGATTAAAGAAAGAAGTTGAACAAATTTTTGCTGAAGAAGCCGCTAGCGAAGCAATTGAAGAAGTTTTTGACAAGGAAGCGATGATGGAGGAAGAACTAGAAGGAAGCGGCGGATTAGGTAAAGAGAAAAACAATTTTAGTATTGATAGAGATGATGAAGAATAATTCTTCGTATATAAAGTTTAACAACTTTATGAGGTGATAGTTATTTTGCTCGAAGTTAATTCAATCAAAATAAGAATTTATTCAGAATTTACTTTTGAATTAAATTACTAAATGTACGTAAGCATCCAACTGCCCGTTAGGGCATTAACTTTTTTTGTATATAAATATTTAATAATCTGCTCCGTTTTATTCATTAGGACAATATGGAGTATCCTTCGATAAGTAGGAGAACAGATAGGTTTGAAGTTATCTATAATGGTGGTCAGACTATCATGAGAGTTCTAGGAAATCCAGGCTATGAATGTTTTCGTAATCATCAGGCCCAAGAAGATCTATTAGAATCCATTTGTGGGCAAGGGTTGTCCGATGAAGAATTTGATAGTGCTTGCGGAGATTTTCTTTCAAGAAGAAAAGTCTCAAGATATAGGGGGCCTTGCCAAATTTTATCTAATAATCATTTATTTCAATTTAGTAATTAATTGTTTTTCTGTGAGTAGGTCTTCCTTGCCGGTTGTCATGTTTTTGAGTTTGAATTTCTTTTTACCTACTTCTTCTTCGCCTATGAAAACTGCGTAAGGGATTTTGAGAGAGTTTGCGTATTCTAGCGCTTTACTTGGTTTGCCGAATTCAATTGAACACGAGACGCCTGATTTTCTTAATTGCTGGGAGAGTTTTACTGTTGGGATTTCCTGAGAGATTGAGATAAGAAGGACTTTTGGGATGGAAGTTGGTTCTACATTGGCTAGTTCAGTTACTCTTTCTAAACCAAATGATATTCCTACTGCTGCAATTTCTCTTAGGGAGTACTTGCCGACTGTTCGATCATATCTTCCCCCTCCGGCTATAGAACTTTTTAATTCTCCTTTAGAGACTATTTCAAAAATGTTGCCAGTATAATATCCTAAACCTCTGGCCAGAAAGGGATTGAATTTTAGTTTAATGCCATAATTTTTGCATCTTTCAGTGAGGGCCGCTAGTTCTTCCACTCCTGCAAAGGCGTTTTTTTCAAAGAAAGGAAGGTCTTTTTCTAATAATTTTAATAGGGTTAGTATTTGATTTACACTAGCGTATTTTTTTAGGTTGACTTTTACTTCATCTATAGAAATTTTACCTATTTTATCCAGTTCTTTCATTATGTTTCTTGTTTGCTTGAGTTCAACGCTCTCGATTATTGATTGCAAGAGCTTTCGATTATTGACTTCTATTTCAAACTCTATCTTGAGTTCTTTTAGAATGTCTGAGAAAGCGGCTAGACATTCTGCATCTGCATTTATTGAAGAGTCTCCTGCAATATCTATGTCGCACTGGGTGAACTGGCGGAATCTTCGTGATGATACTGGTTCATCCCTGAAAACTTCTCCTATTTGATAACGCTTGAATGGAAGCTTTATGTTTGGATTTTGCTTGAATATTCTTGACAATTGGAAAGTGAATTCATATCTTAGGCCGAGATTTCTTCCGCCCCTGTCTGTAAGTTTAAATCTATCTGAGACTGCTTCGTCCTCTTCTTCATTTGGAAGAGCGTCTGAACGCATAAGTTCATCAAATTCAATTAAGGGAGTTTCTACTGGGAGAAAGCCATAGAGTTTAAACCATTTTTCAACGACTTTCTTTACTTCCATGCGCTTTAAGGATTCTGGAGGAAGAAAATCCTGGAATCCTTTTACTGTATCTATTTCTTTTATCATTTTACTTTTGAGAGCGGAAGGTGAGAATCGAACTCACTTCTTCAGAGCCACAGTCTGACATTCTACCGTTAAACTACATCCGCCATGTTTATACCTCAAGAACTACTAGTTCTTGATTGTTATTATTGAATGTGTTTAATGGATTAAATAAATTTAAGCAAGTTGAGTATAAGAAGCTTATTGGTTGATTGAGAAGGTTTTTTTGAGAATAGTAAGGACTAGAAGTTTCATTTGCTACAATGAATCAACCTCCGAGTTTGTGTTCTCATAAGAGAATGAAAGGAAAAGGGTTTTTAAAAGTATGTTTTGGGCGTTTTTCCCCTACTTTTAAGGCAATATGTCATATATCGGACATACA